>NZ_CP076668.1:3229166-3846250 GCF_018968705.1 Pseudomonas lijiangensis
GAAGGTGTTTGGCGAATTCGACGATCAGAATGGCGTTCTTGGCCGCCAGTCCCACAGTCGTCAGCAGTCCCACCTGGAAGTAGACGTCGTTGCTCAAACCACTGACGCGAGTCGCCAGCACAGCCCCAACGACACCCAGCGGCACCACCAGCATCACCGAAAACGGCACAGACCAGCTTTCATACAGTGCCGCCAGGCAGAGAAACACAAACAGAATCGAGATACCGTAGAGCAATGGCGCCTGCGAGCCGGACAGCCGCAATTGATAGGACTGGCCGCTCCACTCATAACCGATGCCTTCAGGCAGTTGCTTGACGATCTCTTCCACGGCCGCCATGGCAACCCCGGAGCTCACACCCGGCGCAGGATCACCCACGATTTCCAGCGACGAATTGCCGTTGTAGCGCTCCAGCAAAGGCGAACCGTAGCTCCAGGCACTGCTGGCGAAGGAGGAAAAAGGCACCATTTCGTCATTGCTGTTACGCACGAACCAGTGATCCAGGTCCGCCGACTGCATGCGCGACGTGGCCTCGCCCTGGACATAGACCTTCTTGACCCGTCCCTGATTGAGGAAGTCATTGACATAGGTGCCGCCAAGCGCGGTGGACAAGGTGTCGTTGATGTCACTGGTGCTCAGCCCCAGGGCACCGGCCTTGCGGTCATCAATGCTGACTTTCAGTTGAGGCGTATCGTCCAGACCGTTGCTGCGTACGCCCAGCAAGCGCGGATCTTTCCTCGCCAGTTCGATGAACTGCTCACGCGCCGCGACCAGGGCATCATGGCCCAGTCCGCCAAGGTCCTTGAGTTGCAGGTCAAAACCGGAGCTTTCACCCAGACCACGCACCGCCGGAGGCTGCATCACGAACACACTGGCATCCCCAATACTGGCCAGGGCCATGGTCGCTCGTTGAGCGATGGACGCCGCATCCTGACCTTTGCCCGAACGCTCGCTCCAGTCCTTGAGCTTGATGAATGAGCGACCGGTATTCTGGCTGTTGCCGCCCATGCCCAGACCGGTAATGGTGATCAACGAATCGACTTCCGGCTGTTGGAGCATGTAGCTTTCGAACTGCCTCATCGCCGCCTGGGTACGACTGTCAGTAGCACCTACAGGCAGTTGAACCTGCCCCATGAGGATGCCCTGGTCTTCGTCCGGCAGGAACGAGGTCGGCAGGCTGACATAACCTGCGGCCATTGCCAGCAGGATCAAGCCATACACCAGCATGCTGCGACGTCCACGCTGCAGCGTGCTGCCCACCAACCGCTGATAGTTATCGGCACCGCGCTCGAATGTCCGGTTGAACCAGCCGAAGAAACCGCCTCGCGGAGCATGGCCCTGAACATCGGAAGGCTTGAGCAAGGTGGCGCACAAGGCTGGCGTCAGGGTCATGGCCACGAGCACGGAAAGCAACATGGCAGAGACGATGGTCACCGAGAACTGCCGATAAATGATCCCCGTCGAGCCGCCGAAAAACGCCATGGGAATGAATACCGCACTGAGCACCAGGGCGATACCGATCAGGGCGCTGGTGATTTCCGCCATCGACTGGCGAGTGGCTTCAAGGGCCGAGAGCTTCTGCTCTCCCATCACCCGCTCGACGTTTTCCACCACCACAATGGCGTCATCTACCAGCAGCCCGATGGCCAGCACCATGGCAAACATGGTCAGGGTATTGATGGAGTAGCCCGCCAACGCCAATACGCCAAAAGTCCCCAGCAACACCACCGGCACCGTGATGGCCGGAATCAGGGTAGCGCGCAGGTTCTGCATGAACAGAAACATGATCAGCACCACCAGAACGATGGCCTCGCCCAGAGACTTGACGACTTCTTCGATGGACAGGCTCACGAAAGGCGTGGTGTCGTAGGCAATCACGTTCTTGAGTTGCATTTCCGTGGGGTAGAAAGGCTCAAGCTCCTTGAGCTTGGCCTTGACGGCTTCCCCCACGCTCAGGGCATTGGCACCGGTCGCCAGTTGCACACCCATGGCCGCAGCAGCCCGGCCATTCAACGCCGAGTTCACGTCGTAACTTTCGCTGCCCAGTTCAACACGGGCCACATCCCCCAGCAGCACCACGGCACCATCGCTGGAAGACTTGACCACGACATTGCGAAACTCCTCGGCGGTCTGCAGCTTGCTGCGAGCGCTGATGGTGGCATTCAGTTGCTGGCCTGCCACAGCGGGCAATGCCCCCAACTGACCGGCAGACACCTCAGTGTTCTGGGCCTCCAGAGCACTGCTGACGTCCGAAGGCATCAGGGCATATTTTTCCAGCTTGCCCGGGTCCAGCCAGATCCGCATGGCATAGCCCGATCCCATGGTCTGAACATCGCCCACACCGTCGATGCGGCTGATCTGGTCGAGCAAGGTGCTGGAAATGTAATCGCCGATCTGGGTACCGGTAACGCTGTCGTTATCGGAGGTCAGGGCCACGATCATCAGAAAGTCCGAACCGCCCTTGGTCACGGTCAGGCCTTCGCTCTGCACGGATTGCGGCAGCCGGGATTCAGCCTGTTGCAGCTTGTTCTGCACCTGCATCTGCGCCACATCGGGGTCGGTGCCGGCGGAGAACGTCAGGTTGATGCTGGCGCTGCCCGCCGAGCTGCTGGAAGCCGACATGTAGGTCAGGTTGTCCAGCCCTTTCATCTGCTGCTCGATGACCTGGGTCACCGAGTCTTCGACAGTCTTGGCCGAGGCTCCGGTATAGGTGGCCGAGATCCGCACCGTCGGGGGTGCGATATCCGGGTATTGCTCCAGCGGCAACTGGCTGATGGACAAGGCGCCGCCGAGCATGATGCAGATGGCGATAACCCAGGCAAAGATCGGCCTGTCGATAAAGAAACGCGCCATGCTCAGCCCTCCTTCGCAACGGTTGCGGGCGATGCCTGCGCGTCACTCTTGACGGCCAGTACTTCGGTGCCGACCCGGACCTTCTGCCCGCCTTCGACAATCACCTGATCGCCCGCCACGAGGCCAGCCGTCACCCACCACTGATTGCCTACCGCCCGGTCAATCGTCAGCATGCGCTGCTCGACCTTGCCATTGACCACCACCAGCACCGAAGTCATGCCACTGGCGCTGCGACTTACCGCCCTTTGCGGCACGAGGATCGCCTTGTTGTCTCGTGCCTGCTCCAGCACCGCTCGCACATACATGCCGGGCAACAACAGCCGGTCCGGGTTGGCGAACCGGGCGCGCAGGGTCACGGTACCTGTGCCTTCGTTGACGCTGACACCACTGAACTGCAACCGACCTTCACCCGGATACGTGCTGCCATCATCCAGTTTGAGGGTGATGGGCACAGCACCGTCGCTGTTGGCTTGCAGTACACCGCTGGCCAGGTCGCGCTTGAGGCGCAGCAATTCAGTGGTGGATTGCGTGACATCGACATAGATCGGGTCCAGTTGCTGCACGGTCGTCAGCGCCGTGTCCTGATTGGCCACGACCAATGCACCAGGAGTCACGGTGGAGGTTTCTATGCGCCCGGCGATGGGCGACGTGATGCGGGTATACGCCAGATTGATACGTGCGGTTTCCACACCCGCCTGCGCCACTTGCAGCTCGGCTTCGGCGCTGAGCAGACTGGCCTGCGCGTCTTCATTGTCCTGCTGACTGATGGCATCGATCTTCGCCAGCCGGGCATTACGCGTGGCCGTGCTCTGTGCCGACTTCAGGGTGGCACGGGCCTTGGCCAGGGTAGCCTGGGCGTCTGCCAGCGCGGCACGGTACGTTGCGCTATCCAGTTGATAAAGCGCCTGTCCCGCCTTGACCTCTGCTCCTTCGGTAAACAGCCGCTGCTGCACGATACCGCCGACTTGCGGCCTGATTTCGGCCACCATGAAAGCCTGCGTGCGCCCGGCAAGCTCGGTGGTCAGTACCTGGCTCTGTGGCTGGACACTGATCACGGAAACCTTGGGCAGCGCTGCGGCAGGCGCAGCCTCCTCGGGTGAGCAACCGCTCAGCAGGCTTAAAAGAGCCGCATAAAAAACAAAGGTGACAGTCACCAGGTTCTTGGCGAAGATTTTGATAGACATGGAATGCCTCTGCTGGACGTTATGGCTTGGGCCTGACGTCAGATTGCGAGACAAATGTGCAGGAAAATTGAAGATTCCCCGCGCAGCTTGAATCTTCGTCGCCAGCGGGCCTAAATGAGCGGCCTCTTCATCTCCACAAATGCGAAGCCCATGAAACTGAGCATCTCCACCAAACTCTTCATCGCGGTTCTGGCCAGCGTGTTGTTCGTCATCCTGAGCATGGGGCTGACCACCAGCTGGAGTTTTGCCCGCGGCTTTGTGGGGTATCTCAATGAACAGGGCATGCAGCGGATGACCCCGATTCTGCCCAAGCTCGCTGCCGCCTATGTCCAGGAAGGCAATTGGGAGTTCCTGCGCCATGACGGGGACCGCTGGTTCGACATCATGCGTCCCGACCAGGAGGACAACGAACGCAAGAAGTTCGACACCAATGCGATGCAGACCTCAGACCTTACCGGTGCCGTACTGCGTTTTGCGCTGCTGGATGCAGACAAGCAACAGGTGACGGGCTACTCGGGCCTGCATGACGATGACTATATGCGCCCGATTGAGGTGAATGGCAAAACCGTCGGCTGGCTGGCCATTACGCCTTTCCAGAGTGTCAGCGAAGCAGGCGGCGAACGCTTTCAGCAGTATCAGTTTCGGGCCAGCCTCGGAATGGGCGTGCTGTCACTGATTCTGGCCATGTTGATTGCCTGGTGGATCTCCCGAACCCTGCTTGATCCGGTCAAGCGTGTCGCAGCGGCCACCCATCGACTGGCCGCCGGGGAGTACGGCAGCCGGGTAGCAGTGTCTTCCAATGATGAAGTCGGGCAACTGGCCCGTGACTTCAATCAGTTGGCTTATACGCTGGAACGCAACGAACGCATGCGCCGGGACTTCATGGCCGATGTTTCTCACGAACTGCGCACGCCCCTGTCGGTGCTGCGCGGTGAACTGGAAGCGATCGAAGATGGCGTGCGCACACTGGATCAGGCTTCGATGAAGTCCTTGCAGGGCGAAGTCGGCATGCTCAGCAAGCTGGTGGACGATCTCTATGAATTGTCACTGGCCGATGTCGGCGCCCTGACCTATCGCAAGACCGACTGCGAACTCAATGACCTGCTCACAAGCAGCGCTGCCATGTTCCAGGAGCGTTTCGCCGCACGGAATCTGAGGCTGGAACTGGACCTTCCCGCCCAGTCGCTGCCTGTGCAGGCCGACGCCAAACGACTGCAGCAATTATTCAACAACCTGCTGGAAAACACGGTGCGCTATACCGATGACGGCGGCGTGCTGCAGATCCGTGCAGGCCATGAAGGAAACGAATGGCGTATCGACTTTCTCGACTCAGGGCCCGGCATCGACGCCGAGCAACTACCCCGCCTGTTCGAGCGTTTCTACCGGGGCGAGGCATCACGTAACCGGGCCAGTGGCGGCGCAGGGCTCGGCCTGGCCATCTGTCACAGTATCGCGCTGGCGCATGGCGGCAGCCTGACTGCCGATCACTCTCCGCTGGGCGGCCTCTGGCTGACCCTTCGCCTGCCACGGAATACCTGAAGCATGGTCAACGAAGCCCCCATTCTCATCGTCGAAGATGAACCCAAACTGGCTGCGCTGATGCGTGACTATCTGACCGCAGCCGGTTATCCGACCCAGTGCCTGGACAACGGCCTGCAAGTGGTGCCCGCGGTACGGGCCTGCGAACCGCGCCTGATCCTGCTGGACCTGATGCTGCCAGGCCGCGATGGTCTGCAAGTGTGCCAGGAACTGCGCACCTTCAGCGCGGTGCCCATCGTCATGATCACTGCGCGTGTCGAGGAAGTGGATCGCCTGCTGGGCCTGGACCTGGGAGCCGACGACTACATCTGCAAGCCTTTCAGCCCCCGTGAAATGGTCGCCAGGGTCAAGGCGATTCTGCGGCGCGCACCCCAGATGGTTGCTCAACAAGCCCAGCCACGCCTGCTGATCGATGAGGAGCAATATCGCGCCTCGTTCGACGGCGTGGCGCTGGACCTGACACCCGTTGAGTTGCGCCTGCTCAGCACGTTCGTCCGCTCGCCGGGTCGCGTTTTCTCCCGGGACCAGCTTCTCGACAAGCTGTATTCGGACCATCGCGTGGTCACTGACCGCACCGTAGACAGCCATATCCGCAACCTGCGGCGCAAACTTGCGCAGGCCTGTCCAGGCGAAGACCCCATACAGTCGCTGTACGGCGTGGGCTACAAACTGGAACTTTGATTCGCGCAGGCCCCGTCACTGGTATGATCCGTTTTTCGCCCTGCACTGCTGAAATCGTTTAAGGACCCTTAATGGCCAGCCATCCACAACGTGTCGCCATCGTCATCCCGGCAAGATACGCATCCACCCGCCTCCCCGGTAAACCGCTTGCCGACATCGCGGGCAAACCCATGGTGCAGCATGTGTATGAGCGCGCTCTGGAAGCCGCCATTGCCGATACGGTGGTGATTGCCACTGACGACCAGCGTGTGGCCGATGCGGCGCGCAGCTTTGGCGCGGCCTGTGTGATGACATCCCCCGACCATCCTTCGGGCACCGATCGTCTGGCCGAAGTCATGACTCAGGTCGAAGCCGATATCTACGTCAACCTGCAAGGCGACGAGCCTCTGGTAAGGCCTGCGGATATCACCACGCTGGTGAAAGGCATGCTTGCCGATGCGTCCGTGCAGGTCGGCACGCTCTGCCATCCGATAGACTCGGCCGAAGCAGGCAACCCCAATACCGTCAAAGTGGTACTAGCGGCCAACGGCAATGCGCTGTATTTCAGCCGCTCGCCGATTCCTTACCCCCGCGAGGCTGAAACCGCCACCTACCTCAAGCATGTCGGGGTCTATGCCTATCGTCGCGAGGTGCTGGCCAGCTACTCCGGCTTGCCCCAACCCATGATCGAGCACGCGGAAAAACTGGAGCAACTGCGCCTGCTGACCGCCGGTTACTGCATTC
Organism: Pseudomonas lijiangensis; assembly: GCF_018968705.1. Lineage (NCBI taxonomy): Bacteria > Pseudomonadati > Pseudomonadota > Gammaproteobacteria > Pseudomonadales > Pseudomonadaceae > Pseudomonas > Pseudomonas lijiangensis. Next base: position 3,236,145 of record NZ_CP076668.1, read on the forward strand.
GCGCCTGGGTGGTGGAGCCCACCGGCCCCGGCGTCGATACCCCTGAATGCCTGGAAAAGGTCCGTGCCCTGATCGAAGGCCGCTCGCTGCCAAGCCTGCCTGCACTGTCCGACATTCGTCTGGTGATCACGGATGTCGACGGCGTCCTGACCGATGGCGGCATTTTCTACGACGCCACCGGCGAATGCCTGAAACGCTTCCACGTCCGCGATGGCATGGGCATGCGCATGCTGGAGGAAAACGGCGTGCGCGTGGCCGTGTTGTCGGGCCGCGACTCGGCCACTTTGCGCAAGCGCGTGGCAGATCTGGGCGTCGAGCTTTGCCAGTTCGGCATCAAGGATAAAAAGGCAGCCTGCGAGCAGTTGATGGCCGCCGCCGGGGTGACTGCCGGGCAAACAGCCTGTATCGGTGATGACTCCATCGACCTGCCAGCCTTTGCGGCCTGCGGCCTGTCGTTCGCCGTGGCCGATGCACCGGTCTATGTGCAGCAGCAAGCCACCCATGTGCTGCAACGCGCAGGTGGCACCGGTGCATTTCGCGAGGTTTCCGACTCCATCCTGATCGCTCAGGGCAAAGCCGATGTACTGGGCTCTGCTGCCGGTTATGCGTCGGTCATGGCCAAGATGGCCCAGTAAAACCTGAGGCTCCCGACCTCCAGCGGCTCGGGAGCCTGTACATCCGCACTACCATTTCCCCTTCTGCATGGAACAACTCCCGCACAACGGCCACTCAGGTTCAAACGAACCTAAGACCGCGGGAGAGAATTCATGGGCATTCAGTCCGCCAGGGCTTTCAAATACGTACAAGAGTTTTCATGCATTGCCGAGCGTTGCGAAGACAACTGCTGCAAGGGTAACTGGCGCATTGCAGTCAGCAATCGCAGCCACGAGCTGTACAGCCGGGACTTTCCCGAACTCTTGAACCTGATCGTCAAAGACGATTCGGGCTACCAGATGGACAAGGCCGGCGGCCAGTGCGGCGCGCTGCAGGGCGGACGTTGCCAGATCCATGCCCAGCAGGGTGAAGAAGTGCTCACCGATACCTGTGCCAACTACCCTCGCATGTATCGCCGCATCAACAATTCGCTGGTGAAGTCCGCAACCATGAGCTGCCCCGAAGTTGCCCGTATCGGGCTGTTTGGCGAATCGCCGTTCCAGATCGAAGAAGGCCCTCAGGACGACCATCATCTCTACGCCGCCGCCAATCAGGAGTTTCCTGGCATCGATCAGGCCCAGTGGCGCTCGGTGATGGAGTCTTTGCTGCAAATCACCCTGTCGAAGAAACTGCCGGTCAGCCAGGTGCTGCTGCGTCTATACGACATTTCCACGCAACTGTCGGAACTGCCTCATGCCCGCTGGATCGAGGAAATCCCGTTGCTGGCCGACAACACCAGCAACCTTCAGGAAGATACCCGCGAGCCGATTCTTGCCGATCCGTTGCTGATCGTCCTGATCAATGTCTTGAACTCGCCAGGCGCACCCTCTTCCTTGCGCCAGCAGATCCTCACCTCTTCACTCATCGTGCCCGGCGAAACCCCGGCACAGGCGCAATGGACCCTGCGCAGCGAATATCGCCGCCTGTACACGGAAAAACTGCAACACAGCCTGGATCTGATCCTGAAGCGTTTCATTGCCGCAGAAATGACCCGCACCGGCTTCCCGTTTATCTCCAACACCAGTGCCGGGCAGGATTACGGTTTGAGCCTGACCGAGTGGGCCACTACCCTGGCGATCCGTACCCTGACCTTGCGCAACCTGCTGATCGCGCATTGCGATGTAACCAACCAGTTGGCACCGGACAAACAACAGACCGTGGACCTGGTCTACCGCTTCTGCCGGGCTGCCAGCCATAACGCAGTGACCGCCGCCGAACGAACCTTGCGCAACACGATCACCGAAAGAGGCCTTGCCTATCTGAAGACGCTGATCAATCAAGTGGATGCCTGACCTTATCCGCTGTCGCCTTCCTGAGCCCTGGATCAGCAGGGTTCAGGCATCAAAAACTACTGCACCGACTGCTTCATAGATCCAGATCAATAAAACCGGAAGGCAAGGCGATTACCGTTCGCGACTTTTTGCGACCGACACCGCCATGACACCCTTTACCCCGGAACTGCTCGCCCCCGCTGGCACCCTGAAAAACATGCGCTATGCCTTCGCCTACGGCGCCGATGCGGTCTACGCAGGCCAGCCGCGCTACAGCTTGCGAGTGCGCAATAACGAATTCGATCATGCCAACCTGGCGCTCGGTATTCGCGAGGCACAGGGCCAGGGCAAGCGCTTCTATGTGGTGGTCAACATCGCGCCGCACAACGCCAAACTCAAGACCTTCCTCAAGGACCTTGAGCCCGTCATTGCGATGGCTCCCGACGCACTGATCATGTCCGACCCCGGCCTGATCATGCTGGTACGCAAGCACTTCCCGCAGATGCCGATTCACCTGTCGGTGCAAGCCAACACCGTGAACTGGGCCAGTGTCGAGTTCTGGCAGCAGCAAGGCCTGAGCCGCATCATCCTGTCTCGCGAACTGTCCCTGGAAGAAATCGACGAAATCCGCCAGCAGGTGCCTGCCATGGAACTGGAAGTCTTCGTCCACGGCGCGCTGTGCATGGCCTACTCCGGCCGTTGCCTGCTGTCGGGCTATATCAACAGGCGTGACGCCAATCAGGGCAGTTGCACCAATGCCTGCCGCTGGAAATATTCCGCCCGGGAAGCCACGCAAAACCAGCTCGGCGATATCGTGCAGACCTATGAACCCGAACCGACTCTGGGTGCTGGTGCACCGACCGATCAGGTATTCCTGTTGCAGGAGTCCAACCGCCCGGATGAACTGATGCCCGCTTTCGAGGACGAACACGGCACCTACATCATGAACTCCAAGGACCTGCGCGCCGTGCAGCATGTCGAGCGCCTGACCCGCATGGGCGTGCACTCACTGAAGATCGAGGGCAGGACCAAATCCCACTTCTATTGCGCACGCACCACCCAGGTGTACCGCCGAGCCATCGACGACGCCGTCGCCGGTCGCGCATTCGACCGCAGCCTGATGAGCGACCTGGAATCCCTGGCCCAGCGCGGCTACACCGAAGGCTTCCTGCGCCGCCATGTGCATGATGAATACCAGAACTACCAGAACGGCAGCTCGGTGTCCGAACGACAGCAGTTTGTGGGCGAACTGACCGGCGAAAGACGTAATGGATTGGCAGAAGTCCGAGTCAAGAACCGCTTCAGCCTCGGCGACCCTATGGAACTGATGACGCCCAAAGGCAACTTCCACTTTGATCTGCAGCAATTGCAGAACAACAAAGGAGCAGCCATCGAAATCGCACCCGGAGACGGACATACGGTGTACGTAGCGATTCCCGAGGAGGTGGATTTGGGGTTCGGATTGTTGATGCGGGATATCAAGTAGGAGCGAATTTATTCGCGAGGCGGCATTTCAAACGACGCATCTGTGCCGGATGTCATACCGTCTTCGCGGATAAGTCCGCTCCTACTGGCAGCTAAAGGGTTTTCATGTACTCGATCAACGCATAGCGCTGGTCATCGTTGAATGATGATGCGCCATAGTCATGACCTGCCTTCGAATTCCCCGGCAAGGAAGTATCGAAAGTGAACGGTGCGCCTGGCCCATTGGCATCGATAAAACCGACAGCCTTCGGATCGAACACAATCGAGCCCGTCTTGAAACTCGAAGGACGTGCATCAGGTGGAAGCAGCAGGTCATACAGCGTGCGTACCGAGCCGTTATGCAGGTAAGGCGCTGTTGCCCAGATACCCGTCAATGGACGCGCCTTGTAGGCAAGGGTCGGATACTCCTGGATATTCAATGCGTAGCAGGCCTGGAGTCGCTTGTTCTTTTCGGTCGAGGCAAGGCTCAAAAAGGAGAAAACGCTCTTGCGTTCGGTTAGTGCCGGTTGCGACTGGACGTTCATGTAATCCTTCAGCGCCAGCTCAAGAAGGTCTTTCTTCTGGTTCAGTAATATTTCCCGTGCCGTTACGCCCAACTGCGTAACCAAAGTTGTCTGGTCCGTGACCACGCCTTTGAATGTATTGAGAAACGCGCCCTTGAGCTTGCCAGGATCACTGATGAACTGGACCGCATTACAGGCCATCCAGGGGTCGGTATTGATGCTTTGAAGGCTTTCGGGCCTTGTGCTGATAGGCGTCATCTGAGCGACGATCTTGCTTTTCAGATCATCGCGCGACAACGGTAAATGGCAGCTTGAGCAATTGTTTTCGAACAGCTTCGCACCTTCTCCCACCTTCACAGGGTCGATAGCCCCGAGCCTTTCAGGCCATTTCGGTGGTTTCAGGCGCTGCAATGTGCGCTCGAGCTGATCGAGGTTATCGATGCGCACGCTTGAAACAAAGCCCTTGAAAAGCGAATTGGAGCGAAAGGCCACATCACCGAAGACACCTACGACTTCCGAGGCGTTGCGCGCAAGAGCACCGACATCCAGACCATCGGGGCCCAGTCGCTTGTTTGGAGCGACACCATTCCATTGCACTTTATCGTGCTGGGAAGTGTTCCACAGAAACGGATAGCTGACTGGAGCATCCGCGGGGTTGGGCGTTGGTTTTGGGGCGCCGTTGAGCTGGGCCACACGGTTGAGAATATGCCCCACGGCATCAACCCGGCCCGGGCCATACACCAGATCCGTTTTATAGAGCGATGCACTTTTATCAAGGAAAAGGTTCAACTCATTCAGTGAGCTGGAGAGAAGCTGACGATTGGCTTCAGTGTCGGCACCTGCAAGGACCTTTGTCGCAAAGCGATCAAATTTTTCATCATCGCCCTGGGTGTCGATCAACGCCTCGCGGAAGGCATCAACAAACTTCTGGAAATCTGCATTGGTCGGGCCGCCCTGAACCTCCCAGGTATGGCCACCATAGGAAATATTGGCCGTGTGACAGGCTGCACAGTTCATTCCCACCCAGGGTTCCCGGTCAGACTGGTCGCTCTTCCAGCGCAGGCGAGAAAACGTCAGGGACTTGTCACTGCCCTGATCGACCACAAACCCCAAGGGCAACCGATAACTCTTGTAGTCAAACTCCAGAGTGCGCGGCGTGTAACCATACTTTTCGATATTCGCATCAGACATGAAAGGCACTTTCGAACCTTTTATTTCCAATGCCATCATCCAGCTCAAAGGAACCAGGCGCGATCCCTGAGAAGTGTCCTGCCAGACTGCGAGATCTTTTGCACTCCAGTTCTGATCCAGGCTGTAATCATCTGCCAGTACCGCTGCCGATGTCAGGCTTGCGACCCCAATACTTACCGCTGCCAGCAAAGACTTCACTGTCATTTTTCTCGATCCTTCGTAACTGTCTCCGGGAACCGCATTCAATACGCACATCGCCCGAATCTTCGATGGGCTGCACCCTGACTGGCAGTGTAGACAGGTTTTAGAAGAGTGATGGCCTTTTGTCATAAGCCATGAAGACAGAGGCATACGGAGGCCTCTAGCGAATAAATGACGTGGGAGGCAGCTTGCTGGCGACAGCGCCGCTGTTCGGAATAAAGCCCCTCATGATTATCCAGTCTGCCTCATGACCGAATGCAGATTAACGCAATTTATCGATGGGTTTCGCATCCCTAGACTATGGCCATCAGCCCCGCAAAGGGCTTGTGTGCCTATGAAAAGGAGAACCCATGTCCATCAAAGCCTACGGCGCCCACGCTGGCGACAAGCCTCTCGAATCACTGGAAATCACCCGCCGTGCTCCGGGTGCCCATGACGTTCAGGTCGATATCGCTTATTGCGGCATTTGCCATTCCGACCTGCATCAGGTGCGGGGTGAATGGGCCGGGACTCAGTTTCCTTGCGTACCGGGCCACGAGATTGTCGGGCGTGTATCCGCAATCGGCGAGCACGTGAAAGGCTTCCAGTTGGGCGATCTGGTCGGTATCGGCTGCATCGTCGACAGTTGCAAGCACTGCGAAGAATGCGATTCGGGCCTCGAGAACTACTGCGACGGCATGATCGGCACTTATAACTTCCCGACTCCGGACGCTCCCGGCTGGACACTTGGGGGTTACTCGGAGCAGATCGTGGTGCACGAGCGCTACCTGTTGCGTATCCGCCACCCGGCAGAACAACTCGCCGCCGTTGCGCCGCTGCTGTGTGCGGGAATCACTACCTATTCACCCCTGCGCCACTGGCAGGCTGGCCCCGGCAAGAAAGTCGGGATTGTCGGTATCGGTGGTCTTGGTCACATGGGCATCAAGCTGGCCCATGCCATGGGCGCACAGGTGGTGGCTTTCACCACCTCGGAATCCAAGCGTGAAGCGGCAAAAGCGCTGGGTGCCGACGAAGTCGTGATCTCGCGCAACGCCGAGGAAATGGCCGCCCATGCCAAGAGCTTCGACCTGATCATCAACACCGTCGCGGCACAGCACAGCCTTGATGACTTCCTGGCGCTGTTGAAGCGTGACGGCACGCTGACGCTGGTCGGCGCACCTGCCTCGCCGCATCCATCGCCGGAGGTGTTCAACCTGATCTTCAAGCGGCGCTCGATCACCGGTTCCATGATCGGCGGTATTCCTGAAACCCAGGAGATGCTGGACTTCTGCGCCGAGCACAACATCGTCTCGGACATCGAGCTGATACGTGCCGACCAGATCAACGAAGCCTATGAGCGCATGCTCAAGGGCGACGTCAAATACCGCTTCGTGATCGACAACACCACCCTGGCCAACGCCTGATTCGGGGTATCAAGGCTACATGCCGGGGCCTGCCCATGGCCTCGGCACGGACGCAATCAAGAGCTATTAATCAATCCCGTTCATATGGCCTAGAAACCACAGGCAATTGAGGGTACTCAATAGCGTGCTACCGTTTCAGCAGTGTTGCGCAAGTGAAACGCTTGCTCCCTGGCCCGCGGATAGCACCCCAGGGCATTCCCCCACCAGATGGCTGGATAATCATGGAACTGCAGATTAACGATAAGACCTATCAGGTCCAGTCCGAAGGCGATACCCCGTTGCTGTGGGTCATTCGCGATGAACTCGGGTTGACCGGAACCAAGTACGGCTGTGGCCTCGCGCAATGCGGGGCCTGTTCCGTGCTGATCGATGGCGTGGCAGCGCGCTCGTGCGTCGTGCCGGTCCAGGGCGTGATCGGGCGCAAGATCACCACGATCGAAGCCATCGAAGAAGATGACGTGGGCAAGCGAGTGGTCGCCGCCTGGGTCAAGCATCAGGTCCCGCAATGTGGCTATTGCCAGTCGGGCCAGGTCATGGCCGCGACCTCATTGCTCAAGCAGGTCGCCCATCCTTCAGATGCCGAGATCGGCGCTGCGATGATCAACCTGTGCCGTTGCGGCACCTACAACTTCATCAATGCAGCAGTGCATGAAGTGGCTGGAGAAAAGGTCGCGCTGTTTGAACCGGCAGCAACTCCCGGCAAGTCTTGAGGACTGCACGAGGCACAGACCTCGGCATCGAGTTTCACCCATCGTGATCCAGAACCTGAGTGTGGATGCGTCTTGAAAGGGATGGAATCCAGAGGAAATCATAATGACAAAGTTGGCGGACAGTCCCGACACAAGCGAGGCGTTTCCGACAGGGGAAGCGATCAATATTTCCCGGCGTCGCTTTCTGGTTGCATCGGCCGGCACCATGGCAGGCGCCCTGGTTCTCGGCTTCGGCCTGCCGATGGGCCAGGCCCGTGCCCAGGCCAGAGTGGCCGCAGAGGTTCCGGGGACGCGAGTCCCGGCCTTTCTCGAAATTCGCCCGGACAACACGATCCGGTTGCAGAGTCCTTTCATCGAAGGCGGCCAGGGCATTTTTACCGCCATGGCGCAGATTATCGGTGAAGAACTGGACGCAGACCCGTCCACCTTTATCGTGGAAAACGCCTCTCCCGGCAGCGAGTATGTGGTCCTGAGCAACGGCATGCGGATCACCGGTGGCAGCATGTCGGTGCGCATGAGCTATCCCACCATGCGTCGGCTCGGTGCCTTGACGCGAGCGATGCTATTGCAGGCCGGTTCGGAGCGCCTGGGAGTGCCGGTCAGCGAACTGACCACCCAGCCCGGCCAGGTCGTTCATGCGGCTTCGGGCAGGACGCTGAGTTACGGCGAGCTGGCCTCTCGCGCCATGGACCTGCCGGTCCCCGATCCAGACAGCGTCACGCTCAAGGACCCGAGCCAGTTCCGCTGGATCGGCAAGTCGGTAAAACGTCTGGACGGCCACGAAAAGTCTACGGGCAAGACCATTTACACCATCGATTGCAGTGTCGATGACATGCTCCACGCGGCCGTACAACACGCCCCGCGACTCGGTCTGACGGTCGGTTCCATACGCAATGAAGACCAGATCAAAGCCATGAAAGGCGTGCACTCCGTGCATCGTCTGCCCGGTGCCGTGGCAGTCGTGGCCGAGCGCTGGTGGACAGCCAAACGTGCCGTGGAAGCGGTGCAGGTCGACTGGAAAGAGCCAGGCCCGGAATCGGATCTGCGCTACATGCCGGCGGACTTCTCCACTGCGGCCTTCAGCGAGCGGCTGGCCAACGAGCCCGGCGCTGGCAAGGACGACGAAGTGGTCGGCGAAGCCGGCAAGGCTCTGGACAGTGCTCATACCGTTGTCAGCGCCACCTATTACAGCCAGTTTGTCCATCATGCTCAGTTGGAGCCGCCTTCTGCATTGGCGCGTTTCAACCCGGACGGCACACTGGATCTGTGGCTGCCCAACCAGGCACCGGACATGTTCCTGGCCGACGTAGCCAAGAGAACAGGCCTTGAGCCGTCGCAGATCAAACTTCATTCGCCAGTACTGGGCGGTTTCTTCGGCAGGCACTTCCTCTATAACAGTGCCTCGCCCTACCCTCAGGCCATCCAGTTGGCCAAGGAAGTCGGGCGTCCGATCAAATTGATCTGGAGTCGCGAAGAAGAATTCCTGCGCGATGTGCTGCGCCCCATGGCCGTCGTACGCTTCCGTGGCGGGCTCGATGCCAAAGGCATGCCTGTGGCCCTGGAAGCGGTCAGCGCAACCGAAGGCCCTACCGAAGGCATCAGCAACAAACAGGGAGAAAAGATTGACCCTACCGCTCTGGAAGGACTGGCAGGCAAGGTCTATTCGATCCCCAATCGCAGGATTGCCCAGCTGTATGTAAAGAGCCCGGTCATGCTGGGTTACTGGCGCTCGGTCGGCAACTCGATGAACGACTTCCTGTATGAAACCTTCCTGGACGAACTGGCGGACAAGGGCGGTCAGGACCCTTACGAACTACGCATGCACTTGCTCAAAGGCAACGAGCGGTTGACCAACCTGCTGCGCGCCGTCGGCGATCTGGCCGGTGGCTGGAAGCGCGGCCCGTTCAAGGCTGAAGATGGCACCCTCCGCGCCCGTGGCGTTGCCATGGCATCGCCTTTCGGCACGGAAGCGGCGGTCATCGCGGAAGTCTCGATCAAGAATGGCCAGGTCAAGGTGCACGACATCTGGCAGGCCATCGACCCGGGCAGCATCGTCAATCCGGGCATCATCGAGGCCCAGGTCAATGGTGCCGTTGCGCTGGGTCTTTCGCAGGTCCTGCTTGAAGAAGCGGTCTACGAGAACGGCATCCCCACCGCCCGCAACTACGACATGTACCCGATCCTGCCACCTGATCGCATGCCTCGCGTGCACGTGAAGATCATCGAGAGCGGCGCGAAAATGGGCGGCATCGGCGAACCACCGCTGCCCGCCGTTCCGCCAGCAGTGGCCAATGCGGTCGCCCGGCTGACCGGCGAGCGCATTCGTAGCATGCCGCTGTCTCGATACACCTTCAAAGACCAACAAGCATGACGCCTCGGGTCCAGGGATCACAGATGACAACAAGCAGAATCAAGAAAGTTGCTGCCGTCCTGGTGCCGGTGTGTGTCGTGGCGGCAGCGGGTGTCGCGTGGTTCGTGACACGCACACCCGCCTCGCCCTTCGACGGTGTGGCCAGCCCTCAGACCGCACCGGCGGAACTGATCCAGCGTGGCGAATACGTTGCCCGGCTCAGCGACTGCGTGGCCTGCCACAGCACACCCGACAGTGCGCCCTTCGCTGGCGGTCTGGAAATGGCGACCCCATTGGGATCGATCTTTGCCACCAACATCACGCCCGACAAGGAAACCGGGATCGGCAACTACAACCTGGCGGAATTCGACCGGGCATTGCGCCTGGGCGTTGCCCGTGACGGCCATCGGCTTTACCCGGCGATGCCTTATCCGTCCTATGAAAAGCTCAGCCAGGACGATATACGCGCGCTCTATGCCTACTTCATGCAAGGCGTAAAACCCGTCAAACAGGAAAACCAGCCGAGCGAAATCCCGTGGCCGCTGAACATGCGCTGGCCGCTGGCGTTGTGGAACACGGTCTTCACCGACTCCGGAAGCTATATAAAGGCTGAAACCGCAAAAGATCCGCTGTGGCTTCGCGGCGCCTACATTGTTCAAGGCCCTGGGCATTGCGGCAGTTGCCACACGCCGCGTGGCCTTGCCATGAACGAGAAAGCCCTGGACGAACGCAGCCCGGCGTTCGTTTCCGGCGCGCTTCTGGATGGCTGGTATGCGCCCAGCCTGCGCAACGATCCAAACACCGGGCTTGGCCGCTGGAGTGAGGAAGACATCGCACGCTTCCTCAAGACAGGTCGCAATCAGCATGCCGTGGTTTTCGGCTCGATGACCGACGTGTTCAACAACTCCACGCAGTACATGACTGACGAAGACCTGAAGGCCGTGGCGCACTACCTCAAGTCGCTGCCGGGTGATGCCAGACGTGACGGCGAACCATGGCAATACGATGCGAAATCCAATGCCAACCTGACGGTCAGCGAGCAGTTGAAGGTGCCGGGCGCACGCACCTACATGGCCAAATGCAGCTCCTGTCACGGAGCGGACGGACGTGGCCAGGGAGAATGGGTACCGCCTCTGGCCGGAGCCTCATCCTCACTGGCGAAAGAACATGCATCGTCGATCAACGTCACCCTGAACGGGTCGGGACGTATCGTGGCCAATGGCGTGCCGGATGCCTACCGCATGCCTCCGTTCCGCAATCAGCTCTCCGATCAGGAAACCGCAGACGTCCTGACCTTCATCCGCACCTCCTGGGGTAACAAGGGCGGCCCGGTCGGCGTGAAGGATGTGCAGGACCTTCGCGAGCGGACCAATCCGGCCAGCAGTAACGTGATCATTCTGCAGATGCGGTAAGACTTGTCACAGCCAAGGTCCTCCTGCGCTTTTGTGGGAGGGGCCTTGGCCGCGACGACCAGCTTGAGGGCGATACATTTTCTTCGGATGTAAGGGACTCTCGCGAATGAGCGGAGCGCCGCCCGATTCGCTCCTACAGCAGATCAAGGATTCTGCGTCACCGCATCAGCCGCAGGCAGTACAAAACCTGCCGCGAAGGTTGGTTTGACGTCCAGCGGTTTGGCGATCAGGCCATGCGCCTGGTAGAAATCGGCGGTTTCCTGCTGTTCGGTAATGGTCTGGGCATCCACTGACTGCCAGCGCAGTTTGCGACGCTCGAATTGCAGGCGCGCAGCTTCCTGGGGAAAGCCGATGATCTGTGCCAGGGTTCGTGAATAGCTGTCGAGGTTCTGGTAAGCCCAGACCTGCGCATTGGCCAGTCGTACCAGATAATCCTGCAAGGCTTCGCGACGGTCCGGGTCAGCCAGCGCCTTGTCGGTGGCGGCCAGGAAACTGTTACCGCTGGACAGCCCGCGACCATTGACCAGCACCCTGCCCTGACCGCTGAGTTCAGCCAGCGCGGTGTAGGGTTCCCATGTCGCCCAGGCATCTACCGAACCATTGGCCAGCGCGACCTTGGCGTCTACCGGGCCGAGGAAGCGGAACTCCACGTCTTTCTCGCTCAAACCGGCGGTGGCCAGGGCCTTGAGCGCAATATGGTGACCAATCGAGCCACGTCCTGTAGCGATGCGCTTGCCTTTCAGGTCCGCCGCCGTTTGCAGCGATGACTTGGGCTCGACCAGCACCGCCGTGCCGTAAGCGTCGGATTTGTCTACGGCGATGGCCTTGACCTGCGCCCCGGAAGCCAGCGCAAACAACAGCGGCGCATCACCGATGATGCCAGCGTCCACCGCTCCGGCATTCAAGGCCTCGGCCAGCGGTGCGGCGGCCGGAAACTCCGCCCAGCGAATGTCATACGGCAGATCACGCAGGGCGTCGGCAGCTTCCAGCTGGGCGCGCATGTTGCCCTTCTGGTCGCCGATGCGCAGTTCAATACGTTGTTCGGCTAGGGTCGGGCCTGCCAGCAGCAGGGCGGCGCCTAGCGCCAGGATTCTTGCAAAAGGGGGCATCGCGGACATTCTCCGTGGCTGAGGTAGCCTGTGGTCAGGTTCTGGAGGATGACTGTACCGGCAAGCCAATAATCAGTGAAATGCATTTTAGTCATAACCTAATATGCGTATATTTTTAATTATCGCCATCAGCTTATATCGAAAAAGAATTTTACAGCAGTCATTACCAATAATACGGTAATAAGCATCGCCCAATCTGGGCATTCCCCCGTGTTTCCTGTGATGAGTGCCTGATGAATCAACCTTCTGCTACCACTGTCAGCGTGATCGCCAGCCAACTGGATGCTCAGTCCAACGAACTGCTCCGTCGGCAATTGCCCGGGCACCGGGTACTGGACCTGACGCCCGATCAGTTCAATGCCGAACGGGCGGATGTGGTGATCCTGCGCCCGGTCAATGTGCGTGGCCGCCGAGTGGATGAACCGCCGCGTGGCTGGCCCTGGTCGCTGCGCTGGGTGCAACTGGTGTCTTCGGGCATCGACTTCTATCCCGACTGGCTGTTTCAGGGACCACCGGTTACCAGCGGCAAGGGCAGCAACGCTGAACAGGTTGCCGAGTTCGCGCTGGCGGCCATCTTTTCCGCAGCCAAGCGCCTGCCGGATATCTGGGTCAAGGATGACGACTGGAGCTTCAGCCAGTTGCAACCGGTGCGTGGCCGTACCCTGGGGATTCTCGGGCTGGGCAGCATCGGCCGCAGCCTCGCGACCAAAGCCACGGCGCTGGGCATGCGCGTGATTGCCCTGGGTCGGCCTGAGCAGCCATTGACCGGGCTACCCCATGTTGAAGTGGCCGAAAACCTCCATCACCTGTTTGCCGAATCCGACCATCTGGTGCTGGCTGCGCCCCTGACTGCCCAGACCCGTGGCCTGATCAATCGTGAGGTACTGGCCAGTTCCAGACCCGGCCTGCACCTGATCAATATCGCCCGTGGCGGATTGCTCGATCAGCAGGCGCTGCTCGAAGCACTTGAAGCCGGATGGATTGGCCGCGCTACGCTGGATGTGACCGAACCCGAGCCATTGCCGGCTGGCCATCCGCTGTACAGCGACCCACGGGTGTTTATCTCGCCGCATACCTGCGCACTATCCACTGACGGTGTTAACGGCTTCGTCGATGATTTCGTCGAGAACTTCAAGCGCTACCGCCAGGGTCTGGCCCTGAACAATCTGGTGGATCATCAGCGCGGTTACTGAAACTCGCTACACACCACGCCACACCCTGAAAAAGCACTGCCCCTTTACAGACTGACCGACCCCGACCCGGCGGAGGCACAGGATTCCTGCACCCTCCCCGGCTCTAGTGCGTTTGCGTGGACGGCTGCAGGTTGAACACACCAACCGAGCATGTTGACCGTCAGGAACTTCGTCCATGGCCAAACCGACCTTGCGTTACCGTATTTCCCCGCTCCTGCTGTCCTTGCCCCTGAGTGCCTTCGCCGCCAGCGATCCGCTGCCGGAAGAGCGCCTGCCCAGCGTGACCGTCACCGCCGAACACCGTCAGGAGAACCTGCAGAAAACCCCGCTGGCGATCAGCGCCTTCGACGAAAACACCCTGCGCGACCAGCAGATCAACAATATCCGCGACCTCTCAGGACGGGTGCCGAACCTGACTCTCAACCGCCAGTCGATCTCCTATAGCGCCCAGACCTACGGCATTCGCGGCATCGGTGAAACCGACCCGATCCAGGAAGCCGCCGTCGCGGTATACGCCGACGACCTGTACATCCCCCGGGCGATTTCCTCGATGCTCGACTTCAACGATGTCGAGCGCGTCGAAGTGTTGCGCGGCCCCCAAGGTACTTTGTATGGCCGCAACAGCGCGGCCGGGGCGATCCGTGTGATCACACGCGACCCGAGCCAGGAAACCCGGGGCTTCGTTGAACTCGGCGCAGGGACTTACAACGCTCAAAGCAGCCGCCTGCTGATCAGCGGACCGTTGGTGGACAACACCCTTTTCGGCAGCTTTTCCGCGCTGCGCCTCAGTCGCGATGGCACCGTGCGCAACCGCACCCGGGATACGGATGTGAACAATGTCGACATCCAGTCCTATCGAGGCAAGTTGCGCCTGGCACCGCTGGACTCGCCCTGGGACACACAACTGACCCTGGCAGGCACCTTCGACCGTGGCGACACCACCAGCTACACGCCATTCGACCCGGCCACCGGCCGCTTCGACAAGTTCAAGACCTACAGCAGCCTCGACCCGAAGAACCGGCTCGATCAGGGCAGCGCCGTACTGCGGGCCATCTACACCTTCGACGATCACCTGAACTTCAAGTCGGTCACCGGCTGGTCGGCTTTCGATCAGCCCGTGGACTACGACAACTCGGGCGAGGCCAACAGCGGCAATGCTGCGCCGGTGCAAAACAACCTGATCCACTACAAGCAGCGCTACGCCACTCAGGAGTTCCAGCTCAATGGCGACTATGAGCGTTTCAACTACACCCTCGGCGTCTACCTCTATAAAGAGCGCTTTCGCGCCGAACGCGACAGCCTGACCTATTCGGTCGCTGCCGACCGGGTCAATGCCAGCGGCCAGTACAGCACCACTGACACCGAAAGCTACGCCGTCTATGGCCAGGGCAACTACAAACTGACACCCCGCCTGTCGTTGACCGCAGGCCTGCGATACACCAGCGAACACAAGAACTTCGATTACAAGAACTACCGGATCACCACTGCTCGCGAGATCACCGGTCTCAATTTCAATGCAGAAACCAGCGACAGTTGGGCTTCCCTGAGCCCGAAAGTAGGTCTGGAATACACCTGGAGTGACAGCCTGACCCAATACGGTTACGTGGCCAAAGGCTTCAAGGCCGGCGGTTTCGACAACCGCGCACCCACCCAGGCCGCTGCGCTGCAGGGTTTTGAACCGGAGAACGTGATTACCTATGAAACCGGCTTCAAGGGCGATTACCTCGCAGGTCGCCTGCGCAGCAATATCGCACTGTTCTACAACGACTATCGCGACCTGCAGACCAACGCCTGGGACCCGGCCATCAGCGCCAACCTGCGCACCAATGTCGGCAGCGCCCACAGTTATGGCGTCGAGCTGGAAAACACCGCACTGCTCAGCCGCGACCTGACCCTGACCGCCAACCTGGGTTACCTCAGGGCCCAGTACGACGACTTCAAGAATGCCGCCGGTGCAGGAGTCGATGCCGATGGCAACTGGATGGTCTTCGCACCCCGCTGGAACGCATCCCTGGGCCTGAACTGGACGGTGCCCGTCAATGTGCCGGGCGCACTGGTGGCGGGCACCGACTGGCAGTTCCAGACCAAGTCTTACGCCAACGCCGTAAATGGCGATATCTACGAAGTGCCCCAGCAGAGTTTCTGGAACGCCAACACCAGCTACAGCAGCGGCGATGGCCATTGGACCACCACCCTGGCGGTGAAGAACCTGCTCAACCGCGCCTACCCGCAGAGCATTGCCTATTCAGCAGCCAGCAGCACGGCGTATTACGCGGTCAACGATCCACGCACCCTCACCCTGAGCGTGCGTTACGACCTGTAATCGAAAGCGTGACCGGCCTGCATCGACAACCGAATATCGATGCAGGCAGCGCTGAAATCTCTTATTCCAGAAACGAATCACCACATGAAAACAAAGTATTTATCGTTCTATAAAAAAGCCCTTAGTCTCAACCCATGCCCCGCTTCGCAAACAAGGATTTCCCCATGAGCCATTCCGCACAGATCGTCGATTTGAGCCTGTATCGCAAACGCAAACATGCACAGCAGCTGGGCCGTATGATGTGGGCGATGTACGCGCATCAGGCAGGAATTGCGATACAACCGGGGAGCGAGGGTCTCGCATCGCCGAAAACACCTCGCCAAGCGTAACGCCATGACGACATCGGACCGTTTTCTGGCAACATCGATTGACACACCTCTGGACCTTGCCCAAGAGACGGCCACCAACGAAGACGACCTTATCGGTTCGCGCGTCGCCCAGAACCTGCAACGCCTGCGCAGCAAGCGCCAGTTATCACTGGATGCCCTGGCACGATTGAGCGGGGTCAGTCGGGCGATGCTGGCGCAGATCGAATCAGGGCGCAGCGTGCCCTCGATCAAGGTACTGTTCAAGATCGCCAAGGGTGTCAGGGTTTCGGTTGCAGCCTTTCTGGAAAACCGCGAATGCGAAGGTGTGACCGTAATGCCGGCACGCGACAGCAAACGCCTGGTCAGTGCCAGCGGCGACTTTGTCAGCCGGGCACTCTACCCGTACGACACATCACGCCACGTTGAATTCTACGAGTTGCGGATCAGCCCGCTGGGAGAAGAATATTCCGCCGAGCATGGGCCGGGCGTGCAGGAAAATCTGGTAGTCGCGCAGGGTGCGCTGGAGATCAGTGTGAACGAAGAGCGTTTCCTGCTCTCCACGGGCGATTCGATCATGTTCTATGCCGACCAGCCCCACCGTTACCGCAATCCGGTAGACAGTGAGGCGGTGGCCTATCTGGTGGTGACCCACCCCGAGCGCCGCGACTGAGGTTCACGGCACCTGCATTGGATCAGCAGGTGCAGCACATCATCGGCATGCCGTTGCAGCTCATCATCATCGGCATGCTGCAGTCGTTCATCATTTTCATCATCAGCATGCAGCAGTTGTTCATCATGTCCATGCTCATGCCAGCCATCGGCATCATCTTGCAGGTCATGCCGTCAGCCATCATGGTGCATTCCATCATGCACTTCATCATCGGCATCGACATCGACATCCCCATCATCGGCATGTTCATGGACATTGCCATGGCCGCTTCCGACATGCACATCATCGACATGTTGGCGCACTGCATCATGACCGGCATGCCGCAGTTCATCATCATCTGCATCATTTCGGCGTTGTTCTTGAACATGGCCATGTCCATGCCAGCCGCCGGCTTCATGGTGCACATCATGCCGTCTTCGACCATGGTGCAAGTCATGGTCGCCATCATCATCGGCATGCCCATCATTGGCATCATCGGCATGTTGGCGCTCATTGGCATCTGCATCGCGTTCATCATGGTGAAATCCTCTTCAATTTGACGATAGGGTGTGGAGCTGATGGGGGCCGATTCTAGGCTCAAGCGTGGACACGGCAAGATGCTGGCAAAACAGCACAGGATGCTGTCGGGACAAGCGGTTTTGCGCCAATTACCGGCACCTTGACTGTAGTAGAAGACAAATGACTGTTATTGCATCCTCCGATAACTTTCCAGCGACAGATACAGCGCAATAGATATCGCCATACGTTCCATGCTCATAACCCAAATGCATATTTGATCTAAACGGTTCGCAAATAAATGCGCAGATCGTGCCTTGCATAAAGCCCGTTCAACGTCAGTTGGCTCTTCACCCCGCTTGCGATCACGGCTAACCTTGGCGACCGGTCAGGCCAGCATGTCGCGCCTGCCGATCAAATGCTCTCGGAAAACACTGCCACGATGGATATCTCTTCGACTCACCCCGCACTCAACGGCAGCAAGGAAAACGCTGGCGGCGGGCGCGTTCAGGTCATTGACCGCTCGATTGTTCTGCTACGAACCCTGGCTGGCCTCAAGAACGGTGCCAGCGCGCTGGACCTGGCGCGGTTGACCGGCATCGATCGCTCCACCATCCATCGTCTGCTCAAGACCCTGACCCACTGGAGCCTGATCGAATCCCAGGGCGCGACCTACCGCATCGGTCCCGAGAGCCTGATCTATTCGACGGCCTATCTGAACCGCATGAACCTGCGCAAGATCGCCCTGCCCTATGCCATCGAGCTGCAACGGGTAATCGGCGAGCGCCAGGCAATCGTTTCCCTGTCGATCCCGGTGGGCGATCAGGTAGTGCTGATCGAGCGGATGTGGACACCGACCACACCGCTCAACGTCATCGTCGACCTGGCCGATCAGTACCCCATCGATGGCAGCCCCAGCGGCCGTGCCGTGCTGTCCACTTACAATGAAGAAGCGGCGCTGAATATTCTGGGTCAGGAGCGTTATGTCAAAGTGCTGCCCGCTCTGGAAATGATCCGCAGCCAGCAGGACTTCGCCTTCGGTCATGGCGAGTTCAAGCCAGGCCTGTCGTCCGTGGCCTTTCCCATCCGCCTCGAAACCGGCATGGCCCTGGGCGCAGTGGTGGTGGCGGGCCTTGGGATGGAAGATGAAACCCATCCTGCCTCGCCACTGGCCAGCCACGTGCGCCGCGCCTGTGAAGGCATTGCCGCGCAACTGGGCAACCTTTAAACCGGCAACTGCGGCCCCAGTGCCGCAAGCAGGCGGTTCTTCTGCACCTTGCCATAGTGCGAACGCGGCAGCTCATCGATGAAGTAGATCTGTCGCGGAACCTTGTGCCGCGACAGGCTGGCGCGACAATGCTCGGTCAATTGCGGTAACGATGGAGCATTCGCCGGATCGACCACCACTGCCGCACACACCTGCTCGCCCCACTCGATGTCCGCCAGACCGAATACATGGGCATCTTTCACGCCGGGATGACTCAACAGGCTTTGCTCGACTTCACCGGGTTGCACTGACTTGCCGCCGCTGCGGATGATGTCCTTGCAGCGTCCAAGCACTACCAGTTGCCCGTCCTCACGAATCCGGCCCAGGTCGCCACTGCGCAACCAGCCGTTATCCAGCACTTCGGCTGTTCGGGCTTCCTGCTGCCAGTAGCCACTCATCAATTGCGGTCCGCCCAGCAGAATCTCGCCCATACCATTGGCATCGGGCTGATGAATGCGAATGGCCGCAGAAAACAATGGGCGCCCTACCACCCCTTCGGCGCTTTCTCCGGCATGGCGTAATGCAGCCATTTGCGCAGCCGCGAGGTAACAGCTCCAGGGCGCTTCGGTCATGCCGTAAAGCACACTGATTCGCCCACTGAACACACTGAAAGAGCCTTCCAGCACTTCACCGGTCAAGGCCGCAGCGCCAATATCCAGACTTTTGAAAGCAGGCAATTGCACAGGTTCGCTGCCGTTTTCCCGCAGCAGGCGCAACAACTGGGTCGGCACCAGAGAACTGAAGGCAACCTGCTGCTCGCGCAACTGCGCCAGAAAGGTCTTGCTGTCGAAACGACCACCCAGCACCACCTGCCCGCCACTGAGCAGATGCGCCAATACCGCCACTGCCGCAATGGGCCACAACGGGCGGACATTGAGCAGCACATCACCGACAGCAGCGCCACGGCCCATCACGATGTTCTGCAACACGGCACAAAGGCTGGCATGCCGGTGCATCACGGCCTTGGGCACGCCAGTAGTGCCGCCGGTGTAGTTCAGAGAAGCCAGGGCATTGGCCGGTTGTGCGGCGCGTGGCCCGATATCGGCAGGCGTCGTTTCGATAAGCGAACCCAGGGGTAGACAAGCAATACCCGCCAGCGTCAGGTCTTCGGCAACCGCTGCGTACTGACGGGAAAACAGTAGCAAGGCCGCACCGGCATCGCGCAACTGAGCCAGGAGTTCATCGGGGGCCAGCGCCGGATCAAGTGGCACGCGGACACGTCCGTTGGCCATGCAGCCATAGTCGGCGATCAGATAGTCGATACTGGCCTCAGCCAGCAACGCCACCCGCGCACCGGGCTCGATATCCAGCCGCCCCAGCTTCTGGCCGAAGGCAGTAAGGGCACGGTCGAGTTCAAGAAAGCTCAGGCTGCGGGCACTGGCCGGTTCGCTCAGTGCAGGCAGGTCTGGCCATTTTCGGGCGGCCTGCCCCAGCAGAGTACTGATATCCATGGCTACCACCCGCTCAGGACGATGCGTCCATTGACCTGGCGCGACTCCAGCAGCGCATGGGCCTCGCTCACCTGCTGAAACGGCAGCACCCGATCGATCAAGGGCCGGACCTGTCCGCTATGGATCAGCGCAAGGGCAACGCGCAGTTCTTCCACCGTGGCACTGCCCGAACCCTGAACCTTGAGTCGCCGACCGATCAGCAACCCTGGCGCAATCGGCACACTGCCCGGCTGGACATTGCCCAGCACCACCACACGCCCGCCCAGGGTCATGCTGCGCAAGGTGTCCTCAAGGGTGTGGCCGAGATTTTCCATCGCCACATCCACACCGCGCTTACCGGTCAGTTTCCAGACTTCGGCGCTGTAGCTGCCGCTGGAAACCACCACGTCATGAGCACCCAGTTGATGAAGAAAATCGCGCTTCGCGGCGCTGCCGGTGACGGCAATTACCCTCGCACCCAGCGCCCGTGCCAGCTGGATCTGATGCGCGCCAAGACCGCCACTGGCACCGTTGATCAACACGGTTTCGCCCGGTTTGAGCGCCGCCTCGCCGTGCAACGCACGCACGCTGGTGGCAATCGGGCAGGAAGCCAACGCCGCCAGGGTGTAATCCAGGCCGTCAGGCAGTTCGATGGCGGAGATCGCCGGAATCCGCAGGTATTGCGCGTAGGCTCCTTCAGTGTCCACCGAGGGCAGGCCCAGTGCCCGGCACAAATCCTGGCGTCCGCGCAGGCAGTCGCGGCACTGGCCGCAGAAACGTCGCTGATAGACCACAACCCTTGAGCCCACCGCCAGTTGCAGGACGCCCGCGCCCACCTCCACGACTTCACCGGCCACTTCATGGCCCAGTACCACGCCGGTATGCGCCCCCGGCAGATGGCCGGCACGGTGCAGCAAATCGTGATGGCAGACCCCTGCCGCATGAACCTTGACCAGCACTTCACCCGGACCGATATGCGGCGTAGGCACTTCTTCGACTTGCAGTTGCTCAGGCCCGCCGAAGGCTTTCAGGACTATCGCTTTCATTTTTTATAACCATTAGTGACCCGCTAAGAATATGTTCATATAACAAACATGTTGTTTGCATTATGAACATCAATTAAGTTTTCCCCACTTTGACGCAGACCTCAAGAGGCAATGCGTCTTTCTTTCACACTCAGCGAAATCGAAGTCATGACAGTCGAGTATCAACACCTTGGGGAAGGCGTCCTGCAGGTCACTCTCAATCGCCCCGAGCGCCTTAACGCGCTGGACAGCCAGGCCAAACGCGAACTGGCTGAGATCTGGCAGCGCGCCGCAGACGACCAGAGCGTGCGGGTAATCGTGCTGCGAGGCGCAGGCGAGCGAGCGTTCTGTGCCGGTTCCGATCTCAAGGAAATCGAGGCCACAGGCGAAGCCGTGAGCAGCGAACTGCTCGCCCGCGCCCTGCCCGGCGTCGGCTTCGATCTGAACAAACCGGTGATTGCCGCATTGCACGGTCACACATTGGGGCTGGGCATCAGCCTGGCGATTCATTGCGACTTTCGCATTGCTCGCCATGACACCCGTTTCAGCTTTCCGGAAGTCCAGCACGGCATGTTGTCGGGTTTCAGCGCCATCACCCTTCCGGGGCTGATCGGCGAAGCTGCGGCTCTGGACATCATGCTCAGCGCTCGCCCGTTCGATGCGTCCCAGGCACTGGCCATGGGACTGGTCAACCAGCTTGCGGACGACGCCCATGCCAGTGCACTGGAGCTGGCCTCGCGTCTGGCGGCTCATTCGTCCAAGGCGATGGAATGGACCAAAACTTTGCTGCTGGCCCAGAGAAAGGCCCGACTCAAGCAGCACCTGACGCTGGTCGATCAGGCCCGTCAGGACGTCATGCTTTACCGATAACCACAATAACCAACACTTTTCGCCTCGCCAGTACTGTCAGGAACACCCACCACCAGGAATGGAAAGCGGCACCCGAATCGGAGCCACACCATGTCTCGCCCCAAGACTTTCCAGCCCAGGCTGAACCTGCTGACCGCAGCGACTCTGGGCCTTTGCGCCAACCAGCTGGCATTCGCCGCCGAAAGCCCCGTTGATACCGCCCTGCAGACCGTGGTCGTGACCGGTGCCCGTGATGAAGGCCGCACCGTGGCCAAGAGTCTGGCACCCATCGACGTGATCAGCGCCGACGACCTGGCCCGTTCGGGCAAGCAGAACCTGCGCGATGCCCTGGCTGCCAGCGTACCGTCCTATACCAATGCCGCCGGTTTTACAGGGGGCACCGGGCTATCGGTAAAATCGGCAACCCTGCGCGGGCTGGGTGGGAACCACGTGCTGGTGCTGGTCAACGGCAAGCGTCGCCACAACACCTCGCTGATCTTCGTGCAGACCGCCGCCACCTCAAGCGGCCAGTCGCCTGCCGACCTGGACCTGATCCCGGTCAGCGCGGTGGACCACATCGAAGTGCTGCGCGACGGTGCAGCCGCACAGTACGGCTCGGACGCCATCGCCGGGGTGATCAACATTATCCTCAAGACCAATCGCTCCGGCGGCAGCGCCAGCGCGTTGTACGGGCAATACAAGGAAAGAGTCGGCGGCAAGGGCAACTTCGGTGCCCGCGGCCAGGGCCAGATCAACCAGGGCTTCGAGCTGCCCAATGACGGCTTTTTCAGCCTCAGTGCCGATATCGGCATTCAGGAAAGCTCCAACGTCGCGGGCGCAGTGCCAGATCGCACACGCATCTACTTCCCGCAGAACGGCAGCGCCGACCCACGGGAAACCAGCGAAAGCCGCTATCGCCAGCAACTGGGTCAGCCCCGCTCCCAGACCTATAACTTCGGCTACAACGCCGAGCTGCCGCTGAACGAAGATGTCAGTCTTTATTCGTTCTCCACCCTCAGTCACCGTAACTCCACCAGTTGGGGGACTTACCGCACCGCCAACTCGCCGCAGAATATCGTCTCGGTGTACCCGGACGGTTTCTCGCCACGCTTCGTGGTGGAAGAAGATGACTTCCAGACCGTGTTTGGCGCACGCCATGAAAACCTGCTCGGCTGGCGCTGGGACCTCAGCACCAGCTATGGCCGCAACGATGCCAACACCCGCAACGAACGTTCGCTGAACCCGTCGCTGGGTCCGGACAGCCCACGCGATATGGATGGCGGCCATCTGATTGCCAGCCAGTGGACCAACAATCTTGACCTGACCCGAGGCTTCGATACCGGCCTGTTCGCCAAACCGCTGAACGTCTCCACCGGGCTGGAATTCCGTCGCGACGGCTTTGGGATCGAAGCAGGCGAATATGCCTCCTACGCTGATGGCGGCTACATATTCCCTGTCGGCCATCCGCTGGCCGGACAACGCCCGAACCCCGGTGCGCCAGGGCTGGTGGGGTTCACACCTCAGGATGCACATAACTATTCGCGGACCAACACCGCTGGCTATATTGACCTCAGCCAAAGCCTGACCGAACGCTGGGACGTCAGCCTGGCCGGACGTTTCGAGCATTACAGCGACTTTGGCGATACCGGCAGCGGCAAGTTCTCGACGCGCTATGCCTTCACACCCCAGTTCGCCGTGCGCGGCACCATCAGCAACGGTTTCCGTGCGCCGTCGCTGCAACAACAGTATTACTCCTCGTCGCTCACTGCCTGGCGTACCAGCCCGCTGACCGGCCAACTGGAACAGGCCGTCACTCGCTATGTGACGGTGGACGACGCTGCTGGCCAGGCTCTCGGTGCCAAGGAACTGAAACCCGAGCGTTCGACGAACTACAGCCTGGGCTTTGTCGCCACGCCGACGGAAAACCTCGACGTGACAGTCGACCTCTACCAGATCGATATCAAGGACCGCATCCTGCAGACCAGCAACCTGCAAGGCACCGCCGTCTCCAACCTGCTGGCCGCCAACGGCCTGGACCCGAACCAGATCGTGTCCTACTTCGGCAACCTGGCCGACACCCGCACCCGCGGCATCGACCTGGTGGCCGATTACCGTTATGACCTGGGCCGCTATGGCAAGACCAAATGGACACTGCTGAGCAACCAGAGCCTGCAGACCATCGAAAAGATCAAGGAACCCGAATCACTGGCCGGTACCGGCGTCAGCGCCGTGGGTCGTGATCGTCAGGGCAACCTGACCACGGCTTACCCGAAAAATGTCACCTCCCTGACCGCCGCCTGGCAACTGGGGGATTTCGACCTGACCCTCAAGGGCACCCGCTACTCGAAAGTCACCGGCCGCAACCAGGTTTCCGCCAGCCGCGACGAAGAAATCCGTCCGGCACTCATCACCGACCTGAGCCTGGGTTACTGGCTCAGCGATGCAGTGAAAGTGACCCTCGGTGGCGAGAACATCTTTGATCGCCGACCACAACAGCTCAACGAAGAAGCCAAACGCTTCTACTTCTTCCCCACCGATAACCCGACCTATAGCTGGTACTCGCCCTATGGGCTTGAAGGTGCCTACTACTTCGCCAAACTTGACGTGAGCTGGTAAGACCGATGAGCACTCCCGGCGCTGTAAACGCTGACACGCAACCCGCAGAAAACACCGAAGCGGTTTTCGACCAACGCCTGTACCGCAAACTGGCGTGGCGAATCATGCCGTTTCTGTTCCTGTGTTTTGTCCTGAACTGGCTGGACCGGGTCAACATCAGCTTTGCCCACCTGCAATTCAAGACCGACCTGAACATCAGCGACGCCACGTTCGGCATCATTGTCGGGGTGTTCTCCATCGGCTATCTGCTGTTCGAGATCCCCAGCAACCTGCTGCTGGAAAAGTTCGGTGCGAAGAAAACCATGACCCGGATCATGATCCTCTGGGGCCTGGTCACCATCGCCACCGCGTTCGCCCAGACACCCGCGCAGTTCTATGTATTGCGCATACTGCTGGGCGCGGCCGAGGCAGGCTTTTTTCCCGGCGTGATCCTCTACCTGACTTACTGGTTCCCGGCCAGCCACAGGGCACGAATCACCTCGCGCTTCATCATGGCGATTGCGGTCTGCGGGATCATCGGCGGCCCGCTGTCGACCTGGATCATGAGCCACTTCGCTGGTCTGGGCGGCTTTACCGGCTGGCAATGGCTGTTTGTCGTCACCGGTATTCCACCGGTGCTGGCCGGGCTTTTCGCCTGGTACTGGCTGGATGACAAACCGGCCAACGCCAAATGGTTGAGCGATGCCGAGAAACAAGCCATTGCCGACGCCCTTGCCCATGAACGCAAACAACGCCAACCGGGTGGGCATCAGCGCTTCGTCGAGGCCTTGAAAGATCGCAAGGTCTGGTTCATCACCCTGGCCTACTGCCTGACCATCATGTGCACCGGCAACGTCACCAATATCTGGGCGCCGTCGATCATCCGCGACTCTGGGGTCAGCAACCTCGGGCATCTGGGACTGCTCTCGGCACTGCCTTATGTGATCGGTGTGTGCGTGATGCTTTGGGCCTGCCGCCATTCGGATCTGCATCAGGAACGTCGATGGCACTTCGCGCTGGGCGGCCTGACCGCCGCGCTGGCCATGGCGATCCTGCCGCAAATGCTGTTCAGCCCGTGGTCGGCGATTGCCGTACTGACCGTGATGACCAGCGGCTATCTGGTAGCCACGTCGATTTTCTGGACCATCCCCACCTATTACCTGTCGGACGGCGCCAAGGCAGCGGGCCTGGCACTGGTCAATTGCTGCGGGCAGGTCAGCAGCCTGCTGACGCCGATCATGATCGGCTCGATCAAGACCAACACCGGCAGTATCAGCCTGGCGCTCTACATAGTCGCGGCCCTGGTGGCCAGCGGCACCCTGATCCTCTTGCTCGGCGTTTCACGCCAGTCCTTGCGCGATGCGCCCTGAACCCTTTTCGAGAGTTGCACATGACTGATTACCTGGCACTGGCCCATGAACTGGCCACCCACATTCAACCCGGCGCAGCGGAGCGCGATGCCAATCGCACACTGCCCTACGCTCAGCTCGACCTGATCCGTGAATCGGGTCTGGGTGCCGCCCGCGTGCCAACGGAATTTGGCGGCGGCGATGTCAGCCAGTTGCAGGTGGCGCAGATCTTCATCGCCCTGGGCAAGGCCGACCCTTGCGTGGCTCAGGCGCTGTTCCCGCATTTCGCCACCGTCGAGCACATGCGCCTGATCGCCAACCCCGAGCAACAACGCCGCTATCTCAGTGCCTTTGCCAACCGGCAATTGTCCTCCGGCGCGGTCGCCGAGCGCAGTGGCACCTTCCGCGGTGAAATCCATACCCGCCTCGAACGCCGTGGCGAACAGCTGATTCTCAATGGCAGCAAGTTCTACAGCACCGGCTGCCTGTTCGCCGACCTGCTGAAGATCCAGGCAGTGGACGAAGATGGCAATGCGCTGTACGTGATTCTGCCCGCCAACACGCCCGGCATCACCATGCTCGATGACTGGGACGGCATGGGCCAGCGCAGCACTGCCAGCGGCACTACCTTGCTGGAAAATGTCATTGTGCAACCGGAGCAGGTGATCCCTCTGGCCCAGTGGTATCAGCGACGCAACTACGTCGGTGCCAGCGCGCAGTTGATCCACTGTTCCATCGATATCGGCATCGGCCTCGCCGCGCTGGACGATGCGGTGCACTGGGCACGCAACGGCTCGCGCCCGGTGCGCGAGAGTGGTGTCGACAAAGCCCGCAACGACCCGTACATCCTGCACACCATTGGCGACCTTTCGGCGGCGATTCATGGTGCCGAAGCGCTGGTTGAAAAGGCTGCGCTGAGTGTCGACCTGGCGGCTCGCAGTCAGTTGCAGGGCCTGCTTGCCGGTGAAGAACTGGACGCTCTGCTGGCGCGCTCTTCGATTGCCGTGGCCGAAGCCAAGATCGCTTCTACCCGCGCTTCACTGCATGTCTGCGAGCGGCTTTATGAAGTGGGCGGTGCCGCCACCACGCAATCGCGCTACAACTTCGATCGCCACTGGCGCAATGCCCGAACCCACACCACACACGATGCCGTGGCTTACAAGTACAAGGCCATCGGTGACTACCTGCTCAACGGCAACTACCCGCCGATTGCCTTCACCTACTGACAGAGCCGATCGACCATGCAGCCAAATCGAAAGCCCTGCACGCGCCTGTCAGTGGGCGCGTCATTATTGCTGACCTTGCTGGCGAGCCAGGTCCGGGCCGCCGAACCGGCTGCCTGGGCAGACCTGGATAAGCAGATCGCCCGCGCCCTGCCCGGCGTGATCGAACTGCGCCACGCCATTCATCAACACCCGGAACTGGGCAACCGAGAATTCAACACCAGCAAACGCATCGCCGAACGGCTGCGGGAACTGGGCCTTGAAGTACAGACCGGCATCGCCCATACCGGCGTGGTCGGCGTACTGCGCGGCGGCAAGCCTGGGCCGGTAGTGGCAATCCGCGCCGAGCTGGATGCCCTGCCACTAACTGAACAGACCGGCCTGCCCTACGCCTCGACCGTGCGCGCCCAGGACCAGAGCGGTGACTTTCGCACCCGAGGCAAGGAAGTCGGAGTGATGCATGCCTGCGGCCACGATGCGCACATGGCCATGGCCCTCGGCGTGGCCGAAGTCCTCGCCGCCCGTCGCAGTGAACTACCTGGCACTCTGAAACTGATTTTCCAGCCCGCCGAAGAGGGTCCGCCACTGGGCGAAACCGGCGGTGCACAGTTGATGATCGAACAAGGCGTACTGACCAACCCGACACCCGACGTGATCTTTGGCCTGCATGTCACTGCAGGTACGGCCGGCACATTCACCCTCAGTCGCCACCGCACCACAGCGGCAGCCGACACCTTCGTCGCCCGTATCAAAGGCCGTCAGACCCACGCCGCATTCCCCTGGACCGGTATCGATCCGGTGCCGGTCGCGGCCCAGACCATTCTCGCCTGGCAAACCATTCCCAGCCGCCAGTCGAACCTGAGCCTGCTGCCTGCTCCGGTGATTTCGGTGGGCAGGATCGAAGCTGGCGACCGCCACAACATCATCCCTGCCGAAGTCCGGCTGGAAGGCTCGATCCGCACCGTGAGCGACGAACAGCGCGAAGACGTGCTGATGCGCATGCGCCGCAGCGCAGAGAACATCGCCGAAGCGTCAGGTGCCACGGCAGAAATCGACTACCTGCCCGGCAACTACCGCGTCGGCCATAACGACACCGCACTAGTCGACCGCCTGTTGCCGGTGTTGCAAGCCGTCTCCACCACACCGGTGAAAATCGACAACGGCACCTACGGCGCCGACGACTTCGCCGAGTACGCAAGGCAGATTCCGGGGATCTTCATGCGCATGGGCGTTACGCCGCCGGCGCTGGAAGGCAAAGCTGTCTGGCCGACTCACTCACCCGGCTTCACCGTGGATGATCCCAGCCTTGCAGTGGGGATTCGGGCGCTGAGCCGGATGACCTTGAGTTATATGGCGGGCGGATAGTGTTCAGGTGTCCGCTGTAGGAGCGAATTTATTCGCGAAGAGACCTGTACATCCAAAACATCTTCAGTGCCGGTTTCGCGAATGAATTCGCTCCTACAAGTCATTTACGTTTTTTTGATAGAAAGGGTTTCAGGCACCGCCACCCACAACAGGACCAGCGCCGCAGCCGCCACAGCAGCAAGGGTCAGGAACGCCGCGCTGTAACCGGCCTCGTGCACCACAAAACCCGCCAGGCTATTGCTCAACGCCGCGCCAAGGCCGAAGACCGTCGAGAGCGCGCCAAGGCTGATGTTGAAGTGTCCGGTGCCATACGTGAGGTCTTTGACGATCACCGGAAACAGTGCACCGAAAATGCCCGCACCAACACCGTCCAGCAGTTGCACGGCGACCAGCCAGTAAGGATCGTCCGACAGGGTATAAAGCGCGCCGCGCAACGGCAGGATCAGGAATCCGATGAGCAACAGCGGCTTGCGTCCCCACAGGTCAGCCTTGGCTCCCACCAGCAACGCGGCCGGGATCATGACCAGTTGCGCCGCAACGATGCAGGCGGAAGTCAGTGGCGTGGCCATCTGCAGATTGACCTGCGCCAGCTTCTGGCTCACCAGCGGCAGCATCGCGGCGTTCGCCAGATGGAACAGCGCGCAGCAAATGCCAAACAGCAGCAGTGGCTTGTTGGTGAGTAGTACGGAAAACCCCGAAGGCGGCTCAGCATGCTTCACATCGTGGGTATCCAGGCCACGTGCGAGGTCATGGTCGATGGCATCTGCCGAAACGAAACTGACCGCTATCACACTGCCCAGCGCCATGACCGCCATCAGGTAGAAGACTGCAACAGGCCCGAACAGGTAAGAGAAGCCGCCAGCCAGTAATGCAGCGCAGGCATTGCCGGCATGGTTGAAGGTTTCGTTGCGCCCGGTACGGCGCGTGAAGGCTTTAGGGCCGGTGATGCCCAGAGAAATCGCGGCAATGGCCGGGGCAAATACCGATGAGGCCACCGCACTGAGGGCCTGGGTCAGGGCAACCAGAGTGAATGACGTCACGAAAGGCAGCAGCAGACAGCTACCGGTCACCAAGAGTGCAGCCACTGCAATGATCGCTCGCTTGCCTCTTGCGCTGTCGACCAGTGCTCCAGCGGGAGTCTGGGTAATGAGTCCTGCTATACCGGCAATCGTCATCACCACACCAATGCTGGCAGGATCCCAATGGTGAACGGCCAACAGGTAAATCGCCAGATAAGGACCGAGCCCGTCGCGTACGTCAGCGAGGAAGAAATTGAGGCTATCGAGGGAGAGAGCGTTGCGGCGATCCGAGTGACTGGTCAAGGCTGACATCTTCAATTCTTGAGGTTTCGCGATATGACCAACCTCTGCGAGGTTAATGACCGCTCGTCACTGTTTTTAGTTTCATGAAACATTGCCAGCAGGACCAGCTCAGAAAATACCAAAATATGATCTTATTAATTTATAAAAATAACAAAAACACATAATTAGCTTAGACCTAAAAAGACTTTCACAGGCGTTTCCCAGAGGCCTATCGTCTACCCCGGTCCGACCCCTTTCCTGGCGGAGGCCGCTTCCCCAAAGACCTTCGTCAGGAGCACGTCATGAGCGAATCCCTCAATCATCTATTGGCCGAACTGCATGCCGAGCGCGTACGCACCTGGGCACCCGAAGCCCTGAAGATCAATATCGATCAGCGTCAGCGACTGGTCGATGAAGCGCGACCGGATACCTTCGTCAAGACTGGCGACAGCATCGCGCCCTTTGAACTGCTCAAGGTCGAAGGGGACACGCTCAGCCTTGATCAACTGGTGGCTGACGGCCCCGCAGTGCTGGTGTTCTTTCGCTTTGCCGGTTGCCCGGCCTGCAACATCGCCATCCCTTATTACGAGCGCAACCTGCAACCGGCCCTGCGACAGCGTGGAGTTCCGCTGGTGGCGGTCAGCCCCCAGGTGCCGGAACATCTGGTGGAAATCAAGGACAAGCACTCGTTGAGCCTGCAGGTGGCCAGCGACAAGGACAATCGGCTGGGTCAGCGTTTCGGCATCCTCTACAGCTTCGACGAAGCATCACGTCAGGCCTCTCTGGCCAAAGGTCAGGGAATTGGCGCAATCACCGGCACCGGAACCTGGGAGCTGCCGCAACCGACAGTAGTAGTAGTAATCGGTCGCGACCGCCACGTGCACTTTGCCGAAGTCAGCCCCGACTGGCTGGTACGCAGCGAAGCACAAACGATCATCGATGCCGTAGATGCAGCACTGGATGCCGACAGCCCAACGTTTCGACAAGCCAGAGCATGATCACACCGAGCGCCCTCTATTCCACCGAAAGGACTTGAACCCATGAGCAAACGCCAACTGCACTTTGGCGCCATCCTGACCGGCGTCGGCACCGACCAGCAGGAATGGCTGCACCCGGATATTCCCGGCAATGCCAGCATCGATATCGACTGGTACAAGCAGCAGGCCCGGGCGGCCGAGGCAGCGCATTTCGACTTTGTATTCATCGTCGACAGTCCCTACATCACCCCGGACTCGGCACCGCACTTTCTCAACCGCCTGGAACCGCTGACCCTGCTCTCGGCGCTCGCGGGTGCCACTGACAGGATCGGGCTGGTTGCGACCCTGACCACGTCCTACACCGAGCCGTTCAACGTAGCCCGGCAGTTCGCCTCGCTGGACCAGATCAGCCACGGACGCGCCGGCTGGAACGTGGTTACCACCGGACTTGAAGGCGCAGCGGGCAATTTTGGCCGCGAGCAGCACATAGACCATACCGAACGCTATCGCCGGGCCAGAGAGCATGTCGCGGTGGTTCAGGGGTTGTGGGATTCCTATGAAGACGATGCCTTTCCTCGCGACAAGGCCAACAAGCGCTTTCTGGACCCCGGCAAGCAGCACCGCCTGGACCACCGTGGTGAATTCTTCTCGGTCACCGGTCCGTTGAACATTTCCCGCTCGGCCCAGGGCCAGCCGGTGATCTTCCAGGCAGGTGTTTCCGAGTCAGGGCGCAAGCTGGCAGCGGAAATCGCCGAAGGCATCTTTGCCGGTGTCGACAATTTCGAGGATGCCCGCGAGTACTACGCCGATATCAAGCATCGTGCCGCAGCCGCGGGCCGTGATCCGGCGCAAGTGCTGCTGTTCCCCGGCATTACGCCCATCATTGCCGATACCGACGAACAGGCACAGGCGATTCTGCTGGAGCGCGAAGGCGAGGTAGACCTGAACAAGGCCTTGGTGCAACTGGGCCGCCCGTTCAACTACCACGACTTCAGCCAGTATGACCTTGACGCTCCCTTCCCCGAACTGGGCGAACTGGGCAGCAACGGCTATCGCGGCCATGCGGAGAAGATCAAGCGAGTCGCCAGGGAAAAAGGCCTGACCCTGCGCGAAACCGCCCTGCGCTTTGCCCGCCCCTTCACCGGCTTCGCCGGCTCAGCACTGACCGTCGCCAACGAGATCGAGCGCTGGTTCAACGAAGGTGCAGTGGACGGCTTCAACATCCACGTCGGCGCACCGGCCAGCTTTGCCCGCTTTACCGACGAAGTACTGCCGATCCTGCGCGAACGCGGGCTGTTCCGCAGCGAATACCGGACCAGCACCCTGCGCGGCCATCTGGGAATCGATGTGCCGCGCAATCGCCATAGCCAGCAGGTTCAGGAGCAGGGTTCAGAAGTGACAGAGCTGGCGTAAGGACGGACTTCTCGCGAATGAGTTCGCTTGTGTCCTGGGCTCCCCGTAGGAGCGAATTCATTCGCGAAAAGGCTTTCACACACGCCTGGAGTAAGGCAGCCCCAACGTCACCACAAAATCCTGACTGGTGCTGTTGAAGTCAATCGTACAACCACAACGCTGTACGATCGCCTGAACGATTGCCAGGCCCAGCCCGCAACCGGTGCTTGAGCTGCTGCGCCAGAAGCGTTCGGTCATGTGGCGAAGACTGTCTTCGGACATGCCCGGGCTCGCATTCCTGACGCTGACAAAAGCAGATTCACTGTTGCTTGTCACACGGACAACCACCTGCGTATCGGCAGGACTATGTCGCAAGGCGTTGTCCAGCAGGTTGCGAAGCGCAGCCACTGCCAGTACCGACGGCATGTCCAGAGCGGCTGAAGACGTCATTGGCTGATAACTCAGCTGGATGCGCTCCGTGCTGCTGCCTGTATCCTGAATCGCCAGGGAGACCGCCTGCTCGACATTGCACTGGCTGCCATCCTCGAATGACAGGCTGCCCTCGACCCTGGCCAGCAACAGCAATTGCTCAAGGGTGTTGTGCAGCCGGTCAGTCCCTTGCTCGGCACGCACCAATGCCAGCTCTCTGGCTTCACCGCTGGTCATCTGCGCAACCTGCAAATGGGTTTTTATCGCGGTCAGCGGGCTGCGCAGTTCGTGGGCGGCATCACCGGTCAGGCGGCGCTCACGTTCGACTGCCTGGCTGATTCGCACCAACAAGTGGTTTTGTGTTTCCAGCAGCGGCTGCAATTCATTGGGCAGCATCCGAAGCTGTAGAGGCTCAAGAGAATCAATATTGCGTTTCTTGAGTTCGTCACGCATGCGCTTGAGGGGTGACAGGCCTTTGCCTATGCCCAGCCAAAGCATCGCAACGCACGCCAGCAGCGCGACCAGCACAGGAACGGACGCTGACAGCAGGACAGAATGGTTGAGGGATTCGCGCTCCTGCTCACGATCCGCCGTGGTGATGCGAACATCGCCCTGAACAAGGGTAAAGGTGCGCCAATGTTCGCCGTCGATCTCCTGATCATGAAAGCCGCCATTGGCACTGGCGATGATATTGGCGACGTTGCCATGGCTGCTGGCCAGGATTTCCCCACGCAGCGAACTCACCTCGCAGGCCATGCCATCAGGAATGACCAACTGGTTTGCGCTGAAATGAGCACCGCCCTCCTTCGTCGACAAAGGTTCGGGTAACTGATCAACCAGAGAGGCGACCATACGCGCCGACGCCGCAAGCCGTTGATCGAGGGAGAACATCATCTGGGTTCGCAGGTCCTGATACATCCAGGTAGCGGCCAGCGTCCAGACCACGACAAAGGCAACTCCAAGAATCAGGGTCAGACGCAGGCGCAGACTCATGAACCTGCCTCCAGTGCCCCGAGCCGATAACCCGAGCCGCGCACAGTCTCGACAATGCCGTTACCCAGCTTGCGACGAAGATGAAAGATATGGACGTTCAAGGCGTTGCTTTCGACCTCATCACCGAAGCCGTACACGCTGTCTTTCAACTGCTCGATGGAAAGCACCCTGCCCCGGTTGTTGAGCAATGCCAGCAGCAGCGCCTGCTCACGGCGCGAAAGATCGATGGCCTCACCCGCCAGCCAGGTTTCCCGTGTGCTCGGATCGTGGGTTACGGCTCCGTGTTCGATAAGATTGACCGCCCGACCTGCAACTCGGCGTACCAAGGTATGCAGGCGAGCATACAACTCCCTCAGATCGAAGGGCTTGAGCAGGTAATCATCAGCACCCGCTTGCAGTCCTTTGACCCGGTCATCCACATCATCGCGTGCGGTCAGTATCAAGACCGGTATCGTCTGACCGGCAAGCCGCAAACGCCGTAACAGACTGATCCCGTCCTCATCAGGCAAGCCCAGGTCGAGAATCATCACATCGAACTGCGCGACATCCAGCATGGCATAAGCAGCAGAGGCAGAAGCCACGCGGTCGACGTTCAAACCCTGGGCGTTCAAACCGGCGACGATGCCACTGGCAATGAGTTCATCATCTTCACACAGCAATACGTGCATGGCCGACTCTGGTGGAGGACAGGATTTCATGCTTGCCACAATAACGCGCAAGCGGCATTTCAGGTTCTGAAGATAACAAATGCTTATGATTTAACTGGCAGGTTTTTCGTCCATCTCCCGAGGCTTTGCATTCCCCCTGGAAGCACTTGCGGCTGCCTGACTCTTTTCAGCCTTCTCCTGAGCTTTCGCAAGGTTCTCACGCGCCTGCTGACGCTCCAGCGCAAAAGCCTCCTGACGCTTTTGAATCATGTCAGCGCCATCCTGGGCAAAGGCAGTGGTGCAGCACAGGGCAAGAAACGAAGTCAGGATAAATTTGCGGGTAGTCATCGGGTATCTCTCTCATAGGTGGCAGGCTTGCAGCGCCAAGGGCGTCTGCTTCAAGTGACTGCACTTTGAGGGAGGCCGATTAAGGCATCGTTAACACGGTCGAGGATTTTGAAAAGAACCCCACACCGTCAAGGATCGTGGTAGCGGGATGACTCGATCATGGCATAAAGACCAAGCGTGGCCCGGAAGCGCACCACTGGAAAAAGAGGAAATAACCGCTCACATCACTGAGGCAGTTATCAAAGAACAAAGTCGAAGGTCGAAAAACTTGACGACTATCCGGCCCCTCTTAAACTTACCCAACGTCTTCTCGATAAGCTCAATTCGATTTTTATATCAGAATATACAACCCTCGACATCCGCAGCACTCTTTCAGTTACTTCCCGGATTTTCAGGAAATAAAACTCCAGACGCTGCAGGTCAATAGTCATGAAACGTATACTGGTGGTCTATTTTTCACAAACAGGGCAATTGAAACGTGCAGCGGATTCATTTGTCCGCGCTCTGATTGAAGATGATCGCGTGATCGTAGAGTTCGAGGAGCTTGCCCCGCTCAGGCCTTATCCATTTCCCTGGTCATTTATCGAGTTCTTCGACCAGTTTCCAGAAGCAACATATTTATATCCACCACGCATGCACCCCTTCAAGGCTGATATAAACACACGATATGACCTTGTCATTCTTGCATACACCGTCTGGTTTCTGTCACCTAGCCCTCCTGTTACAGCTTTTTTGAAATCTGCAGAAGGACAAGTCATTCTTCGTGACACAGCAGTGATCACACTTATTACGTGCAGAAATATGTGGATACAGGCACAGGAACAAGTAAAAAAGCTATTGCTTCAAGCCAATGCACGGCTTCTGGACAATGTTGTTCTCACCGACAGGGGAAGCGCCCTCAAAACGCTTGTAACAACACCGCGCTGGATGTTCACCGGAAACAGGGAAGCCTTTTGGGGAATATTTCCACGCGCGGGTCTGACGGACGAAGATGTTCAATCTGCTCAACGATTTGGCAAGGCTCTTCTTCCTGAACTTGTAAATGGCCGCATGGAGCAAAGCTCGCCGTTGTTGAAAGGCCTGAAAGCCGTCCGTGTTGATCCACGGCTCATCGACAGCGAAAAATTTGCTCGTCGCAGCTTTCTACTCTGGGGGAAATTATTTCTCGCGATAGGCCCTCAGGGACATCCTCACAGAAAACTTGCTGCCATCGCGTATGGCGTTTTCATGATCTGCATGGTGGCCACTGTTATTCCCGCGATGATGGGTCTGAGAACACTTATAAAACCAATGCGTCGGCACGCATTCGAAAGGCAATGCCGTTATTTTGAGGAGCCTTCCGGGTCTAGTGGCTTTCGCATGAAGGATTAATCATGAGCTCATCAGTCTATATCAACCGCGCCGCTACTTTTTTGCCTGGCGCACCTGTCTCGAACGATGACATGGAAAATATTCTTGGTACCGTAGCAGGCAAAACTTCACGCGTGCGGCAGAAAATCCTGAAAAGTAACGGAATCCGAAACCGTCATTACGCAATTGACCCGGCAACTCATCGACTTACCCATAACAACGCACAGCTCACTGCCGAGGCGGTTCGCAACCTCAGGATTGAAAACCCAGTGTTATCAACCCTGGAATTACTCTGTTGCGGCACCAGCAGTCCGGATCAGATTTTCCCAAGTCACGCCTCGATGGTGCATGGAGAGCTTGCCTGTCCACCCTGCGAGCTGGCTTCATTCAGCGGAGTCTGTCTCTCTGGACTGTCTGCAATCAAATACGGATACGTGTCGATTCTCTCAGGCTTGAGGCACCAGGCCATTGCAACGGGTTCTGAACTGGCGTCCACATTCATGCAGGGAAAACATTTCACGGAAGAATCCGAATCAGCTATTCATGAACTGGAAGCACAGCCTGAAATCGCGTTCGAGAAAGACTTTCTCCGCTGGATGTTATCGGATGGGGCAGGCGCGGTGCTCTTGAACGACAAACCGAATCCAAGCGGTATTTCTCTGCGGATTGACTGGATCGAGATACTGTCCTATGCCAATTTACTACCGGTCTGCATGTATGCAGGAGCGATAAAAAATAAAGACGGAACACTGACAGGATGGCGAGAGTTCAACTCGTACAAGGAGCTGGGCGAACACTCCGTATTCGCTATAAAACAGGACGTCAAACTTCTCAATGAACATGTTGTGAACATTACCATTGCCAAAGGGCTTCAGGATATTCTTGAGAAAAGAGCACTGACACCGGAAGAGATCGACTGGTTTCTACCACACTACTCCTCCAAATTCTTTCGCCAGCGGATTTACGACTCCTTGAAATCCATAAACTTCGAAATACCCGATGAGCGCTGGTATACAAATCTGGAGCGCGTCGGAAATATCGGAGCAGCTTCCATCTATTTCATGCTTGCAGAGCTTCTCAACAGCGAAAAGCTGAGCAATGGCGATAGCATTCTGTGTTTCGTTCCTGAAAGCGGGAGATTTTCAACGGGTTTCATGAAAATGACAGCCATTTATCAGTAATGGGCATACATACCCTCTCTTAACAGAGCTTTCACATGAAAAATCACTCACGAAAAAACGCACTGTCAGCGGCCGAGATGCCCTGCCCGCATTCATCCGAAATGCAATTATTGAATTTGATTACCGGAGCCTGGGCGTCTCAAGTCATATATGCCACAACCCAATTCGGATTGATCGATAAAATACAAGAAGGCACTCACAGCACAGAAGGCCTGGCGTATGGACTAGGGGTCAGGGAAAAGGAACTGCATCGCTTACTGGGCGCAATCGAGGCATTTGGACTTATCAGCGGATGCGCCAAAAACCATATTGAACTGACGGAGATGGGCAGTTTGCTTTGCTCCAACAGAAGCAACTCGCTTCGTCCACTTGCACTGTTCTGCGCCCAAGGCTGGCACGTAAAAACCTGGGAGCATTTACTCCAAAGACTGAATCTGGAAAAACCGGCATTTGACCACATCATGGGAATGCCACTGTTCGACTATTTGCAGGGTACTCCTGATGACAGGGCCTTGTTTGATAGCGCCATGGACAGCCTATCGTTACTCTGGGGACCAAAGATAGTTCAACACATGAATCTTTCAGACGCGAAATCCGTCATTGATATTGGAGGCGGGAGAGGTATATTTCTTGCTGAAATCCTGTCACAACACCATCATCTGGAAGGCCGCCTGCTCGACCTGCCCGAAGCTCTCGAACAGGCTCGACACACTCCATATCTCCAGGACTTTATCTCCCAGGGTCGCTGCAAATTGATTGAGGGTTCATTTTTCGACAGATTCTCTACCTCGGCTGACACCCATGTAATGAAATTCATCATGCATGATTGGGGGGATCAAGAGGCTCTGACAATACTGGAGAACAGTCGAAATGCGTTATCGGTGGATGGGCAGCTTTTTATTGTGGAGCAGATCATTGATCCGGCTAAAAAATCACCCTTCACGCAACTCTGTGACATTGAGATGCTGCTCTTTGGTAACGGAAAGGAACGTACCGCAGAGGAGTTCTGCAGACTGATCGAGCACGCCGGCTTCACGGTTGAAGACATCAGTGAAACCGCTACACCCTTTTCGATCATCCAGGCAAAACCACACTGAACCTCTCAGACGGGAAAAGCAGGGGAAGATGAAAGCGGGCAGGCACAGCCTGACAGAAAACGCACAAACAAAAACGCCACTCTATTGAGTGGCGTTTTTGTGAATCTGGAGCGGGAAACGAGACTCGAACTCGCGACCCCGACCTTGGCAAGGTCGTGCTCTACCAACTGAGCTATTCCCGCTTGGTGATGGCCGCCATTCTATACGCTGGCGTTTATTCGTCAAGCCCTTGATTCAAAAAAGTTATTTCTTTTCGGCGGTGGTTTTCAGGTGAGGCCAGGCGGCTCTCAGATACTGGACCATCGACCACAAGGTCAACCCTGCTGCAATCAGCAGCAATGCATAGCCGAGGATCACCCAGAAGGTGACCGCAGGCGGGTTGGCCAGCAGGATGACCAGCGCCAGCATCTGCGCGGCGGTTTTCCATTTGCCCATGTTGGACACGGCCACCTGGGCCCGTGCGCCGATTTCGGCCATCCATTCACGCAATGCCGAGATCACGATCTCACGACCGATAATCACGGCAGCCGGCAGGGTCAGCCACAGGTTGGCGTGGGTCTGAACCAGCAGAACCAGCGCGACCGCCACCATCAGCTTGTCTGCCACCGGATCGAGAAAGGCGCCAAATGGCGTGCTTTGTTCGAGACGACGCGCCAGATAACCATCGAGCCAGTCAGTCGCAGCGGCAAAGGCGAACACGCTACTGGCCGCCATGTAGCTCCAGTGATAAGGCAAATAGAACAGCAGAATGAAGATCGGGATCAGTAAAACACGCAGAACGGTAATCAGATTAGGGATATTCATCGGCACAACTGGCTACGAGGTGAGCGAGCATTCTACTCGCTGTGCAGGTTTGCATAAATCGACTCTGCCAGCTTTTTGCTAATTCCGGGTGCTTTTGCTATTTCATCGATGCTTGCACGGGCCAATTCCTGCAATCCGCCGAAGTGTTTGAGCAGATCCCGCCGTCGGGTCGGGCCTACGCCAGCCACGCCTTCGAGGGTCGACGTGCGCCGTGTCTTGCCACGCCGGGCACGGTGACCGGTGATGGCGAAGCGGTGAGCCTCGTCGCGAATCTGCTGGATCAGGTGTAAAGCGGGCGAATCGCCCGGCAAGGTGAACTCGTGGGCGGCATCATTGAGGTACAGGGTCTCGAAACCGGCCTTGCGGGTCGTGCCCTTGGCCACGCCGAGCAGGATCAGGTCGGGAACCGCCAGTTCGTTCAGTACATCCCGGGCCATGGACAGTTGCCCTTTACCACCATCCACCAGCAGGATATCGGGCAACTTGCCCTCGCCGTCCTTGATTTTGCTGAAGCGTCGGGTCAGGGCCTGATGCATGGCGGCATAGTCATCGCCCCCCGTGACACCCTCGATGTTGTAGCGCCGATAATCGGACTTGATCGGTCCTTCAGGACCAAAGACCACACAGGACGCCACGGTCGCTTCGCCGCTGGAATGGCTGATGTCGTAACACTCCAGCCGTTGAGGCGGCTCGTCGAGCTTGAGAACTTTTGCCAGCGCCTCGAATCGCGAAGCCACATGCTGACGATTGGCCAGACGTGCGCTCAGAGCCTGTTCCGCATTGGTCACGGCCAGTTGCTGCCAGCGCGCACGGGTGCCACGAACCCTGTGACTGATGGTCATCTCGCGGCCACGAGACTCTTCGATGGCATCGATCAGCGTCGGGAAGTCCTCGTGGACCACATTGACGATGACCTCGCTGGGCAATTCACGGTCGACGCCACCCAAAAAGTACTGGGCCAGAAAGGCCGACATCACTTCACCGACCTCCTCTTCTATACCAACCTGCGGGAAGAAGTTCTTGCTGCCCAGTACACGCCCGCCGCGCACACTGATCAGATGCACACAGGCGCCGCCCGGGTTCACGAACGCTGCCACCACGTCCACATCACCGGTTCCGCCTTCCATGCTTTGCTGATCCTGAACCCGACGCAGCAAGGCCACCTGATCACGCAGCTCGGCAGCCCGCTCGAAATCCAGGGCCATGGCGGCCTTTTCCATGGACTCGTTCAGCTCATCGGTCAGGGCATTGCTGCGCCCTTCGAGAAACATCACCGAATGACGCACGTCCTCGGCGTAGACCTGCGGCTCCACAAGCCCGACACACGGCCCCTTGCAACGCTTGATCTGGTACTGCAGGCAAGGCCGGTTACGGTTCTTGAAGTAGCTGTCTTCGCACTGGCGAACCAGAAACGTCTTTTGCAGCAGGCTCAGGCTTTCACGAATCGCACCTGGGCTTGGGTAAGGCCCGAAGTATCGTCCCTTGGCCTTCTTGGCACCGCGATGAATGCTCAGGCGCGGAAACGCACCGTCGGACAGAAAGACATAGGGATAAGACTTATCGTCGCGCAACAGGATGTTGTAAGGAGGCCGCCACTCCTTGATGAGGGTCTGCTCCAGCAACAGCGCTTCGGTTTCGTTGGCCGTGATGGTGGTTTCAATCTGGGCGATGCGGGCAACCAGCGCGCTGGTCTTGGGTGCAAGACCGGTCTTGCGGAAATAGCTGGCCAGGCGTTTCTTGAGGTTCTTGGCCTTGCCGACATAAAGAAGCTGGGCATGAATATCGAACATGCGATAGACGCCGGGACGGCCACTGCATGTTGCAAGAAACGCACTTGGATCAAACGATTGGGTCATGTTCAGGCGCTGGCATCAACCATGCCGTGACGTACAGCCAGTAATGCAAGCTCGACATCGCTGCTGATCGAAAGCTTCTCGAAAATCCGGTAACGGTAGGTATTAACGGTCTTGGGTGACAAGCATAGCTTGTCGGAAATGGTCTGGACCTTCTGGCAGCCGACAATCATCAGGGCAATCTGGATTTCGCGCTCGGAAAGCAGATCGAACGGGGAGTTGTTGACCTGTGGCTGAAAAGACTTCAATGCCAGTTGCTGAGCGATTTGCGGACTTATGTAGCGCTGGCCGGCAAACACAAGGCGAATGGCCTGCACCATTTCCGCAAGCCCTGCCCCTTTGGTCATGTAGCCAGCTGCGCCAGCCTGAAGCAGGCGCGTCGGGAAAGGGTCTTCCTCGCACACCGTGACGGCAACGACCTTGATCTCGGGATGGCTGCGCAGCAACTTGCGAGTCGCTTCAAGACCTCCGATGCCGGGCATCTTGACATCCATCAGCACGACGTCAGGTTTGAGTTCCCGGGCTTTCTTCAGAGACTCCTCGCCAGAGTCAGCCTGACCGACAACCTGCAAGCCATCTATGTCGGCAAGCATGCGGGTGATGCCTGTGCGGACAAGATCATGGTCATCGACAACTAGCACCCTAATCAAGCAGACACCTCACGCAACAGTCATAACGAATGCTAACCACCATAACAAAAACCATGAGTCAGACCTAGCGCCTGTTGCCGTTTCAGTACAAAGCCGATTGCCTCACCAGCCCCCTGGAAACCAGAAAGTGGGCGCAATCGTGCAGAAACGGCAGCACAGGACAGGATCCGCCTCACACGGATACGTGGAAAGCGTTGCCAACAAACTATCACTAACCTCTTAAGACGCCAGTGTTTTTTCGCAAACGCGCTTGTTTGGCAGATCTGCCATCAATGATCATCGGGCAACGACTTGTTGTGAATGGTGTAGGACGCCGACAGTTCGGCCAGAGTGATGGTCAATCGGCTTATTGCATCCTGATCCTCCTTGAGCAAGGTTCTGTAACTTCCCAATACTTTTTCTTCGGCGCTACTGAGATTATCGATGGGAACAGGCGTAGGCATCCCGGTCAACACGTAAAGGACATCGACCCCCTTGGCCGCTACCGCTGCGAGATAGTCAGCCTTTGGCGCACGATCGCCACTCTCGTATTTCCCCTGAGCATTAGCCTCCACGCCACCGATTTCACCAAAGGCGCGTTGAGAGAGCCCAAGACGCTCTCTTTCTTTTCTCAATCGATAACCGATTCCACTCATTTGAATGCATAACCTTGTTGACCCCATCCTTACGAATGGTAGAATCCAGACAGAATTAAACTTATTTGAACGGTTTTGAACTATGCCCGGAATACGTACTGCTGCACAAGCCAAGGCTTGGCTGGAACAACAGGGAAAATCGGTTCAAGAATTTGCTCGGGAAAACGACATTGACCCGGCAACTACTTACCAAGTATTGGCTGGTCGCAAGAAAGGCCGTCGCGGAGAAGCCCATAAAGTGGCGGTTTTACTGGGTATGAAGATAGGCGTCATCCCTTCGCAGAGCAGTGACCCAGTGCAAGAAACTGAAAGCTGAGAATATCTCTCACTCCAACATCTGCAATTAATAACTAAACAATCCGACTGCCGGTGTCGACTTTTCTGACAGAACCTGTCCATAGAAAAATAGCCGTTTAAACCTTGGTCTCTTTTAATGGCCAAGCGTTCATTCGGGCCAGCACGCGGGCGCCAATGAAGTCGATTGAATTTTCCAATTGAATCAGGCCATTCGCCTACGGTAAGCTCGCGCTCAACCTACGGAGACACACCATGCTGCAATCCGCCTCATCACAGCTTCTGCACCCTGCCAGCGTTGAACGCTCGGTAGCGGTCGTTGCTGCTCGGGTTGCTTCGGCTGCTGTCTGCCTGCCGGCCAACTTTTATTACGGGTATTGGTTTAGCCACTGGCGCGCCTGATACCCAAAAGGCGCCCAGATTCAGGGGACGCCAACCAGAGAATTCTCTACCCCCGGTCGGCTACCCGACCGGGGGTTTTGTTTTTTGGGGCTCTCGAAAGCCCGATTGAATCCACATGAGGAATACGACATGAACACCACTTCTTATTACCGCAACGACATCGACTTCGCCTGGCGATTTAGCAACCTCCGTTCGGGACAGCCAGCCGCCTCCGATCGGTCACTGCCAGGTGGCAACCTCACACGCACAGCCAGTCAGGCCAATTGTCGAACACCCCAATAGGGTCTTGCGCGGGAAGATGCCCGCCAGCCCAGGAAACCAGATCATGAACTCGTCCGTTGCCGTAAAACCGTCCGACCTGTCCAGCAATGTCACTCTGCTCGACAACACTCCCGCTCCAACGCGCCTGCCCAGCACCATAGAGCTGAAAAGCCGCCTGCCACTGACCGCCGCCCTGAGCGAACAGGTCGCAGCCCACCGCCGTGCCGTGCGCTCGATCCTGACCGGGGAAGATTCCCGCCTGCTGGTGATCGTAGGCCCCTGCTCTCTTCACGATCCGCAATCGGCCCTTGAATACGCCGAACGTCTGGCCAGCCTGTCCGCCGAAGTCAGCGATCAGATGCTGCTGGTGATGCGCGCCTACGTCGAGAAACCTCGCACCACGGTCGGCTGGAAGGGCCTTGCCTACGATCCGCAGCTCGATGGCAGTGACGACATGGCCGCCGGCCTCACGCTGTCACGTCAGTTGATGCGCGAAATGCTGCTGATGGGCTTGCCGATTGCCACCGAGATACTGCAGCCCATGGCGGCTGGCTACTTCGATGATCTGCTCAGTTG
This sequence comes from Pseudomonas lijiangensis, assembly GCF_018968705.1. Lineage (NCBI taxonomy): Bacteria > Pseudomonadati > Pseudomonadota > Gammaproteobacteria > Pseudomonadales > Pseudomonadaceae > Pseudomonas > Pseudomonas lijiangensis. The sequence goes on from NZ_CP076668.1 coordinate 3,279,716, forward strand.
GGTCGCCATTGGCGCACGCACCACCGAATCCCAGATCCACCGGGAAATGGCCAGCGGCCTGCCCATGGCGGTCGGCTTCAAGAACGGCACCGATGGCGGCGTAGCAGTGGCCAGTGACGCGATGCGTTCGGCGGCTCATCCCCATCGTCATTTCGGGATGGATCGTCATGGCCACCCGGCCATCATCGAGACCCAGGGCAATCCCGACACCCATATCGTCCTGCGCGGCGGCCATCGCGGCCCCAACTACGACAGCCAGAGCGTTGCCCAGGTGCGCGCCAGCCTTGAGAAGAACCGGATCGCGTCAAGGATCATGGTCGATTGCAGTCACGCCAACAGTGGCAAAGACCCGCTGCGTCAGCCACAGGTATTCAATGACGTGCTTGAGCAGCGCTTGCAGGGCGACCAGTCGCTGATCGGCATGATGCTGGAAAGTCACCTGTTCGATGGCTGCCAGCCTTTGAGCGAAACGCTTCAATACGGCGTTTCGGTAACCGATGGCTGCCTCGGCTGGGAAGGCAGCGAGCGGTTGTTGCGTCAGGCAGTGGACCGGTTGCGCTACAGGTAATCGGTTCTCGATGAACTTTTATCAGGAAATGCAGCCTTGATTCCGGTAGGCTCTTTCTTTTTTTTCACAGGAGACACTTTCCCATGGCTAAAGCCACTGCCCGCCACATCCTTGTTTCGAGCGAAGAGAAATGCAACGAACTCAAGGCTCAGATCGAAGGCGGCGCTGATTTCGCTGAAATCGCCAAGGCCAACTCCAGCTGCCCGTCGAGCCGTCAGGGCGGCGACCTGGGTTCGTTCGGTCCAGGCCAGATGGTGAAGGAATTCGATACCGTCGTATTCAGCGCGCCAGTCAATGTCGTGCAAGGCCCGGTGAAAACCCAGTTCGGTTATCACCTGCTGGAAGTGACCAGCCGCCAGGACTGATCCTGACTCGCTGCTGCACGTGGACGGCTCATCTTCGGATGGGCCGTTTTCATTTACACGCTCTTCACAAGCTCCCGTCTTTATTGACAATTACGGTTACAAGCCCCTTCTGATCCGGTAACTTGGCGCATGCCTTCAACCCTGATGTTCATGTGTGAACCTCAGTCAGGATTCGAGTAATGCGTTCTGTTTTCCTATCACTGATAACTGCACTGCTGGTGCTGATCACGGGCTTTCAACAGGTGCTGGCGGCGCCGCAGCATGCCTTGACCGTCTATGGCGAGCCACCACGCTACCCTGCCGGTTTCCAGCATTTCGACTACGTGAATCCCGATGCGCCCAAAGGCGGTAGCATGCGCCGTTCGGCAACGGACATCGGCCAGTTCGACCATCTGATTCCCTATATCGATAAAGGCATAGGGGTCACACAAATCAGCGGCCTGCTGTATTCACCCTTGGCCGTCAAATCCCTGGACGAGCCCTACACGGTATACGGACTCATCGCACAGAAAATGGAACGCCTGGAAGACGGCATGTCCCTGCGTTTCTATCTTGACCCGCGCGCCCGCTTTGCCGACGGCACACCGATCACGGCCAGTGACGTGAAATACACCTATGAACTGCTGATGACTCAAGGCAGCCTGCAATACCGCACCCGCTTTGAAGCGGTAAAAGGTCTGGAAGTGGAATCCGAAAGCCGGATTCGCTTCGACTTCAAGAACAACGACAGCCGTACCCTGCCCCTGGATCTGGCCTCGCTGCCGGTGCTCCCCGAGCATTGGTGGAAAACCCGTGACTTTGCCGGTGGCGCAGGCTTCGAGATTCCGCCGGGCAGCGGCCCTTACAGGATCAGCCATGTGGATCCGGGGCGCAGCATCACCTTCGAGCGTGACCCGAACTGGTGGGGCAAGGATCTGCCGGTCAATAAAGGCATGTACAACTTCGACCGATTCAGCATCGAGTACTTTGGCGATACTGATGTAGCGCGGCAGGTACTCAAGGGCGGCGCCTACGATTACAACCGCGAATACTCGGCCACCGGTTACTCGATCCGCTATGACAGCCCGGCACTCAGCGAGGGCCTGCTGCAAAAGGCGCATCTGGCCAAGGGAGCGGTCCAGAGTACGCAAGGCTTCGTCTTCAACCTGAATCGCCCGATGTTTCAGGATCGCCGCGTGCGTCAGGCCCTGTCTCTGCTCTGGGACTTCGAGTGGGCCAACCGGCAGATGATGCGCAATATGTACATCCGCCAGGACAGTTATTTCTCGAACTCGGAACTGGCCGCGACCCAGTTGCCGACACCCGCCGAGCTGAAGATCCTTGACCCCCTGCGCGGTTCGATTCCCGACGAAGCCTTCACGACAGTTTTCAAGAACCCGAAAACCGATGGCACGGGGTTTATCCGCGACAAACAACTGCAAGCGCTGGCGCTGCTGCAGGAAGCCGGCTGGACACCCAAGGGCGACCAACTGGTCAACGCCCAGGGCGAGCCGCTGAGCTTTACCTTCCTCAATGGCCAGCCGGGTTTCGAGCGCCTGTTGCTGCCTTACAAGCGCAATCTGGCGCAGATCGGTATCCACTTCGATGTGCGGCGCATCGATGCGGCCCAGTATCTGAACCGTGTCATGGCCCGTGATTACGACATGATCGTGACCGGTTATTCGGTGTCGACTTCACCGGGTGCGGACCTCTATAACAGCTTTGGCTCGAAGGTGGCCAACGATCCCGGCTCCAGCAATTACATGGCGTTGCAGGACCCCGCCGTGGATACATTGATCGAGGGCCTGATCAAGGCAAGCGACAAGGCGACCATGACCGATTACGCCCACAGCCTGGATCGGGTGCTGCAATGGAATTACTACTGGATTCCCAACTATTACCCGCCGGGCTCCTCCACCGTCTGGTGGAATCGTTTCGGTATCCCGAAAATCCAGGCCAGCAACAGCGAAGCCATCGAAACCTGGTGGGAAGTCAGCCCGACACCGCTGACCAATGAACAGTTCGCAGCAAAACGTGGTGCTTCAGCCCTTGTTTCGGAGATGCAGTGAATGCTCGGTTATGTCCTTCGCCGTTTGCTGCTGATCATTCCCACGTTGTTGTGCATTCTGCTGGTCAACTTCTTTATCGTGCAGGCCGCTCCCGGCGGGCCGGTGGAGCAAGCCATCGCCCGACTGCAAGGCATCGGCGGCGCCAGTGTGGGTGCTGGCGCAACAGAAACCGCCAGCACTGGCCAATCAAGGGCTTCACGTGGCCTCGACCCCAAGCTGATCAAAGAGATCGAGCGTCAGTACGGCTTCGACAAACCGCTGCACGAGCGGTTATGGCTGATGCTGAAAAACTACGCACGCCTGGATTTCGGCAACAGTTTCTTTCGTGGAACCACGGTCACCGACCTGATTCTGCAAAAGATGCCGGTTTCCATTTCCCTCGGGCTCTGGGCGACGCTGCTGACATATCTGGTTTCGATTCCGCTGGGCATTCGCAAGGCGGTCAGGCACGGCAGCCAGTTCGATATCTGGAGCAGCACCGCCATCATCATCGGCTACGCCACTCCGGCCTTTCTGTTTGCCATGTTGCTGATCGTGGTGTTTTGCGGCGGCACTTCACTGCACTGGTTCCCGGTGCGCGGCCTGGTTTCGGATGATTTCGACCAGCTCTCGACATGGGCGAAGATCGCCGATTACTTCTGGCATCTGGTGCTGCCGGTATCGGCGCTGGTCATCGGCGGATTCGCCTCTTTGACCCTGCTGACCAAGAACGCCTTCCTCAATGAAATCACCCGCCAGTACGTCACGACAGCCCGAGCCAAGGGCATGAGCGAGCGGCGTGTGTTGTACGGTCATGTATTTCGCAACGCCATGCTGCTGGTGGTATCAGGCATTCCCCAGGCGTTCATCACGGTATTCTTTGCCGGTTCGCTGCTGATCGAGGTGATTTTCTCTCTCGATGGCCTGGGGCGCATGAGTTACGAAGCGGCTGTTTCTCGGGATTATCCGGTGGTGTTCGGCTCGCTGTTCATCTTTACCCTGTTCGGCCTGCTGATAAAGCTGGCAGGCGATATCTGCTACACCCTGGTCGACCCGCGCATCGACTTCAGCGCGAGGAATGCCTGATGCGCAGACTCTCTCCGCTGGCTCAACGCCGCCTTGAACGTTTTCGCGCCAACCGCCGGGGTTGGTGGTCGCTGTGGCTGTTCTGTGCGCTGTTTGCACTGACGCTGGGTGGCGAACTGATCGCCAATGACAAGCCGCTGGTGGTGAGCTATCAGGGCTCGCTCTACTTCCCGGTTCTCAAGCGCTATACCGAGCAGGAATTCGGCGGTGAGCTGCCCTTCCAGCCCGATTACCGCAGCGAATACGTGCACAAGCTCATCGCCAGGGGAAATGGCTGGATGGTATTCCCGCCGATTCCATTCAGTGACGACACGCCCAATTACGACCTGGCACTCCCGGCCCCCAGCCCGCCCTCGTCCACCAACTGGCTGGGCACCGACGATCAGGCTCGCGATGTTCTGGCGCGGGTCATCTTCGGGGCGCGGGTGTCGATCCTGTTTGCCTTGATCCTGACCGCCGTCAGCGCACTGATCGGCATCGCGGCCGGGGCACTGCAAGGGTATTACGGCGGCTGGGTGGACCTGATCGGTCAGCGCCTGCTGGAAGTCTGGTCAGGCCTGCCGGTGCTTTACCTGCTGATCATCCTGTCAGGCTTCGTCGAGCCCGGTTTCTGGTGGCTGTTGGGCATCATGGCGCTGTTTTCCTGGCTGTCGCTGGTGGATGTGGTGCGCGCCGAATTCCTGCGCGGACGTAACCTGGAATACGTCAAGGCAGCCCGCGCCCTTGGGCTGGGTGATCGCAAGGTGATTGTGCGGCACATCCTGCCCAACGCCATGACCGCGACCCTGAGCTACCTGCCGTTTATCCTGACCGGTGCCATCTCGACCCTGACGGCACTCGACTTTCTGGGCTTCGGCATGCCGGCTGGCAGTGCTTCGTTGGGTGAACTGATCGCCCAAGGCAAACAGAACCTGCAGGCGCCGTGGCTCGGGCTGACAGCCTTTTTCGCCCTGGCGTTGATCCTGACGCTGCTGGTGTTCATTGGTGAAGCCTTGCGTGATGCGTTTGATCCGCGATCTTGATCCCCGATCTTGATCCGCGATCTTGATCCGCGATCTTGACCACCGATTTGATTCGAGACCCTGAAATGTCAGAAAAGCTGATCGAAATACGCAACCTGAACATCGCCTTCGGTGGGCAGAAGGTCGTCAGCAACCTGAGCCTCGATATCTGCGCGGGGGAATGCCTGGCCCTGGTGGGTGAATCCGGATCGGGCAAGTCCGTCACGGCCCACTCGATTCTGCAATTGCTACCCAAAAAAGGCACGACCAGCACCGGCAGCATCACCTATCGTGGCCAGGAACTGATCGGTGCCAGCGACCGGACCTTGCGTGAATTGCGGGGCAATCGGATTGCCATGATCTTTCAGGAGCCCATGACGTCCCTGAACCCGCTGCACACCGTCGCCCGGCAGATCGGCGAGACGCTGCTCCTGCATCGCGGCATCAGTGGACGCGAGGCTGAGGCCAGGATCATCGAGTTATTGGAACTGGTGGGCATCCAGCAGCCGCAAAAGCGCCTCAAGGCCTACCCTCACGAATTGTCCGGAGGTCAGCGCCAGCGGGTCATGATCGCAATGGCTTTGGCCTGCGAGCCGGAACTGCTGATTGCCGATGAGCCGACCACGGCACTGGATGTAACCGTACAACGCAAGATCCTGTTGCTGCTCAAGGAACTGCAACAGCGCCTGAACATGTCGTTGCTGCTGATCAGCCATGACTTGAATCTGGTGCATAGCGTCGCCCAGCGGGTTTGCGTGATGCGCGCTGGTGAAATCGTCGAACAGACCGATTGCCAGTCACTGTTCAAATCGCCACAACACCCTTACAGCCGGTTGTTGCTGGATGCAGAACCCGCAGGCGAGCCGCTGCCACGGGATACCCGGGAAAAGGTGCTGGAAGTCGAGAATCTGCGCGTCTGGTTTTCCCTGGCAGGCGGTATCCTGCGTCGGCACAAGGAGTATCTGAAAGCCGTCGACGATGTCAGCTTGAGCATCGAGCGTGGCAAGACGCTCGGGATCGTCGGCGAATCCGGCTCGGGCAAATCGACACTTGGTCAGGCAATCCTGCGCCTGCTGGAGTCTCGTGGCAGTATCCGTTTTCGGGGACAGGCTCTGGATGGCTTGAGTCAGAAGCAGATGCGCCCATGGCGTAAAGAGATGCAGGTGGTGTTTCAAGACCCTTACGGCAGTCTCAGCCCGCGCATGTCAGTGGCGCAGATCATCAGCGAAGGCCTGGAAGTCCACCGACAACTGGACGCACAGCAATGTGAGGCCGAAGTGATCCGGGCGCTGGAAGAAGTCGGCATCGACCCTCAAAGCCGCCATCGCTATCCCCATGAGTTTTCCGGTGGTCAGCGCCAGCGTATTGCGATTGCCCGGGCACTGGTGCTCAAGCCGGCCTTGATACTGCTCGACGAGCCCACTTCGGCGCTGGATCGTACGGTACAGAAACAAGTCGTTGCACTGCTGCGCGACCTGCAGGAAAAACATGGCCTGACTTATCTTTTCATCAGCCATGACCTGGCCGTAGTCAAGGCGCTGGCCCATGATCTTATCGTGGTCAAGGACGGCAAAGTGGTCGAGTACGGCGCCAGCCACACTATCTTCGATTCGCCTCAGCATCCTTACACCAGGGAATTGCTGGCGGCAGCGCACCCAGGATAAAAACAGGCATTCTGTTCGGCCAGACGCCGGGGTCAAATGACGGAACACCCCAATGAAAGAGAACACTCTCAGCGACTACCAACACATCCAGCGCCTTGCGACCCGCTCCCTGTTCGAGATCATCGAACAGTCCAGTGAAGGCACGGTGATCGTCGACAAAGAGGCGCGCATCGTCTGGATCAATGAACGCTACGCCCGCCGCTTTGGCCTGCAGGATGCAAGCCTGGCCATCGGGCAACCCTGCGAAAGCGTGATTCCCGGCAGCCTGTTGCGCCAGGTGGCCAACAATGGGCAACCGATCCTGCTGGACATGATGGACACCGCCAAGGACCCGCTGGTGGTCATGCGCCTGCCGATCCATGACAACGCCGGCTCGGTGATTGGTGCCATCGGTTTTGCCCTGTTCGACCAGTTGCAGACCCTGTCCCCTCTGCTCAAGCGCTACCTGAGCATGCAGCAGGAACTGGCCAGTACGCGCTCGCTGCTAAAGGCCCGGCAGGCAAAATACAACTTTGCGCACTTCATCGGCATCAGTGAAGCGACCCTGGAAGTCAAACGCCGTGCCCGACGCAGTGCCAGCACCGATTCCCCGGTCTTGTTGCTGGGTGAAACCGGCACCGGCAAGGAGCTGCTGGCCCATGCCATTCATAACGCCTCGCCCCGTGCCGACAAGCCTTTCGTCAGCATCAACAGCGCCGCAATCCCGGAAGCCCTTCTGGAAGCCGAATTCTTCGGCACAGCGCCTGGAGCGTTTACCGGAGCCGTGCGCAAAGGGCGCTCGGGCAAATTGAAAATCGCCCAAGGCGGCACGCTGTTTCTCGATGAAATAGGCGACATGCCGCTGGAGCTGCAAAGCAAATTGCTGCGGGTATTGCAGGAAAAGGAATACGAACCCGTAGGTTCCAACGAAGTGTTCCAGAGCGATGTGCGCGTGATAGCCGCCACCTCCATCGACCTGGAAGCAGCCATCAAGCGGGGGGAGTTCCGCGCCGACCTTTACTATCGCCTGAGCGTCCTGCCGATCCAGGTTCCGCCCTTGCGCGAGCGCCTGGAGGATTTGCCTGTCCTGAGTGAAACCATCCTCGAAGAACTGCACAGCCAGCATGAACTGGAAGGCAACGCCCTGAAGCTGCTGGCCCAGCATGCCTGGCCCGGCAATATCCGGGAATTGCGCAATGTGCTGGAGCGTGCGGCCTTGCTCAGCGACGACTTGCAACTCACGGCCCAGGACATCCACAGCGCCATCGGCACCCTGCTGCCGGTCAGCGTCAGCTCTGCCCGAGATAATCACACTCAGGTCCACGAAACCTTCAGCCAGGCTCGCAGACGCTGTGATCGGCAGTTGATTGAAAACACTTTGTTGCAGTGCGCAGGGAATGTGGTGCAGGCAGCACAGCAACTGGGCCTTGGCCGCTCGACCCTCTACAAGAAGATGGCGATGCTGGGGATTGCCGAGTCTCAATAGAGAGAACCGAGTCTCCCTTCAGAGACGAGCCCGGTGGGAGCGAATTTATTCGCGAAAGATCGGTTTTCGCGAATGAATTCGCTCCCACGGGGCGGCGGTGTCTCTGTTGTGAGACTGCCGCCTTCATGAAATCTAATAATTCCCTTTACTTTCAATCAGTTGAATATCTGGCACGAATCCCGCTATAGCCCTGCGGCGGCCTGACCGCACCCATAAAACAATAACAACAGGAGATACCCATGAGCGTAATCATCGCTTTGGCGGCCCTCGCGCTGCTGATGCTCGCAGCCTACCGTGGCTATAGCGTCATCCTCTTTGCCCCCATTGCCGCGCTGGGTGCGGTATTACTGACCGATCCTTCGGCAGTGGCGCCTGCTTTTACCGGGCTCTTCATGGACAAGATGGTCGGTTTCATCAAGCTGTACTTTCCGGTGTTCCTGCTGGGTGCGGTGTTCGGCAAGCTGATCGAGCTGTCCGGATTCTCCCGCTCCATCGTGGCAGCCGCCATCGGCGTGCTCGGTACACGTCAGGCCATGCTGGTGATTGTGCTGGTCTGCGCACTGCTCACTTATGGTGGCGTGTCGCTGTTCGTCGTGGTGTTCGCGGTTTATCCGTTTGCGGCCGAAATGTTTCGCCAGAGCGATATCCCCAAACGCCTGATCCCGGCGACCATCGCCCTGGGTGCCTTCTCGTTCACCATGGACGCCTTGCCCGGCACACCGCAAATCCAGAACATCATCCCCACCACCTTTTTCAACACCACCGCCTGGGCCGCGCCGTGGCTGGGCCTGATCGGCACCGTGTTCGTATTCAGCGCCGGCATGCTGTATCTGCAGCGTCAGCGCAACAAGGCTGCGCGCACCGGCGAGGGTTATGGCCATGACCTGCGCAACGAACCGGAGACGGCAGCCGACCTGAAGCTGCCCAACCCGTGGATCGCGCTGTCGCCGCTGATACTGGTGGGCGTCATGAACCTGTTGTTCACCTGGTGGATTCCCCAGTGGTATGGCAAGACTCATACCCTGGCGCTGCCGGGCATGGCGGCGCCGATTCAGACCGAAGTCGCCAGGCTGACAGCGATCTGGGCCGTTGAAGCCGCACTGCTGACCGGCATTGTGATGGTGCTGATATTCGGCTTCAGCGCCATTCGTTCCAGACTGGCCGAGGGCAGTAAAAGCGCAGTCAATGGCGCGTTGCTGGCGGCCATGAATACTGCATCCGAATACGGCTTTGGTGCAGTGATCGCTTCATTGCCAGGGTTTCTGGTACTGGCCAACGCCCTGAAAAGCATCCCGGACCCGCTGGTCAATGAAGCCATCACCGTGACCTTGCTGGCCGGGATTACTGGCTCGGCTTCGGGCGGTATGAGCATCGCTCTGGCAGCCATGTCGGACAGTTTCATCGCAGCCGCCAATGCCGCGAATATTCCACTGGAAGTCCTGCACCGGGTGGCCGCCATGGCCAGCGGCGGCATGGACACCCTGCCCCACAACGGCGCGGTCATCACGCTGCTGGCCGTGACCGGGCTGACCCACCGTGAAGCCTATCTGGACATTTTCGGTATCACCATTATCAAGACACTGGCGGTTTTCGTCGTGATCGCAGCGTTCTACGCCACTGGCATCGTTTAAGGAATCGATTATGAATCTGCAAGGAAAAACCGCACTGGTTACTGGCTCCACCAGCGGCATCGGTCTGGGCATTGCCTTGGTGCTGGCAAAAGCTGGCGCGAACCTGGTGCTCAATGGTTTCGGAGAAGCTTCGGCGGTGATCGCCCAGGTGCAACAGTTTGGCGGTCGCGTTGGCCATCACCCGGCGGATGTCAGCGACCCGGCGCAGATTGCCGAAATGATCGCCTATGCCGAACGCGAATTCGGCGGTGTCGACATTCTGGTCAATAACGCCGGCATTCAGCACGTGGACGCTGTGGAGGACTTTGCCGTCGAGCGCTGGGACTCGATCATTGCCATCAACCTGTCATCGGTGTTCCACACCACCCGTCTGTGCCTGCCCGGCATGCGCAGCAAGGACTGGGGACGCATCATCAATATCGCCTCGGTTCATGGGCTGGTGGGCTCGACCGGCAAGTCGGCCTATGTCGCGGCCAAGCATGGGGTGATCGGCCTGACCAAAGTGGTGGGTCTGGAAACGGCCCGCAGCAATGTCACCTGTAACGCCATCTGCCCCGGCTGGGTCCTGACGCCGCTGGTGCAACAGCAGATCGACAATCGCCAGGGCGACCCGGATCAGGCCCGGCGTGACCTGCTGGCCGAAAAACAGCCTTCGCTGGATTTTGTTACGCCCGAGCAATTGGGCGAGCTAGTGTTGTTTCTGTGCAGTGAGGCGGCAGTCCAGGTGCGCGGAGCTGCCTGGAATGTGGATGGCGGGTGGCTGGCCCAATAGGCAGGGTCATAAATCACTTTGTGGGAGGCAGCTTGCTGGCGACTTTAGCGTACAGACGCAGAATATCTGTCGGTTTCAGGCCTTTTTCGCCAGCAAGCTGCCTCCCACAGGTTTTGTTTGTGCCTTAACACTCAGGATTGAGGGCCTTCATTCTCGTCCACCAAACCCCAATCGGGCATCTGCGCGGCATTCGTGCCCACTGGCGCCGAGGGTGCCGTTGTCAGGTGCGAGACGCCCTCGCCGTGCAACTTGAGGCGCAGGCGCACGTTGTTTTGCGAGTCGGCATTTTTCAGCGCTTCCTCTTCGCTGATGATCCCTTCTGCCGCCAGATTGAACAGTGCGGTATCGAAGGTCTGCATGCCCAGGCTGCCGGACTTTTCCATGATGCCCTTGAGTTCCGTCAACTGGTTGCGCTGGATCAGATCACGAATGGTCGGCGTGCCCATCATCACTTCCACAGCAGCCCGGCGCTTGCCATCCGGGGTCTTGACCAGACGCTGGGAAACGAATGCCTTGAGGTTGTTGCCCAGGTCATGCAGCAGTTGCTCGCGGCGCTCTTCCGGGAAGAAGTTGATGATCCGGTCCAGCGCCTGGTTGGCGTTGTTGGCGTGCAGGGTCGAGATGGCCAGGTGGCCGGTATCGGCAAAGGCCAGCGCATGCTCCATGGTTTCCCGGTCACGAATCTCGCCGATCAGGATGACATCCGGCGCCTGACGCAAGGTGTTTTTCAGAGCGGCACGAAAACTGCGGGTATCGACCCCCACTTCACGCTGGTTGACGATGGACTTCTTGTGGCGATGGATGAACTCCACCGGGTCTTCGATGGTGATGATATGACCGCTGGCATTGCGGTTACGGTAATCGATCAGGGCCGCCAGGGACGTGGATTTACCCGAGCCAGTCGCGCCCACGAACAGCACCAGCCCGTGTTTTTCCATGATCACATCGAGCAGGATCGGCGGCAGGTGCAGATCCTCGAAACGCGGGATATCCAGCTTGATATTGCGCGCTACGATGGAGACTTCATTGCGCTGCATGAAGATATTGATCCGGAAACGTCCGATACCGGCCAGCGACACCGCCAGGTTCATCTCCAGCTCACGCTGGAATTCGAGCTTCTGTTCCTCATCCATCAAGCCCTGGGCAACGATCGCCACCTCACCGGGCTTGAGGGTTTCAGTGCCCAGCGGCTTGAGCACGCCATTGAACTTGGCGCACGGCGGCGCTCCGGTGGAAAGATAAAGGTCCGATCCGTCCTGGCTGGCCAGAATCTTCAACAACGCCGGAAAATCCATAATCAACACCGCACAAGAAAATATGAAAACGTTTTTCTGCCCGCCACACTTGATGGTCTTTGACGAGCAGATTTATTCATTCAGGTCAGGGCAGGCATAATGGCAGCCTTTTCTGACAGGTGATATTGCGACATGAAAGCCCAAGCCCGCCATATTCTGGTGAAGACCGCCGAAGAAGCCGAACAGCTCAAGCTGCGTATCGCCAAGGGCGAGGCCTTCGACGTGCTGGCCAAAAAGCATTCCACCTGCCCGTCCGGCAAGCGTGGCGGTGATCTGGGTGAAGTGCGGCCCGGCCAGATGGTCGGCGCCATCGATCAAGTCATCTTCAAGAAGCCGCTGCGCACCGTACACGGCCCCATCAAGAGCAAGTTCGGCTATCACCTGGTTCAGGTGTTCTACCGCGACTGAACCGGCTTCAGGCTACTCACGCCCAACGGCAAGAGTAGCCCGAAATCTGCGTTGTCACTTCGGCGCAATCGCGCCATCGACCAGCACCTGGGCTTCAGCCACCAGACGCTGGAGGTGATCCTCGCCCAGGAAGCTTTCTGCATAGATCTTGTAGATGTCTTCGGTCCCGGACGGACGTGCGGCGAACCAGCCGTTCTCGGTCATCACTTTCAAGCCACCGATGGCCTGATCGTTACCCGGCGCATGGCTGAGAATGCCCTGGATCTTTTCACCCGCCAGTTCCGTGGACGTGACCTGCTCAGGCGACAGCTTGCCCAGCAGCGCCTTCTGTTGCGGGTTGGCCTTGGCATCGACACGAGTCGAGAACGGCTCGCCCAGCTCGTCAGTCATGGCCTTGTAGTGTTCGCTCGGGTCACGCCCTGTACGGGCCGTGATTTCAGCAGCCAGCAAGGCCGGGATCAGGCCATCCTTGTCGGTGGTCCAGACCGTACCGTCGCGGCGCAGGAACGAAGCACCGGCGCTCTCTTCGCCACCAAAGCCCAGCGAACCCTCGAACAGCCCGTCGGCGAAGAACTTGAAGCCCACCGGGACTTCATACAGACGACGTCCCAGACGCGCCGCGACCCGGTCGATGATACCGCTGCTGACCACGGTCTTGCCGACGGCCGCATCGGCGCGCCAGTGCGGACGGTTCTGGAACAGGTAGTCGATGGACACCGCCAGATAGCTGTTAGGCGTCATCAGCCCGCCGGTCGGGGTCACGATACCGTGGCGGTCATGATCCGGGTCGCAGGCAAAAGCGACCTGATAGCGGTCCTTGAGGCCGATCAGGCTCTGCATCGCATGGCTGGACGATGGGTCCATGCGGATCTGACCGTCCCAGTCCACGCTCATGAAGCGGAAGGTCGGATCGACGAACTGGTTCACCACGTCCAGGCTCAGGCCGTAATGCTCGCCAATGGCCGACCAGTAGCGAACCCCTGCTCCGCCCAGCGGATCCACGCCCAGACGCAGACCGGCATCGCGGATGGCGTCCAGGTCGATGACGCTTTTCAGGTCGGCCACGTAGGTGTTCACGTAGTCATGACGATGGGTGGTGTCGGCACGCAGGGCTTTTTCATGGCTGATGCGCAGTACACCCTGGAGTTTCTCGGCCAGCAGTTCGTTGGCCTTGTTCTCGATCCATTTGGTGATGTGGCTGTCAGCCGGGCCACCATTTGGAGGGTTGTACTTGAAGCCGCCACTTTGCGGCGGGTTGTGGGACGGCGTGATCACGATCCCGTCGGCCAGACCGGAAGTACGGCCACGGTTGTAGCAGATGATCGCGTGGGATACCGCCGGAGTCGGCGTGTATTCATCACCTTCGGAAATCATCACCTGCACGCCGTTAGCCGCCAGCACTTCCAGGGCCGTTGCGCTGGCAGGCGTCGAGAGTGCGTGAGTGTCGGCGCCCAGGAACAGCGGACCATCGATGCCATTGGCCTGGCGGTACAGGCAGATCGCCTGGCTGATGGCCAGAACGTGCCACTCGTTGAAGCTCAGCTCGAAAGAGGTGCCGCGATGACCAGAGGTCCCGAAAGCCACGCGCTGGGTTGTGATCGAAGCGTCCGGCTGCCCGGCGTAATAGGCCGTTACCAGTCTCGGGATATCGACCAGTAACTGCGCAGGTGCCAGCTTGCCGGCGAAAGGACTGAGACTCATACAACCTCCACGTAAATGGGGACAGGAAATTCGGTTTTGGCGAAAACGGCTATGGTGCGGCAGTTTACTGGCAGTTTGACCGGAATGCTTGGCTATCGATCCCTAAGTCTCTGAGTTTGCGAGCTGCCACCAGCTCGGGAGCAATTGTTGCACCTGACGCTCGGCAAAACGGTCATCGATCAGCATGACCACACCACGATCGTTCTGGCTGCGGATCACTCGCCCGGCCGCCTGCACGACTTTCTGCACACCGGGATAAAGATAGGTGTAATCGTAGCCAGAGCCGAACAAGGCAGCCATTCGTTGCTTGAATTGTTCGTTGACCGGGTTCAGTTGCGGCAAGCCAAGGGTCGCGATGAATGCGCCGATCAGCCGTGCTCCGGGCAAATCGATCCCCTCGCCAAACGCACCGCCCAGCACCGCAAAGCCGATGCCCTGGCTGCTCAGGGTGAAACGGTCGAGAAAGGCCTGTCGCTCGCCTTCGCTCATGCCGCGTTCCTGTTGCCACAGCTCGATCTGCGGCCAGGTCTGGCGCATCAGCTCAACCACTTGCTGCAGATAATCGAAACTGCTGAAGAACGCCAGATAATTGCCCGGTTGCGCCTGAAACTGCTCTCCCATCAAGGCCACGATAGGCGCCAGCGAGGCCTGACGATGGGTGAAGCGGGTCGAAATGTGGCTGACGATCCGCACATTCAGTTGATCGTGATGAAACGGCGACTCCACATCGATGCAGACGGTCTTCTCTGGCAGTCCCAGCAAGTCGGCGTAGTAGCGTTGCGGCTTCAACGTGGCGGAAAACAGCACAGTCCCGAGTGCAGCACCCAGTCGCGGCGCAATGAAACGGGCCGGCACCACATTGCGCAGGGTCAGCCGGGAAAGACGGCGTTTTGCGCCCCACTCGCGCACGGCGATATCGAAGATGAAATGCTCGTCGAACAGCTCGGCAATCCGCACAAAACCGATGGCATCGAAATAAAAGCTTTGCAGCGCCCCATCCACCGCATGGGGGTGTTCGTTGAAGTAGTCGCCTATGGCCGCCACGCACAGATTCAGGCTACTCAGGAATTTAGCTGGCACCTCGGCGTAGGCCTGATAGGCGCCCGCCTGTTCCTTGTGCAGGGCATTCCATTGGCGACTGAGCCGTTGCAGGGGTTTCTGCAAGGGCTGCGGAGCCGTCTGCCGAAGCGCATTGAGGCTCTGCTGATCGAGACTGGCGCTGTACATGCTGCGGGCACGCTCGACCATGTTGTGAGCTTCGTCCACCAGCACCGCCACGCGCCACTGATTGAACTGGGCAAGACCGAACAACAAGGCGCTCAGGTCGAAATAGTAGTTGTAGTCGGCGACCACCACGTCCGCCCAGCGCGCCAGCTCCTGGCTGAGGTAATACGGACAGACCTGATGCTGCAAGGCAACGTCCCGCACGCCAGCCTGATCCAGCCATGGAGCCTTAAAGGCAGCGCTGCGTGCGGCGGGCAGACGATCATAGAAACCGTTGGCCAGCGGGCAAGAGTCGCCATTACAGGCCTTGTCCAGATGCTCGCAAGCCTTGTCCCGTGCAACCAGTTCCAGCACTCGCAGCCCGAGGTCAGGGGAACTGCGCCCGATCACTTGCAAGGCATCCAGCGCCAGCTTTCGGCCCGGCGTCTTGGCCGTCAGGAAAAACACCTTGTCGAGCTTTTGAGACGGTGCGGCCTTGAGCATGGGAAACAGCGTGCCGACGGTCTTGCCGATCCCGGTCGGTGCTTGGGCCATCAGGCAGGAACCGGTGCTGACCGCCTTGTAAACCGATTCAGCCAGCGTCCGTTGCCCGGTGCGGAATGCGGGATAAGGAAATGCCAGTGCCTTCAGGCTCTGGTTACGTGACGAGGTGTGCGCCAGTTCCTGCTGCGCCCAGTACAGAAATATCTCGCATTGCCGCTCGAAAAACGCCTGCAACGCCTCGCGGCTGAAAGGCTCGCGAATCACGGTTTCCTGTTCGCTGATGATGTTGAAATAGACCAGCGCCAGCGTGACCTCGCTCAGATCCAGGCGCTGACACAACAGCCAGCCGTAGATCTTCGCCTGCGCCCAGTGCAATTGGCGATGATTGGCCGGCATGGCATCGAGTTCGCCGCGATAGGTCTTCACTTCCTCCAGTTGATTGAGCACCGCATCGTAGCCATCGGCCCTGCCCCGGACCGTCAATTCCCGATAATCGCCGCTCAGCGACAGCTCGGCCTGATAACTCGCGCCACGCCGAGCCGCCACGGTGCGATGGCCGGCAATGCCTTCCTGAGCCGTGGGCGAAGGCGTGAAGCGCAGGTCCAGACTGCCAACCTTGGCCGTGAACTCACACAACGCACGCACCGCCACGACATAGCGCAGTGAGGGCGGTTCAAGATGAGGGCTGGGAGGGATCGTCAGGGTCACTGCACAGGGAACTGTAGATTGCCGATACTGGATGGGCATACAGATAGCAGCCTTTACCTGGCCCTGGCAAATACAAATGGATCAGCGGCTCCATCAAAACAACACAACAACATGAATTGAAAAGAATTTCTGTGGGAGAATTTCTGTGGGAGCGAATTCATTCGCGAACAAGCAGCCTTCGCGGATGAATCCGCTCCCACAAGTTTTGTTTGTGTAATGTATACATCTCCTCAATGCTGCCGCGCCTGTTTCAGGGCTTCGGCCAGCGCCGTCAACAGACGAGGAATATTCTGGGTCCAGTCGATGGCGTAGCCGATGCGCAGGTGTTGCCGATGCAACCCCTGCAGGCTGAACAGCTCGCCAGGAGTGACGATGATGCGCTGCTGCACAAGGCTCTCGAACACCTGCCGCATATCCACGGGATGGACACTCTGCACCCATATTCCACAGCCGCCTTCCGGCAGCTCATACCGCAGCAGTTGCCCGAGATGACGATCCAGTAACTGCACCATCATTTTCATGCGTTCCACCAGCAAACCCCGCAGTTCAACCAGATGAGCATCCAGTCGCCCGCCACTACAGAGCCTGGCGATTGCCTTCTGACGAATAGGCGGCAACTCGAAGGCCCGCAACAGGAAATACTGCTGCCACTGAACCTCGAAGTGCTTGCACAGCAGATAACCATAAGGCGCTTCCGGGCCCAGGGTCTTGTCGAAGCTGCCCAGAATCAGCAGGCGCTGGGGGTCAATCAGGTCACGCAAGCGGGTGGGTTCCGGTGCAAAGACCAACTCGCCGTGACTGTCGTTTTCCAGCACCCAGACCCGATACCGATTGAGCAATTGGGCGACGGCCTGAAGGTTGGCAAGCGGCAGCAGGCTGCACTGCACCGGATTCAACAGCGAGGGCAAAAACGCCAGGCCAATGTTTTCCGTCAGCAACACCTGATCCAGCGCTGCCAGATTGATGCCGCCGGTCTCGTCCAGCGGTATCTCGATGACCCGGATGTCTAAGGATTGCAGCAGACGTAGCAACGTCCAGGTACAGGGCGATGCCACCAGCACGGTTCCGCCGCGCAGGTTCAGAACATCGATAACCGCTGTCAGCATGCCGGGCATGTCCGGCCCGATATAGACATTTTCAGGATGCCAGCAGTGCTGGGCATCACGGGTATGACGAGCCGCCAGGGCCGTGCGCAGTTCAATATCGCCAAATGGCTGGAATACGGCACTGAGCGGGCGCGGGTAATACCTGAGCAGTTCGCGCTCCATGGCCAGCAACGGGCTTTCCATGGATTGCAGCAAGGTGGGTTCGTCGTTGCCCAATACCCATCCACCCGGACGACGAACATGGCGGTAAAACGTTTCCAGCAGGCTGTCATTCTCGAATACCGGATCAGGAGTCTCATCGCCGACCCCGCCTGGCAAGGCGTAATAGCCGGACTTGGGCATTGAACACACCCGTCCTTCCTTTTCCAGCAGCGAATAGGCGCTTTGCACCGTCGAGATCGAGACCCGCAGGCGCCGGGACAACTGCCGCAAGGAGGGCATCCTGGTCGTCGAATCGGTTTGCACTTCGTCAATCAGACGAACGAGATAGCGGTAGACCGCCTGATAGGCGAAATCCGTTTTGTTTTTCATGAGGAGACAATCCGGCGCAGGGCCAAAAGATTTTCCAGGCGATGGCGACATGGCTGATACCGAGTCCACGGCAACAGCCATAGCCAGACAGAGGGCTCAGCGTCCGGAGAGCACTTCAGCCATGACGCCGCCGGTTTCAGGATCGACTGTCACGACCCGACACTTGTCCGGGTCAGCGGCGCGAACCTTGGCGATGATCGAGTGTTCATTGTCAAAGTTGACCCGCGACTTGCAGTACAGGCTCTGCAACCCCTTGAGACTCAGGCCACTGATATCCACCAGCCATTGCACCACCTGCTCGGGTGCCGTGAGCCCCGAGAGCACCTTGTGCAGGTCCGGCAAGGCCACCAGCATGCCCGGATGGCAAGAACGCAGAAATGCTTCCAGCTCCCGCCCACGATCTACAAAGGGCGAGAAAGTCATGCACACCAGTTGCGACTCATTCAGACCAAATCCATCCAGGGCGTAACTGGCAGCCAGTTCGCGGCGTGCTTCGATACGCTCGGGCCCGTCATAGGCATCCATGGCCAGCTTGATCAGCCGCGCCGGCATCTGCTTCCTGCGCATCAGCATGCGGGCCAGTGCCAGGTACTCGGCAATTCCTTCGGCATAGCGACGGCCTTGCAGGTATTGCGCCTTGAGACCCCGGATATGGGCCATCAACAATGGATTGGCACAGTCCGACTCACTGAAAGCGAACGACAGGTCATCGAAGCGAAAGCCCAGGAACTCGGTCAGCAGGTTCCAGTGCTCCTCGACCTTGCAACTGACCAGATCACAGATGCTGATGAAGGCCGGCACAATCGCCTGATTGGGGTAAACGATAGCCCGCGGCGATCTGGCGGCCTCATCGCCCTCTCCATAGAGTTCATGGAAATAAGCCTGGCCGATCGTGTCGATGGACCTGAGGATGCCATTGAGATTCTGGCCACTCCAGTTGACCTTGCCCTGCCCCGTTCGCTGGGCAAGACGCATCGCCCAGGTGACGTAATGTTTCTGCTCTTTTCGAGAGTCGCCATTGACCACGGCATCCACGCCGCTGCCCCAGCTAGAAGCCCGCCCCAGAAACTCCGCAAGCCCCAGATAGCAACGATTGCAGAAAGTGGTGCGGCCATCGCCGCCGGTCAGATGGCCGGCCAGCAACATGTCCGAGCGATTCTGCTCGCGCCCTGCACTGGAAAACGGCAGGTCCGGCTCGAATGTCTGGGTATATTGGTTATCGACCACGAGCATTTCCACCCGCGGGTCGTCATACAGAAACAACGCCGAGTAGGTGCGATGAATGTTATCCATCACGGCCTGGGTCAGCCCTACATGGCGCATGTTGGCCACACGCAGATTGAAAGTGCCGGGGGATCTGCCTGCGATGCTCAGTTGCGCAGCTCTCAGGAAAGCCAGTGTATAGGCACTGTCCTTGCCGCCACCGAAGGCGACCAGCACCTTGAAGCTGGAGATTCGCTCGATACCACCCGCAGCGACGATCAGTCGCTGAATCAGCAATTGCAGGGCCGTACGCTCAGCTCTCGTGAAATAGCCCAGCAAGCGCTGCAATACTTGCTGGTACACATAATTCATGGCTTGTTCGTGAATGGAACTCATACTTTTTCACCCACCCCGTTTTCAAGACAACACATGATGCAAGGGCGGCATTTAATATCGGGCTTATACGCGATTTTATAATCGATCATGACTCATTCCCTGAGTAAGAATTACCAAACTATTATCGGTATCCCTAAAACAATTACAAGGTACAGATCGACACCAAAAGCGATACACCTCGTTTAAACAGGCGCCCATAATAAACACAATGTTCAATCTGTAATGATCCCGCCTCCCTCACGCACTACACGTAGCGCAAGCCAATCCCTTCAGGCCGAAGGCTCTGGAAAGGGACTGCACACCAAGACTCCCGAAGCAGCCGACAAAAAATGTATTTTCGACCGTAGGAAACCCTGTTCACCCACGCCAACATCCGTCAGACACATTAAACAAAACCATTCATTATGATTATTTTAAAAATCACGCCCCCCACCTAACCGTTCATCCGTAAAACTGAAAAATATTAAACAACTAACACCGTCTTTTTTATGCCCGCCTTGCAGTACAAGCCCGCACACTTTCACGCATAAAAAAGCCCTCCTGAAAAGGAGGGCTTCAAGTAGAACTTAACAAGCGGGTGACAAAACTATGCCTGAGTGATTTCCAGTACAGCACGTCCACCAATCGGGCAAGCATCCATGTAGCGGTGAGCCTGAACCACTTGTTCAAACGGGAAGTTGCGCGTCTGTAGCGGCACCAGCACCCGGTCAGCCGTCAACTGGTTGATATCGCGCAAGGCCCGTTGCAGCGCCTCGGTATCAGGAACAATGCCCAGCTCAGGCTTGCCGGTGAAGTTACCCAGGCAGTGCACGAAGAACTGGATGTTCTTCTGGAAAGCCGCACAGGCCGGGAATGGAGTCTGGTTGCCACCTTGCAGGCCATACAACACCAGGCTGCCACGGGGAGCCAGAACATCGCCCATCATCGACATCTGCGGACCGCCCAAGCCATCGAACACCGCATCAACACCGCGATTGTCGGTGTACTTGTTGATCGCCATCAGCAAGTCCTGCTCTTCAGTGACCACGACCTTGTCAGCGCCTTGTGCCAACAGATAATCACGAGCATCGTCAGTCTTGGTCGCTGCAATGACGCGAGCGCCCAGCGCCTTGCCCACCTGCACGAAGCACGGCCCCGAGCAATGGCTGGCATCAGTGACCAGCACGGTTTGCCCTGCCTTGATGCGAGCCAGCTCGACATAGGCAAAGTAGGCGACCAGCATCGGCGTGTAGTGCACGCTGGCTTCGACGGGGGTCAATACGTCGGGGTAACGGGTCAATGCCGAACGCGGCAATACAATGGACTCGCCATAAACAGGATGCCTGTTGGCATCGGCGGCCGGAAAGCTGGCGACCTTGTCACCCACGGCCAGATCGCTGACGCCATCACCCAGAGCGCTTACGACACCCGCCATCTCGTAGCCAAGACCGGCAGGCAGACGCGCCTGGGTGGAAGCAAGATTTTGCCGCCAGAGAACGTCATACCAACTGACACCGATTGCCTGGACACGCACTTGCACCTCACCGGGTGCAGGCAGCGCGTCGGGATGCTCTTCGACCTTGAGCACCTCGGCCGGGCCAAACTGGTGAAAACGGATCGTGCGGGACATTTAGAACCTCGCCTTGTATACCTTGATGCCGTGAACTCTATCCGGGCTCTGCCGACAACACTATCAGTGGCTATTAATAGTCGACATGCCTGTCATCGATTGTGCCTCATGGGCCGGGCGACAACGCCTGGCACTCCCTGAAGGCCCATGCATTCATGGGCGGCCATTGTTGGCATGTCGACGAAACATTGCAACCTGTGTGGACATTTAAGACAGCGTCACGAAATTTTTCGATGCGCGTCATCCGCGTTTGCTCGTACTATCGCAACCTCTCAAAGCACCAAATCGACAAATGGCCCGAGAAACTCCGCATGAATCGCAACGACCTGCGTCGCGTTGACCTCAATCTGCTCATCGTTTTCGAAACCCTGATGCATGAAAGAAGCGTGACCCGCGCGGCCGAAAAACTGTTTCTCGGGCAACCGGCAATCAGCGCGGCCCTCTCGCGCCTGCGCGGCCTGTTCGACGATCCGCTGTTCGTGCGCACCGGCCGCAGCATGGAGCCAACAGCCCGCGCCACGGAAATCTTCGCCCTCCTGTCCCCCGCGCTGGACTCGATTTCCACCGCAGTCAGCCGGGCATCGGAGTTCGATCCGGCCACCAGCACCAACGTCTTCCGCATCGGCCTGTCCGATGACGTGGAATTCGCCCTGCTTCCGACCCTGCTCAAACGACTGCGTTCCGAAGCACCCGGCATCGTGCTCGTCATCCGCCGCGTCAATTACATCCTGATGCCGGCCCTGCTGGCCTCGGGCGAAATCTCCGTGGGCGTCAGCTACACCCAGGACCTGCCCGCCAACGCCAAACGCAAAGTCTTGCGCAGAAGCAAGCCGCAACTGCTGCGCGCCGACTCGATTCCCGGCGCCCTCTCCCTGGACGACTTCTGCGCCCGCCCCCACGCACTGGTGTCATTCGCAGGCGACCTGAGCGGCTTCATTGATGAATACCTGGAAGAAATGAACCGCAAACGCCACGTCGTCCTGGCCGTCCCGCAGTTCAATGGCCTGGCCACCCTCCTGACAGGCACCGACATCATCGCCACCGTGCCGGATTATGCGGCCCAGGTACTGACGGCTGCTGGCGGGGTACGGGCAGAAGACCTGCCTATCGAGACAAGAACCTTTGAGCTGCATATGGCGTGGCGCGGGGCGCAGGATAATGATCCGGGGGAGCGGTGGTTGAGGTCGCGGATTCAGATGTTTTTTGGGGATCCGGATAGTCTTTGACAGAACCCCACAAAACTAGAAGTTTTTATAAGCAAACCTTCAACGGATAAATTCGCCCACCCAATTCCACCGATCTCCATAACTATGGTGGGCATGGGAGGCAAATTCCGTTTTTACAGAATGATGCCTCAAACCATATTGCCATTCTTGAGGCGCAACGCCTCAACGAACACTGTCGGCCTATACAAACCCCATTTTTCAAATCCTTTCAGCGTATAAGCCCAAACACGACTGCTTGCTGAGCCAGCGCTCGGAATCGCAAAACCATGGGCCAATTATTCTGCCCCTGCTCCATGTAAAGCATCGCATCGCTCATCCCTAACATGCCCCTCAACATTCCTGAACTTTTCTCATCACTTCATAAAAATAAACCCCACTTATCACCCCCCCTTCAAACCGTCAGCATCACCTCCGACTAAAGCAAGACAAATCCTCAGTAACCGCAACCGATCCACCCTGCCCCTATCAGGTGCCGGCTGCTTCTCAACACTCTCGCATTCAGGAAAAGTGATATGGCTCAACGAACCCGCAATACATTCATGCTCGGCATCCTCGCTGCCTGCACCGCTTTGATGGTCACTGCCGCTCCTGTCTTCGCACAGAATCAAGCAGCCCACAAGGCTGAAACGCTGACGCTCACCAGCCAGTGGGACAAGACTTTCCCGCAGAGCAACAAGGTCGATCATCAGAAGGTCACCTTCAAGAATCGCTACGGCATTACGCTCGCCGCCGATCTCTACCTGCCCAAGAATCGTGGCAATCAGCGATTTGCGGCCCTTGCTGTCAGTGGTCCCTTCGGTGCCGTCAAGGAGCAGTCCTCGGGATTGTATGCGCAAACCATGGCCGAGCGCGGGTTCGTAACCTTGGCATTCGATCCGTCCTATACCGGCGAAAGCGGTGGCCTGCCCCGTAACGTCGCTTCACCAGATATCAACACCGAAGACTTCATGGCCGCCGTGGACTACCTTGGCCTCAATTCTGCCGTGGACCGTAATCGCATCGGCGTCATTGGTATCTGCGGCTTTGGCGGTATGGCTCTCAATGCCGTGGCGGTCGACAAGCGCGCCAAAGCGGTCGTCGCAGTCACCATGTATGACATGTCGCGTCTGATGGGTAGAGGTTTCCAGGACAGCTTGTCGCTGGAGAACCGGACCAAGATCCTGACCCGACTCAGCGAGCAGCGCTGGAAGGATGCAGAGAGCGGCACTCCGGCGCCAGGTGCTCACGACTTCTATGTCGATGCAAATGGCAATGTGGAGATCGCCAACAGGATTCTTCCGGAAACGTTGCCTGCTGATGCGAATCCGGTCACCAAGGAGTTCTTCGACTACTACCGCATGCCGCGCGGCTACCACAAGAACTCGGTGGCTTCGGCGGGCGCCTTTACCGGCACCAGCCCGATGGCCTTCATGAACATGCCGCTGCTGACATACATCAAGGAAATCTCTCCGCGCCCGATTCTCTTCGTCGTCGGCGAAAACGCGCACTCGCGCTACTTCACCGAAGACGCATACAAGGCTGCGAACGAGCCCAAGGAACTGGTCATTGTGAAGGGAGCCAATCACGTCGATCTGTACGATCAACTGGACAAGATCCCGTTCGACAAGATCACGGACTTCCTTCGCACAAACCTGAAATAAGGCAGCACCGGGGTACTCGCATCCGGGCACCCCGCATCGTTTCAGGTTTGAAGACAGCATTCAGACCGACAAGGCAGATACTGATGACGCCGCACTTTATGCTGAAGCTGTCCAGAACGAATCTACGCAATGCGATAGCGCCGAACCTGCTGGCTCGGCGCTACACACGCCTCTCTTACTGATACCGCTCCAGCCAATGCGCATAAGGCGCAGGCAATGTCCAGGAAGCCTTGTCCACCCCCAGTTCCTTCGCAGCAAAGTAAGCCCAATGCGGATCAGCCAGATGCGCGCGGCCTACGGAAACCAGATCGAGTTGACCCGCCTTCAAAGCACCTTCCGCCAGTTGCGGCGTACCGAAGCCCCAGGCCGAGGTCACGGGCAAACCGGCTTCGCGTCGTACGCGCTCGGCGACAGGCCCCATGAATGCAGGCCCCCAGGGAATCTGGGTGTCAGGAATGGTGAAACCGACGCTGACGCTCAGCAGGTCCAGACCACCGGCCTTGAAGCGGCGAGCCAGCTCGATGGATTCGCTCAGGGTCTGCTCGTCACGCCCGTCGTATTCGATCACACCGAAACGCAGGGTCAGCGGCAGGTTTTCCGGCCAGACTTCGCGTACTGCGGCCAGGGTTTCCAGCAGGAAACGGCTGCGGTTATCGAAGCTGCCACCGTAGGCATCGGTACGCTGGTTGGAGTGTTCGGAGAAGAAGCTTTGAGCCAGATAGCCGTGGGCGAAATGCAGCTCGATCCATTCAAAACCGGCATCGCGGGCACGTCGGGCAGCGTCGACGAAGTTCTGGCGCACACGGGCGATATCTTCCAGAGTCATCGCATCCGGGACCTTAGGCAGATTGGCGCCGAAAGGAATGGCCGATGGCGCGATGGTTTTCCAGCCGCGAGCATCGGAAGCGGAAATATGATCATCGCCTTCCCACGGACGATTGGCGCTGGCCTTGCGACCGGCGTGGGCAATCTGAATGCCGGGCACGGAACCTGCGGCCTTGATGGCTTTCACAATGGGGACAAAGGCTTGCGCTTGCTCATCGTTCCAGATCCCCGCGCAACCCGGCGTGATGCGCCCCTCGGGAGCAACAGCCGTGGCCTCGACCACCAGCAACCCTGCCCCGCCACGCGCCATGCCGACCAGGTGAACGTGGTGCCAGTCATTCACCACACCTTCGTTGGCCATGTATTGGCACATCGGCGGGATGGCGATCCGGTTGCGCAGCGTTACGTCTTTCAGCTTGAAGGGTTCGAACAATGCAGACATGTGGCAGCTCCTGAAAACGAACAGACAATCTGATTCGATAGTTCGATGGTAATCGAACTATGATGATAAGCGAAAGCCCTGTTATCATTCACGCCATGCGAAACTTCACCCCCCCAAATGCTCAAGACCTGACTCTCGAACGCGTGCTCTACGCCTTGAGCGACCCGGTTCGCCTGGAAATCGTTCGCTGCCTGGCAGGCGTTCCCGAAGCCAGTTGCGGTGAACTGGACGGCGGACGCCCGAAATCCAGTATGTCGCATCACTTCCGGGTATTGCGCGATGCAGGGCTTGTGCAGATCCGCAACGTGGGCACGACGCACATGAACTCTCTGCGCTCGGACGTGCTTGAAAGCCGGTTTCCGGGGTTGCTGGCGAGTATTCTTGCTCAGAAGTGAAGCATGCATCAGGTAACGACTGCCACCTGACGCATGCTTCATCTTGCCGTCGGTTACTGACTCGACAAGACTTTCTCACCAACACCTTCCCCCCGACTCGCCTGCCCCAACGCCGCCCAGGCAAAGCCTGAAGACGCGAGCAGAACCAGGACTCCCAGAGAAAACGGACTCCACCAGCCCTGGCTGTCGAACAGCATGCCCCCAAGCCCTGCCCCCGCAGTGATCGCCATTTGAATGGTAGCAACCATCAGGCCGCCTCCCGCTTCTGCATCGTGCGGCAGGGTCTTGCTCAGCCACAGTCCCCAGGCAACAGGTGCTGGCGTCGCAACCAGGCCCCAGACTGCGAGCAGAACGCCCACCGCCCACATGGAGCTGCCCATCTCGATCAGCAGCGCCGCCAGGATTGCCATCGATAGTGGAATGGCGATCAGGTAGGCGTACAGACGGGTTTGCAGCAGCGAGCCAATCAAGTAAGTGCCAACAACGCCGCTCGCCCCCAGCAGCAGAAGCATGAGCGACAGGGTCGTGACGCTGACGCCGGTGACGACTTCCAGAAACGGACGCAGGTAGGTGAATACCGCGAACTGCCCCATGAAAAGCAGCATGATTGCCAGCATCCCCAGCGCGACTTGAGGATTACCCAGCAGACGGAAAGGATTGCTGGAACGGGTAGTCGCTTCACTGCGCATCGCAGGAATACTCAGCCACTGCCAGATAAACGCAAGCACAGCCAAGGGCACCACGAGGAAAAACGAGCCCCGCCATCCGATGCACTGCCCGAGATAGCTGCCCAGAGGCGCAGCAACCGTGGCCGCCAGTGCGTTGCCGCCGTTGATGAGTGCCAGGCCTTTGGCAACGGAGTCCTTGGGCACCAGTCGCATGACGGTCGCAGTCGACATGGACCAGAAACCGCCAATCGCGATGCCCAGCAGAGCACGCCCTGTCATGAACACCGTGCCGTTATGGGCCAAGGTGACAATTGCGCCTGAAATCACCAGCAGCAGGCTGAAGCCCAGCAGTACTTTGCGGCGATCGAACCGACCGGTCAGCGGCGTGTTCAAGAGGCTGGTCAGAACGGCAAAAAAGCCGGAAATAGAAATCGCCTGACCGGCCTGACCCTGGCTGATACCGAGGTCCCGGGCAATCGGCGTAAGAAGGCTGACCGGCATGAACTCCGATGCAATCAGTACAACGACACAGAGCGCCATTGAGAATACGGCTCCCCATGCCGGAGGCTGACCGGGAGTCGTTTGTTGCTCTGGGCGGGTTTCCAGTGTGCTCATATGCTCTACCTGTTGAAGATGAGGCTTGTAACCGCAGTTCAACAACTGCGCCGGGGCGTCTTGTCGAGGCTTCGAATAAGTCGAAAGGGTCACCGAACTGCGAGACAAGCCCGCCGGAACCATCCGCATAACCTGTTCCGATGACGCGGCCGAGAGCGTTCTGAGGCCCATGCTTGCCGACTTTCTGGCGGCGTATCCGGACGTTCAGGTCGAAATCGGTATCGATTACGGCTTCACCAATATCGTGACCGACCGCTTCGATGCCGGCATACGGCTGGGCGAATCCATCAGTAAGGACATGATTGCCGTGCGCCTTGGCCCCGACTGGCGACTGTCCGTGGTTGGCTCCCCCCGCTACTTCGAAAAACATGCTGTCCCGACCCAGCCCCAGGACCTTACACAACATGACTGCATCAATATTCGCCACTCGCCAAACGGTGGCTGCTATGCGTGGTTGATTCAGTCGACGCGGTTCCACCAGGGCTCGAAGGATTGAGCCCTGCCGTCGACATGGACGGGCTGACCGATCATCGGTGTCCACAGGGCATAGCCGCGCCCTTCACTGGCTGCAGCCAGGCGCCGGAAAGGATCGTTCCAGTCATGGGACGCGAGGGAGAAACGTCCCACATGCCCGGGAGTCAATACGCGGGCACCCAGATCGACAGCGGCTTGGGCAGCTTCCTCGGGGTTCATGTGCAGGTTCGCCCAGCGCGGATCGTACTGGCCGCTGTCGAGGGACACCCAGTCGAACGGCCCGAAGCGCTTGCCAATCTCGGCAAAGTGACGGCCATAGCCGGAGTCACCGCTGAAGAACAGCCGCCGCTGCGGTGATTCCAGCACAAACCCTGCCCACAGCGCCTGATTGCGGGTCAATGTGCGCCCGGAATAATGCCGCGCAGGCGTCGCATGCAAGCGCAGCTCCTTGCCGACATCATGGCTCTCGTACCAGTCCAGCTCGTGAATCCTGGCAGCGTCATAACCCCAGGACTCGAAATGCGCTCCGATGCCCAGCCCGGTTACCACCTGCTTGACCAAGGGCTGAAGAGCAAGAATCGTCGGGTAATCGAGGTGATCGTAGTGGTCGTGAGTGATCAGTAGCACATCGATCCATGGCATGTCCTGCGCCGAATAGATGGTTGTGCCATCAAACGCCGTCACGAATCCGGGCAACGGTGCAGCATGGTCGCTGAATACCGGATCGATCAGGATGCGCTTGCCATTCAGTTGCACGTACCAGGAGGAATGCCCGAGCCAGATCACCAGATCCTCCTGCGGGTTCAGGGAGCGCAGGTCTGTTTTCTGGGTGGGAATGTTTCGAGTCGGCCGTGGCTTGCCCTTTTCCGCGAAGAAGTTGTCGATGCGGATCGACAACTGCGTAGCGCCATTGGTCAGGAAAGGCGTGTCCTCCTGATTCTGAAAAGCACCGTTCACGTAGTTCGGTGATGCCTGGATACGGGCAAGCCGCTCACCCTGCGGCAACTGCCCGAAAACCGGGTTACACATATAAAAGAAGACTGCCGCCACCAGCCCGGCAACGATCACCGTGAGCACGGCCAATGATCCCAACAGAATTTTTCTCATCTTGGCTCTGACTGCGTTCAAAAGTTGCCCGCGATGGTAGAGAGAGACCGTGCATCCAACTAGACCCGTATGGCTTGATACGGTTATGAATCAGATTCAGTAATGCGGTTGCTCTCTTGCTTTTCGCGAATGAATGGGCTAACCGGGTACTACCGATCGGTCAAGGCACATACAACACGTGTGGGAGGCAGCTTGCTGGCGAAAAAAACCTTTGCCGAAACCATATGTTGAGGCCGATGAAGATTGGATACCCATGATGTCAGGAGCGTGCAGTCAGGCTCAACATGACAAAATGCTCATAGTGACCCACCCCGTTTTTCACGATTGGATCTTGCGACGTCAATGCAGCAATATCTTGATCGTCATCGACCTGATAAAGCGAGACACCATAACCGCCCGTTTCATCAATTACCGGGCCATGAGCGACAATTAGCCCTTGAGCAAGTAGTTCATTCATATAAGCGCCATGCTGCTTCATCCACGCCTTTTCATCAGCAGACAGGGTTGCCAGGAAGTCAGAGCGCGGAGGAACAAATTTGCACAGGTAATATTTCATTTTTCAGTCTCCCAATGGTGAACATTATTTTCATGTCGCTGAGCACTGCAGATGGCACATATTCGTGCCCATTCTGCGCTATGAAATACTCTATTTTTCCGAGCTAACACTTTTCAGTATCGAGCTTTCAAAAACCTTAGGTACATAGTTCTGCAAGAAAAGAATCATCCCGGTCATTTTCCCTACAGGATTACTGAACCTGGATTTTCTGGATTCAATGAGCCTGCTGATTTTTTGCACAACTGCAGTTGGCTCTTCTGCCTCATCAATCCCTTTCTGCGTTGCCGCGTTCACTTTCTTCCGGTAGGCGTCATAGTCAGGGATGTTATTATTTTGTGCAGTAATCGCGTTGTGGCCCAGATTGGTTTTGAACCATACGGGCTCGACCATGTTGACCCTGATATTGAATTGATCCAGCTCAAAGCGCAGGGATTTGAAGTAGCCCTGTACTGCATGCTTGGAGGCTGTGTAAAAGGCCAGATTTGGCGGGCCAATCAGGCCAACAATCGAGCTGACGGTAATGATCTGGCCATGCTTCTGACGTCGAAAATAGGGAAGCAATGCGTTAGTGACTTTAACTGTTCCCCAGAAATTGGTCTCAAACTGCTGCCGACCCAGCTCCAGGGAGGTTTCCTCCGCAATGCCGGTAACCATATAGCCGGCATTGTTCACCAACACATCCAGTTGCGTTACATGCTTGAATAGTTGTTCTGTGAAGTTCTTGATTGATGCATCGTTGTCCACATCCAGAGCGAGCAATTTGAACGGCAACTGACCCGCATATTTTTCAGGCGTACGACTGGTGCCGATAACATTAAAGCCTTGGTGGTGAAGGTTTTTGGCGAGCATCAATCCAAAGCCGGAAGATGCGCCTGTGATCAGGATGGTCTTTTTCATCAGTCTACCTTTCATGGGAGGTTTCCTCCCGTTGAGTGCGCCATAGGAACGGTCTGTCGGGATTTGTCGCATGGGAGCCCCCCTGGAAGGACGTCCCTGGACACCGGATGAGATATAGATTGCTCCGGGCGGCCCTGCCTGGCACTCGCCTAACGCGCCTATGTGACTGCAAAACCCGCCAAAATGAGGCAGGACAAATTGGCACAATCCGTCGTTGTTGTGGCGCGATCTGCTCACTAGACTAGGTTGCCCAGGTGCCTCGTATCACCCCCGAAAGAGTGATTGATTTCATGGCAGGAAAACGCAGTTCCGCTTTGGATTTCTCAGTTTGGCCAGGCTGGCGATTGCTGATGCATGATGCCGGTTTGGCTACTGCGCCGGTTTTGCGTCGCGCTCAGATGCCAGGCGATCTATTCACACGGCAGAACGTGCGCCTGGATTCCAAAAGCTTTTTCACCCTGTGGCGAGCCATTGATGCTGAGGCTGCATCCGTCTGCGCTACGGTGCCCGCTCCGTTACAGATCGCCAAGGTGATGACCTCAGACTGGTTTGATCCAGAGCTTTTCGCAGCGTTGTGCAGCTCCAATTTAGGCAGCGCTCTCGAGCGGATTGCCAAATACGTACGGTTGATAGCCCCGATGACGATTGGGGTTGTTCGTACTGAAGCACATACGACAGTAACCATGGATTTCCTGGATACCTCCGAGTCGCCGCCAGAGGTTTTCCTGGCATTTAAAATTGTGTTCTTCGTACAACTCGCAAGGTTGGCTACCCGTAGTCATGTGAAGCCTTTGCAAGTGAGCTGGCCATCACAAGCCGCAGAGGCGGATGCAGAGGCTTATAAAGCCTTTTTCGGCATTCCTGTCACTCAAAGCCCTTTGGCCTGCGTTGTATTCGACGCTGCTGATGTGGAAAAACCTTTCCTGACAGAGAACCACAAGATGTGGTTGTTCTTTGAGCCAAGCCTGCGTCAGCGACTGTCTGACCTGGACAGGACTTGTAGAATGGCAGACAGGGTGCGCAGTGTCCTGCTTGAGTCACTGCCAGCCGGTGAGGTGTCGATGGAAGCGATCAGCCGAAAGCTTGCGGTCAGCACCCGCACCCTGCAGCGCAAACTGCGCGATGAGGGCACTACGTTTCAGCAGACGCTGGACATGCTACGCGCTTCATTGGCGCGTCACTATCTCGGTAACACCGCCATGTCGAGCGCCGAGATCTCGTTCCTCCTCGGGTTTGAGGATGCCAATTCCTTCGCTCGTGCATTTCAATCGTGGAGTGGCACTACGCCCGCCAGGGCAAGATTGGAGATGGTTGCCTCAGACAATTCACAGCTTGCCGGGGCAAAAAGCGTGCAGCAGGATTGAGGCCAAATTCAATGTAGCCTGCGCTCGTCTGTTTTATAACTGCGCAAGGGCTGAGGGTTAAATAACTATGCGTCAGGAGGAATATTGAGCGATTCATCGAGATTCTACTGGATCAATGAACCTGCTGAATGGGTGAGAGACGACTCGGGGTTATCTGTCGTTACCGATAAAAAGACCGACTTCTGGACGAAAACCTGGTATGGATTTGAGCACTTTAGCGGACATTTTTGGGGCGTAGACGTCGAAGGCGACTTCACATTTCAGGTGAAGGTCACTGCAAGCTTCGAAGCTCTGTATGACCAAGCTGGAATCATGCTTTTTGCAGACAACACACACTGGTTGAAGGCGGGTGTGGAATTCAATGATGGCGCACCCGCGATAGGTAGCGTCTTGACGCTGGGCCAGTCCGATTGGGCGACTGGTATATTACCCGCCAGCGGCGAAGTATTCTGGATGCGTCTTACAAGGAAAGGAGATAGCCTGCGCTTGCAGTATTCGATAGATGAAAAAGCTTGGCCGCTATTGCGACTCGCATACTTCCCTCAGAATATGAAATGCGCTGTAGGCGTCATGTGCTGCACTCCCGAGCGAAAGGGTCTAAAGGTAAAATTCGAGGATTTATCGCTCACATCCGCTTTCGATAAACATTTGCACGACTTGACCTAGCCAGAATCGTATAAAGCCCTGATTGAAGTAACTACTTCATACATCACAGAAACCCTAGAAATTCATGATTATGCAAAAATATAGAGGATAGGAATACAGAGCCCTCTGGCCATGGAGTCATCTTGGATGAAGATGCCAAAGGAAGCCTCCTGAAAACAGGAGACTCCCTGTACCCAAAGCACTATGCCAGCTATGGTCAGAAGCCCTCGCAAATGGCTATGCTGCGCCCATGAACACCTCGCCCCCGATCCGCAACCCATGCCCGCCCGGCGCTTGTAACTGCGAGCGTGAGCGGCTGGACGCTCCCGATGCCGATCGGCGCATTCTGCTTCTGACCCGTGAGGAAGAAAAACGCCTGCTGGAGCGGCTGGAGCGTATCGAAAGCCTCAGCGACCTTGAACGCTTGCAAGGCAAAATCCACGAGCAATTGGGTATCCGCGTGGAGATCGCGCCGGGTTTCAATGAGGTGCGTACCATGCGCGGTATCAGCATCTTTGTGCCCGAAAAGACCGGCCTGTGCCGCAAGACCCGCCAGTCGATTCCGGCGGCTATTCGGCGTGGCCTGGAAAATCGCCCCGAAATCGCCTGGGAACTGCTCAACGCCCATGACTTGTTGCGTGATGCCTGAGCTATGATGCCGGCTCATACCAATAAGGAAGAATCGTTGTGCCGCTCGAAATTCGCCCTGCCCGCCCCGACGACGCCAGCCAGATCCTTGCCTTCATCACTGAACTGGCTATCTATGAACGCGCCCGTCATGAAGTGATCGCCACTGTCGAAGACATTCATAGCTCGCTGTTCGCCGACAATGCACCTGCCAAGGCCTTGATCTGCCTGTATGACGACAAGCCCGTCGGTTTCGCCGTGTATTTCTACAGTTACTCCACCTGGCTGGGCCGCAACGGTATTTATCTGGAAGACCTGTACGTCTCGCCGGAAAACCGCAGCATCGGTGCCGGACGCGCCTTGTTGCGTCATATCGCCCGTGAAGCCGTCGCCAATGGGTGCGGCCGCTTCGAGTGGAGCGTGCTGGACTGGAATGAGCCGGCCATCAAGTTCTACAAGGCTTTGGGTGCGGCACCTCAGGACGAGTGGGTGCGGTATCGCATGGAAGGCGACGCGCTGCTGAGTTTTGCCAAGGGTGACGAATAACCCCGTCATCACGCTTGAACCAGGCCCGACGCAATGTCGGGCTTTTCAATGGAATACAGGCTCATGTCCGGGCCATGGCGGCTTGTTGCAATCAATGCGGCGAATCGGCATCATTTGATAATAATTTTCATTAGCCTTCGTAACATGATCCCGACCTCCCCCGATGCCCATCGTCTGAACGTGCGTAACCGTGTTCTGCAACAATTGTTCGGCGACCATCATGGCTGGTTGCAGGAGCGATTGCGTGCGCGTCTGGGTTGTCATCACGATGCAGCAGACATGGCAGCCGAAACCTTCGCCCAGGTGGTCGCCCTGCCCGAGCCTCACGCCATTCGTGAACCAAGGGCATTGCTGACGACCATTGCCAAGCGACTGATTTTTGCTTCGTGGCGGCGCCGGGATCTAGAGCGGGCTTACCTGGAAGTACTGGCGCAACAGCCTCAGGGCTACGAGCCTTCCGCCGAAGAACAGGTACAGGCGCTGGAGGCCCTGAGCACGATCGACCAGATACTGGATGGCCTGTCGCCCATGGGCCGCAGTGCCTTTCTGTATAGCCAGCTCGATGGCATGACCTATGCCGAAATCGGCCGCGTGCTGGGCATTTCAGCGCCACGGGTTCATCAATACGTCGTCAAGGCATTGGGCCTTTGCTATCTGGCCCTAGAGCAACGATGAGTACCCAGCGGCTATCGCCCTCTGTCGCCGAAGCCATTGAATGGCTGGCCCTGCAACGCTCCGGCAGCATCAGCACGACTCAACGCCAACGCTTTCAGCAATGGCTGCAGAGCAGCCAGGACAATCGCGATGCCTGGGCGCAACTTGAGCAGCGTATCGGGCAGACCTTCGCCGGGCTGCCGCCCTTGTCACGTCAGGTGTTGAGCACGTCCGGGCAAACACGACGTCAATGGCTGCGCGGAGCATTGGGGCTGGCCGGAATGGGTATCGGCGGCTGGTGGCTGCAACGCAACGGGCTGCTGCCATGGAATCGTGGCGATCTCTACACCGGACTGGCCGAGCGGCGCCCCTTCTCTCTGGAGGATGGCAGCCAGCTTCTGCTCAATGCCCGAAGCCGTGTCGACCTGGCCTTCGACGACCGACAGCGCACCCTCATTCTGCATGAGGGCGCCCTCAGCATTCAGGTCGCTTCAGACCCGCAACGGCCTTTGGTCATTCGCACCGCCTTCGGCGAAGCCAGGGCATTGGGCACACGCTTCACCGTCAGCCTGCATGAACAGGGTACGCATGTCTGGGTGCAGGAATCCCGCGTGCAACTCACGACGCCCGGCGGTGCGACTCAAACGCTTGGTCCAGGCCAGGGCGCTCGATTGCATGGTGGACGCATTCAGCCTCTGGAACCGCGCTTGTCGAGCGAAAATGCCTGGAAAGATGGCTTGCTCGAAGTTCACGACCAGCCACTGGCCGATGTCATCGAAGCCCTGCGCGACTATCACTCCGGCCTGTTGCGCATCGATCAGGAGGCCGCCGCGCTGCGGGTCACCGGCGTCTTCACCCTGGATGACAGTGGCCAGACCTTGCGTTCGCTGCAGGAAGTGCTGCCGGTAAAAGTCGAGAAACGCTTCGGCTGGTGGACGCAAATCAGCCTGCGCTGAAAATATTTCTCATACCCCCTTAATTTCCTGGCCGCTCGCGTCACATAGCTGGCATCGACTACCCGAACGGGAAATGCTGCCATGCACCGACCACTACGCTTGACCCTGACACCGCTGGCATTTGCCCTGGCGTTCACCACGCTGGACAGCGTGGCCGATGATCCCGCCCAGCCCGCAAACGCCCGCCAGCAACTCATGGACCTGGATCTGCCAGCCGGCCCTCTGGACACAGCCCTGACCGCCATCGCTCGCCAGAGCGGACGCAGCATTGCTTTCAATGCCACCCTGACTCGCGGCCTGACGGCATCGCCCTTGCGAGGCCGCTACAGTGTCGAACAGGCCGTGAGCGAGGTGCTGCGGGGGCTGCCTCTGCAATTGAGCATCACCCCAAGCGGCACCCTGAGCATAGAGCCGCGTCCCGAGACTTCGGCCATGGAGCTTTCGGACATCAATGTGAGTGCGGCCAGCCACGAACAGGACGCCTGGGGACCGGCACACAGCTGGGTTGCGCAACGCAGCGCG
Source organism: Pseudomonas lijiangensis (assembly GCF_018968705.1). Classification (NCBI taxonomy): domain Bacteria; kingdom Pseudomonadati; phylum Pseudomonadota; class Gammaproteobacteria; order Pseudomonadales; family Pseudomonadaceae; genus Pseudomonas; species Pseudomonas lijiangensis. Next base: position 3,315,118 of record NZ_CP076668.1, read on the forward strand.
ACCGTGAGCAAGACCGACACATCACTGCTGGAGATTCCCCAGTCGGTGTCGGTGATTACCCGTGAAGAAATGCAGTCACGCAAACACGACAGCCTCGCCGACGCACTCAACTACAATACCAGCGTAATCAGCCAACCCAATGGCTATAGCCGCGTGGCCGATGACTACCGCATGCGCGGTTTCGATATCGGCCCGCGCACAGGCGGCGTGATGCGCGACGGCATGAAAATGCAGAGCACCCAGTTTGAAGGGGGTCAGGAACCTTACGGGCTGGAACGCGTTGAAGTGCTCAAGGGCGCATCCTCCGTACTGTATGGCCAACTGGCTCCCGGCGGGCTGATCAACGCCATCAGCAAACGGCCGACCCTCGATCCGCTGCATGAAATCAACCTGGAATACGGCAACCATGACCGCCAGCAGCTTTCCACCGATCACAGCGGGCGCATCGATGAGCAAGGCCGCTTCAGCTATCGCCTCACCGCCCTGGTACGCGACAGCGGCACCCAGTACGACGCCATCGACGATGACAAACACTACATTGCCCCGGCACTGACCTGGCAAATCAACGACGACAGCCGCCTGACCCTGCTCGCCAGTCATCAGCGCACACAGACCAGCCTGACGCCGCCCATGCGCTATGACATCACCACCTTCAGCTCAACGCCGGGCTACAAAGTGCCCTACAGCCTGTTTGCAGGCGAGCCGGATTTCGACGACTACGATGGCACCCTGCAGACCTTCGGCTATCTGTTCGAGCAGCGCCTGAACGACAACCTGCAAGTGCGTCACGCAGCCCGCTACTTCGAGTCCCGCACCGACTATGACTACATCACCCTGAACAACAGCCGGATCAGCGGCGCGAACCTGTCCAGTCTTTCTCGCACTTACAACTCACGCGAAGACATTGCCACCGGATGGACCACTGACACCAGCCTGCAACTGGATCTGGAAAGCGGACGCTGGAAACATACCCTGCTGGGCGGCCTGGACTACTACCGCAAGACCTACGACAGTCATCGCTTCAGCGGCAGTGCGCCGGCACTGGACCTTGCCAATCCGGTCTATGGCAGACTGCCGAACGTGAACCGCAGCATCGACAGCGGCTCGGACCTGCACAGCCATCAACTCGGCATTTACCTGCAGGAACAATTGAAGCTCGATGATCGCTGGCTCCTGATGATCGGCATGCGTCAGGACTGGGCCGACAACAGCACCCTCAACTATCGCAACGATTCGCGCACCGGCACCGATGACAACAAGGCCACTGGGCGCATCGGTCTGGTCTATCTGGCCGAAAACGGTCTGGCGCCTTATATCAGCTACAGCCAGTCTTTCCTGCCCTCTTCCGGCACCGATGCCAATGGCGATGCCTTCCTGCCCACCGAAGGCGAGCAGTATGAAATCGGCATCCGCTACCAGCCTGCGGGCCGTGAAATGATGATCAGTGCCGCGGTCTACCAGTTGACCCAGAGTAACGTCATCACCTCGATTGCCGGCTCGGACTTCGACGAGCAGACCGGCAAGGAGCGCAGCACCGGTTTTGAAGTGGAAGCCAAGGCCCAGTTGACCCCGCAACTGGCCATGAACGCCGCCTATGCCTACACCGACGCCCACATCATCAAGGACAACGACGAAGTGCTCGAAGGCTCGCGCATTGAAGGCACGCCTTATCACAACGCCTCGCTGTGGCTGGATTACCGTTTCGACTCGCCGGGCCTGCAGGGTCTGTCGGTCGGCAGCGGCGTGCGTTACGTCGGCACCACCCACACCTCGCCAAGCGTCACGGATCGCAAGATTCCGGCCTATGCCCTGTTCGATGCCCGGATCAGCTATGACCTGGACGATCACTGGCAGGTCAGCGCCAAGGCGCAGAATCTCACCAACGAGAAATACCTGTACTGCGCCAACTCCTGCCGCTATGGCGATACCCGCAGCCTTGTGGGAGCGGTCAGTTATCGATGGTGAGGTTGTCGCGGCCTGATAACGATTGTTGCGCGTATTGTTTCGCGTGCAGAACATGCTTCAATAGCCGGCAGTAAAGAACTGGCAGCGATCTCTGTTCATATTTACTGAACAGAGGCCATCTGGTGTGCATGTCCGCACAAGGTTGTGACATTCATGAATACACGATTCGTTGAGACCTTCATCCTGCTGGCCCATGTGGGTAGCGTTCGTCAGGTTGCCAAGCAGATGCACACCACCCCTGGCGCCATCTCAATGCGTGTGCGCAAGCTGGAAGCCGAGCTTGGGATTGTGCTCTTCAACTGGGATCACAAGACCCTTCAGATCACGGCTCAAGGTGCCAGCCTGCTGCCTCATGCGGAGCGTCTGCTGCAAGCCACCCAAGCCTTTCAACGGGCGGCCGGTTCTCCAGCCAGAGAGCAAGGCAGAATCCGGATTGCGGTAATCGAGACAGTCGTCCATACCTTTCTGCCGGACTTCATGAAGTTGATGAACCGGACAATGCCCGATGTCACCATCGACCTGTCGGTTGAACTGACCTCGAACGCAAAAGAGCAGTTGATGCGACGCGAAGTCGACCTGATCATCCGGGTCATCGCCGATGACAGCGACAATCCTTTTGCCGTTACCAAGCCCATTGCCGAACTGCCCATTCATTGGGTTGCACGTCCGCGGGCTGTGCCGGCACGGGATATGGTCAGAAAGGTATTGAGCAGGCAGATGCTGACGCAAATGCGTGGTTCGGCGCCCTACGAGTCTGCGGTTTCCATTGCACGGCAGTTGGCATCGGAGCACGGAGTATTGGCCAGCGAACTGCGCATATCCGGCTCACCGTCACTGGCGGCGCTGGTATCGCTGGTGAAAGAAGGCGTGGGTGTGGCGATCATGCCGGGCATTCTGGTCAAGGAAAGCCTGGAAAATGGCGAGTTGCAGGAGCTTTCTCTACCCAGCCCGCCCTCGTTCAAAATTGCTACATCCCATATGAAAAACGCATCGCCTCTTGTGTCAGAAGTGGCAGATATCGTGCACAGGGTCTGCCGAACCTACTGTAAACGCCAAGGGGAACACTGGATCATCAGCCATGGATGATTCTTCTGTTCAGTTAAATTGAACAGGCATGACGATTATTGTTGGATAGACACTGCCAGTGAACTGCTCAAAGAATGACTCCACCACTTCGTACTCCTGGAGTCTTCACGATGAGCAACCTCTGGAACAATCCCGCCGAATTTCGCGCCGCCGTTCGAGCCGGTCGTCATACCGGGCCAACCGCAGACGTTTGTCCTGGCTACACCCAGGGAAATCTGGCCATTCTTCCTCGCGAATACGCCGATGAGTTCCTGCGATTCGCCCGCCTCAATCCAAAATCCTGCCCGATTATCGGGATGACCGAACCGGGAGACAGCCGGGTTCCGGAGCTGGGCAGCGTGGACCTGATGGCCGATGTGCCCGCTTATTGCGTGTTTCGCGATGGTGAGCAGGTCGATGAAGTCTCAAACCTGAAAGGGCTATGGAACGATGATCTGGTCGGTTTTGTGATTGGCTGCTCCTTCTCCTTCGAGGGCGCGCTTCTGGACGCAGGCGTCCCGATTCGCCACATCGAACAGGGCACCAACGTCCCGATGTACGTTTCCAATATTGAAAATGGCAAGGCTGGCCGTTTCGGCGGAACCACCGTGGTCAGCATGCGTCCCATGACGCCAGCACAGGCCATCCGGGCGGTACAGGTCACTTCCCGCTTTCCGAGTGTCCATGGAGCCCCCATTCATCTGGGCGACCCTTCGCTGATCGGCATCAACGATGTAGATACACCCGACTTCGGCGAACGCTCGATCATCCAGCCAGGAGAGATCCCGGTGTTCTGGGCCTGCGGCGTCACGCCTCAGCAAGCAATCCGCAGCGCCCGCCCTTCTTTCGCCATCACCCACAAGCCGGGACATATGGTGGTGACCGATATTCTCAACAATCATCTCGCGGTGTTTTAAGGGCAACGAGAGCCTTGCTGGCGTTAAGAGGCTGACTTCAAAAGCAGGTGGCTGGATCATAATCCGTGGGAGGTATGCCTTAACTAATGAGCTTTAGAGGATATCCAGCGGATACGTCACGATCACCCGATGCTCATCGCTGTCACGCTGGGAAGCCACTTCGCTGCGTAACGAGGCATGCCGCAACTGGACGCCGAGTTTCTTCAGCGGCCCGGATTGCACCACGTAGCCCAGGGTCAGGTTGCGTTCCCATTCTTTCTGGTCGCCATTGACCGTACGAATGTTCGAGCCGCTTTCGTACATGCCCATGAACGTCAGGCCAGGAAAACCCACTTGCGCGAAGTCGTACCCATAACGAACCTGCCAGGTGCTTTCACCGGCACGCTGGAACTTGCCAATCATGGATTCGGTCATGAAGTACGCCGTAGAACCATCGCCCTGGTTGAGCCAGACCGCATCGCTGTCACCACTGACCTGCTGGAAACCGGCAGCAAGGGTGTGACCGTTGACCAGATAGGTGAACAGTGCGCTGGACAGGCGGCTGTCCACTTTGCCTTTCACCACACCGCCGCCGTAATAGCCGTTGGTGTAGAACGCCGGATCATTGCCATTGGCGCCATCGGACTTGTTATCGAAATAACGCAAGTCGGAACGCAAGGTACCCGGCCCTACCGCCATATCGTATTTCACGCCCAGAAAGTTCTGTTTATAGAAGTCTTCCAGGTTGCCGTAGTAATACTGCAAGGTCAGGTCTTTAGTGGGTTTGTAATCGACGCCACCGTAATAGAACTTGTTGACGAACTCGCCCGTGCGGGCGTTATTCGCGCCAGGAATGGACATGCCCATCTGGTTGCTCGACCCACGCCCTTTTACATGTTCCAGCTGGCCCAATGTAAAGGTGAATTTATCAATGTCCTTGGACTGAACCTGACCGCCATTGAAGGTCTGTTGCAACATGCGATCCGTGGCCATCACCACCGGCAACATCGGTACCATCGTGCCGTAACGAAACTCGGTTTTGGAAATAAGCGCCTTGGCGGTCAGGCCAACGCTGCCGAACTCATCAACGGCGCGGCCATCGCTGTCGGTGGGAAACACGTTGCCGTTGAACGCCGAACTGGTCGGGTTGTAATGACGGCCCTTGCCTGAGTCCAGACGAAAACCGGCCATGCCCAATGCATCGACACCGAACCCTACAAGCCCCTGGGTATAACCGGAACGAAAATCGAGAATGAAACCTTGTCCCCACTCCTGAGTGTAATTAGGGTTGTCCGCACCGCTGCGGTTATCCGAATTACTGAAGAAGTTACGGGCCAGCACACTGGCCTTGCTGTCTTCTACAAAACCGGCACTGAATGCCTGTTGGGCCATGACCATACCGCAAATACCAGCCACCAGACGGGGCGAGCGATTGATAAGCTCCATCGAAATATCCTTTGCTGTAAGTAAGTGTTGTAAGCAGTCAGGAGTAGGCAGTTAAGTTTTATTGTTTTGAGGAGCAACGAGAGTCGGCGCGGTGACTAACTTGACCGCGGGCAAGCGATACAGAACCAGCAATCCAAGAACCCCAAGACCAGCGCACATCAGCAACCCGATCCCCACCGAGCGCGCCAATGCCTCACGGGCCAGTTCCAGCAGTTGCCAGGCTTCGCCAGAATCAGCAGAAGTCGAGGTCAGCAACACTTGCGGGTTGAGGTAACGGGCAATCGAGCTTTCATGGCCCGCCGCCAGAAAAGCCCGGTTCAGATGGGTGACATACAGCAGGTTGACCAACACCCCCATGGCCGCCGTGCCCAGCAGGCCGCCGACCAGACGCAGTGACTGGATCAAGGCCGTGGCAATACCCAGAAACTGCCGCTCGGCCAGGGTCTGGGTGAACACGGTCAGGTTGAGCAGGATGAAGCCAAGCCCTGTTCCCGCCAGCAGGATCAGCATCAGCAAGGTCGTGAATGATGCACTGCGCCCCGCCACCGCCAAACCGGCACAGGCCAGCAACAAGGCGAGGAAACCGGCCAGCGGCAGAATGTTCGGGTTACTCAGCCGCGTCACAATGCGGCTGTTGACGATGGCCCCCAGGGTGATGCTCAAGGCCAGCGGTGTAATCAGCAGACCGGCGTCTTTGGGGGAATAGCCGTAACTGCCTTGCAGCAGCAGCGGCAGATAGAACAGCAGGCTGAACATGATCGCTCCGGCCAGCACCGAAAGCAGAAACAGGGTGCGCATGCTCGAGACGGCGAACATCGCCGGTGGCAGCAATGCCGAAGTGCAGCGCCGCTCCCAGTACCAGAGCGTCACGCCGGAAAACAGACAGATCAAGGCCAGGGATGCACTCAGCAAGGTGCTCGAATGCCCCATCCACTCGACACCCAGTTGCAGACTGCCCAGAGCCAGAGCAATCAACAGCGCGCCGAACCAGTCCAGACGAATGCCCTTGGTCTGCACGGGCCGGTAATACGGCAGGTAGCGCCAGGCGAAGAACAGCGCGATACAACCCAGCGGCAGATTGAGATAGAACACTGACCGCCAGCCATAAGCCTCCGTCAGCAAACCACCCAGACCGGGACCGATGGCGTTGACCACGCTGAACAACGCACTGAGCATCATCTGCCAGCGCAGCCGTTGCCGGGTATCGGGAAACAGCTCGGGAATGCAGGCGAAGGCCGTACCGATAAGCATCCCTCCTCCAACGCCCTGCAACGCCCGACCGATCACCAGGACCAGCATGTCGGTGGCCAGCGCACAAATCAGTGAGGCCAGGGTAAAGACGATGGTCGCCGCAATCACGAACGGCTTGCGCCCGAAGTAATCCCCCAGCCGACCGAACACGGGAATGGTCACGATCGAGGTCAGCAGATAACCGGTGGCGACCCAGGCATAGAGTTCAAAACCCTGCAGTTCGGCGACGATGCTGGGCAACGCGTTGCCGATCACCGTCTGGTCGAGCGCCGAAAGCATCAGAACCAGCGAGATGCCAAGCATCGCCAACAGCGCCTGCCTGAAGCTCAAGGCACTTGCCTGAGTCGTCATTGACGCGCCTCAGACCAATGCCGCAACGGCAGTAGCCATTCGCGAACATCCCTGTTCAAGGGTTTCCTGTGCCGTGGCGATGGACATGCGAAAGAACGGCGCCAGACCGTACGCGGTCCCGGCAACCACCGCCACGCCCTGGCTTTCCAGCAGGTACATCACCACGTCAGTGTCGGTTTCCAGAAGCTTGCCATCAGGCGTGCGCTTGCCGATCAGGGCCCCACAGTTCACATAGAGATAGAACGCACCGTCGGGCTTGAGGCAGCTCAGGCCGTCAATGGCATTGATCAGTTCCAGACAGCGATCACGACGCTGCTGATAGACCTTCACACTCTCTTTGACGAAAGACTGATCACCATTCAAGGCCGCCACCGCAGCCGCCTGGCTGACAGAGCTGGCATTGCTGGTCGACTGCGACTGCAAGGTGGCCATGGCATTGATCACATCGGCAGGTCCGGCCGCATAACCGATCCGCCAGCCGGTCATGGCGTAGGTCTTGGAAACGCCATTGATGACCAGCACACGGTCACGCAGTGCAGGCTCGACACACAGGATGTGCGCGTTATCCGCACCGTCGAAACGGATGTGCTCGTAGATATCGTCGGTCATCAGCAGTACATCGGGAAACTCCAGCAGCACATCGGCCAGCGCACGCAATTCCCGGGCGCTGTAGCTGGCACCGGTCGGGTTGCTTGGCGAGTTGAGCAGCAGCCAGCGGGTACGCTCGGTAATCGCGCCACGCAACTGTTCGGCAGTGAGCTTGAAGCCGTTTTCTTCCGGGCAGGCCAGCGTCACAGGCTCGCCTTCACAGGCCAGCACCATGTCCGGGTAGGAAACCCAGTAAGGCGCGGGAATCAATACTTCATCCCCTGGGCCAAGGGTGGCGGCGAAGGCATTGAAGATTGCGCTCTTGGCGCCGCTGGTCACCACGATCTGCGAAGCCGGGTAATCGAGGCTGTTTTCCCGGGCGAGCTTGGCTGCAATGGCCTGACGCAATTCCAGTGTGCCGACGTTCGCCGTGTAGCGGGTTTCACCCCGTTCGATGGCGGCGCTGGCGGCATCACGAATGTGTCGGGGTGTATCGAAGTCGGGCTCGCCGACGACCAGATTGATGATCGACTTGCCCTGACGACGCAGTTCGTTGGCACGGTCGGAAGCCGCGCTGCTTGGCGAAGGTTTGATGCGTTGCACGCGGGCGGCGATGCGGGAGGCGTTCAAGGTCGTAATCCTCGGAGGTGACATTCGAGGCTCTACGTTACGAGTCAGGGTCGCCGGACGGATAAGACCATTTCGTTCTGGTTTGATAGGAAGTCCTTATGACCGCTTGCAGACCGTCAACGCACCAAAATGAAACACCCTCATGAATGTTGCGCCTCGTGCAGGCAGAACCGGCTGATGACCGGGACGCCATAGCAAAGGCTTATATATAGCGTCCGGCCTGCTAGGCGGCATGGCCTGCCTTTTGCTAAGCCCCATGGGATGTCAGCCCCAGCATGAGCCTGTCTTTTGAATCTCCGTCGACTGAAATACTTCGTGAAAATCGTCGACATTGGCAGCCTGACCCAGGCCGCCGATGTCCTGCACATTGCACAACCCGCCCTCAGCCAGCAGTTGGCAACCCTGGAGGCCGAGCTGCATCAGCAGTTGTTGATCCGCACCAAACGCGGCGTGACACCCACCGAGGCGGGCAAGGTGCTTTACGGCCATGCCCAACACATTCTGCGTCAGTGCGAGCAGGCCATCAGCGACGTGAACGACACCGGACACGCCTTGTCTGGTCAGGTGTCGGTAGGACTGGCGCCGGGCACGGCAGCCTCCACGCTGGCCCTGCCGCTGCTGCGTCGGGTTCGCGAGCGCTATCCGGGGATCCTGCTGTACCTCAATGAAAACTTCGGCACCACCCTCAGCGAACTGATCATGAATGGCCGCATGGACATGGCGGTCCTGTACGGCGGACGCGAAGTGCATGGCCTGAGTTTCGTCCCCCTGTTGCGGGAAAACCTGTATCTGGTCAGTGCCGACGAGCACCTGGGCGAGCGTGACGAAATCGCGCTGGCCGAACTCGCAACCCTGGAAATGCTGCTGCCACGCCCGTACAACATCATGCGCAAGCTGGTGGATGAAGCGTTTCTAGGGATCAGCCTCAGCGCCAGAGTGGTGGCCGAAGTGGAGTCCTCGGCAACCCTGACTGCCGCCGTGGCAGAACGCTTCGGCTCGACCATTCTTCCCGAGTCGGCCGCCAAGGTACTGGTCGCCGATACAGGCGCACGCATGGTGCGCATTGTCGAACCGGCGATTCAGGCACCGTTGGCGTTGTGCCTGTCCGGCCACCTGCCGTTGTCGGTGCCTGCTCAGGCGGTGAAAGCCATTCTGCTGGAGCTGGTGGCAGAGCTGCGCAACCAGACTGATCCAGGGTCATAAGCGAGTCTTATCACCCCACAGCCAAACCGTCTTGGCGGTCCTGCACGGCCCTCGTTAGATTGAAATTCATTCAATACGGCAAGTGGCATAGGTAAAGGCAAGGGTATGGATCAAGAATGTATCAAGGCACTGATCGGGTTACTGGCAGAGTCCGACCTGATCGAGCTCAGCCTGACGGAAGGCGACAGCACCCTGCGTCTGTTCAAGGAAGCGGCAGGCAATGTCGTGGAAGCACCTCTGGTACCCGCCAAGGTGACAACCGGCAAGGTAGCCAGCGTATCGGCGCCCGTCAAGGAAGAGGTCAAGCTCGAGGTCAAGGCCAGTCTCTACGGCGTCCTGCATCTGACTCCGGCAGTCGGTGAAGCCCCCTTCGTGCAGATCGGCGATAGCGTGGAAGCAGGACAGACGCTGGCGATCATTGAAGCCATGAAGATGTTCCATCCGCTCAAGGCCAATCGCGCAGGCATCGTCGAAGCAATCCTCGTGGACGGCGGCACGGAAGTCGAAGCAGGCCAGCCCTTGTTCCGTATCGGTTGATCCCGACGCACATTTTTCAGGTATCTCGAATGTTCGATAAAGTGCTGATCGCCAACCGTGGCGAAATTGCCCTGCGTATCCAGCGCGCTTGCCGTGGCCTGGGTCTGAAAACCGTCGCGGTCTACTCCGAAGCCGACCGTCACGCGCAGTACGTCACCCAGGCCGACGAAGCGCTGTGCATCGGCCCTGCCGCGCCCACCCAGAGCTATCTGAATCAGACCGCCCTGCTCTTTGCAGCCAAGGTCAGTGGCGCCCAGGCCATTCATCCCGGTTATGGCTTTCTGTCGGAAAACGCCGTCTTTGCCGAGCGTATCGAAGCCGCCGGCCTGACCTTCATCGGCCCCAGCGCCGAGTGCATTCGCACCATGGGCGATAAGGTTTCAGCCAAGCGAGCCATGCGTGAAGCCGGTGTGCCTTGTGTGCCGGGGCCGGACTCAAGCATGTCCAGCGACCCGCAGAGCATTCTCGCGGTCGCTCGGGAAATCGGTTATCCGGTGATCGTCAAAGCCGCTGGTGGCGGTGGCGGTCGCGGCATGCGCGTGGTGCAGCAGGAACCCGAGCTGCTGGAGGCGATTGCCCTGACCCGCGAAGAAGCGCGTCTGGCATTCGGCAACCCCGAACTCTATATCGAGAAGTTTCTCGGCCACCCGCGCCACGTTGAAATCCAGGTGCTGTGCGATGCCTTCGGCAATGCCGTGTGGCTCGGCAGCCGCGATTGCTCCCTGCAACGTCGCCATCAAAAAGTACTTGAAGAAGCACCAGCGCCAGGCATCGATCCGCAATTGATTGCCCATGTGGGTGAGCGCTGCGTCAAGGCGTGCCAACAGATCGGTTATCGAGGCGTCGGCACCTTCGAGTTCCTTTATGAAGACGGCCAGTTCTTTTTCATCGAAATGAACACCCGCCTGCAGGTCGAGCATCCGGTGACCGAGATGACCACCGGCATCGATATCGTCCAGCAGCAACTGCGCATGGCGCGAGGTGAGCATCTGGAGTTGCGTCAGGCAGATATCGTCGCCCAGGGCCATTCGCTGGAATGCCGGATCAACGCCGAAGACCCGCTCAGTTTCATGCCGACGCCAGGGCAAGTCACCCGCTGGGAAGTGCCTGGCGGTTTCGGCGTCAGGGTGGATTCCCATGTCACCAGCGGCTACCGCGTCCCGCCCTATTACGACTCAATGGTCGCCAAGGTCATCAGTCACGGCGCAACCCGGGAAGAAGCCATGGCCCGCATGCGTCTGGCCCTCAGCGAGCTTTATGTAGAAGGCATTTCCACCAATATTCCCCTGCACCGGGAAATCCTCGACGACCCTGCTTTCTGTGCAGGCGGCGTCGATATTCACCATCTGGAACACTGGCTGCAGCAACGGAGCCCACAATGAGCATCGCGCTTACGGACCCACGTCCGGTCATCAGCCTGCTGGGCACCACTGCCCTGTTATTCGAAGCACCTGGCAGCCTCGATCTTGCCCCCCAGCAACGCATCTGGGCCATGGCCCGCGTGACGGCTCAGTGGCCGGAAATCAGCGAGTCGGTACCGGGCATGAACAACCTGATGCTGACCTTCAAGACCCCGCCACGGCATCTGGATGCCTTGACCGAACGCCTGCTGGAAACCTGGCAGGCCTGCGAGCCGCTGCCGTTGCAGGGTCGCATCATTGAACTGCCCGTGACCTACGGTGGCGAACACGGCCCGCACATGGGTGACGTGATTGCCCATACCGGACTGGACATCGAAACCATCGCTCACCTGCACAGCGAACCGCTGTATCCGGTCTATGCCTTGGGCAGCCATCCTGGCTACTGCTATCTGGGCGGCATGGACCCACGCATTGCCACACCCCGGCGCAAGGTTCCGGTGCTCAGCATCGGTGCCGGCGCGGTGTCCATCGGTGGCGTACAGACCGGTGTTTCCGCCTCTGCCGGCCCCAGCGGCTGGAACACCATCGGTCGTACCGAAATGTCTTTCTTCGACCCCGGGCAATCGCCCCCGGCACTCTTGCAGCCGGGCGACCTGCTGCGCTTTCGCATCGAGAGGATCATTCGATGATCGAGATTCTATCCGCCACCGCCCTGGCCACCGTCCAGGATCTGGGCCGCACGGGCAGCCTGGGTTACGGCGTCGGCACTTCAGGGGCCATGGACACACTGGCCGTGACGATCGGCAACATTCTGCTGGGCAATGCCGATGACGCAGCGGCCATCGAGATTCCGGTATTCCCGTTCGAGGTCCGCCTGCTGGAAGACTGTGCTTTTGCCGTGACCGGTGCCGCCTGTGCCTTGAGCCTGGACGGTATGGCCTTCCCACCGAACTGGGTCATGCAGGGTCATGCAGGCCAGACGCTGGTCATCGATCACCCGACGGCGGGTTCTCGCGCTTACTTGTGCCTGGCCGGTGGCGTCGATGTGCCGGTGGTACTCAACTCGCGCAGCACTCAATTGCGAGGCGAGTTCGGTGGTTTTCAGGGACGTGCCCTCCAGCAAGGTGACCAGTTGAAATCGGGTTCGCCAGGCATCAGCAAGCTGGCCACGGACTTCGGCGTGCTCAGCCCTGCCCATGCCTTGCTATTGAGCGTGGACGGCGTGCCTGCCATGCGCGTTCTGCCTGCCGCCGAATACCAGGCATTCAAGGCCGATTCCCGAGCGTCGTTCTGGAGCGACGACTGGAAAATCACCTCCCAGAGCAATCGTTACGGCTACCGCCTGGAAGGCACGCCAATCTTGCCCGAACAGGCCATGGAAGTGCGTTCCCACGGCATCGTGCCGGGTGTGATTCAGGTGCCCCATGGCGGTCAGCCGATCATTCAGATGCGTGATGCGCAGCCCAGTGGCGGGTATCCGAAATTCGGCACGGTGATCGAAGCCGACCTATGGCGACTGGGACAGGCCGCCATTGGCAGCCGGATTCGCTTTATCGAATGCAGTTACGACCAAGCCCTGGATGCCCTTGAGCAGAATCAGGCCTATCTCGCCGAAGTGCGGCGTCTTGTGGACCTGCATGGCCTGAATCGGCGCTGAGGAAATGAACATGAACATTGAAGAGATTCGTCAACTGGCGGCTGATCTGGCACTGGCAGGATTATCTGGCGCAGAGGTCGAGAAAACCGGATTCAAGCTGAGCCTCAAGCGCGGCTTGATAGGTCAGTTATCACCCTCGCCGACTTCGCTCGAAACCACAGAAACTGGACGGGGTGCAGACACACTCACCATCAAATCCAGCGGCATCGGTCGCTTGCTCGATGCCCACCCGGACAACGGCATCGTGCTGGCACCGCCGGGCAGTGACGTACAGGTTGGCCAACTGGTCGCACTGCTGGCCGTCGGCAACTTGATTTTGCCGGTCCGCAGCCTGCACGCGGGCAAGGTTTCCAGCCTGCTGGTGCCCGGCGGCACAACGGTCGGTTACGGCCAGCCATTGATAAGCCTTGGTCATACAGAAGCGGAGCAACCATGAAGATCGACCTGAACGCAGACATGGGCGAAGGCTTCGGCGCATGGCGCATGGGCGAAGACGAAGCGCTGATGGAGATCATTTCATCGGCCAACGTCGCCTGTGGCTTCCATGCCGGTGATCCCTTGATCATGGACAACACGGCACGACTGGCCAAAGCCAGGGATATCGATCTGGGTGCCCACGTCGGCTTTCCCGACCTGATGGGGTTTGGTCGTCGCCAGATGAATATCGACATCAACGAATTGAGCACCTACGTGACCTACCAGTTGGGCGCTCTGGCAGCAGTGGCCTGGGTTGCAGGCCATCGCATGACGCACATGAGCTTTCATGGCGCACTGGGCAATATGATCGCCGCCGATGCCGAGATGGCTGCACACCTGATTCGCACCGTGGCAGCGTTCGACCCCGAGATCATCATCAGTTCGTCCAGCAGCCGCGCCATCGAACGCGCCGCCAGCCAGTGCAACCTAAGGGTGGCGACAACCTTTCTCGCTGACCGGGCCTATGACGATGATTGCCTGCTGGTGCCCCGCAAGGTCGCCAACTCGGTCATCAAGGACCCGGCGACGGTGCTGCAACGGGTTCGACAACTGCTGGAAGACGGCACCGTGACCAGCATCACCGGCAAGGTCATCAAGGTCAGCGCCTGCTCGATATTGCTCCACGGCGATACACCCGGCGCGGTTGAACTGGCGCGCACCGTGCGCCATGAAATCGAATCGGCAGGCGGGCAGATCGTGCCGATTTCGCAGTTGCTCGACTGAACCAGCCCTTAAGGCAAATCACTTGTGGGAGGGGCATTGGCCGCGACTTCACTTACAGGCAACACATTTTCAGCGCCTTCAGATTGGCTGTCGCGGCCAAGGCCCCTCCCACGGATTGCGAACCAGCAACCTGTTTTTTGACACCAGCCTCTTAACGGATCGGCATTACCCCGTTTCGCAAAGACCGGCTTTACATCATAAGAGACGCTTATAGCCACACAGCCAATCCGTCTTGGTCGCCGGGGTTTGTGCTGGATAGAGTCGATGCATGAGCGACACACAGCATTCAGAGGTAAACGCAATGCCATTTTCAGATTACAAAACCGCGCTGGTCACTGGCGCATCGTCCGGCATCGGTGCCGCAGTGGTCGAGCGCCTGTGCCAGGAAGGTATCGAAGTTCACGCCCTGGCCCGCAGCGCCGACAAGCTGGCCGATCTGTCCGCACGCACCGGTTGTATCGCCCACGCCATCGATGTCACCGACCTGGCCGGGCTGACGGCACTGTTCGGGCAATATGACTTCGACATTCTGGTCAACAACGCAGGCGTCGATCGTCCGGGCTCGATCCTCAAGGCTGACGCCGAGGGCATCGACTTCCTGATCGACGTCAACCTGCGCGCCGTGCTGCATCTGGCACGCCTGGCCTTGCCGGGCATGGTCGAGCGCGACAGTGGCCATATCATCAACATCAGCTCCATTGCCGCCGCCTATAACTTCGGCGGCAACTCGACTTACCACGCCACCAAGGCAGCGGTCAGCATGCTTTCTCGCCAATTGCGCATCGACGCCTTCGGCAAGCGTGTGCGGGTAACCGAGATCTGCCCGGGCCGGGTCGCCACCGATATTTTCGCCCACGTGCATGGCGACTCCGAAGAAACCTACAAGCGCTTCGTCGAAGGTTTCGAGCTGCCCGTCGCAGCCGATATCGCCAATGCCATCGCCTTCGCGATTGCGGCACCGGTCTCCATGAACATCGGCCACATGGAAATCACCCCGACCCTGCAAGTGCCCGGCGGCCTGTCCACTGCACGCCCGCAGGACTATCAGGGCTGAAAGCCTTGGCACCGAGAACAGAACGGATCAATCCGTCACACGCTCCCTGGCCGGGCCCCACGCCCGGCATTTTTTCTGCCCCTACCCATGCTGATAGGGATTGACCATGAAGCAAGACTTCGATTTAGCCCCGATCCTGCACGGCGAATACGCCGAGCTGATCCTCAAGGGCATCGAAATGACGCTGCAACTGGCGTTGTTCGCCTGGTGCCTGGCCATGATCCTCGCCCTTGTGCTGGTGACCGTGCGCCTGACCGGCAACACCTACGCCAATCGCCTGGTAGCAGCCTACGTTTCCTACCACCGCAATGTGCCGACACTGGTGCAATTGATGCTCTGGTATTTCGGCATCCCGACCCTGCTTTCAAGCTCCACGCAAATCTGGCTGGCGGGTTACAACACCGAATACCTGTTCTCGATCATTGCCCTTGGACTCTGCCAGGCCGCGTATTTCAGTGAAGACATCCGCAGCGGCCTGCGGGCCATTCCTGCAGGACAAACCGAAGCTTCGCGAGCACTGGGCATGGGCTATGTGCGCTCGATGCGTTACGTGATCCTGCCTCAAGGCGTGCGCAACAGCCTGCCGTCGCTGATCAACCATACGGTGCTGCTGTTCAAGAACACCAGCCTGGCCATGGCCATCGGCGTCATGGAGCTGACTTACGCAACGCGGGAAGTCGAGAACTACACCTTCCGGACCTTTGAAGCCTTTCTGGTGGCATCAGTGGTGTACCTGGCCTTTTCGCTGCTGCTGATGGCCCTCGGTGCCCTGCTGGCCAAGCGATTCAACAAAGCTCTGGCGAGGTAAGCGACCATGTTCGATATCTTCACGATTCTGCAGCAGAACTGGACGCTGTTCCTGATCGGCCAATACCCCCACGGCCCGCTGGGCGGTCTGGCAAGCACCCTGATCCTTGCAGTTCTGGCGCTTCTGTTCGCTTTTCCTCTGGGCCTGTTGCTGGCACTGGCCAGGACCTCGCCCTGGAAAGCACTGCGCTGGTTTTCGACCGTCTGGGTCTATGTGCTGCGCGGTATTCCATTGCTGATGGTGATCTTCTGGACCTACTTTCTGGTGCCGTTGATCATCGGTCACAACATCACCGGCTTTACCACCATGCTCTGCACCCTGGTCATCTACCAGAGTGCCTACCTGTGCGAAATCATTCGCGGCAGCATCCAGGCCTTGCCGAGCGGTCAGTACGAAGCCTCCCGAGCCCTGGGCATGGGCTACATGCGCACCACGGTCTGGGTGATCCTGCCTCAGGCGCTTTACAACGCATTGCCCAGCCTGCTCAGCCAGTTCATTTCCATCATCAAGGAAACCTCCCTGGGTTATGTCATCAACGTTCAGGAAGTGACCTTTGCCGCCAACCAGGTGAACAACCAGTTACTGACCAAGCCCTTCCAGGTGTTCTTCATTCTGGCGGTCATTTACTACCTGCTGTGCTTTGGCCTGACCCGACTGGCCGACTGGCTGGAGCGCCGCATCGCCCGCAAGCGCCAGGGCACCACCGCTGCTGCCGTTACCGACAGCCCTTTGCCTACCCCTATCCATTAAAGAGGGCTGACTCATGCGTCCAATGATCATGTTTTCCAACGTCAACAAGTGGTACGGCGAGTACCAGGCCCTGACCAATCTCACGGCCCAGGTGAATACCGGCGAAGTCGTGGTGCTGTGCGGCCCTTCCGGCTCGGGCAAGTCGACGCTGATCCGCACCGTCAACCGTCTGGAAGATATTCAGGAAGGCCAGATCCTGTTCGACGGACAGGATGTGAACGGCACCGATGCCAACGTGAACCGACTGCGCAGCCGGGTGGGCTTCGTATTTCAGAGCTTCAACCTGTTTCCACACCTTTCCGTGCTGGACAACATCATCCTGTCGCCGACCAAGACCCTCGGGCTCAAGGGCTCGGCGGCAAAACAGCGAGCGATGCAACTGCTGGAGCGTGTCGGGCTGGCCCACAAGGCCGGTGCCTACCCCGCTCAACTGTCCGGCGGCCAACAACAGCGCGTAGCGATTGCCCGTGCCCTGGCCATGGAGCCACCGGTCATGCTGTTCGATGAACCCACCAGCGCCCTTGACCCGGAAATGGTCGGCGAAGTGCTGAGCGTGATGAAAGGCCTGGCCAAGGACGGCATGACCATGATGTGCGTGACCCACGAAATGAACTTCGCCCGTGAAGTGGCCGACACCATCTGGTTCATGGATGCCGGACAGATTCTGGAGAAAAGCGACCCGGAAAGCTTTTTCAGCCAACCCCAACACCCGCGCGCGCAGCGTTTCATCGCTGACTTGCGCGCCCATTGACTTGCAAGAACTGCCGCTGACCCGACTACCGATTCTTAATCTTCTGGAGCTCCCCATGCGTATCAAGCATCTGTTCGCCGCTGTAGCGTTGAGTCCTTTGGCAGCCACCCTGGCCCATGCCGATCAATTGAGCGACATCATGGCCAGACAATCCATGAGCTGCGGCGTGTATGCCGACGTTCCCCCCTTCTCGGCGCCGGACCCGAAAACCCGTGAGCTGGTGGGCATGGACGTGGACCTGTGTACCGCGCTGGCGAAGAAGCTTGGCGTTAAGCTGGAACTCAAGCCGATGTCGGTGGAAGCACGGGTTCCGGAAGTGAAGATGGGCCGCGTCGATGTGCTGTTCGCCAACCTGGCCTACACCCAGACCCGCGCCGATCAGATCCAGTTCAGCGACCCCTACTACATCGCCAAGGAAACCCTGGTAGTGCATGCAGCCAATGCCGACAAGGACAAGGCTTTCTTCAAGGGCAAGCGCATCAGCTCCACCAAAGGCTCCACCTCCGAGCAATCGATCCGTATCGCTGGCGCGGTTCCGGTAACCTTCCAGGACACCGGTTCGGCCTACATGGCCTTGCAGCAGAACAAGGTGCTGGGCCTGGTCACCAACACCATGACGGCCATCAAACTGGTCAACCAGGCCAAGGCCTCGGGCGTGGAACTGGCCATCGTCAAAGAACCCATGGCACTGGAGCCGATTGGTGCCGGCATGCGCAAAGGCGAACCGGCCTTCCTGGCCAAGGTCAACGAAGCCCTCAAGGCCATGGACGACGCAGGCGAGATCGACGCCATCTGGGACCGCTGGATCGGCCCGAACACTGAGTACAAGATGGTTCGTGAAGACAAGGTTCAAAGCCTGAGCAGCCTGAAGTTCGATCCACTGCCTTGATCGACTCATGACCCAGCTCAACACATGAGCCCCAAACGCCCTGCTTCTGCAGGGCGTTTCCTTTTTCGGGTTCAGTTATGAAAGCAGAGCCTGTAGCATCCCGTGGCGCGCATGTATCCAGAACAGTGCAAGACCCGAGGAAAGAGATGGCTCATTCACTTCAATATCAGGTGTCAGACTCCATTCGAGGCATCGAAAACGAAGTCGGCCGGCTGCTGGATCTGGTGCCCATGCTCAAGGAGGCCGGCAATGATGAACTGGCCGCGAAAGTCGGAATGCAGGCGCATAAGCTGCTTGAAGTGGCGGTGGCGTTGAGGATGGCGTTGGCGGATTGAAAGCGGGATTTTTACGGGGCAAAACGCAGTAATGATGACCTGTAACAGCACTGAAGCGGCTCACACCGCTTCAGGCTGACGTTCACACGACCGGATTCAGACGTCGAAGCGGTCCAGGTTCATGACTTTGGTCCAGGCGGCAACGAAGTCGCTGACAAACTTCTCCTGGGCATCAGCACTTGCATAGACTTCGGAGATTGCACGCAGTTGGGCGTGGGAGCCGAAGACCAGATCGACGCGGGTACCGGTCCATTTCACCTGACCGGTCTTGCGGTCACGTCCCTGGAAGGTGTCGTTGGCACCCGAAGCTGCATTCCACGCCGTCCCCATATCGAGCAGGTTGACGAAGAAGTCATTGGTCAACGCCTCTGGCTGCTTGGTAAACACACCATGCTGGCTATTGTCGGCATTGATGTTCAGGACCCGCAGGCCTGCCAGCAGCACGGTCATTTCCGGAGCGGTCAGGGTCAGCAGTTGCGCCTTGTCCACCAGCAGTGCTTCGGCCGATACCTTGTAGTTGCCCTTGAGGTAATTGCGGAAACCATCGGCAATAGGCTCCAGGAAACCGAAGGATTCGACGTCAGTCTGCTCCTGGGAAGCGTCGGTGCGGCCCGGTGTGAACGGAACCTTGACGCTCTGCCCGGCATTGCTGGCTGCTTTTTCGATGCCTGCGCTGCCTGCCAGTACGATCAGGTCGGCCAGGGAAATCTTCTTGCCGCCCGCCTGCGCACTGTTGAATTCGGCCTGAATCCCTTCAAGGGTTTTCAGCACTTTCGCCAGTTGCTCGGGCTGGTTGACCGGCCAGTCTTTCTGCGGAGCCAGACGGATACGCGCACCGTTGGCGCCACCGCGCTTGTCGGAACCCCGGAAGGTCGAAGCCGATGCCCAGGCAGTGGACACCAGTTGCGAAACCGACAAGCCTGAAGCCAGGATTTTGCTCTTGAGGGCAGCAACGTCGCTGTCGTCCACCAGAGCATGGTCGAGAGCTGGAAGCGGATCCTGCCAGAGCAGTTCTTCGGTAGGGTTTTCCGGCCCGAGATAACGCGCCAGCGGGCCCATGTCACGGTGGGTCAGCTTGAACCAGGCACGGGCAAAGGCGTCGGCCAGTTGGTCCGGGTTGGCGAGGAAGCGTCGGGAAATCGGCTCGTAGATCGGGTCGAAGCGCAGCGCCAGATCGGAGGTCAGCATGCTCGGGGCATGGCGTTTGGAAGGGTCGTGGGCATCCGGCACAGTACCCGCGCCGCCGTTGTTCTTCGGCGTCCACTGATGAGCGCCTGCCGGACTTTTGGTCAGTTCCCAGTCGAAGCGGAACATGTTTTCCAGATATTCGTTGCTCCACTTCGTTGGCGTGGACGTCCAGGTCACTTCCAGGCCGCTGGTGATGGTGTCAGCGCCCTTGCCGGTACCAAAGCTGTTTTTCCAGCCAAAGCCCTGCTCTTCCAGGCCTGCGGCTTCAGGTTCAGCGCCCACGTGGCTTGCAGGGCCTGCACCGTGAGTCTTGCCGAAGGCGTGACCGCCCGCGATCAGGGCAACGGTTTCTTCGTCGTTCATGGCCATGCGGCCGAAGGTTTCGCGAATGTCCTTGGCGGACTCGATCGGGTCCGGGTTGCCTTCGGGACCTTCCGGGTTTACGTAGATCAGGCCCATCTGCACGGCGGCCAGCGGGTTTTCCAGGTTACGGCCTTCGCTGTCGGTGCGCTTCTCTTCGCTGCCATGCAGCTCAGGCTCGGCAACCAGAACGCCCTCGCCCGGTGGCTGAGCCTCCTTGCCATAGCGACTGTCGCCACCCAGCCAGGTCTTTTCGGAACCCCAGTACACGTCTTCTTCAGGCTCCCACACGTCCGGACGACCGCCGGAGAAACCGAAGGTCTTGAAGCCCATGGACTCCAACGCCACGTTGCCGGTGAGGATGATCAGGTCGGCCCAGGAAATCTTGCGTCCGTATTTTTGCTTGATCGGCCAGATCAGGCGCCGGGCCTTGTCCAGGCTGACGTTGTCCGGCCAGCTGTTGAGTGGTGCGAAGCGCTGCTGACCCGCACCGGCACCGCCACGGCCATCGGCGGTGCGGTAAGTCCCGGCGCTGTGCCAGGCCATGCGCACGAACAGCGGCCCGTAATGACCGAAGTCGGCCGGCCACCAGTCCTGAGAATCGGTCATCAGGGCGTGCAGGTCTTTTTTCACGGCCTCGAGGTCGAGACTCTTGAACGCTTCAGCGTAATCGAATGCCTCGCCCAGTGGATCGGACAAGGATGAATGCTGATGCAGGATTTTCAGATTGAGTTGCTCAGGCCACCAGTCTCGGTTCGTTGTACCACCACCGGCAGCGTGGTTGAACGGACATTTTGATTCGGTTGACATGTACTGCTACCTCTTGGTCTGCATCCTGCTATCCGACCGGGCCTCAAGCCCGGATCGCGACAGATGATGTCTATGGCATATACAGAGCCCGCGGTGTCTCTGGGCTCCGTTCTCACGGCAGTGCTGCTGGCCAATCATCAAGTGCCTTGCATCAGGACTTGCGTCGGCATCGATCAGCCTAGACGAGTCCAGGGTGTAGAGCTAGAGGGATCAATCAGGCAGGCAACAAAAAACCCGCTGCCAGCCAGAGGGGCGACAGCGGGTTTCGGGTGCTGCGGTGCTGCGGTGTTGCGGTGTTGCGTTGCTTACTAGAGTTACTTGCTGTCAGGCAGCGCGTAAGCGATCACGTAATCACCACGATCAGGCGACTGACGCGCACCACCGGCAGTGATGACGATGTACTGTTTGCCGGTCTTGGGCGAAACATACGTCATCGGGCCGCCCTGGCTGCCTACGGGCAGACGCGCTTTCCAGGCTTCTTCGCCGTTGGCGGAGTTGAAAGCACGCAGGTAGTAATCCTGAGTACCGGCGATGAACACCAGACCGCCCTGGGTAGACAGTGTCCCGCCCAGCGTCGGCATGCCGATCGGCAATGGCAGGTGCATCTTGATGCCCATGGGACCGGTGTCTTCAACCGTACCCACCGGCACTTGCCAGGCGACCTTCTGAGTTTTCATATCGATGGCAGTCAGGGTGCCGAAAGGCGGTGCCTGACAAGGAATACCGGCTACCGACAGGAAGCGGTTCTTGTTCACGGCGTACGGCGTGCCTTTGAGCGGTACTGCACCCATGCCGGTGTTCAGCGCTTCACCGCCAGACGAGGCCTTGGCATCTTTTTCCTGCGGCACCATCTGGATCCACAGTCCCAGACGCATGTCGTTGACGAAGATGAAGCCATGCACCGGATCGGTAGAAATGCTGCCCCAGTTCATGCCACCCAGAGAACCCGGAAAACTCAGCGAGACGTCGGTGCCCGGCGCGGTGTACAGGCCTTCGTAACGCATTTTCCTGAACGAGATACGGCACAGCATCTGGTCGAACGGCGTTGCACCCCACATGTCCGACTCTGTCAGGTGTGGTGCGCCGATCTGCGGCATGCCCACCGACAGAGGCTCGGTTTTCGAGTAAGGCTCGTTGGGGATGTTGGACGGTTTGACCGGAATCTCGTCAACCTGAGTCAGCGGCTGGCCAGTGGCACGATCCAGCACGAAAATCTGTCCGGCCTTGGTACCGATCACCACCGCTGGAACCTTGCTGCCATCGGCCTTGGTGAAATCGATGAGGCTTGGCTGCATGGGCAGGTCAAAGTCCCACAGATCGTTGTGAACGGTCTGGTAGACCCACTTCTCTTCGCCTGTGGTCGCGTTCAATGCCAGTACCGAAGCGCCGTACTTGTGATCCAGCGCGGTACGCTCCACACCATAGATGTCGGTGGACGAACTGCCCATGGGCAAGAACACGGTATTCATGGCCGGGTCGTAAGACATCGGCGCCCAGCTGTTGGGCGTACTGCGCACGTAAGTGCTGTCCGCAGCCGGTGCGTTCCGGTCCTGAGGATTGCCCGGATCGAAGGCCCAGCGCATTTCGCCGGTGACCACGTCAAAACCACGGATCACACCACCCGGCATGTCGGCCTGAACGTTGTCCGCAACACGACCACCGACCACCACAGTGGTCCCGGCCATGAGCGGCGCGGAAGACAGCTGGTAGTAAGAATCCGGAACCTTGCCCAGGCCGGCTTTCAGATCGACCTGCCCGTTATTGCCAAAACCCTGGCAAAACTCGCCGGTATCGGCATCAACGGCAATCAGGCGCGCGTCGATGGTGTTGGTCAGCAGACGACGCTGGCAATTGGCACCCGTGGGTACGGAAACAGCCTTGGCAGGCGTGCTGCCGTCGGTTGGCTGGGCAACGGCGGCTGTGGCATCAAAGTAAGCCAGGCCACGGCAACGCTGCCAGACCGCAGATTGAGCGTTGATCTCGTTCTTCCACAGTTTTTTGCCGGTGTCGGCATCCAGCGCGATGATGTTGTTGTGCGGGGTGCAGATAAACACCTTGTCGCCAATCTGCAACGGAGTGGTCTGGTCTTCGGCACCGTTGCCGTTGCTGATTGCGATGTCGCCAGTGTTGTAGGTCCAGGCCGGCACCAGCTTCGAGACGTTGCTGCGATTGATCTGGTCCAGAGCTGCGAAACGGCTGCCACCTTCATCATTACCGTAGTGCTGCCAGTCTTTCTGAGCCTTTGCCGGGTCGACACTGGTCAGGCCCGGGCCGTTGCCAGTCGGGGAAACCGAGGCATGCGGCATGAACATTCCCGCACCCGCCGCAACAATGGCGATGAGCAGAGCGCCCGCCAAGGCATAGCAGGCACCGCCGACCTTCAGGCCATTCGCCCTGCACAGCGCCGGATAGATCAGCGCCACCAGCAGGCTCAGGATGCCCAACGCGAACAACCGCGAAATCAGCGGCCAGAAATTCAACCCGGCATCGGCCAGTGCCCAGAGCACCGTAAGCACCATCACCGCTGTGAACAGCCAGGCACCCGCAAGGCGTTGTCTGAAAAGCAGAACGCTCGATGCAATCAGTCCAAGACCGGCCAGCAGGAAGTACCAACTGCCACCCAGCGTGACGAGATAGCCGCCTCCTGCGGCGAAAAGCAATCCAAATACCAGTACACCCAGCGCGACAACCCGAATGGGCCAGCGACTGAAGGATGCAGAAGGTTGAGACTTAGTCATGTTGCATGATCCTGCTGATGCATGAACGCTTGAGAAAAACGGGGCTTTTCCGGCAGCTCAGAGGCAAAGCCCACGGTAGGATTTTCCGGCTCTGAACATCGGGTTCGATGCCTGCGAAAAATTATTAACTAAACGGTTACTTTTTTAACGATACCAAAAAAGCCGCTGCCTGCGTCAGATTGTCACTCGCAGAAAATGAGAATGACTCTTACGGATCTGGCAATAATCCATCTATCAGAGGAAGCAAAGAAGTACCGACGAGCATCTACGAGTCGTGTAATGCGTGACGGACTGGCCGTGAGACCGAATGGTGCGCGTGGGGGCTCTCTCGGGATAAACGAGTTCATTCGCGAATAACGGCATTGAAGGCGATCCATTCTCTTCTGGATGTACCGGCCTCTCGCGAATGAATTCGCTACCGGGGACTATCTGAGGGGCGGTTCTTCATCTTCGTCTATCGGTGGATTGACCGGCAGATCAGGATCGTCGCTCTCATCATTATTGAGATCATCAACGGCTGGATCGGCATCGAACCCGGTTTCGCTGTCCGTCGGCCTGGTAGCAGGGCTCTGCGAAACATTACCCGGTGCATTCTCGTCAATTTCCATGACCATTCTCCGCGTGAGGCGCAGGATGTCTGCGCTTTGTAGTGAGAAAGGCTGTGGCGCCGGGAGTGCAAGGGAAGCGATGAGTGGCGGATGCTCACTCCAGATAGACGACTGCCAGTTGACACACCTCGTCGATTCTCATCAAGACGAACTCAGCCGCGACGCCTGAACATGGGCAAATCGACATTATCCAAAATCGCCAAAATACATCACGCCATGATATAAAAGCCGCCCTTCCCTCAACCGAAGCGACGCTATCTCCATGGCTGATACCCTCCACAAGCAGGACTTTGAAACCCTGTCCGAATTCCGCTATCAGCTACGGCGCTTTCTGCGCTTTTCCGAAGAGGCCGTTCAGGCCTGCGGCGTTACCTCCCAGCAGTACCTTCTGATGCTGCACACTCAAGGTTTCAGCGACCGCAACTGGGCCACCGTGGGTGAGCTGGCGGAGCGTTTGCAGATCGTGCCTCATGGTGCGGCAGCGCTGGTGAAACGTTGCGAGGCTCTGGGGCTGGTGCAGACTCAACGCAATGTCGAAGACCGGCGCGAAGTACAAGTCAGTCTCACCGACAAGGGCAGTGAGGTGCTGGCGCAGCTGGCTTTTCTGCATCGGGAAGAACTCAAGTCGGCTGGCAAGCGTTTCCGCGTGCCTTTCGAGCAGGAGTGAAGCCTGAGCATGCCCTCCTCTTTTAAAGCACGCCTGCGCTCGCTATGGCCTGCGCCCCACGCAATCGACACCCGAGAAAAGTTACGCGCCAGCAGCGGCGCGGCCCTGGGAATTCTATTGGTCGCCAGCGTGGCAGCGCTCGGGCTGCACGGCGCACTCGCCATGGAGCACAGCCTTCTGGGCATGGCCATCGTCGCGCCCATCGGGGCCAGTGCGGTGCTGGTGTTTGCCGTGCCATCAAGCCCGTTGGCGCAACCCTGGTCAGTGGTGGCCGGCAACACGGTTTCGGCGCTGGTGGGCATTGCCTGCGCCAAATGGATTCCCGATGCCACATTGGCTGCCGCGCTGGCGGTCAGTCTGGCGATTGCCGCGATGCTGGCGACCCGCAGCCTGCATCCGCCAGGAGGCGCAGCGGCGCTGTTGATGGTGATTGCCGGTTGCGATCAGTTTGTGTATGCACTGAGTCCCGTGATGCTCGACTCGCTGTTGCTGGTGACGGCGGGCGTGATCTACAACAATCTGACTCGTCGTCCCTGGCCCCATGTTCAGCAGGTAAAAAGCCACTCGCCTGCCAGCCGTTTCAGTGACGCGGATCTGGAGGCCGCCCTCGCCCATTACAACCAGGTGCTGGATGTCAGCCGCGACGACCTTCACGAACTGCTGGAGCGAGCAGAAGCCTCGGCCTACCAGCGCAAAATGGGCGAGATCCGCTGCGCAGACGTGATGAGCACCACGCCGATAGTCGCCCGCCAGGAAATGCCCCTGCGTGAGGCCTGGGCCTTGATGCGTCGACACAAGATCAAGGCGCTACCGGTGATCGACCGGCAACGACACCTGATGGGCATCGTGACAGTGGCCGACTTCATGAAACAGATCGATATGGATGCCCACGAAGGCGTGGGCTGGCATCTGCGGGCACTGCTGCGCCAAGTCAGCAACAAACAACCGGCGAGCATTGTCGGCGAGATCATGACCCGTAAGGTGCGTGTCGCCAGTGCCGAGCGCCTGCTGACCGATCTGGTGCCGGTGTTTTCGGAAAATGGCCATCGGCATGTTCCGATCATCGACGCCCAGCGGCATCTGGTGGGCATCATCACCCAGTCGGATTTGATCAAGGCGCTGTATAAGGCTGTGCGGGTCTAGAGCGCTTTCAAAAAACGTCCTAAACCCGCACTCAGCGATCAGGCCGAACGTCTAGTTCGAGTTCTGAGTAACGAAGCTGCTGACCGCACGCACCACGGAGTTCGCACCTTGCTGAATCTCCTGGATCACACGGTCTGCATCATTGGCCAGGGTCAGCGCCTCAGTAGCCTGCTCCGTACTGCGTTCGATCACGCCAACGGCACCCGAAGCAAGGCTCTGGTTTTCCTTGACCACGCTCACGATATCTTCCGTAGCCTTGGTGGTACGGGAAGCCAGTTGTCGAACCTCGTCAGCCACCACGGCAAAACCTCTGCCCTGCTCACCGGCCCGGGCCGCTTCGATTGCAGCGTTGAGAGCGAGCAGGTTCGTCTGTTCGGCAATACTGCTGATGGTCTTTACGATTGTCCCGATCACCTGACTCTGGGAATCAAGCGCCTCGATGCCTTGAGTCGCCTCTTGCATCGACCGGGTCAGACGATCCAGGACCTCCACCGTGCTCTTGATCACTGCACGCCCCTGCTGGGCAGTAGAGTCAGTCTGGACAGAGGTTTGATACGCCATATTCGATGCTTCGGACACCGCCTTCTCGCGCTCGACCTGATCGGTGATGACGGTTGCGAACTTGGCAATCTTGTACAGCTTGCCATTCGCATCGGTGATGGGGTTATAGGAAGCCTCAAGCCACACATCACGACCGAACTTATCGATACGCAGGAAACGATTGACGATGAACTCACCTCTGCGCAGCCTTTCCCAGAAACTTTTATAAGCCTCTGAGCCGGACTCTTCGGGCGTACAGAAGATGCTGTGGTGCTTGCCTTTGATCTGGGCAAGCTCATAGCCCATGGCCTTGAGGAAGTTGTCATTCGCGGTGGTCACAATTCCATCGAGCGTAAAATCGATGACAGCCGTCGAACGCTGCAAGGCATTGACCAACGCCTCATTCTCTCGCGAAGCTTCGATGGTGCGCGTCAGTACGCTCGAGTACAGAATGATTTGTTCGATACCACCGGTTTCATTCCTGAATGGCACGACAATCGTTCGCAGCCAGACCTTGGTGCCCTGCTTGTGATTCAACCGCAGCGTCCCGCTAAAGTGCTTCCCTTCCCGAATAGCACCCAGAGCCCGCTTCTGGTGAACATCACCACTCAGCTCCGACGGACTCAATTCCTCAAGACGACGCCCGACCACCTCGCTGGGCGAATAACCAAGCTCGGCTTCAAACAGAGCATTGATGGATTTCACGTTCCCTCGACCATCCAGTACTGCAGCTACAGTCTCTAAATCCAGAACCTGACTGGCCTGCTCCAGCATGGCCAGTCGAAGTTCCAGTGCCTTGTTGGCTTGTTTCAAATGGGAGTTGAACATGATGGGTATCCGAGGAAGGTTGCATATTGCATCGGATATAAAACGGGAATCTTTAATGCTCATGAAGAAGAAAGCACGACATCACGAGCACTCAAGCCAGGCGTTGTGAGAGAGAAATACCTGACCTGAAATGATGTGACTCTCCGAAAGCCCGCCAGATGATGCGGGCTTTTCGTATTCGTCCTATCCCTGGCGTTTGATCTCGTCCTTGTCAACCGCCTTGGCGCGCCTGGCTTCATCCTTGATTTCACCGACCAAAGCCGCAATTGCACGCCCACCACTGAGCTTGGCAGTCGGAATCCCGGTCATTGTCAGCTCCGGAATATGGGTTTCCGGGTTCCTCAGTTCGATGGACATCAAGCCGTCCGGGCTGATGGTGCATTTACAAATCGTAGGCCTGAAGGCCACTTCCATAACATGACGCAGTTCAAGATGAGAAAGCATTGGACCATCCCTGTAAACACTACATAGCGGATTGACACTAGAGTCTAGCCCAAGGTCGCAGATGTGGTTTTTGTCTGACGGAGCATGTGTAAATTTTTATGTCGATATTGCACACCCGCAACAGAACAGCATGGAGTGATGGGTATAAGACCGGACCATTTCATTTCCTGAAAGGACCTTTGGGTGAAGCAGCTCATGCTGCTTACTCAGCATCGATAAGGCTGTCAGTCTTCGGCTCGTCATCGTCTTCGCGGTCAACCTGAGCTTCATCGTCAGAGTCTGGATTACCCGGAGGCGGATTCCAGTCCTCGGGACGGTCAACACTGCCCTGCTTTGGCTCGGACGGGGCTTGATCAAGACCGGAGCCATGACCTTCGCCGGTGTCGGTCGTCTTTTCAGCCGGGCCTGGGTAAGCGCTCTCAGGCCCGTTGTTTTCGATTCCCATGGTTACTCTCCTTTCTCGGCGCAGGGTTTCTGCGTGTGTATAGGGTGAGAGAGGTAGAGAGGACGGGAGTGCAGAGTGGGTAGACGAGTGGTTGACCGGAACAGGCTTACGGACTTCAAACCTGTTGTGAAAATCAGTGACTCTTCTGAAGCGAGGCTGCATTGGTCGCTGCATTCGGGTGGAATGCTGACACGACGGAAGACGGCAAGAGATTGTTTTGGCACAACCAGTCTTCCAAGGGAGCTAATTGGCACTGCAAACGAGGTATAGGTAGACCCCTAGTGAAAATCTTGAAAGAGGAAACTGGAAGAATCCCCGCAAAAGTTACGCACATGAAAAAGCCCAACCTTCACAGATTGGGCTAAGTCATTGAAAAATATGGTCGGGACGGAGTGATTCGAACACTCAATCCCTAGCACCCGATCTCCTTTTTCATACTTCTGGAAGGACTCCAAAATTTCTCCCTGGATTTTCCTAAGCTAGTATTTACTTGAGCTCCAACGGTGTTCAGTTCTACAAGAGTCCAGGAACGTCCATCAAGAGCCGACGTTTTTGTGGGGGTAAAAGTAGAAGGATCGTATATCAGCAGGGTTCACAGAACATGGCATGATGGTGATCATGCCCTGATCTCTTTGCGAGGTAGTAATGCAACTCTTCGCTGCTCAAATTAGCCCAAGGCTGTCCAGGTAAGCACTCACCTCTCCCATTCCTCGCTCCGCTACACCCAGTAGGTCATCTCGGTCTTTACGATTCAGCGGCAGCGGACCCGCGTTAGACACCCATTTAGAGATGCTGGTTTTGGGTAAACGCCTGGATGACAGAACCATCGCCATAAGGTCGTCCCGTGCTTTTTCATCGTTGAAAACGGCCTGCAGGTTTTGGCCCTTTGGATTGTAACTCGTGCCATCTATCATACCTGCGGCGTGAAATGAAGCTCGTCTGATAATGCACGGAACGCATTTGCCACACTGCTGATGCGTTCTCTTCCATTTCCCACAGGAGACAGTATCGGTGGCAAGAGCGCTGAGCGAGATTTGATCGGAACAGCCAAGAAGCATTTCCCCTTTTGTCTTTAGCGCATACGGGTTTTTGACAACGACTGGCAAACCAACGGTGTCCAGAATCTGCTGGAACAACCCAAGAAAATGAGGATGAGTCGTTCGGGTGCTCAGCGCCCCTATGCGTCTTGGCGTCATCGGTGGATTGAGAGCGATGAGACCGTTCTCTGGAACGAATAACTCCACCGGTGTACTGGCCACTCTCAATTGCGCCAAAGTAGCAGCGACTAACGTGCCATAAGCAAGGAAGTTGAAGCTGCGTGTACGCATCTGCACATCGAGCGTGGTACCAAGCAATGAGGTGGGGTTCGCCACGGCAGCAAATCTCGAGACTTTTACGGGGAGCTGGCTGCTCACAAGGATTTGCTTCTCCGAATCCCCTCTGTAGGAATGACTGATCAGAATTGGCCGTCGCCCTTTACCCAATAGATCAAGCGCACCAATGCCACTGTCCATGCCTCCGGAGAACAAGCTCACACAATCATGGCCAGCAAGCACGGTGATGTGGCCACGATTTTGCGATTTTGATTGTCTAGGGCCGTCAGGTAGCAACTCAATCGTCCAGATGTCACCACTTAAAAAATGAAGCGCTTTTTGAAGCAAAGGAACAGCTGCATACCAAAGATCCGGATCGGCTAATGGAATGAGCAAGCGAAGCTGTCTTGCCCACCCATCGTCTGCCTCGGCTTTATCGACAAACGTGTCTGCCGCCGTAACTGCCATCGCAATAGTGAGCAAATCGAAGCCCACGCGACTCACGGGCGCACCTAGACGTCGAACAGCGGTACGAACAGGCCCACCGATTGAACAGGTACCCTTCGCCAGTGGTCGACTTCCGTACATCAGGACGGGTATGACATTCGGAGAGCGTGGTGGAAGTTGGTCAAATTCGTGATGAAAAATTAGGTCAGTCACTGTTCGTAGCTCTCCCACTCGACCCAAACTTCTTTAATCGCACTGAGCTGGATTTTTTCGATTTGGGCACTCGTGAAGGACTTCAAGTTACCCGTTAAAAGGGGGCGCATGTGCTTGTCCGTTACCGCTTCCACCAAAGAAAACAAATCCCTTTCCGCCTGCTCCACCTGCCCAGGAGAGGATGCTTTAGCGAAGGCCTCATTGGAGTCCAGCACTATCTGCCCAAAAATACATTTCGTGACGTACACGAGCATCATTTGGACAAGCATTTCATCATTTATCTTCGTGAAGTCGAATTCATCATAGCCTTCCAGGCAATCCGATAGTGCTTCATTCATCGCTACGCGAACCCGGTCTGAATCGCCATCTTCTGGAACGAGAGCTTGGACGATTATGTCAATCGCAACGTCCGTATCTTTCCCGTTAAGGGACGCTAGATCGAGCCCGCTTGGTGACTGGCCGTCACTCAGCGCTGCCATTGCACCAAACAGTGCGCCGCCAGCACCAGCCATCGAGCCAAATCGAATGGGGCCGACACTGCTACCACCTGTAGAGCCACTGGCATAGCTTCGTACAGCAGAGCGAAGGTAGTCGCCGTCTCCGCTGGAGACGAATTTACCCAAGGATTTACGGAAATCTTTGAACCGCTGCGGAGGAGTTTCTGGAATCGCACCTTGGCCCGTTGTGTCTATCCATTCAGGAACAAACGGAGAATTACCACCGGGCCCTTTACTCGAAGTCGACGTTCCCATGTCATTGCTTCTCTTTAGGCTTAAACCAGCTGACGCTTTTCACCCTGGTACTGAGCCAGGGCTTAATTTTTCCTGGCATGACCGTATGGATGAAATCGGATAACGAAGAGCCTGCATCGGATGAGCGCTCGGCCAACATAAATGCGCCATCAAAACCAGGCGCTCTGGTAGTCCAATCCACGTGGGACCGCATTGACTGAATAAGCTGTGCCATAACAGCACCATGCTCGCCAGTTGGTATTGTGAGAATGGCAGCGATGGCAGATGGGGAGGATGTGTTGGACGCTCTCTTGAGAACCACAAGCGCTTCTGTCGCAGCGGCCGATAAGCCCGCTCTCAGTACACGTAATGGCGTGGTCTCACGACTCAAATAGACAATCGGACGGAGATCAGTGTTTGAGAGTGAAGGCTCAAGCGTCAGCCACTCTCTGATAAATTCAACTTTTACGTTCCACGGTTCAGGGCAAGCTAGTTTGAACTTATCTGGATCCTCCAGCAGGTTTTCGAGGGTCGCCAGGATTTCCGGTTTCCCCCCCGCAGCTGCGTTGATCACCGAATACATGTGAGCAACCGACTTGTCTTCCATGCACCGTTCAAACAGAGCGAGTTTGGCAATCAAAGCCTCATCCACCGGCATGTCTCTTTGCTTGGCAACACGAGAGCGCATACGAACTACGTTCAACATCCGCTTAACGATTCGTGGATTTCCAAGGATCAGCGTTGAGTTCGCGAGCATAGAGGCCATGCGATCAGCAATCGCAAAACCTTGGGCGATCTGATCTGGAACACCTGCACCAAGAAGACCTAATGCGGCCTCGGTGACGATAGGCTCTTCCTTCCAGGCTTTACGCAGATTCTCCTCAAGCCCGGCTCGTAGCTTTTCGATTTTATCCGCTGGAATCACTGCGCCGGCGGACGCGAACAACATGAACAAATAGGCTCTCACTTCTTGTACCCCGAGCCTAGGAACACGTACTGGCACCTGGATGAGCTTGTCCAAATAGTCAGTTACGTGTCGGTCATCTGGGTCTTTGAAATGCTCGCTCACCGAATGTCTGACCATGTCTTCATCGGCAGCGACGACAAATGCCGTTTGCCCCATGAACAAAAACAAGCGAAGGGCTTCGAGGGTTTGGATGGTCTGCTTTGGAAGGCACCGATCGAGGTTGTCTACAAATACGACCAGCGTTTTATCCAACGCAGTGAGAACGTCGGCAAATTCTGACCTAAAGGCGGCGATTTCCTTCGGTGGAGTCCGCTGCTTTTCCTCATCCAACAAACCAGTAAGGTGGCCTTTAGCCTTGCCACCAGCTTCCTTTAGCGTCGATAGCGTTTCTTCATCCGCCTCGCCCGAGAATAGATCGTCTAGGGCCTGCACACCTTTCATGCCAAATCCAAAAGCTGGTATCCCCATGGCCATTGCGCCACCTTCGACCAGAAGACCAAGTGCACGCATTTTATTTACACGGCCCATCAGTTTCTTGGCTTTGGGGATAACCGCTGGTTTTCCTTCTGATGCTTCAATCAATGTCGATGCGATGATTTCCATCAAGGCTGCTCGGGAATCGTCAAATCCCTGATAAAGCCATGCATCAAAACGCACCACAACGTATTTACTTGGGGCCTCACCGGGGTTGAGGCCTTCCTCAATTAAATTCAGCAGAGTTGATTTTCCAGTGCCCCAAGAACCAAATACACCGACCGTCACAGGCCTCATGTTCGGGTCGCGAATTACGTCGACGACCAGATCAGCGACCTCTGAGTAATTCAGAAAATCTTGTTTTGTATCGACGTCAGCCCACATTTGAGCCTCCCTGCTTCACATTATTTGCGCACCTGACGGCTTTAAACGACCCGTATCCAAAGCCGCAGGCCGTACTGGATCAGTATTGAACGATCCGTATCATTATCGAAAAATAGCACCCGTGCCACTATTTTGGCACTTCATTTTCTGATGCAATGCTCTGCATTCGGTGTAACCCCACAGCTCAAGGGCTGACCAGGTCGGTACGCGATATATTTAATAGACATTCCGAGCTAAGCTGATGACGTTATTTGAGTTTCTATCTCCTTATGTGAGGTTCTTCCACGGTGCGGCGTATAACCTGCATCAAACGTTGGATGGGTTAGGCATTTCCTCTTCCGGGTTCATCGAACAAGCGGCGGATGGTGGGCTAGTGGGCGGCTTCGCACCCGGTGAAGCAGTTGTACCCGTATTAGTCGCCATTATGTTTCTAGCACTTTGTTCTTTACCATTGGTACTTTTGGCTGGATACATTCTCGGCAGAGCAAAAGGCATAATGATAATAGGGCTTCTATTATTATTGCCAGGACTGCTAAACACACTTGGTTTTCTTCCAGCTTTTAGCCTCACCCCATCCAGATATTCTGTGGGTGGCACAGGTAGTTTGGGAAGCGCCTTTGGATTTGCATCTATAATCTTATATGCCGTACTAATCGGATGGTCCGCAACTATAATTATATACGACGCATTCAAATTGAATGACCGCTTCCGCCACTATTACGATCATATTTGGTTTCTTATGGCTATTTTGGCAGGAGTATTTTTCGTTGCTGATAGTGGTGCCTCCGAGGACGCTCAGGAGCTGACAGACGCTAGCGCCGCGACGAGAAATGCGAGCTTGTATTTACTAGCGCAAGTACGCGAGTACGATAATTACTGCCAACAGAACGGACTCTCAGAATCTGTATCCTGCCGCTGGGCTTCACGTGTACAGCAACAGCTTAACGAATACGCTAGTGATCACCATAAGATCTATAAAGAATTCGGCCCCCACGTTAGTCGCACTCTTTACGCTCCAAGCTGGTCTCAAATAACGGATAAAGAAATAATTAAAATCAGACAGGAGATAAATGACTACAATAACCAAAGATGCCCAACTACGAAACTTGGCGTTGGCTCTTACCAACTCTCCCCAGCATCCGGCATCTGTCAAACCGTACCGGCTTCTTATTGCACCGCCTTTCCCGATCCGCCTGAAAACCTCGTCGACAAATATATCATTGGGAGAACTGTAGCTTTAGCATCTGAATGCATAGTACCAACCTTGGTTAGGCTCAGGTATGAACAAGAAAAAACGATTACAGTAGTATCTCAAAATCAACGCTCCAAACATTATCGCTGGCTATTTTTCATAGTGTTTTCAATCATTGTAGGCGGAAAAATAGCAAACTCCACTACTCGTGTAATCGATATTGATCGAAGGGCTCCCGAAGAGCAACAAAGAATTCGAGAACTGGTTTATAAGGTGTTGAAAAAAACCGGTAGCATGTCGGGATTGGTGGCTAGATTTTTAATCTGGAGTTACCGGTTTCTCAAAAACCAGCACAAGACTTCTTGAAGCACGGGATTACCTACCCGATCGAGCGCTGCGATGCTGCAACGTGTAGCCGGATAGCAGCGGCTCAATGGTATAGCGCCCCCCTGCCCCTGATCGGTACATTCAAGGAATGTTAAAATGAATATAAAAAAAATCGAAGTACCACCTTACGTTTCCCTAGCAGGTGACAGATGAGTTTCGTTCTTGAGGATTTAGGATTAGCTTATCGAAAGGCTAAGGTGGATTTATTCTATTCGTCCAGTCCCGACTTATTGGCAATAGCAGCCTACGAGGAACACCTTTCCGAAAATCTCAGTGCGCTTTTGATTCTGCTCAATGGAAGCAACCTAAAGTGGGTTGAACAGAAGGCGTTTATCGGTGGGTGGACCTTTGCCACTAAGTCTGTTACTTGGGCAGACCGCAAGGAATTTCGCGAAAAAAATGGTACCGGCCTAATTTTTTCCTCTCCAGAAGAAGATTGGGACCGCACTTGCGAGTTACTTTCGGAAACTGAGGAATATTCAAAGCCTAATGCGGAATTCCGCTTGATGGCTCAATGCAGCATAGACTTTCATGTATTATCTGCTTTATGGTTGCTTAAAGTAGGGCATCAGTATGATGCGAAGCTTTCCAAATGCGCCTACGGAAATCGATTGCGCCGCACACAAGATGGAAAAAATATAAACCCGCTATCACTAGGTTCATTTGTTCCTTATTTAACACCTTTTCGAAACTGGCGTGACAACGGCATTTCCTCAATGCGTGCTGCCTTGGATGATGGAAAAAAAGTCGTCGCACTCACGGCTGATGTCAGTTCTTTTTACCACGAACTTAAACCTAGGTTCATGCTGGAGTCGTCCTTTCTCCATGATGTGCTCTCACTTGAGCTGACAGAAACCGAGAAAAAACTAAATCATTTATTCATCAAAGCTCTAGAAGCATGGGCAGCGACA
Source organism: Pseudomonas lijiangensis (assembly GCF_018968705.1). Taxonomy (NCBI): domain Bacteria; kingdom Pseudomonadati; phylum Pseudomonadota; class Gammaproteobacteria; order Pseudomonadales; family Pseudomonadaceae; genus Pseudomonas; species Pseudomonas lijiangensis. The sequence continues at coordinate 3,350,645 of NZ_CP076668.1, forward strand.
ACTCCGCTGAAGAAAGGTCTGCCGGTTGGATTACCAGCGTCTGCTGTAGTCGCCAACATGGCTTTGATAGAGCTGGACCGCGTGATCGAACAGCAAGTCATTCCATTGTACTATGGACGATACGTTGATGATATTTTGCTCGTCATGGAAAATGGCGCCCACTTCCGGTCAACGGATGAACTTTGGGATTGGTTATTCGAACGCTCTGACGAAAAACTTGCTTGGGATGGTAAGGGAGAGAGTAAAAGAATAATTTTTCAGCCTAGCTATTTCAAATCGGGAAAAAACAAAAGTCAGATATGTTTTGCCAATGCAAAGAATAAAGTCTTTATGTTGAATGGCGATACGGGCAAAACGTTCATAGACGCTATTGCTCATCAGATTCACGAACGCGCAAGCGAATGGCGTGCAATGCCACGCTTACCTCGTTGGGCCGAACACGTTGGAACCGATCTTTTAGCAGCAACTCAAAGCGACGGAGAGACGGCTGATAACTTGCGAAAAACGGATGCGTTAACAATGCGTCGCGCGGGTTTTGCCATCAAGTTACGTGATTTTGAAGCGTATGAACGTGACTTACCTCCTGAAGCTTGGAAAGCGCACCGGCATGCATTTTTTCGCGCATTTACCCAGCACGTACTAGTGCTGCCACAATTTTTTGAGTTATCGATTTATCTACCTCGCGTGATACAGCTGGCAACCGCATGTGAGGATTTTCGGGAGCTACGAAAAATCATTACAGCGCTTGACAAATTGCGTACGAATATCAGGCGAAACTGCTCAGTGAGCGTGAAGGCGTGGCCTAACGAAGGACCGGTCGATGACGAGAACGTTCTTGCGCTGTGGGAAGGACACTCACTAAAAACCGTACTTGAAAGTATTATGTCCGCATTTCCGCCTTTTCTCTCCAAGAATGGCAAGCGGGAATGGAAAGAACATATGGCCGACTATCGACCAAGCGATCTAGGAGTAAAATGGCCTTGGTCCACCAAAGCCTTCCAGCGAGCCCAAGCTAGACTCTTTTCTTTTGATTTGGCCCACATGCCATTCCGCTTTATTGGCTTGCCAGAAGAAATGGTCGCGCAGCGGGGTATTCCTGATCGTCGATCAGGTGCAATTCACGATGAATCGGCTCAAATGCTTCCCCACAGGGTATTACGCGGAGCAACATTCCTCGCAGAATGGAGCAATCTCGAAGGCTTACCCCGGGGCCTTCTTTTCGCCACACGACCTTTCAACCTCCCCGAGCTTTTCGTACTCAGCAAAAATGTCTACTCCAAGGATCATGAGGAGGAAATACGCGCAGTTGTTCTAGCTCTAAGAGGTTTCACGCTAAACGACAAAATGCCGTTTATGGATCGACGAGGAGTTCTACAAATTCCCGATGATACACCCCCATCAGATTACCGCATTGCCGTATCCAGCTGGCAGACTCGACTGGAAAGTTGGACAGCATCGGTAGCGCAGCAGCCTGACCCTGACATTCAAAAAAGGTACGCTAGGCTGAATCACTTGCTAGACGGCGTGATTTCAAACCCTGAGAAGAGTCGTTATCTAATCCTGCCTGAATTGGCGCTTCCAGCCCTATGGTTCATTCGCATCGCGCGAAAGTTACACGGTCGTGGTATCTCTTTGATTTCTGGGGTCGAATACCTTCATGCCAAACATGCGAAGGTTCACAACCAGGTTTGGGTAGCTCTTTCTCACGACGGGCTGGGGTTCCCCTCAACGATGATCTACCGACAGGACAAGCAACGACCCGCATTGCATGAAGAACAGGAACTGCGTCGAATAGCGGGCGTGGAATTAAAGCCAGAAAAACCTTGGAAAAAGCCACCAATTATTCAACATGGAGAGTTCCGCTTCGCTTTATTGGTATGCAGCGAACTCACAAATATCGGCTATCGAAGTGCGCTTAGAGGAAAGGTAGATGCGCTGTTTGTTCCTGAGTGGAATCAGGACACAGAGACATTTAATGCGTTAGTAGAATCTGCCGCGTTAGACATTCATGCTTATGTTATCCAGTGCAACGACCGGCAATACGGTGATAGTCGTATCCGCGCACCTTACAAGGATAGCTGGAAACGAGATGTTCTTAAGGTCAAAGGTGGAATCACAGATTATTGTGTCATTGGAGAAATCGACATTCAGGCATTACGGCGATTTCAGAGCAGCCACCGCTCACCTGCAGGTCCATTTAAACCAGTTCCAGACGGCTTTAAAATTTATAAGACTCGCAAAGTCTTACCGAAGTGATCATCATAAATTACCAGTTATGAATGGTCTGCTACTCGCAGGAGTTCCAAAAGTAAAAGGCCGCTAACGAAGCGGCCTTTTTTTCTACAAGGCTCAGCTGTTAGACAAGGTTTCGCAAAGCTTCAGTCCCTTTTCCGTCACCACAGCCCCCGAAAATTTATAGCCATCTTCTTTATCGAACAGTAGATAGCTCTGCGACGCCAACCACCAAACAACATCTGAAAAAATTGCCCATCTTTTGTCGATTGACCAGACGCCTGCTTTTCAACCGCAGAAGTATGAATCGACTTGCACCCGTCATTGCCCTTTTAGTCCACAGCCGCCGCATCCAGCTCGCTAGGCTAATCTCCTGCCGCCCATCTAGGAGCCACATCGTGCACGGATCATAGACCACTCCAACGCCATAGGCCTCTATACCTTCGTAGCCGCCTTAACATCGGCCACACCCGAACCGTAACACGCCTTCCCTCAACAGTGCATCGCGAATACGGTTATCAAGCATGCAGTTTTGGCCGCAGGAACCTTAGGATTTTCAAGGCATAGTTAATTCCACAGCCAGGGATTTGCAGCGCTGCTGTAATTGCAATTGCTCGTTCTGAATCGCTAACAGCGACGACGGCGTTCAAGACATCTTGTAGCCGAGGCCGGCCTCGAGACGCAATCGTTGGATCGTTCTTGCCGGCTCCCTATGCCAGTAAAGAACGGATGTAATTCGTCGGGGTATTCAACACCGGACCACTCGTTGCAAGCCAGACGCCACGATCCTCAACTACCTGATCCAAGGGAATACGGATAGTAGTCACCTGAGGCAGAGACGAGGCACGTGAGGGCATCGAAACTAGGCAATCTCGACTACCCTCACCACTCAAGTACGCGCAGCCTGGACGACTCCTAGTTGAACTGTGGCTTCGGATCAATTGCTCCCTGACTTAATGGCGGACCATAGGATCCAACAAGTGACGACCGAATCCTACTACCCCAGCGTTTCACAGCGACGGGCTATTCGCGTCTGTGGGGGTAAAAACACTAAAAATAAAAAGGGGTCACGAGATAAAATCTCGTAACCCCTTGAATTATATGGTCGGGACGGAGTGATTCGAACACTCGACCCCTAGCACCCCATGCTAGTGCGCTACCGGACTGCGCTACGCCCCGACTAGGCGTGAAACTGTTTCGCAACTTGCGAAAGCGATGAGGAATATACCCTAAGCTTTTGAATTATGGAAGTATCTTGCTCGCTCGTCATGCACGAAGAATGACAAGTACATCTTCCAGTTCGGCAATCATCTGCCGGATCATCTGCTTGTTGTGCTGGGTATCGTCCTTCGCTTCGCCACTGGTAAGACGCAACCGGGCTCCACCGATGGTGAAGCCCTGGTCGTAGAGCAAAGCGCGGATCTGGCGGATCATCAGCACGTCTTGGCGCTGATAATACCGACGGTTTCCGCGTCGCTTGACGGGGTTGAGTTGAGGAAACTCCTGCTCCCAATAGCGCAGAACGTGCGGTTTGACCGCGCAGAGCTCGCTGACTTCACCAATGGTGAAGTAGCGTTTGCCCGGGATAGGCGGTAGCTCGTCGTTATGACTTGGTTCCAGCATAAGCCTCAACTCGGGCCTTCAACTTCTGCCCTGGACGAAAGGTGACCACACGGCGAGCAGTGATCGGAATCTCCTCGCCGGTCTTTGGATTTCTACCAGGCCGCTGGCGTTTGTCGCGCAGGTCGAAATTGCCGAATCCGGACAATTTCACCTGCTCGTTGTCTTCCAGAGCGTGCCTGATTTCCTCAAAGAACAGCTCAACCAATTCCTTGGCTTCTCGTTTATTCAGGCCCAGCTCTTCGTACAGACGTTCGGCCATCTCAGCTTTCGTCAGAGCCCCCATACGCTACTTCCTTAACGTGACGTTTAACCGTTCCTCAAGTGAATTGAGGATAGCAAGTGTCGTTGCGTTTACCTCATCGTCAGTAAGAGTGCGCGATGGATGCTGCCAGGTCAAGCCGACTGCAAGGCTTTTTCTATGCGGATCAATGCCTTTACCCTGATACACGTCAAATAGCCTGAGGTCCGTGAGCCATTCGCCTGCATTTTCACGAATAACGTCAAGAACCGCGCTTGCATTGACGTCCCGATCAGCCAGCAGAGCCAGGTCGCGGCGTACTTCCGGGAAGCGGGAAAGCTCGTGGAATTTCGGCAGACGGCCTGTAGCCACTTCGCCCAGCACCAGTTCGAACACGAACACCGGGCGATCAAGGCCCAGAGTTTTTGCCAGTTCCGGATGAATGGCGCCCAGGAAACCGACTTCACGACCATCGCGCTCGATGCGAGCGGTCTGGCCAGGGTGCAAGGCTGGATGCTGACCTGCAGAGAACGTGAACTCACCCAGTGCGCCAGCAAAACCAAGCACCGCTTCCACATCCGCTTTCACGTCGAAGAAGTCGACGGCGTCACGGCCTTGCGCCCAACCTTCAGGCAGGCGGCTGCCGCAAACCACACCAGCAAGCATCGGCTCTTGCTTGAGGCCATCAAGCTGACCGACGAAACGCAGACCGCTTTCGAACATGCGAACGCGATCCTGCTGACGGTTGAGGTTATGTTGCAGCGCCTTGACCAGACCCGGCCACAGCGAGGAACGCATGGCAGCCATGTCATTGGAGATCGGGTTGGCCAGCAGCAGCGGCTGGACGCCCGGGCTGAACAGCTCGAACAGTTTCGGATCGATGAAGCTGTAGGTGATCGCTTCCTGATAGCCACGGGCAACCAGCAGACGACGCAGTTCAGGCAGATCGCCACGCGCTTCAGCCTTGGCCTGAGGGGCCAGGCGTGCTTGCGGGTAACGAACCGGCAGGTGGTTGTAACCGTACAGACGCGCCAGCTCTTCGATCAGGTCGACTTCAAGGCTGATGTCGAAACGATGACTTGGCACTTCAACGAGCCATTGGCCAGCAGTCTCGCTGCTCAGTTTCAAGCCCAGAGCAGTCAGGAGACGTTCGATTTCGGCGTTTTCGATCACCAGGCCGAGCATTTGCTCGACACGGCTTGCACGCAGGGTCACGGAAGCAATCGATGGCAGGTGCTGTTCGCTGACTGCTTCGATGACAGGCCCTGCTTCACCGCCGGTGATTTCCAGCAGCAGGCCAGTGGCGCGCTCCATGGCTTCACGGGCCAGTTGCCAGTCCACGCCGCGCTCGTAACGGTGCGAAGCATCGGTGTGCAGGCCATAGGAACGGGCCTTGCCAGCCACCGAGATGGTGTCGAAGAACGCGCTTTCCAGGAAGATATCGCGAGTCTTGGTGGTCACGCCGCTGTGCTCGCCACCCATGATGCCAGCGATAGCCAGTGCACGCTGGTGGTCGGCGATGACCAGGGTGTCAGCACGCAGGCTGACTTCCTGACCGTCGAGCAGGACCAGCTTCTCGCCCTCCTCGGCCATGCGCACACGAATCCCGCCATTGATTTCGGCCAGATCGAAGGCATGCAGAGGCTGACCCAGCTCCAGCATGACGTAGTTGGTGATGTCGACAGCTGCATCGATGCTGCGCACGTCCGAACGACGCAGACGCTCTACCATCCACAGCGGAGTAGGACGCGACAGGTCGACGTTGCGAATCACACGCCCCAGGTAACGCGGGCAGGCAGCAGGTGCCAGCAACTCGACAGGACGCACTTCGTCATGCACTGCAGCAACAGGTGCCACGTGCGGACGAGTGACCTCGGCGGCATACAGCGCGCCGACTTCGCGAGCCAGACCGGCAACCGACAGGCAATCGCCACGGTTTGGCGTCAGGTCGACTTCGATGCTGGCATCGTCCAGCTCCAGGTAAACGCGAATGTCCTGCCCCACTGGAGCGTCGGCAGCCAGCTCCATCAGGCCATCGTTACCCTCGCCCAGTTGCAGCTCGGCAGCGGAACACAGCATGCCGTTGGACTCGACGCCGCGCAGCTTGGCCTTCTTGATCTTGAAGTCGCCAGGAAGCTCGGCGCCGATCATTGCGAAAGGAATCTTCAGGCCCGGACGCACGTTCGGCGCGCCACAGACGACCTGCAGTGTTTCGCTGCCATTGCTGACCTGACAAACGCGCAGCTTGTCAGCATCAGGGTGTTGCTCGGTGCTCAGGACTTCGCCTACGACCACACCGGTGAAGATGCCGGCGGCCAGCGTAACGCTGTCAACCTCAAGACCGGCCATCGACAGACGGGCAACCAGCTCGTCCCGGGAAACCTGCGGGCTTACCCAGCCACGCAACCATTGTTCACTGAATTTCATCCTGCTCTCCTAATAGATTCGTTACGGGCATGCGTTCTAGCGAAATTGCGCCAGGAACCGCAGGTCGTTGTCGAAGAACAGGCGCAAGTCATTGACGCCGTAACGCAGCATTGCCAGACGCTCGACACCCATGCCGAAAGCAAAGCCCTGGAACTCTTCAGGGTCGATGCCGGACATGCGCAGCACGTTCGGGTGGACCATTCCGCAGCCCATGACTTCCAGCCAGCCGGTCTGTTTGCAGACGCGACAGCCTTTGCCGCTGCACATCACGCATTCCATGTCGACTTCAGCGGAAGGCTCGGTGAACGGGAAGAACGAAGGACGGAAACGAACCGCCAGCTCTTTCTCGAAGAACACGCGCAGGAACTCTTCGATGGTGCCTTTCAGATCCGCGAAGTTGATGTCGCGATCGACCAGCAGGCCTTCGATCTGGTGGAACATCGGGGAGTGGGTGATATCCGAGTCACAGCGATACACACGACCCGGGCATACGATGCGGATCGGCGGCTGTTGCGATTCCATGGTCCGCACCTGCACCGGCGAGGTGTGGGTACGAAGCAGCATGTTCGCATTGAAATAGAAGGTGTCATGCATCGCCCGCGCCGGGTGGTGGCCAGGGATGTTGAGCGCCTCGAAGTTATGGTAATCGTCTTCGACCTCAGGGCCTTCGGCAATGCCGTAGCCGATGTGGGTGAAGAATTGTTCGATACGTTCCAGAGTCCGGGTGATCGGGTGCAGACCACCGGAGGTCTGACCGCGTCCCGGCAAGGTCACGTCAATGCACTCGGCCGCGAGCCTGGCAGTCAGTTCTGCCTGCTCAAACGACGCCTTGCGGGCATTGAGAACCTCTGTGACACGTTCCTTGGCAACGTTGATCAGGGCGCCGACTTGCGGACGCTCTTCAGCAGGCAGGTTCCCCAGGGTCTTCATCACCTGAGTCAACTCGCCTTTCTTGCCGAGGTAGTGAACCCGGATTTGCTCCAGGGCATTGATATCTTCGGCGCTTTGCACAGCCTCAAGAGCTTGCGAGACCAGCGCGTCCAGGTTTTCCATGTACAGACTCCAGATACAAAATAGGGGAAGAGCCAAAGGCTCTTCCCCTATTTATGACGTTCAAAACCGGTTCCGGAACCCGGAACCAGTGATTGTCGGGGACTTAGGCCAAAGTGGCTTTAGCTTTCTCGACAATCGCAGCAAACGCCGCTTTTTCGTTCACTGCCAGATCAGCCAGAACCTTACGGTCGATCTCGATGGACGCCTTTTTCAGGCCAGCGATCAAACGGCTGTAAGACAGACCGTTGGTACGAGCACCAGCGTTGATACGAGCGATCCACAGAGCGCGGAACTGACGTTTTTTCTGACGACGGTCACGGTAGGCGTATTGGCCTGCCTTGATTACCGCTTGCTTGGCAACACGGAATACGCGTGAACGCGCGCCGTAGTAGCCTTTAGCAAGTTTCAGAATTTTTTTGTGACGCTTACGGGCAATGACGCCACGCTTTACACGAGCCATGAGTTACTTCCTCTATTCTTGATCAAAATTAACGAAGGCGCAGCATGCGCTCGACTTTTGCCACGTCAGACGGATGCAGCAAGCTGCTACCGCGCAGTTGACGCTTACGCTTGGTCGACATTTTGGTCAGGATGTGGCTCTTGAAAGCGTGTTTGTGCTTGATGCCGTTCGCAGTTTTCAAAAACCGCTTAGCTGCACCACTTTTAGTCTTCATCTTTGGCATGTTCGGATACTCCGCATTCAGTTGATAAACATAACCGCAAGGCCTGCCGTGCCCTGGTGGTTACTTCTTCTTTTTCGGGGCGATGACCATGATCAGCTGGCGTCCTTCCATCTTAGGATGCTGTTCGACGGAACCGTATTCGAGCAGGTCAGCTTCAACCCGTTTCAACAATTCCATACCCAGCTCCTGGTGGGCCATCTCACGACCACGGAATCTCAACGATACCTTGGCCCTGTCCCCGTCACTCAGGAAACGTACCAGGTTGCGTAGTTTTACCTGGTAATCCCCTTCCTCCGTCCCTGGACGAAACTTGATTTCTTTAACCTGGATCTGCTTCTGGTTTTTCTTCGCTGCAGCAATCTGCTTCTTCTTTTCGAAGATCGATTTGCCGTAGTCCATGACACGGCAGACCGGAGGTACTGCGTCGGCAGAAATCTCTACCAGATCCAGCTTCGCCTCTTCGGCTATACGAAGCGCTTCATCAATCGAGACGATGCCAATCTGCTCGCCGTCAGCGCCAATTAACCGAACCTCGCGGGCCGAGATATTCTCATTGATCGGGGCCTTGGGTGCAGCTCGTTTATCTTGTCTCATTTCACGCTTAATAATAATTACTCCGAATCTTGGCGACCACGCCGGGAAACCGCTTGTGCGAGGAATTCAGCGAATTGGGCGACCGGCATTGAACCGAGGTCAGCGCCTTCGCGTGTACGCACAGCGACAGTTTGCGTTTCAACTTCCCGATCTCCGATGACGAGGAGATAAGGGACCTTGAGCAAAGTATGCTCGCGGATTTTAAAGCCGATCTTTTCATTTCTCAAGTCGGACTTGGCACGAAATCCGCTTTGAGCCAGAGTTTTTTCGACTTCAAGGGCAAAATCTGCCTGTTTATCAGTGATATTCATGATCACTGCCTGCGTCGGAGCAAGCCAGGCCGGGAATGCGCCTTCGTAATGTTCGATCAGAATACCGATGAAACGCTCGAAGGATCCGAGGATGGCACGGTGCAACATGACCGGATGCTTGCGACCGTTGTCTTCCGAGACGTACTCGGCGCTCAGACGGATCGGCAGGTTGAAATCGAGCTGCAAGGTACCACATTGCCAGACACGACCGAGACAATCCTTCAGGGAAAACTCGATTTTCGGACCATAGAAAGCGCCCTCGCCCGGTTGCAGATCGTAGGGCAGGCCCGCGCTGTCCAGCGCAGAAGCCAGTGCCGACTCGGCACGATCCCACAATTCGTCGGAACCCACGCGCTTTTCAGGGCGGGTCGACAGCTTGAGCTCGATGTCCTTGAAGCCGAAATCGGCATACACATCCAGGGTCAGCTTGATGAAAGCTGCCGACTCGGACTGCATCTGCTCTTCGGTGCAGAAAATGTGCGCATCGTCCTGAGTGAAGCCACGCACGCGCATGATGCCGTGCAATGCACCCGACGGCTCGTTACGGTGGCAGGCACCGAACTCGGCCAGACGCAGCGGCAGTTCACGGTAGCTTTTCAGGCCCTGATTGAACACCTGCACGTGGCACGGGCAGTTCATCGGCTTGATGGCGTAGTCGCGACTCTCGGACTCGGTGGTGAACATGTTGTCGGCGTAGTTGGCCCAGTGCCCGGATTTCTCCCAGAGCGAGCGATCGACCACCTGTGGAGTCTTGATCTCCAGATAGCCGTTCTCGCGCTGCACTTTGCGCATGTACTGCTCAAGCACCTGATACAGGGTCCAGCCCTGCGGATGCCAGAACACCATGCCCGGCGCTTCTTCCTGGGTGTGGAACAACCCCAGGCGCTTGCCGATCTTGCGATGGTCACGCTTTTCAGCTTCTTCGATGCGCTGGATATAAGCAGCCAGTTGCTTCTTGTCCGCCCAGGCGGTGCCGTAGACGCGCTGCAACTGCTCGTTCTTGGCATCGCCACGCCAGTAGGCGCCGGAGAGCTTGGTCAGCTTGAAAGACTTGAGGAAGCGGGTGTTCGGCACGTGCGGACCGCGGCACATGTCGACGTATTCTTCGTGATAGTACAGGCCCATGGCCTGCTGATCGGGCATGTCCTCGACCAGACGCAACTTGTAGTCTTCCTGGCGCGAAGTGAACACTTCGATCACTTCTGCACGCGGCGTCACTTTCTTGATGACGTCGTAATCTTTTTCGATCAGCTGCTGCATGCGCTGCTCGATGGCCGCCATGTCGTCAGGCGTGAACGGACGCTCGTAGGCGATATCGTAATAAAAGCCATCGTCGATGACCGGACCGATAACCATCTTGGCAGTCGGGTACAGTTGCTTGACGGCATGCCCTACAAGGTGAGCGCAGGAGTGGCGGATGATTTCCAGGCCTTCCTGATCCTTGGGGGTGATGATCTGCAGGCTGGCATCGCCTTCGATGAGGTCGCAGGCGTCGACGAGCTTGCCATCGACTTTACCGGCCACGGTGGCCTTGGCCAGACCGGCGCCAATGGAAAGCGCGACATCGGCTACGGAAACCGGATGATCGAATGAACGTTGACTGCCGTCGGGAAGAGTAATGGTGGGCATGGCGCCTCCTCTCCTAGTGGTGACCCCTACCAAAGGTCACGTGGGTTGGGATGAGCCAGTACGTGATTCGGTGGTATGCCTGCCTCACAGTGGCAGGAGCCTTTCAGGCCAACCTTCAACCGAACCAGATGACTGGATTGTGCGAAAAAAAACCTGCATGTGCCGCGCCGATGACCATTGAGCCACGGGGCAAAGAATCTACAGGACGCGCATCCTAGCACAGACACATCGATTCACACGCACAACCTGCCCGATGAGTATGGAAATAGAGCGTTTTTGCATATCGCCTGAACTGGAGCCGTTCAAGGCCGTCTGAATAAGTCGGGTTCCTGTATGACTCTTCCAGTAAAGGAGAACACCATGAAGCGCTTTCACCTTATGCCTGCCCTGCTTGCCTGTGCCGCCCTTGCCGGCCCGCTGACCGCTCAGGCGGCCATGGACAGTGCGACTCGCTCTGCCTTCACTCAAGAATGTGTCAGTGCTGCGAAACAGCACAATCTGGACGACAAGACGGCCAAGGCCCATTGCGATTGCGGCGCAAAACAGGTCGACAGCCATTTCTCGGACAAGGAAATCGCCAGCCTCAGCGCCGACGCCTCTCAAAACCCGGCCCTGGCTTCAAAACTGCAAAAACTGGTCGCCGAAAACTGCAGTGCGGCAAAAAAATAATTTCCCACGACGCCTGAAGCGAGCCACTCTCAACGATTGTTGAAGGCACCGAAGAATATGCCCGAAAGCCCCGTAAAACGTGGCTTTCGGCGCAGCTGAAATCCCCCCTTGCTCGCGCGACTCGTCATATTACTTTTGCACAACGGTAATATGACGCCCTGCATCTACTCGATTTTGATTCAAAGTTCCTACCTAAAGGGCTCTCTTTTCTTACATTTCGACTATTATGGCTCGGTGTGCCCAGTTGGCCTGAGCAGCACGTTCTACTGAAAAATTATGTTCTTGGAGATACACCATGTCTAATCGCCAAACCGGCACCGTAAAATGGTTCAACGATGAAAAAGGCTTCGGCTTTATCACTCCACAAGGTGGCGGTGACGACCTGTTCGTCCACTTCAAAGCAATCCAGAGCGACGGTTTCAAAAGCCTGAAAGAAGGCCAGACCGTTTCTTTCGTTGCTGCCAAAGGCCAGAAAGGCATGCAAGCAGAAGAAGTCACTGTGGTCTGATCCACCTGACTTGAAAAAAACCCGTCTCAATGGACGGGTTTTTTTATGAAAAGGGAAATGCAGGCATCAACCGCAGTTGACGCGAATCACCTTGCCACTGGCATCCGCATTGATATTCACGCGGTCGGAGCGATACTCCAGCGTGACCATATCGTTGGGACCCAGAATCCGGGCTTCATTCGAGCCGGATTGAGTACGCACCTGAGCCAGCAATGCAGCCGAAGCCTGCTGACCCACCGCCGACTGGGCCTGTGCCGCATCGCAGCGACCATGCCCTGCATGAGAAGCAGGCGCCTGGGCAGTTTCGGGAGACGATCCCGATGTGGAACTGCACCCTGCCATCAACGCTGCCAAAGCGACAAAACCCAATGTTGCAAATTTCCGGGGCATACACCCTCCTCTTCCAATGAACATGTTCAGACCATGTGCGACCGCATCCAGGCGCATTGGTTGCAGACACAGGCCCACACGCCGCAAAAGTCTGCCCCAGAGAACGATTACATACGCAGCCAAAAATCGTCACAAAACGTTTATTCGAATAGGCTATCGATAAACCGACATGATGCCTAAGTAGAAGTGTCACCCTGTGCGTGGAATGATCTACTGCACACGGCGTCCAGGCATTCGGCAACGCTCAGGATGATGCGCTGCTTTCACACGAGACGAGACAGACATGACAATCATATCCATCGATGCGGATATCAAGGCCAAATGGCCTCAAGGACATTGCTCGCACAGTCCGGGCACGGCAGAAGAGCTTACGATCATTGCCGTCGACCTGCTGGTCAAGGAACTGGGCACCGAAGGTGCCCGAACCTTTCTCGGCCAGGTGCTGAGCAGGTACTCCCCGGCGGAGCTACCTGCCTGAAGCACAACGACTCACTTCAAACGGGCCAACCGGCTGGTCAGCAGGTCGAAGAAGCCCTGAGCGTCGCCATTCTCGACCCAGAACACATTCTGTGGCTGCTTGAGCGTGCCGTACCAGTCTGCGACGGTCTGACCAAAGCCGATGCCATCGCGACTGTCGATGGCCAGATTGATCTGCCGACCTGAAAACAGCTCTGGCTGTAGCAGCCAGGCAATCACGCTCGCATCATGGACAGGCCCGCCGGGCAGTCCGTAATGCTCCATATCCAGCTTGACGTACTCATCGAGAATGCCACCAACCAGCTTGCCAGCCTGATTGCCCAGTGCGGCGATCTTCTGGAGACGCTGCTCGCTGGTCAGGATCTTGTGGGTCACGTCCAGCGGCACATAGGTCAGCTTGACGCCGCTGGCCAGAACGATCTGCGCCGCATGAGGGTCGGCGAACAGATTGAACTCGGCAGTCGGCGTGATATTGCCACCATTGAAGTGCGCGCCGCCCATGACCACGACTTCCTTGATCCCCTGGGTGATTTCAGGTGCCTGAACCAGTGCCAGCGCCAGATTGGTCTGTGGACCGAGCATGGCAATGGTGATGCTGTGCGGCTCGGCTTTTTTCAGCGTGTCGATCAGGTAATTGACGGCGTTACCTTCAGCCAGCCCTTTTGCAGGCTCGTGGACCGGCACACCCGGCAATCCTTCCTGACCATGCACGTTTTCGGCATAGATCGGCGTACGCACCAGAGGCTTTGGCGCACCGGCATAGACCGGCACTTCCTCACGTCCCGCCCACTCGCGGGCAAGCCGGGCATTGCGCGAGGTCTTGTCCAGACGCACATTGCCTGCCACCGTGGTGATCGCCATCACGTTCAGTTCTTCTGGAGAGGCCAGCGCCAGCAGCAGTGCGACCACATCGTCGGCGCCCGGATCGGTGTCGATGATCAGATTGCGCTTTTCAGCCGCCTGGGCGGCACTCATACCAAGAATGGACAAAAGCGATAGGCTCCACAGTAGTTGCCTGGAAAACTTCAATACCTGCATGGTTTACTCCCTGTTGGATATTTCCTTAAAACACTACGCCAGCCACCAAGGCAACATTGCTATATGGCTGGCATTCCCCGCTACGCACGATAGCCTTGGCGCTGCGGCTCAAGACTTTCAATTCCTCATGACTTACCCAGCGCTGCTGGCCCAATTGCTCGTCAAGCGCCAGGGCTTCGATCACGCGCAGCCCCGGTGGCTGGACTTCTACCATCTCGCTGGCCAGCACATGGCTTTCGACCTGCATTTCCGTCAGTACGACATCCAGCACGCTGGCGAAATCAGGCACGCCCTGGGTCAAGGCCAGGTCGATCAGTTCGACACCCGCAGGCACGGGCATGCCGGCGTCGACGATCATGAGGATATCGCCGTGCCCCAGTGAAGCAATCACGCGGGACAAGGCAATATTGAGAAGAGGTGTCTTTTTCATGAGGCTTTGAATTCCTGCACTTCATCGAATGTCGGTATCGAAGGCTGCGCACCGGCACGGGTGACAGACAGTGCCGCCGCAACCTGGGCAAAACGGATCGCTTCGGACTCGCTCTTGCCTTGCGAAAGAGCCGAGGCAAAACCGCCGACAAAGGTATCACCTGCCGCAGTCGTATCAACAGCCTTCACCGGCTGCGCAGGCACGTGTTCAAAACCCTGGGCATTGGCCAGCAGACTGCCCTGCTCTCCCAATGTGATGATGACATTACGGGCACCGGCCGCCAGCAGCGCCTTTGCCGCCTCCTGTGCCGATACAGGCGAATCCACGACGATTCCTGTCAGCGCCTGCGCCTCGCTTTCATTGGGAATCAGGTAGTCAATCAACCGATACCACTCTTGCGGCAAGGGCGAAGCAGCCGGTGCAGGATTGAGAATCACGGTCCTGCCCAGCTCACGGGCGCGGGACAAGGTGTAGTGGACCGTTTCCATCGGCACTTCGAGCTGGCAGATGACCACTTCGGCTGCGACCAACAGCGCATCGAACACCCCGATCAGAGAGGGCGTCAGTTGAGCATTCCCACCGGCGACAATAATGATCGCGTTCTGGCTGCTGTCATCCACCACAATCGAGGCAATGCCGGTGGATACACCGGATACCGAAGTGACTGCGCGACAATCGATGCCTTCTGCCAGCAACGCGCCGCGCAACTGTTCGCCGTAGGCATCTTCACCCACGCATCCGATCATCGCCACGCTGCCACCCAGGCGAGCAGCCGCCACGGCCTGATTGGCTCCCTTGCCGCCGGGCACGGTCATGAAGGTTTCTCCGGCAAGGGTTTCACCGGGTCGCGGCAAACGCTGGGCGCGAATCACCAGGTCCATGTTGAGGCTGCCAACTATCACTATTTTTGCTTGCATGGCTCATTCGCTCGGCGCTGTATTTCAGCGCAACTCATTGAAGGCATTGTTCGGTGGCGCCGTGGATTCACGCACCACGACACTGGGAGTTACAAGGCGTCTGCCGGGCAACTCGGTCGAGGTTCCGACAATTCTGGACAACAGCATTTCTGCTGCCGTTTCCCCCAGCTGCATGATCGACTGCCCGACAGTGGTCAGCGCGGGATAGACATAGCGACTCATCTGGATATCGTCGAAACCGATCACCGACAGCTCACGGGGAACCGGAATATTGCGCTCGGCCGCTGCCCGCAACACTCCAATGGCGATCACGTCGTTACCGGCAAAAATGGCGGTAGGACGACGACCTGCCAGCAGACCGACCGCAGCCTCATGACCGGCAGGGCTGGTGAAGTCGCTGTGGATCGTCCATTCAGGCAGCACCTCGATGCCCGCTTCCTGCATGGCGCGCCGATAACCGACAAAACGCATATCGGCCACCACCGTATTGTCCGGCCCGCCGATGCAGGCAATATCGCGATGCCCAAGATCAATCAAGTGGCGGGTCGCCAGGTAGGCGCCATGCTCGTGATCGATGCGCACCATGTCGGCCTCGATGCCCTCAAGCTCGCGGTCGACAATCACCATGGGCGTGCGCACCTCTGCCAGACCGCCCGCGACACTGACATCGCCACCCACCGAGGACACGATCAGGCCGTCGACGCGCTTCTCCAGCAGTACGCGCAAGTAGTTGCGCTGCTTTTCCGGGTTGTCATCGGAGTTACAGAGGATCACGCAAAAGCCGTTACGCTCGCAGTGATCCTCGATCCCTCGCGCCAGTTCGGCGAAGTAAGGGTTGATACCGTTGGGAATCAACAGCCCGATCGTCGAAGTGGTCTTGGCCTTTAGGGAACGGGCAACAGCGCTGGGCACATAATCGAGCTGGGCAATGGCCGCCTCGACCTTGATCCGGACCGGATCGCTCACCGGGCGGGTCTTGTTCAGCACATGGGACACCGTGGTGTAGGAAATCCCTGCCAGCGCCGCGACGTCTTTGATGGTTGCCATATCAGCCCTGCCGCCGTGCCCGGTGGCTACGATAGGTATCCAGGACCACCGCGATCACGATCACGGCACCGGTGATGATGCGTTTGGTGGGTTCCGATGCACCGATCTGCGCAAGACCTGCCGCCAGGACGGAAATGATCAGCACGCCAAAGAAAGTGCTGATGATCGAGCCGCGCCCCCCCATCAGACTGGTTCCGCCAATCACCACCGCCGCGATGACCTGCAGTTCCAGGCCCGCACCGGCATTGGGGTCAGCCGCTTCCAGTCGGGATATCTGGAACAGCGCCGCCACACCGGCCAGCAGGCCCATGAGCGAAAACACCAGAATCTTGTAAGGCTTGGGATTGATCCCCGCCAGACGCACGGCTTCTTCGTTGGTGCCGATACCGATCAGGTAACGACCGAATACCGTGCGCGTCAGTACCGCCTGGGCAATGAAGATCACCAGCAGTGCGATCACGAACGAGGGAGAAATGCCAAAGGCCAGCGGGTTGGACAGCCAGGCGAAGGAGTCGCCAATGTAGGCCGTACGCGAGTCGGTCATCTGATACGCCACGCCGCGCGCCATTTCCAGCACGCCCAACGACACGATAAAGGACGGGATTCGCCATGCGACGGTGATCGAACCGGTAATGGTGCCCGCCAGGGTTGCGCAAGCGATGCCCAGCAAAGCTGCGGGGAATACGCTCCAGCCCCAGCCCAGAATGGCGACACTCACCGCCGAAGCGGCCAGCGCCAGAACCGAACCCACCGAGAGGTCAATACCGCCGATGATCAACACCAGCGTCATGCCCACCGCCAGCACCATCAGGTCCGGAATCTGGTTGGCCAGGGTGCTGAAGGTCTGATACGACAGGAAGTGATCGCTCAGTAGCGAGAACAGCACAATCATCGCCAGCAAGGCGCCCGCCAGCCCGAGGTAAGTGCCGAGGCCGAAATAATTCCGGGCCGCTGAAGGCTGCGTCTGGGAAACAGGGTTATTCATGAGTCATTCCTGGGCGCCGCTTCGCTAAGCAACGCATCACGTTTTTGATAGCCGGCAAAAGCAGCGGCGAGCAGTTGATCCTGAGTCCAGTTGTCGCGCTCGAAGGTATCGATCAGGCGACCTGCCGACAGCACACCAATGCGGTCACAGATCAACATGAGTTCGCGCAGATCGCTGGACACCACCACCAGCGCCCGTCCCTGGCGAGTCAGTTCGCCCAATAGCGCATAGATGTCGAACTTGGCTCCCACATCGATACCGCGAGTGGGTTCGTCGAACAGCATTACCGGGCAGTCACGCTCCAGCCAGCGGCCGATAACCACCTTCTGCTGATTGCCACCGGAAAGCTCCGAAACCAGTTGTGCCGGGCTGGAACTGCGGATACGCATGGCTGCGACCTGCCGCTGCGCCAGTGCCAGTTCATCGCGGGCACTGACTACGCCACCCCGGGAAATGGCTGGCATATTGCCCAGCGCGACGTTGGCGCTGATGGACTGCGACATCAGCAGGCCTTCGCCCTTGCGGTCTTCGGTGATCAGCGCAATGCCGTGCTCAACCGCATCGGCAGGCGAGCGAATGGTCGCTTCGCGCAATGGCTGACCGACTTCGATGCTGCCGGTATCGGCCTTGTCGGCACCGTAGATCAGACGCAACAGCTCGGTTCGTCCCGCGCCGATCAGGCCGGAAATACCGAAGATCTCGCCGCGGCGGACCTGAAACGAAACGTCCTGCACCTTGCCAGCACGCCCCAGGCCCTTGACCGACAGCGCGACCTCACCAATCTGCCGAGCCCCCATGTCGATGTGCTCGCCCAGCTCTCGCCCGACCATCAGCGTGACCAGTTGCTCGCTGTCATAGCGGGCAATCGGCTCCACACAGACCAGCTTGCCGTCACGCAGCACGGCAATGCGCTGGGCGACCCTGGCCAGTTCCTCAAGACGGTGGGAGATGTAAATGATCGAGACGCCACGGGCCTGCAGGCGGCTGACCTGCTCGAACAGCATCTCGACTTCCCGCGACGTCAGCATCGCGGTCGGCTCGTCAAGAATCAGCACATGACAATCGCCTGCCAGGTTACGGGCGATTTCAACCATCTGCTGGTGGCCGATACCGAGATCGCCGACCAGCGTATCCGGGTCGATGGCTTCCAGCCCGACTTGAGCCATGGCCTTGATAGCGTTTTCGCGCAGAACCTTGCGGTCGATCCAGCCCAGACGCCGCGGCATGTCATCCAGAAACAGGTTTTCAGCCACCGTCAGGGTCGGCAGCAGGTTCAACTCCTGCATGACCATGCGTACGCCCAGCTTTTCAGCCTGGGTACGGTTTGCCGGTTGATAAGGCTGCCCCTGGAAATGCATCACACCGGCATCGGGCACAACCAGCCCGCCAATGATCTTCGACAAGGTGCTTTTACCGGCGCCGTTCTCGCCGGTCAGGGCCAGCACTTCGCCGCGCATCAGCGTCAGCTCGATATCGGCAAGCACCGGTTGGGCGTAGGTCTTGCCGATTCCACTGATGGACAGAACAGCATCCTGGACAGGTGCTGACATAAGATTCTCCCGACGCCTGCCCGGTTCGGGCAGGCGCCATTACCAGACAGGGATCAGGGTTTGGTGACGAGTTCGACAGGGGTTTCGATCACGCCATTGACGCTATCGACCGGCTGCTTCTTGACCAGCTTCAACGCCGCTTCGATACCGAAAACCGCTTGCTTGGCAGCGAACTGGTCAGCGGTGGCCAGCACTCGACCGTCCTTGAGCATCGGCTTGATGGCATTGATATTGTCGTAACCGACCACGGCGACCTTGCCCGCCTTGCCTGCGGCACGAACCGCCGACACCGCGCCCAGCGCCATGC
Source organism: Pseudomonas lijiangensis (assembly GCF_018968705.1). Taxonomy (NCBI): domain Bacteria; kingdom Pseudomonadati; phylum Pseudomonadota; class Gammaproteobacteria; order Pseudomonadales; family Pseudomonadaceae; genus Pseudomonas; species Pseudomonas lijiangensis. The sequence continues at coordinate 3,369,753 of NZ_CP076668.1, forward strand.
TATCGTTACCCGCCAGCAGCGCCTTGAGGTTCGGATACTCGTTGAGCATGGCCGAGGCAACGGCGTTGCCCTTGTCGATTTCCCAGTTACCGGACTGCACGGAAACGATCTTCAATTGCGCAGCGTCCATGGCGTCCTTGAAACCGGCGGTGCGTTGCTGGGCATTGGTGGTGGTCGGCACGCCTTCGATGATGCCGACTTCATCGCCGGCCTTCAGGTCCTTGGCCAGATACTCACCGACCAGACGGGCGCCCTTGCGGTTGTCAGGGCCCACGAAAGGCACTTCGATGTTTTTGCTTTTCAGCACGGTGGCATCCAGCTGGTTATCAATGTTGACGACCTGGATACCGGCATCCATCGCCTTCTTGATCACCGGCACCAGCGCCTTGGAATCGGCAGGCGCGATGACCAGTGCATCGACTCGGGAGACGATCATCTGCTCGACGATACGGATCTGACTGGCCGTGTCGGATTCATCCTTGATGCCGTTGGAAACCAGGTCGAAGTCGTTGGAATGCTCTTTCTGGTAGGCCTTGGCGCCATCTTCCATGGTGCGGAAGAACTCATTGGCCAGTGATTTCATGACCAGAGCGACCTTGGGCTTTTCAGCCTCCTGCGCATGGACGAAAGAGAGGGGCGTGACTGCCGTGGCGGCAGAGAGAATAGCGGCAGCGAGAAGACGTCCAGCGAATGGCAGCTTCATGAGTTCATCTCCGATGTTGTGATTATTTTTCGGGCGAACGACGCAGGATCGAACATTGGGCTCGACACGCAAACGTTTGCGAGTGAGAACTATGAAGAAAGCTTGCTGCTTTTGTCAATTAACATAAAGCCAGCCGGCAGCACTGCCGACCAAGAGAAAACGCCATCGAAAAGACGGAAAAAAGACAGAAAAATCAATAAACAGCGATATACCCCCAAACCCAGGCATCTGATCCTACATAAGAGTTGCGAAAGATCCGACAGTGAAATACTGTATGCCCGTACAGCAACCCAAGGGATCTTTTTTCGTGGCAAGACAAAGCGCAGCAGTGACCCCCTCCCTTCCCGGCTCCTACGAACGCCTTGGCATCCGGGTGCAAAAAATCATCAACTCGACTACCGCCCAGAAAGCCAGAGCCGCCCTGATCTTTCGCCAGCCCGACGAGCCGGAAGACGACTGGGCTCAGTTACTGGAAGAAATAGCCGAGAACGATAACGTCACCCTCGCCTGGCGCGATGACGGCGGCGTGCAAATTTTCTGGACATTGCCGAAGGAAGACTGACGGCATGATGGTTCGATTTTCTGCCCTGCTCTGCACCACCCTGTTCCTCATCGCTCCACTGACCGTACAAGCCGATGCTCCGAGAACCTTCAGCGAGGCGAAAAAAGTTGCCTGGGGCCTCTATGCGCCTCAAGCGACCGAGTTTTATTGCGGCTGCAAATACACCGGCAAGCAGGTCGATCTTGCTGGCTGTGGTTACGTGCCACGCAAGAACGCCAACCGCGCCAAACGCATCGAGTGGGAACATATCGTGCCCGCCTGGCAGATTGGCCATCAGCGCCAGTGCTGGCAGGACGGCGGTCGAAAAAACTGCGCAAAGAATGACGACATCTATAAACGTGCCGAAGCCGACTTGCATAATCTGGTGCCGAGCATCGGAGAGGTAAACGGTGACAGGAGCAACTTCAGTTTTGGCTGGCTCCCCGAGCAGAAAGGCCAATACGGTTCCTGCCTGACGCAAGTGGATTTCAAAGCGAAAAAGGTCATGCCACGGCCTTCGATCCGCGGCATGATCGCGCGCACTTACTTCTACATGAGCAAGCAGTACAACTTGCGGCTGTCACGCCAGGATCAGCAGCTCTATCAGGCCTGGAACAAGACTTATCCGGTTCAGGAGTGGGAGCGCCAGCGCAATCAGCGGGTCGCCTGCGTCATGGGCCGTGGTAACGAGTTCGTGGGGCCGGTGAATCTCAAATCCTGTAGCTGAGCACTTTCAACATCCATTTGAGCAGTTTTCGATGAGCAATACACGCACCTGAATAAGGCGCTTGGCCACTCATCGGACAACCGCTCACTTGGATCCAAAACCATGTAATTTCCCTCCTCGTGTCCTGCTTGGCCCACGACAGTATCTGCCCGACAGTGCTGTAAATACGGGCAGCCCACCGGGCAGGACGCTAGAGACCGCAGTCCGATCAGAACCGTCTGAATTAATTGCAACCCTGTATCGATCTCGAAATGAAGTAGCAATGCCACGTGCATGAGGCACGCCCCAGCTACCTGTACTCCCACGTACTCATTTTCAGATGGCGTAGCCCTTACGCCCAACAGGCAGGCATGAATGACAACTCAAACGGAATTTGAAATTCATTATCAGTTCAAGGGCGAAGCTCGCCACTTTCTGCATCAAGCCCTGCTTCTGAGTCAAAGCGACGCCCTTCATATCGCCACGCTGCATGCCGGAGTCGGCACTGTCAGTGACAATGTATCCGCAGGCCCCATACGCCTGGCGATCTTGCAGGCGCAGGGCTTTGGCGTGACGCAGGTGCATTGGAAGAAGTGCTCTGCAAATATCTGAGCTTCTCTGAAAATGAAACCGGCCCCTCAAGGGCCGGCTTCATCAATGCGCTCAGATCGGGGCGTATTCGCCCGTGCCATCAGGCCAGGGTGTCAACAACTCAAACCCCGTCTGGGTCACGGCAACCATATGCTCCCACTGGGCGGACAAGGACAGATCGCGTGTCAGCACTGTCCAGCCATCCGCCAGAGCCTTGGTTTCCGGCCTGCCGGCGTTGATCATCGGCTCGATGGTAAACACCATTCCCGGCTTGAGCTTGAGGCCCTTGCCAGCAGTGCCGTAGTGCAGAACCTGCGGCTCTTCGTGATAAGTGCGGCCGATGCCATGGCCGCAGTACTCGCGCACGACACTGAAGCCTTCGCGGTGTGCAACCGTCTGGATGGCGTGGCCGATATCACCCAGCGTGGCACCGGGACGCACGGCATGGATACCGGCACGTGTGGCTTCATAGGTGGTCTCGACCAGCCGCTTGGCCAGCGGACTGACTTCCCCCACCAGGTACATGCGGCTGGTATCGCCATACCAGCCATCCTTGATGACCGCCACATCGATATTGACGATATCGCCGTCCTTGAGGATGTCCGTCGGCGAAGGAATGCCGTGGCAGACCACGGCATTGGGCGAAATGCAGGTGGTCTTGGTGAAGCCGTGATAACCCACGTTCGCCGGGATGACTTTCAGCTCTTTGACAATGTACTCGTTGCAGATGTCATCGAGGGCTTCGGTGCTGACACCGGCCTTCACATGGGGCGCAATCATGGCCAGTACTTCTGCAGCCATGCGGCCCGCAATGCGCAACTGGACCAGATCCTGTTCGGTCTTGAGCGTGATACCGCGGCTCATGAGGCCACCCGCACAACCGACGAGATATCGGATGCCTGGGCAGTCAGCACGGTGCCGCCCGCATCTTCGGCACGAATCAGCATCTGACAGATTTCGCTGTAGTTGAGTGTTGGATGAAGCTCGGCAAGCATGCCGATGCGCATCCAGTGCTCAGCCTGAGCGTTGATCGAACGGCTCAAGGCCACGCTGGCCGAGCGCAGATTGGCGTGCATGTGTTCAGAAATCTTTACCAGCCCCATGACTCACCTCATATGGAATATACGAATCATATATGTTTCGTATATCAGCAAGCAAGCAGGAGGCTGGAAACACCGGCTATCAGGCGACAGCGGCTGCACAACACTCGTCGTCATAGTGGGGTTCGGTGAGCGTTATCGAGCCGTGTGGCTCATCGAAATTGAATTGGCGCAGCGCAGTTGCCAGAGCAAGAAAATCTTCGCGCTGCATCTCGTTGACCAGGATGGCGCAGTGGTGAGTGATCGAACCTTGCAATGCATTCAGGGACATGACAACCTCGTTACCGGATACTGTTCTTATATACAGTATTCATTGAGCAGGCCCGGCACAAGCCTGCTCGCGACGAATGGTCATTCGCCGCCTCCCGCAATCACGACCTGGCAAGTGCCTCCAGGCGCTCCCAGTCGCTCACCTCGATATCGATTCCATCGGCCAGCGACCGGGCGCGCAGCGCATAGCGGCGGTCCCCGGGAATACGCTCCTGCCCTGCTCCCTGCATCTGCCTGACCAGCTCTTCGCTGCGCTGGGCAAATTGCTGGCCGCTGCCGCCTCTGTCCGGGTCGATGACGATAAGCAGTTGTCCGGTCCAGGGTGTCTGGGCACCGGGGTGTTTCGACCAGTCGAATTCGAACGAGAAATTCCCGCCGGTCAGCCCGGCAGCCAGCAGCTCCACCATCATGGACAGTGCCGAGCCCTTGTAGCCACCAAACGGCAACAGTGCCCCGCCCTCGAGAATGGCCTTGGGGTCTTCGGTGGGCTGTCCATTGCGATCCACGCCCATGCCCGCTGGCAGCATTCGCCCTTCCCTTGCGGCGATCTGGACATCGCCATGGGCGATGGCGCTGGTCGCCAGATCGAACACCACCGGCTCACCACCGGCACGGGGCGCCGCAAAGGCAATCGGGTTGGTGCCAAACAGCGGTTGTTGCGCACCATGGGGCACGACGCAGGTCATGCTGTTGACCACACTCAGCGCCACAAGGCCCTGTTGGGCAAAGGGTTCGACATCCGGCCATAGCGCCGCGAAATGATGAGAGTTGCGAATGGCCAGAATCCCGATCCCGGCATGTGCGACCTTTTCTACAAGCAGTGAGCGAGCCGCCTCCAGGGCTGGCTGGGCAAAGCCGTTGGCAGCATCGACCCTGACGAAGGCTGCGGCAACATCTTCGACCACAGGCACCGCCTGGCCATCGACCCAGCCACTGGCCAGGGACGACAGGTAGCCTGGAATGCGAAAGATGCCATGGCTGTGGGAGCCATCACGCTGTGCGCTGGCGCAGTTTTCGGCCAATACGCGAGCGGTCTGCGGCGAAGTACCATGGGCCAGAAATATCTGCTGAAGCAGATCGGCCAACTGCTGATACGAAACCGTCCTGACCTGATCATTATCACGAGTTGCGGACATCCAGAGCTCCGGCGTCAAGGTTGAAAAAGCAAGTATCGGCGCATCTGAAAATATCGCTGCGCCCTTCGGAAAAAACGTCCAGACCGTGTTTTTACATCAATGAGAGCCGATCACATTCACGATGAAATACTCCTCTCCCTGATACTCAATAGCCATACATTGTTCTCTCCAGTAGACATCAGGAGGTAGAATGCCTCCACGGTAAAGACCGGAGAGCCAATGAGCGCCCCCAACCTCAGCGAAGCAGAATATGACGCAATCACCGATGCCGCCGCGCATTGGTGCATGCGCCTGCATGCCGATGACTGCACGGATGCGGAGCGAAAGGTTTTCAATCAGTGGCTCAATGCTCATCCACAGCATGCGATCGAATACCAGGCAATGCTGGAGATATGGGATATTTCCGAGCAGGTCACGCCCGTCAATCCAGCCCCGGTGATCGAACTCAAGCCACAAGCGCCGACGGCTCCGTCCTACCGCAAACGCTCGCGCCGTCACTACGCCGTTGCTGCCACTATTGCTGCCCTGGCCATTCCTCTGGCAGGCATTATCGGCTGGAATCAAGGCTGGATTCCCAACGCTTACGACACCTACGAAACCCTGGACGCCACTCGGGTCGTCACCATGGCCGACGGTAGCCGTGTGGAGCTGAATCTGGGCACGCAACTGACTTACGCCAATTACAAGGATCGGCGCAGCGTCACCCTGAAAAAGGGCGAGGCGTTCTTTGAAGTCAGCCATGACAGCACTCACCCGTTCGTGGTCAGGGCCGGTCAGGGCAGCGTCAAGGTGACGGGCACCCGCTTCAATGTCTGGATGTATCAGGAGCAGGTGCGGGTCATGCTGGTCGACGGTTCGGTGCAGGTCTGCAGTGACCGTTCGCAGCCGGGCGCCGGTTATCGTCTGGAGCCAGGCATGCAGGCCAGTTACAAGCCTGGGGACTTCCAGCCGAAAATCAGTGAAACCCACAGCGGCGACACCAGCCTTGCCTGGCGCAATGGCAAGCTGATCTTCAATGACCTGCCACTGAGCCAGGCATTGCCCTTGATCAACCGCTACCTCCCGACGCCGATCCTGCTGGCGGATAACGCCACGGGCGCCATTCGCCTGGGCGGCAGCTACAACACTCAGGACATGTCGAATCTGCTGGCATCCCTGCCCAAGGTATTGCCGGTATTCGTCACCCGCAATCAGGAAGGCAACCCCGTCCTCAACAAACGCTCTTCGGCAACGCCCAAAGGCTGATCCTCTTATTGCCGCACTATTTCCTTTGCGATAAACGCAAATGCGAAGCGTTTTCACAGTTTTTTGAATAATCCCTCGTTATGATCCGGGCGTTCGCGCTGCTTTCTGTCGCCCGGAAAACGGCCGTCGTCCTGGCAAAAACACATTTTTATGTTTTTTTTGCGTTCAAATATGAGTTTTTCAGGCGTTCGTTCGTCATTAGTAATGAGTTTCGTTCACAGAACCCAATGAGCCGTATCTGAAAAAGCCTGAAAAGGAGTTTGCATGTTCAATCGTCAAGGAATTACAACCCGCACGATGCTCCGGCAGACGGCCCTTTCTGCCCAGGCAGAATCGCCCGCCGCAGAAACCGATCGCCCCGGCAATGAACATATAAGGCTGCTGCTGAAAAGTTTTGGTCTGCGCACCAGCCTCGTCAGGCTGAAGGTCCTGGATGCGCTGCTGGCGGCCAATGATGAAGGCCAGACCCTGGGAGTACGGGGTGTACACAGCCAGTTGCTGCGACTCGATGTGCCGTTGTCTTTTCTCAGTGTCCGCGAGGTGCTCAAGCGCCTGTGTGATGAAGGCGTGATCAACCTCAATGCGGACAAGACCTACAGCCTGCACCCTCGCGCCTGGGAATGGCTGAGCGAATCGAACAAGGATTGACACCCTCGATGCGACGATGCAGGGCAGCGAATCTCAGCGCTTGACCTTGCGTCGCATGATGCCGTTCAGAACGACCACGATCACGGCCACGCTGATGGCAATGTACTGGAAGGTCTTCTCACTCAGCACACCCGTGTTCTGCAGGTGTGACAGCCCCAGCATGATCGCCATGACGGACAGGATGATCAGAATGGAGTAAATCAAGCGTTGCTTGTTGGTCATAACGGTTTCCTGAGTTCTCTGGACAGCATTGGCTCTGCGCAAATGCCCGCATATGGTACGCCGATGCGCCGTTTCTGGCACGGCCCTCCCGCCTCATCACAAGCCCCTGTGACAGACATAGAGCACAATTGAACATGGCTCTGTGAATCACGCATGGTTTAATGCCGCCCTTCAAAGTCGTTTATCGACTGTTCATGACTTGCCAAGGAGTTTCAACATGCCCCATGAAGGCAGCCTGCTACAGGCCGCAGTCGTGTTCCTGCTCGCCGCCGTATTGACTGTTCCGCTGGCCAAGCGCCTGCAACTGGGCGCCGTGCTGGGCTATTTATTCGCGGGCGTCATCATCGGCCCTTCAGTACTCAAACTCATCGACAACCCGGAAAGCGTCAGCCATATCTCGGAACTCGGGGTGGTGTTGCTGCTGTTCATCATCGGCCTGGAGCTGTCCCCAAAACGTTTATGGGTGATGCGCAAGGCGGTCTTTGGTGTCGGCATGGCGCAAGTGCTGCTGACCGGTCTGGTGATTGGCTGTGTTGCCCTGCTAGCCTTCGAGCAACCCCTGAATACAGCTGTGGTGCTGGGTCTGGGTCTCGCATTGTCTTCCACCGCTTTCGGCCTGCAAAGCCTGGCCGAGCGCAAGGAGTTGAACAGCCCCCACGGGCGTCTGGCGTTTGCCATTCTGCTGTTTCAGGACATCGCTGCCATCCCGCTGATTGCCATGGTTCCGTTGCTGGCTGGCACCAGCCACGAGCAAGAACTCAGTTCCCATGAAAGCCTGCTCCACAGCCTGCAGGTGCTGGGCAGCATCGCAATTGTGGTGGTCGGCGGTCGCTACCTGCTGCGCCCGGTGTTTCGCATCGTGGCCAAGACCAAGATCCAGGAAGTGTCCACAGCCACCGCCCTGCTGGTGGTCATGGGGACGGCCTGGTTGATGGAGCTGGTGGGCGTGTCCATGGCGCTGGGCGCCTTCCTGGCCGGTCTGCTGCTGGCAGACTCCGAATACCGGCACGAACTCGAAGCGCAGATCGAGCCTTTCAAAGGGCTGTTGCTGGGGCTGTTTTTCATCAGCGTCGGGATGGGCGCCAATATCAGTCTGCTGTTCAGTTCACCGGTGATTGTGCTGGGGCTGACATTTCTGCTGATTGCCCTGAAGTTTCCTCTGCTGTTTTTCATCGGGCGTCTGGCAGGCGGGTTGAGTAAACAGAATGCCCTGAGCCTGGGGCTGGTGCTGGCCGCAGGGGGTGAATTCGCTTTCGTTGTCTTCAAGATCGGCAATCAGCAAGGTCTGTTCGAACCCGAGCTGTACGACATTCTGATCCTGGCCATTACTCTCTCGATGGCCATGACGCCGCTGCTGTTCATGGCCATGGCTCGCTGGATCAAGCCCAAGGTCAAGCCTGTCGAGGTGCCGGACGAGTACCGCGATATCAATACCGACAGCCCTCGCGTGGTGATTGCCGGCATGGGCCGTATGGGCCAGATCGTGGCGCGTATTCTGCGAGCGCAGAATATCCCTTTCGTGGCGCTGGATACTGCGGTGGAATCCATCGAGTTCTCGCGCAGCTTCGGCAATGTACCGGTGTTCTACGGCGATCCGATGAAACCGGAAATCCTGCGGGCGGCCAAGGTTCATGAGGCGGAGTTCTTTATCATCGCCACCGATGACCCCGACACCAACATCAAGACCGCCGAGCTGATCCGCAAGTTGTACCCGGACATGAAGATCATCGCCCGCGCCCGTAACCGCCAGCACGTCCATCGCCTGATCGACGTGGGCGCCCAGGCGGTACGTGAAACCTTCTATTCCAGTCTGGAAATGAGCCGTCAGACCTTGCTGGGCCTAGGTTTGAGCCAAGCCCAGGCCGACGCGCGAATCAGCCGCTTCAAGCGTCACGACGAGCAGGTACTGGCTGCCCAGCATCTGGTGTATGACGACGAAGCCAAGCTTCTGCAAACCGCACGGGAAGCCAGGAAGGAACTGGCGCAGTTGTTCGAGGCGGACCGTCAGGAAGAGGAATCAGGCAAGTAGTGCTTAAACTTGTGGGAGGGGCCTTGGCCGCGACAGCATCAGTGAAGGCAACACATCTTCAGCGCACTTCAACTGGCTGTCGCGGCCAAGGCCCCTCCCACGGATTGGGATCCTGCCACCTGCTTTTTGAAAATGCCTCTTAACTGATCGGTATTACTCCTGCCCGGTCAGCGGCTTCAGTCGCGAGAACTGTCGGCATACGGGCTGTCCCAATACCGTTTGTGCATGCCGAGCTTTTTCTTGAGGGCATTGGGCAAACGCTTTTCCTGCTTGCTCAGTTTGTAGGCCAGCAGCTTGAGGGCGTTGCGAATGAAAGACAGTGGCCACAGCAGAAAGCGACGCTTGCCCAGAAAGGCCAGCTCTGATTTCACATAGCGCATCCCCTCGCCCGCAATGCCGCCAAAGGTTTCGTAGATCCAGGATTCCCGAGACTGGAACACGCCAATATCGAAGTAACGACAAAACTCTTCCCGCAGGCTGTAGTTGTGGGAATGCCTGCACACCGCCGAACCTTCGTAAGCGATTTTCCAGCCATCGAGCAGCATCCTGGCCGTGACGTACATGTCTTCGGAGAGGATCACATGCCGCGGGAAGCCTCCCGTCGCCAGCAACGCCTCACGACGATACGCCGCGAAGGAATTCGACATGAACGGTGTCTTGATGCCCAGCGTTGCAGCATCCTCAAGGGTCTTGATCCGGGAAGTCGGCGGGTAATTGAACAGTCGCGCATGCTGCGCCAGCAGGTTGGCATCCTTGTGAGGCAACTGCCGTCCGCATACCGCGCCTACCTTGGGATCGGCAAACGGCAGCAGAATATTGGCGATGGCGTCGACATCCTCCACATAGGCATCCTGGGTCATGTAGACGTAAACGTCGTAGTCGGGGTAGCGCTCGACCATCATCTGCCGGGTGCCGCCGTGGTTGAAGTCCTTGCTGTCGATACGGATCACATTGGCGCAGCGTGACTGTGCCAGTTCCAGCGTGCCATCCGACGAGCTGGAATCAACGATCAGGGTGTCGAAGGTCGCGGTCTGGGTCGCCAGCGAATCCAGCAGGCGGTCCAGATCCTTGCGCCCGTTGTAGGTCGGAATGACACAAGCCACTCTCAAAGACGGCATAACAATACTCCAGAGCAAATTCCTGATGCCCAATCTGTCAGCGTGTTTGAGGGTAGCTCATGCCTCGCCGGACGACCATTTGAATGTAATCAGCCCAGCACTTCACTCAAGGGAATGAAATTGACCCAGTCACCTTCAGCAACCGTGCTGCCTTCGCGAACCTCGATCAAACCGTCGGCCCAGGCCGCACTGCGCAGAACGCCGGAGCTTTGGTTGCTGTAGGCCACGGCGCGCCCCTGCTCCAGACGCCCGCGCAGGTATTCGCGACGATTGCCTGCCTTGCGCCAGACGAATCCGGCCGGGACGGGAAACTGCATGGGCGTGACATCTGCAACACCCTGACGGCGGAGCAGATAGGCGCGAGCCAACAACGCAAAAGTGACCAGCGTGGACGCCGGATTACCCGGCAGGCCGATCACCGGCACGCCACGGAAATGGCCGAAGGTCAGCGGCTTGCCCGGCTTGATCGCCAGCTTCCACAACGACAGCTCGCCCTCTTCGCGCAGCGCATGGCCGAGGAAGTCCGCTTCGCCTACGGATACGCCGCCCGTGGACAGGATCAGGTCGACCTCGTTGAGCCCCGCCAATGCAGCACGGGTCTTTTCCAGATCGTCCGGCAGGATGCCGGCATCCACGACTTCGCACTCAAGACGCTTCAACCAACTGCACAGCAGCACGCGATTACTGTTGTAGATCTGCCCGGGACCCAAGGGCTGACCGGGTTCGATCAACTCATCGCCAGTGGACAGCACGGCCACACGGACCCGGCGTATGACTTCCAGCTCAGCCAACCCCAGGGATGCCGCGAGCCCCAGCTCGATAGGCCCCAGGCGAGTCCCCGTCGCCAGCACCTTGTCGCCGACCGTGGTTTCCTGTCCTTGGGGACGGATGTTCTGGCCAGGCTTCAGTGGTTCGGTAAAGCGTACGCGCTGGTCATCCAGGACTTCGGCGTTTTCCTGCATCTCGACGCAATCGGCACCTTCCGGCATGGGAGCGCCGGTGAAGATCCGTGCGCAAGTGCCGGCTGCCAATGGCTCGGGAGCCTGCCCGGCGAAGATTCTCTGGCTGACGGACAGCGGCTCGCCGTTCCAGTCCGCCAGACGCAAGGCGTAACCGTCCATGGCGCTGTTGGGCCAGGGCGGCAGGTCAAGGGTGGAAATCAGGTCCACCGCCAACACACGACCCTGGGCTTCGGCCAGCGGAACCCGTTCACGCTCGGTGATGGGCGAGGCTTCGGCCATTTCCAGCAGACGCGCAATGGCTTGTTCGACAGGCATCAGGGCCTGAGGTGCGTTCATGCCCGTTCAACCACGGGTGGCGCAGGGCTCGGCCTGCCTGAGGTGCGGCACGAAATTGCACGGGCGGAAACGCGAATCCAGCTGTTGAGACAGAATTCCGTCCCAGGCCGTACGCACCGCGTTGGTGGAGCCCGGCAGGCAGCAGACCAGCGTACCGTTGGACAGACCGGCCAGCGCACGGGACTGAATGGTCGAGGTGCCGATATCCGGTACGGAAATCTGCCGGAACAGCTCGCCGAAACCATCGACCTGCTTGTCCAGCAGGCAGCTCACGGCTTCCGGCGTGCTGTCACGTCCGGTAAAGCCTGTGCCGCCAGTGATCAGCACGACCTGAACCTGTTCATCGGCAATCCAGGTCGCAACCTGGGCGCGGATCTTGTACAGGTCATCCTTGAGCAGGACGCGCTCGATCAAGCCATGACCGGCTTCAGTCAGGCGATCGACGAACATCTGCCCCGAGGTGTCGTTTTCAAAGGTGCGGGTATCGCTGACGGTCAGGACGGCGATATTCAGGGGTACAAAAGGTGTGTCAGCCTTGGCTTTCATGGCCTCGATCCGGTTGTTAAGGAAACAGGCCGGTGTTATATCACAGCACTCCTTTTTACTGCCCGGTGAGTCTTTGATGAATGTTGGCGTCACATTGGCGAACTGCTCGATCCTGCTGCTGGCCGGAGGTCAGGGACAACGCATGGGCGGGCGTGACAAAGGCCTTGTGCAATGGCAGGGCGAGCCGCTGATTCAGCACCTGCATCGCCTGACACGTCCCTTGACCGATGACCTGATCATTTCCTGCAATCGCAATCTGGAGCGTTACGCCGCTTACGCCGATCAACTGGTTCAGGACGATAATACCGACTTCTGCGGGCCTCTGGCCGGTATCCGCGCCGCCCTGCCCCTTGCCCGGCACGAATACCTGCTGGTACTGCCCTGCGACGCGCCGCTGATCGATAACGCCTTGCTGCAGGCGCTGCACAACACGGCACTGGAACACCCGAACCATCCGGTCATGGTCCGCGAAGGCGAACACTGGCAACCCCTGATCTGCATTATTCCGACCCTCCATGCCGAGGCGCTGGAACGTGCATGGCAGAGCGGTGAACGCAGCCCGCGCAGGGCCATGGCGCCCCTGCAACCCGTGGCCTTGCAACTGGAGACTGGCGACCCGCGACTGGCCAATCTGAATACTCCCGAATTGCTGAGTCAGATCAATGAACAGGCTCAATGAACTTTTCATGGAACTTGCAGAAGGTGTATACGTCTGAGAGTCATTAACCAAGAGTCCATCCGGAGACACTGTCATGAAACAACGCACTCTTCCTGCCGCCTTTTTGCTGGCACTGGGTATTGCTTCCCTCGCAGGCTGCGCATCGCCAACTGTAATCACTCTGAATGATGGCCGTGAAATCCAGTCCGTAGACACCCCTCACTACGATGAAGATTCGGGCTTCTACGAGTTCAAGCAACTCGATGGCAAGCAGACCCGCATCAACAAGGATCAGGTACGTACCGTCAAGGATCTGTAATCCGGACGTGATGTACAAAAAACCCGCCAGTCGTATTGATGGCGGGTTTTTTATTGGTTGCACAGTCCTGTTCTTCGCGAATGAATTCGCTCCTACCGGGCAGTGCCGATCAGTCAAGGCCAATGAGTCACTTTGTGGGAGGCAGCTTGCTGGCGACTTCACGTACAGACGCGGAATATCTGCCAGTTTTCAGGCCTTTTTCGCCAGCAAGCTGCCTCCCACAAGTAGTGTTTGTGCCTTAACTGATCGGCCTGCCTACCAGTCCAGCTTCAACAGGCTCTCGAACTGGCGTGGTTCCCCGCTCACCGGGTCGATGAAGCGCAGCCCCTGGGCTAGCAGTTTCAATGGCCGGTCGTAATCGTCGACTGCATCCTTGATGACGTCGGGATAGAACGGGTCATTGCAGATCGCCGCGCCGAGCGCCGCCATGTGGACGCGCAACTGGTGCTTCTTGCCGGTCACCGGATACAGCCCGTAACGCCACAACTCCCCGTTGCGCTCGCAGACTTCGATGCGGGTCTCGGTATTGCTTGCCCCTGGCCCTTCCTGCATGCGGAAAAACGGCTCGCCATCCACCAGTCGGCTCTTGTGCAGACGAGGAAATTCGAGCCCGGGCAGCGCAGGCGCGATGGCTTCGTAACGCTTGTCGATCTTGCGAGTGGGAAACAGCGCCTGATAAGCCGAGCGGCTTTGCCTGTTGGCCGAAAACAGCACCAGCCCGGCGGTGTGCCGGTCGATGCGATGCAGCGGAACCAGATCCGGGTTGCCCAACCGGTGAATCAGACGCCGCAGCAGGGTTTGCTCGACATACTCGCCAGCCGGCGTAACCGGCAGGAAATGGGGCTTGTCGGCTACCACCAGATGCTCGTCGGCATACAGAATCGTTTCTACGACCGGGATCGGTGTTTCGTTCGGGACTTCGCGAAAATAGTGAATCTTCAGGCCTTCCCGATAAGCCAGATCGGGGGAAACAGGCATGCCGTTGCCATCCAGCACCCTGCCACGGGCGATGCGGTCCAGCCACTGCTCGCGGCTGATGGCCGTGAATCGCGCGCACAGGCAGTCGAGTACCGTCGTCCAGGGGCCAGGCGGCAGATAGAGGGTGCTGGCTTGGTTATGGGCGGCAACAAAAACGGACTCGGACATGCGCAGGTCTGACACTCATGAAGATGCAGGAACAACGGGACGTGCATTATCCCTCAAGGGCTTGATCCCCGCTATGCGGGCGATAACCGCACCAAATCCCTGCAAGGCCCGAGATAGAACCTGCAGCACTTTGAACCATCTGGTACATTTTGCCGAAAATGTTTGCCCGACACCGGGCAGTGACGCCAGAACAAGAGACAGAAAGTCATGACCCAGATTGAAAAACCGTCCATTCTCGCCGGCCTGATCGGCTCAGGTATCCAGGCCTCACGAACCCCGTCGATGCATGAGCATGAAGGCGATGCCCAGGGTTTGCGCTATCTGTATCGGCTGATCGATATCGACGCCCTCAAGCTGGATATCAACGCCCTGCCGCGCCTGCTGGAAGGCGCCCAGAACACGGGGTTCACAGGCCTCAACATCACCTTCCCCTGCAAACAGGCCGTCATTCCTCTACTGGACGAACTGTCCGACGAGGCTCGCGGCATTGGCGCGGTCAACACCGTGGTCTTCAAGGATGGCAAGCGCATCGGCCATAACACCGACTGCCTGGGTTTTGCCGAAGGCTTGCATCGCGGCCTGGCTCAGGCTCCGCGTCAGCATGTGGTGCAGATGGGCGCTGGCGGGGCTGGCGCTGCCGTGGCCCATGCGTTGCTCAGTTCAGGCGTGCAGCATTTGAGCGTTTTCGAGGTGGAACCTGAACGTGCCCGTGGCCTGGTGGATAACCTCAACGCCTGCTTCGGGGTCGGCCGGGCTCAGGTGGGACTCGATCTGCCGGGCGCAATGGCCGAAGCCGACGGGCTGGTGAATACCACACCCGTGGGCATGGCCAAATTGCCCGGCACGCCATTACCGGTGGAGCTGCTGCGCCCCGAACTCTGGGTGGCGGAAATCATTTACTTCCCGCTGGAAACCGAACTGCTCAAGCATGCCCGCGCACTGGGCTGCCGCACCCTCGACGGCTCGACCATGGCCGTGTTTCAGGCGGTGAAGGCATTCGAGCTGTTCAGCGGTCGCCCTGCCGATGCAGAGCGCATGATGGACCACTTCCACAGCCTGTAAGACTCAGCGTTTGAGGTAACTCAGCACAGCGTCGCAGATCATGGTCTTGTGACGCTTCTTGACCTCATCGCTCCACAGTTCGATCTGGAAAATCTCGCTGAACGTGTGGCGGTTGGAGATGCGATAGAAGCAGAACGAGCTGATCATCAGGTGCAGGTCCACCGGATGAACACCTTCGCGGAACAGCCCCATGGACTCGCCGCGTCGCAGAATATCGTCCAGCGCCCGAATGATGTTCTGGCTCTTGGCCTGAATCGAATCGGACTGTTTGACGTTCTCGCCGTTATGAATGTTTTCGATGCAGACGATGCGCACGAAATCGACATTGCGGTCATGGTGATCGAAGGTGAATTCCACGACTCGATGGATAGCTTCCACCGGCTCAAGCTCGCCCAGGTTCAACTGGCTTTCGGTGGTGCGGATATCGCCGTAGAGCTTTTCCAGCACTTCAACGTACAGCTGCTCCTTGCTACCGAAGTAGTAATAGATCATCCGTTTCGACGTCTTGGTGCGCTCGGCGATGGCATCGACCCGTGCGCCGGTCAACCCGTAGGCAACGAACTCGACGATTGCCGCCTGAAGGATATCCTCGCGGGTCTTTTCCGGATTGTTCTTGCGGCTCTTGCGCAGCGCATCGACGGGCTCGACGGCAGCGGAGTCGGCAGTTTTTTTCATTATTCGCTCACGACCACGGTTGAATTCCGGATTATGAAGCGCGTAATGGATCGAGGGAAGCTGCGCAGCACTCCTGCACTGCGCAGCCCGGCATCAAACCTCAGAGACGCGCCTGACGCGCCGCCACGTTACGGGCCTTGGCCATGGCCGCAAGACGCACCGGAACATTGGCCGCGCCATATCCGACGTAGCCGTTCTTGCGTTGCAGAATCTCGAAGAAGAAACGCCCGTCGAAGGCATCGGTGTAGACGTGGAACAGCTCGCCGCCCTGGGCATCGCGGTCGTACAGCACGTTGTAATACGCCAGTTCGCTGAGGAATTCGTCATCGAAGTCGAAGCGTGCGGCCAGGTCGTCGTAATAGTTGAGCGGGATATCCAGCAACGGGACGCCCGCCTCCTTGGCACGCCTGACCTCGGCAAAAATGTCTTCGCACGAGAACGCGATGTGATGCACGCCGGAGCCACGATAACTCGACAGGGCATGGGATATCGCCGTGTTGCGGTTCTCCGAAATGTTCAGCGGCAGACGGATCGTGCTGCACCGGCTGCGCAAGGCCCGGCTTTTGACCAGCCCGTAAGGATCGGGCAGCACCACTTCGTCATCGGCCTCGAAGTCCAGCAGGCTCTTGTAGAACAGCACCCAACTGTCGAGGCTGTCTGCCGGCAGCGCCATGGCCATGTGGTCAATGCGTTGCAGGCCGCCCTGATCCCTGGTCTTGGGGTCGACGACAAAGTCGATGTCGTAGATCGACTGCCCGGGCTCGGCGCCCTGGACCAGATAGATCAGGCTGCCATCGGGCGCACGCACCGAAGGGATTTCACGCTCATTCGGCCCGACCAGTCCGCGATAGGGCTGGCCCTTGAACGCACGCGCACGCTCCAGCGCCCTGTTGCCGTCATCCACTCGCAAGGCAGTAGCACACAGCGAAGGGCCATGGGCCTCGAAAAAGCTGTGGGCAAAGGAATAGGGTTCGGCATTGAGCACAATCTTGATATCGCCCTGCCCCAGCAGGCTCACCGCCTTGGAGCGATGCTGCCCCAGACGGGCGAAACCGAGACGTTCGAGCCAGCCGGACAGCCGTGCGCCCTGAGTCTCGTCAACCGCGAACTCAAGGAACTCGACGCCACTGTAGGTGCTGGCAGGCGGCGGATTGAACAGGATTTCGGAAGCCACCGGCTCAGCCTCGCGAGCCAGCAGCTCGCGGGTTTTCTCTTCCAGATAGAGCAATGAACGGAAACCATCGGCGGCGTTGGCTCGGGTTGGCGCAGCCCGAAAACCATCATTGAAGACTTCCAGTGACAAAGGTCCGGTGTAGCCACTGCGCAGGATCGGCGCCAGAAAGCCTGGCAGGTCGAATTCGCCCTGACCGGGGAAGCAGCGAAAATGCCGGCTCCACTCCAGCACGTCCATGGCCAGGATCGGCGCATCGGCCATTTGCACGAAAAAGATCTTGTCGCCGGGAATCTGGGCGATGGCACCTGGATCGCCCTTGAGCGAAAGCGTATGGAAACTGTCGAGCAATACACCCAGGGCCGGGTGATCGACCTGACGCACCAGATTCCAGACCTGTTGCCAGGTATTCACATGACGCCCCCAGGCCAGGGCTTCGTAGCCCACCCGCAGGTTACGGGCACCGGCACGCTCGGCCAGCAGGCTCAGGTCATCGAGCAGGATATTTTCATCGCCCACCGAATCGGCGGCGGCATTGCTGCAGACCAGCACCAGATCAGTGCCCAGCTCCTGCATCAGATCGAATTTGCGTTCGGCACGGTCGACATTACGCTGAAGCCGGTCACGGCGGCAGCCTTCAAAGTCACGAAACGGCTGGAACAGAGTGATGGCGATACCCAGGTCGGCGCAGATCTGCCTGACATTTCGCGGGCTGCCGTCGTAATACAAAAGGTCGTTCTCGAAGATTTCTACCCCGTCGAAACCGGCTGCAGCAACGGCTTCGAGCTTTTCAGGCAGAGTACCGCTCAGGGATACGGTGGCAATAGAACGCTGCATGCTTTGAGCTCCTGGATGAGCACAACCTCTTCGGGTCGTGACTGGATAGCACCGCATTCTCGGCCTGAATCGGCCGCATTACAGGGGTGCGAGTAAAGTATTTCCCTGTCAAAATGCCAGATCAACATAAAGTGTACGAACTGGTTAGTTTTGCGTTCGATTATCGAACAGAAGCCATTTTCCTCGATTGACGCTGTTTCGATCAGTCCTCACCATCTGCCACACATTGCAGGATCACCGCGTGTCCGTTTTCGCTTCACGGCAACAACCCCATAACAATTTCAAAAAACAGGAATATTGCTCATGTCTACCCTCCTTGCGCCGTCCGCTCTCACCTCGACACGCCCTCACCGTTCACTGGACCGACGATATCTGCCGGTCGTTCACGCGACCCGACCTGTCGACGCCTGAATCAACCCAGCGCACTCGAAGGGTTGAGCCTGTAAGATGCCGGCCCGTTGAATCGTTCAGAAGATGCCGTGAGCAACTGGCCACGAGCATAACGGTTCGACGATCTCACTTTTACAGGTACAGCGCCTGAGTCGAGTGGACTTCTCAAGTCCGACTGTAGCGAACTGCACAGTCTTGGAACGGATGGTTAGAACATCATGATCAACACCCAAACCAACCCCGTCGCCCGGGCTGCCCGGGCGGGCATCGGCGAAAAGATTCGTGGCGCCATGGCCGTGGGCAAGACCCGCTGGGGCATGCTTGCCCTGGTGTTCTTTGCAACCACCCTGAACTACATCGACCGTGCAGCACTGGGCGTCATGCAGCCGATCCTGGCCAAGGAAATGAGCTGGACGGCGATGGACTACGCCAACATCAACTTCTGGTTCCAGGTCGGTTATGCGGTGGGCTTCGTACTGCAAGGCCGGTTCATTGACCGGGTCGGCGTCAAACGTGCTTTCTTCCTGGCCGTACTGCTCTGGAGCCTGGCCACCGGTGCCCACGGCCTGGCGACGTCCGCTATCGGCTTCATGATCTGCCGCTTCATTCTGGGCCTGACCGAAGCCGCCAACTACCCCGCCTGCGTCAAGACCACACGTCTGTGGTTCCCGGCCGGGGAACGTGCAGTGGCCACCGGCATCTTCAATGCCGGGACCAACGTCGGCGCCATGCTGACCCCTGCCCTGTTGCCACTGATCCTGACCATCTGGGGCTGGCAGGCTGCGTTCGTGGCCATGGGCTCGCTCGGTCTGTTCTGGGTCATCATCTGGCGCCTGAAGTATTACAACCCCGAAGAACACCCGACTCTGCGCAAGAGTGAACTGGACTACATCAACCAGGAAGTCGAGCCGGAGCCGGTCAAGGTGCCTTTCTCGCATATCCTGAAAATGCGCGGCACCTGGGCCTTCGCTGTGGCTTATTCCCTGACCGCACCGGTGTTCTGGTTCTACCTGTACTGGCTGCCGCCGTTTCTCAATCAGCAATACAACCTGGGCATCAGCGTCACGCAAATGGGTATCCCGCTGATCCTGATCTGGCTGACCGCCGATGTGGGCAGCATTGGTGGCGGCATCCTGTCCTCATGGCTGATCGGTCGCGGCGCAAGACCAACTACAGCTCGCCTGATCTCGATGCTTATCTTCGCCATCACCATCTGCAGCGTGATCTTTGCCGCCAATGCCAGCGGATTGTGGGTTGCCGTACTGGCCATTTCGGTAGCGGTCGGCGCGCATCAGGCCTGGACGGCAAATATCTGGAGTCTGGTGATGGACTACACGCCCAAGCACATGATGAGCACCGTATTCGGCTTCGGCGGGATGTGTGCGGCCATCGGCGGGATGTTCATGACCCAGTTGGTCGGCGCGGTCCTCACTGCCACCAATAACAACTACAGCGTGCTGTTCACCATGATCCCGGCGATGTACTTCATTGCCCTGACCTGGATGTTCTTCATGGCACCCCGCAAAGTGCCGAAGATCAGCGAGTAACACACTCTGTAGGAGCGAATTTATTCGCGAGACGTCCGTACACCCGAAGAAGATGTATTGCCTTCAATAGACGTCTCGCGGATAACGCCTGCTACTCACCCCTTGGTACGCTGCTGCCACGCAGCAGCAAGCCCGCTCAGGCAGATGATCACGATACCGACCTGCGCGATGGGTGACGGCATATGGTCGAAGACGATGAACCCCAGAAAGCCCGCAAAGACAATCTGACAGTAACTGAACGGCGCCAGAATGGCCGGTGCGGTGAAGCGGAATGCCTGGGTCAGCAGCAAATGAGCGGACATCCCGCACGCCCCCAACGCCAATAGAAACGGCCAGTGCTTGAGCTCAGGCGTCTGCCAGAAAAACGGCACCAGCGCGCTCATCAGCAAGGTATTGAACAGACCGGCAAAGAAGTTGCTGGTGGTCGGGCTGTCATACGGGCTGACCAGACGTGTCAGCAGTTGATAGATCGCAAAGCACAAGGCCGAAGACAGCGGCAGCAGAATCGCCGGTGTAAAGAGTTCACCGCCCGGGTGAATGATCACGATCACCCCCGAAAAGCCCACCACCACCGCCAGCCATTGGCCTCGCGTGACACGCTCCTTCAATAACGGCACCGACAAGGCCGTGACCAGCAACGGCGCAAGAAAGTTGACTGCCGTGGCTTCAGCCTGGGGAATGAACATCAGGCTGCTGGTAAACAACAGGCTGGTACCCAGCAGGGCCAGCGCACGCAAGACCTGAAAACCCGGTCGCTTGGTACGCAACACCCGCAGCCCCGCCGACGGCATGAAGATGAACGCCATGAGCAGCGTATGAACCAGATAGCGGGCCCAGACCACCAGAATGATCGGATAGAAGCCTGAAAGGTATTTGGAGAGCGTGTCATGGCTGGCGAACAGAAAGGTCGCCAGCAGGATCAGGCCAATTCCCTTGAGGGGTTGATTGACACCGGATAGCGGCGTGCTGGTAGTGCTCATCGGGCTTCCTTGTTCTGGCATGCAACTGAAGAATATTCACGCGCCTCGCCCAGCGGGGCCGCAATCATTTTTGAGTGAGCATCGCAGGCAGTAATCGGGACGTCTCGTTAAAATGTTCCAACCAGTTAATTTTTGGTCGATAATCGCACGAAATAGCATTTTTCCAATTGCAGACGATTCTTTGGTCTTTACTATCAGAGCCAGTTGTACTGCCCACAAATAATGATAAGAAGGCTCCTACCTCATGCGCTTGAAATCCAACTGCAAAATCCTTTGCGGCTTTTCTGCGGCTATCACAGCCAGTCTCACTCCCACCTTCACCCAGGCGGCAGGCTTCGTCGATGACGCCAAGGTGGGCTTGAACCTACGCAACTTCTTTATCAACCGCAACTTCGTCGACCCTGACAACGCCCAGAACGGCGCTCAGGAATGGACCCAGAACTTCATTCTCGACGCCCGCTCCGGCTTCACACAGGGCACGGTCGGCTTTGGTGTCGATGTACTGGGGCTCTACTCCCTCAAGCTTGACGGCGGCAAAGGCTCGGGCGGTACACAACTGCTGCCGATTCATGATGATGGACGCCCCGCCGATGATTTCGGACGACTGGGCGTTGCAGCAAAGGCACGCTTTTCCAAGACCGAGCTGAAAGTCGGCGAATGGATGCCGGTGCTGCCCATTCTGCGCTCCGACGATGGCCGTTCACTGCCACAGACCTTCCGTGGCGGACAGATCACCTCGAAGGAAATCGACGGCCTGACACTCTACGGCGGCCAGTTCCGCGCCAACAGCCCGCGCAACGATGCAAGCATGGAAGACATGTCGATGCAGGGTCGTGGAGCCTTTACCTCCGACCGTTTCAACTTCGGCGGCGGCGAATACACCTTCAATGAAAAACGCACTCTGGTCGGCCTCTGGTACGCCCAGCTCGAAGACATCTACCAGCAGCAATACCTCAACGTGGTCCACAGCCAGCCGCTGGGCCAATGGGTGCTGGGTGCCAACCTTGGCTACTTCAACGGCAAGGATGACGGCCGGTCACTGGCCGGCGACATGGACAACAAGACCTGGTCGGCCATGCTCTCGGCCCGCTATGGCGGCAACACCTTTTATCTGGGCTTGCAGAAAGTCAGCGGCGACAGCGCCTGGATGCGGGTCAATGGCACCAGTGGCGGCACCTTGGCCAACGACAGCTACAACTCCAGTTTCGAGAATGCCAAGGAGCGTTCCTGGCAGTTACGCCATGACTACGACTTTGCCGCACTCGGCGTGCCCGGCCTGACCCTCATGAACCGCTACATCAGTGGCGAAAACGTGCATACCGGCACCATCACCAATGGCGAAGAATGGGCTCGAGAATCGGAACTGGCCTATGTCTTCCAGAGCGGCTCGTTCAAGAACCTGTCGGTCAAATGGCGCAACTCCAGCATGCGCCGCGATTACAGCACCAACCAGTTCGACGAAAACCGCCTGATCGTCAGCTATCCGTTGTCGCTGCTCTGACAGACAAAGGCCGCCAGGGAAACCCTGGCGGCCTTTTCATGAGCCCGCCATCACTCCTTGTTCAACGACTCCACGCCCATCTCGTCCCACACCTCTTCAGCCAGATGGAAAGTCGCATTGGCGGCCGGAATCCCGCAATAGATCGCACTTTGCATCAGCACTTCCTTGATCTCGTCACGGGTCACGCCATTATGCTTGGCAGCCTTCAGATGCAAACGCAACTCCCCTTCGCGATTCATCCCGATCAGCATGGCGATGGTGATCAGGCTGCGGGTATGCCGTGGCAGACCCGGGCGCGTCCAGATATCGCCCCAGGCATGACGGGTAATCATTTCCTGGAACTCTTCGTTGAACGGCGTCAGTTTTTTCAGGCTGTTATCGACATGGGTATCGCCCAGCACCGCACGACGAACCTGCATGCCGGCCTGATAGCGTTCTTCTTCGTTCATTGCTTGATCCTTGTGTGTTCGGCCACGGCACGTTCGACCCAGAGTCGGGCCTGGCCAAGGTAATGAGCCGGATCGAGCAGGCGATCCAGCTCCGCGGATGACAGTTGTGCGGTGACTTGCGGATCCTCGCCCAGCACCTGACGCAGATGCGCGCCCTGCTGCACGGCGCGTCGGCAGTTCTGTTCGACCAGATGATGCGCGGCGTCGCGTCCGATGCGTCGGGAAAGCTCGATGCTGACGGCTTCGGCCAGCACCAGTCCACGAGTGGAATCCAGATTCGCCAGCATGCGCGACTCATCGACTTCCAGCCCCGGCACAACCTGCAAGGCCTGCTGCAACGAGCCGGACACCAGGCAGCAGAGTTCCGGCAGGGTTTCCCATTCCGCATGCCACAGGCCCAGGCTGCGCTCATGCTCCTGAGGCATGGCTGCAAACAGGGTGGCGACCAGCCCCGGCGCACGCGTCGCCGCACCGATCATCACCGCTGCGCCCACCGGGTTTCGTTTGTGGGGCATGGTCGAAGAACCGCCCTTGCCTGCTGCCGCGGGCTCGAACACTTCGCCCACTTCGGTCTGCATCAACAGGCTGATATCCCGGCCCATCTTGCCCAGGCTGCCTGCGATCATGCCCAACAGGCTGGCGAATTCCACCAGTCTGTCACGCTGGGTATGCCAGGGCTGATCGGGCACGCTCAACTGCAACTCGTCTGCCAGGGCCTCGGTTACTGCAAAAGCCTGATCGCCCAATGCCGCCAGACTGCCGGAAGCCCCACCGAACTGCAGGCACAGCAAGCGCGGTCTGATCTCTTCCAGGCGCTGGCGATGGCGCGTCACCGCTCCCAGCCAGCCAGCGATTTTCATGCCCAACGTCACTGGCGTCGCCTGTTGCAGCCAGGTGCGCCCGGCCAATGGCGTCTGCGCATGACGCTGGGCCTGCACGCCAAGGGCGTCGGCCAGTTCTTGCAGATCACGCTCCAACAGTTCGATCGCGCGACGCACTTGCAGGATAAGCCCGGTATCCATCACATCCTGGCTGGTAGCCCCCATGTGCACGTAACGCTCGGCTTCAGGGTTGCGCAGGGCAATCTGCTTGCCCAGCGCCTTGACCAGTGGAATCGCCGAGTTGCCCGCATTACCGATTGCCACGGCCAGGGCATCGAAATCGAACAGCCCGGCGCGGCAGCTTTGCTCGATATCGGCCACCACGTCCCCGGGAATCAGCCCGACACTGGCCTGAGCCCTGGCCAGTGCGGCCTCGAAATCCAGCATGCCCTGCACTCGCCCGGCATCGCAGAACACCTCGCGCATCAGGGACTGAGTGAAATAGGCATCGAAAAGTTGATTGCTCGGTCTGTTCACATCACCGCTCCAGATAAAAGTCAGGTGGCATCCGCATGGCTGACCCAACCCTTGATCAATACTGCCAATGCGGCCAGGGCTGCGGGAATCACCAGGGCGGTCAGGACCTGCTCGAAACTCCACCCCAGCCCAAGCAAGGTAGCACCGGCCCAGGCACCGAGAATCGCACCAAAGCGACCAATGCCCAGCATCCACGAAACACCCGTGGCACGCCCCTGGGTCGGATAGAACCGGGCCGCCAGCGAAGGCATCGCCGATTGCGCACCATTGATGCACATGCCGGCCATGAGAACGAGGGTCGCCAGAAGCGCAACATTGTGCAGGCTCTGCCCGACCAGCCAGGCGAAGACACCGGCCAGTGCATAGGCCACGCCAATCACCTTATGCGGGTTGAACCGGTCCATGGCCCAGCCGACGCCCACGGCACTGAGCACACCGCCAAACTGGAACAAGGCACCGATGAACGCCGACTGTTCCATGCTCGCGCCGCTGTCGCGCATCAGGGTCGGCAGCCAGCTGGTCAGCAGATAAACGATCACCAGCCCCATGAAATAGGTCAGCCACAGCAACAAGGTTCCTGTGCTGTATGTGCCGGAAAAAATCACCTTCAGCACATTGCGGCTGCTGACGGTCTTTTGCTCCGGGACGCTGAAATCCCCGGCGGTCGCGACCTCAGACGGCGCGATGGGCGCCAGTACCTTGCGAATCCGCTCGACACCGCGATTGCGCACCACCAGAAAGCGCGCTGACTCCGGCAGCCAGACCATCAGCACCACCGCCAACAGCAACGGCAGAATGCCGCCGAGCATCAGCAGGCTGTGCCAGCCCAGGCTGGGGATCATTTTCGCCGAGACAAAACCTCCACACGCCATGCCCAGGTTGAACCCGCAGAACATGCTGGTGACCAGCAGGGACTTGAGGCGCTCGGGCGTGTATTCGGACAGCAGCGTGGTGGCGTTGGGCATTGCCGCACCGAGCCCCAGGCCGGTCAGCAGGCGCAGCACCAACAACTGGTCGATATTGGTGCTGTAGGCCGAAGCCAGACTGAACAAGCCAAACACAAACACCGCGACCACCAGCACCACTTTGCGACCAAAGCGGTCGGCCAGCGGCCCGGAACCCAGTGCGCCGAATACCATGCCGATCAGGGCAGCGCTCATCACCGGCCCAAGGCTGGCCCGGTCAATGCCCCAGTCCTGACTCAACGCAGGGGCGATAAACCCCATGGCTGCGGTATCCAGCCCATCGAGAAAGACGATCAGAAAGCACAACGCAACAATCCGCCATTGATAACGGGACAGCGGCTGACTGTTGATGAAGACCTGCACGTCGAGCGTGCCCGTAGCGGACTCGCGAGCTGAAAGCGTCATGGATGTTTCCTTTTATTTTTATAAGGTCGCCAGCCAATGCTGGCGCCATGCAACGCACGCAATGAGGGCTTGTTAAAAGTCGAAAAACACCGTCTCGTTCTCGCCCTGAATCCGGATATCGAAGCGGTAGGCCAATTGGCCATCGACGCTGCAACGCCGTGCAATCAGGGTTTCGCGACGTGGCGGCTGCTCGATCAGGTTCAGCACAGGATCGACCGCATTGGCCTGAGGCTCATCATCGAAATACAGCCGCGTCTGCAAGTGGATATTGATCCCCCGGGCAAACAGCGACACGTTGATATGGGCCGCCATGGGCACTCCGGCAGCGTTGTTCACGACACCGGGCTTGATGGTCTTGAGCGTCCACAGACCATCGTCGCCTGTGGCGGTGCGACCGAAGCCGTTGAAGGGCTTTTCAGCCCCGTAGACGCTGTCATAGACGCCATTGTGGTCGGCCTGCCAGAACTCCAGAAACGCATCGCGAATCAGATGGCCATTGCCGTCGTAGACATTACCCAGCAACAGGATGTGCTCACCCGGCGCGCCGGGTTTGGCCATCTCGTTCCAGATTTCCAGCTCGCGGGTCGGGTTGCCGGCTATTTCCAGCGCCAGACCGATATGCACGTAGGGACCAGCGGTTTGCGAAGGTGTTTCCTGCAACAGTTGAACGGGCATGTCGAAACCTCCTCAGCAGTTTTCAAAGTGAGTCTTGCGCTGGCCGCGCAGAACGATATCGAAGCGATAAGCCAGACAATCCATCGGATTGCCCATGCCCAGGTCAAGCCTGGCGATCAGGCTCTGGACCGCCTCGGGGCTGGCGATCGACTTGACGATCGGGCAGATCGGAATCAACGGATCACCCTCGAAATACAGTTGCGTGATCAGGCGCGTGGCAATCGACGGGCCGCTGACCGACACATGGACGTGGGCAGGACGCCAGTCGTTGGGACCGTTGCGCCATGGGTACGGGCCGGGCTTGACGGTGCGGAAGCTATAATTGCCTTCGCTGTCGGTGAGGGTTCGCCCGACACCGCCGAAATTGGGGTCGATGGGGGCCAGATAACTGTCGCGCTTGTGGCGATAGCGGCCACCGGCGTTGGCTTGCCAGATTTCCACCAGCGTGTGCGGAACCGGCTTGCCGTACTGATCGCAGACCCGACCGGCAAGGATGATCCGCTCACCGATCGGCAGGCCGCCATGGTTGAAATTGAGCAGCAGATCGTTGTCATGCTGACCGAACTTCAGGTGCGAAAAGTCAGGGCCACTGGCTTCGGAAACCGATTGCGGAATGCTGACCAGTGCCTGACGCGGAGAGCGCAGAATCGAGGTCTTGTAGTCAGGGGTCAAAGCTTTGGGATGCCAGTTGCGATCCCGAATGACGAAGCGGCTGTTGTCCGCGACAGACATGGCGTTCTCCTTGTTCTTTTTATGGAGTGCGCAAGTGTCCATCACTTGCGCTGCAGGCTGCGGCGAAGTGTCGCGCGGGAGAACCCAGGTCGAAAATTGAAAAAAACCGCATCATCCATAACCAAATGGTTATGTGTAACGCCCTTCACGATACGCTTCACCCACGCCGCGCAACTCGTCCACGCACCATTGGGCAGCCCGTGACAAGGGCAAGGCCGGATTGCTGCACAGGCCCACGGAACCGCCGGGCTCGCGAATTCCCATATCCAGCTCCACCAGGGT
Organism: Pseudomonas lijiangensis; assembly: GCF_018968705.1. Taxonomy (NCBI): domain Bacteria; kingdom Pseudomonadati; phylum Pseudomonadota; class Gammaproteobacteria; order Pseudomonadales; family Pseudomonadaceae; genus Pseudomonas; species Pseudomonas lijiangensis. The sequence goes on from NZ_CP076668.1 coordinate 3,397,058, forward strand.
GCCGATCTGCAATTCCTGGAGTACGGCATCCAGCGGCGCAATCCAGATCGCATTGCTGCACTGCACATAACGCCGGCTCAAGGTCAGCGACAGGGTTTCCAGTCGCTGGCGTGGCGGCTGAATGCCGTATTGAACGAACAGGCTGTCCGCGAACTTGCGGATGGTGGTCCCGGCCAGCGGCAGGACCAGCGGGAAACTCTCCAGGCTTTCGCGCTTGAGTGGCGCTGCCAGCAAGGGGTGATCATTGCGAACCACCAGCGTCATCGACTCGTTGTACAGATGCTCGAAAGTCAGGCCCTGGATCTGCGGGCTATCGGTCATGCGCCCCACGACCAGGTCCAGCTCGCCGACCCTAAGCTGCGACAGCAGATAGGCGCTGGGCCCGGTCATCACGCTGACAACCAGAGCCGGATGCCGCTCGTGCAGCCTGCTGATCACCTCCGGCACCAAGAGGCTTTCAGCGGTGGACAACACACCCAGCCGCGCCGTGACCGTTTCATGCTCCCCCGAACGCAGGCTGCTGACACCTTCGCGCAACGCCTGCACACTCGGCCCGGCAAAACGCATGAACGCCACACCGGCCTCAGTCAGGGCAGCGCCGCTCTTGCTGCGCACGAACAGCGTGGTTTCCAGCAGGGTTTCCAGTTCCTTGAGGCTTTTGGACAGAGCCGGCTGGCTGATCGCCAAGGCATCGCAGGCCCGAGCCAGACTGCCCTGGCGCGCCACTTCGAGAAAGCACACCAGATGACGAAACTTGATTCGGGTATCGATATTCAACGCGCACCGGGCCTTTTGCTGAGAGGGGTAAAGCGATAAATAACTTTGTGGGAGGCAGCTTGCTGGCGACTTCAGCGTACAAACGCAGAATATCTGCCGACTCACAGGCCTTTTTCGCCAGCAAGCTGCCTCCTACAGGTTTGTGCATGCCTTAACTCAATGACTGAGAAAAAAAGCGACCTGCTCACTGTCAAAGGGCCAATCCAGTTCAGCGCCGGTATCGATGCGTCGCAATACCGGAATCCGCAGGCCATAGTCTTCGAAAAAAGCTTCGTTTTCGGCGATGTCCACCAGTTCGACCAGCAGACCATGCTCGACCAGAGGCAGCAGAATCCCCTCGGCGACCTCGCAGAGATGACAGCCCAAGGTACCGAACAGTTGGCATTCGGGTGGCATGAAACACATCCTCCCAGACAGTAGGTTAACCATTCTAGGACGGTTGATGCGTCAGCGCGAGCGTGAAGCCGGTCAGCGGACATGAGGCCCTAGGAGCCCACCAACCGAGCATCCTTCCTGAAACGTCGCTTGCTGAACTCGTTGGCACGGTCGAGCACCGGCTTCTCGAAACAGCGGTAGCCTACCCAGCCGTAACACACCACGGCTGCCATCATCAGCGACGCGAAGAACAGGTTGTCGAGATAGCTCTCGGGCCACGCGCCCACCAGATGCCAGACCCGACCTATCACACCCAGCACCAGCAGATGCGACAGATAGACCGTGTAGGACATGTCGCCCACGGCAACCAGAAACCCTGGCATGGCGATCCTTTTACGCCGCTCCAGCAGCACAAGGCTCAACACCAGCGCGCCGAATGCCGACCCCACGGCCAGCATGCGCAGCAAGCCCTGGCTGTCGTGAAGACGATAGATACCGATCAGGGGCATGCTCAGCAGAGCAATAACCAGCAGCCCCCAGACCGTCGACGTCGGTACCCGTGCGCTGTGTGGCCCATAGAAGAACAGCGCCAGGGCCACGCCGATGATGAACTCCAGTGAATAGGGATGCAGGATGATCTTCAGCGCCGGTGAATAGTCCTGCCAGTTCTCCAGGCAGTTGAACACCACGATGACCAGGGCCCAGCCCCCAAGCAGCAACGGCAGGCTTCGCTCACGGAACCACAGGAACGTGGAAAACATCAGGTAGAACCACAGTTCGAACAGCAGCGACCAGGCCACCATCACCAGCAGGACTTTATCGTTGGGCAGCAGCAGGAAGGACATCAGCAGATTGGAGGAGCCATGGCCGCTGTTGACCATACCGGGCATGGCCAGATACACCCCCAGCGTGATGAAGAAATACAGCCAGTAGGTCGGGTAGATTCGCGATACACGATTGAACAGAAAGCGCTGCGCCTCGACGCCGTTCTGGAAGCGCCCGCGACTGACAATCACCATCACGAAGCCGCTGATCACAAAGAACAGGTCGACACCCAACTGGAAGAAATCGAGAAAAGGCGGCAGAAGAATATCGCCGCCGGAAAACTTTTCCTCCAATGACATCATGTGGAACAGCACGACGCCCAATACCGCCACGCCCCTGAGCCCTTGCAGGGAATACAGCCGCTCCATGCCTTTCTCCATTACTGACCGCCGCTGCTCCATGGCAACGCAGTACCCGATGACCGAGCCCCACAATTGGATACAGAGCATAGCCAAGCGTGGAAATTATGAAACCCCGGCTCCGCCTTTGAGCCTCACCTTCATGGAAGCAGTCCGACACGGGCAAGGCACAATCACGCAAAATCTTCGACAATGCATTACCTTTATCCAGGTCAGTTGCATCGACCCTTGCCGACATCCTTGTGGCAGAACACGCCAAATTAGCGCGCTCGCCCCCGATGACGCACCAATATAAGCCACACGTTGCTGCGCCAGGACTGGCCGCGGCAATTGAAATGAACCTTCGCAAATACGCTGCACTCGAAACATCCATACGCCACCTGACGGAGAAAACCATGGCTCGCCAAACAGCACAAAATGCTCAAGAGATATTGATGGCCGATTTTCAGACCCTGGTCGCCGACACCGAAAAATTGCTCGAACACACCGCCACTCTGGCAGGTGACCAGGCAGACGAGCTGCGCAGCCAGATCCACGAAAGCCTGTTGCGCGCCCGTGAAACCCTGAAACTGACCGAAGAATCCCTGCGCGAACGCGGTCAGGCAGCGGTCATCGCCACTGAAGACTATGTCCAGAACAATCCATGGCAATCGGTAGGTATCGCTGCCGGTGTCGGGTTCATTCTGGGCCTGCTGGCAACGAGGCGTTGATCCCATGAGCCTCGGACCTGAATCAGGGTCGCCCAAGGCGGACCAGGGCTCTTCACCGCGGCGCCTGGGCGCTGCATTTCTCGGTTTGCTGCACAGCCATGTCGAACTGTTCGGGATCGAGTTGCAGGAACAGAAAGCCCGCACCTTGAGCCTGTTGCTGTTCGCAGGACTGGCGCTGGTATTCGCCCTGCTGCTGTTGACCGGATTGTCGGCACTGCTCCTGATCATTCTGTGGGACAGCTATCGCCTGGCCGGCATCATTGGCCTGTGCTCGTTCTATTTCCTGGCGGCAGTGTTCTGCGCATTGCGCTTGAAAGAAGCAATCTTCGACGAGTCTTCGCCTTTCAGCGCGACCCTCGAAGAACTGGCCAACGACCGTGAGCGACTGATGCCATGAATGAACCGAAGTCGCACAGCGGCAACACACGGCGCGAACTGCGCAAGGCGCTGATTCGCCTGCGCATGGAAATGCATCGCCAGGAAATACGTCACGAGTCCGCTCACTTGCTGCAACCCCTGCAACGGATGCGCGGCCTGAAAAACGACTGGCAAGGCGCCCTGGGCATCAAGCATGCGCCCTTGTGGGGAGTCGGTGCCGTCGCTCTGCTGGGTTTCTTCAGCGGTCGGGGCGCCAAGAACCGACAGGCCAGCAACATTGGCCGTCTGGTGAAGCTGGGCGTCACCCTGCTGCCCTTGCTCAAGGTTGCCCTGCAAAACCGTACAGACAAGCGCTGACCTCTGCTTGGCTGCATTCTTGCAACATGTGTAACAAGCGCCCGCCCCGGAGTCGATCCGGGGCGGGTCTTGGTGCTGTGTAAGTAAGGAGAAATATGTGGAAGGGCAACCCCTTGCCTGCTTTCAACCATTCATCGATACCGCTACCGGACGCATTGCCGGTGTTGAAGCTCTGGGAAGAATTCGTAAGGAAAACGGCCAGCTGGAATCGGTCGGTCCGCTTTTCTCCGACCCGAAAGTGCCTGCTGCCGGTCTGCGTCGTCTTGACCGGCTGATCCGGGACAACGCCCTGAGCCGCCTGCATGAAGCGCCCGATGACTGGTTTCTGAGCCTGAATATCTCGCCCCGATGGATCAGCCGTCTTCGACCCGGACAAGCCCTCCCCAGCCTCGATCAGTTGCATCGACACAACGTTCCTCCCGAGCGCATCGTGTTTGAAATAACCGAACTGGGCGGTGACAGTCAGTGCCTGACCGATGTCGTCGCACGCTATCGCGAGGCCGGGGCCCGTATCGCCATTGACGACTTCGGTGCCGGGTACTCGCAACTGGACCGCGTCCTGTCGCTGCAGCCGGACATTCTCAAACTCGACATGCGCCTGTTCCAGGCCGCAGCGCGGGGTGGCCCGAGCAGTGATGTGGTCAAGGCGCTGGCCCTGATGGCAGAAAAGACCGGGTGCTGGATCATTGCCGAAGGTGTGGAAACCGAGGCCGAACTGAATTTCGCCCTGGAATGCGGCTCGCGCTATGTGCAGGGTTATCTGTTCGCCAAGGGAGAGCTGGACTTTTTTGCCGCAGACACCTTCGTCACACAATTTGCCGAACTGCGAGACCGTTACGTCCTGCAGAAGGTCGCAGAACGTGCCCGGCTGATGGTGCTGCGCCAGCAACTGACGCAACTGATGCATCTGCTGCAACGCTGGGCCGAAAACAGACTGCCGGTCAGCGAATTGCCGCAGGTGCAGGACTATCCGTGGCTGCTGCGTTTCTATCAATGTGACCGGCACGGCACTCAACTCACGCCAAACCTGGAGTGGCTCAAGGGTGCCTGGCACGCCGACGCCCGCTATCTGGGGCACAACTGGTCCTGGCGACCTTATTTCTATCACCTTCTGGCAGAAGGCTGGGACGAACGCAGGCTGACCCTGTCCAACACCTATCGAGACGCCACCAGCAACCAGTATTGCCTGACTGCCGGGCAGTTCTTCGACAATGGCAATCGCCTTCTGCTGATCGATATCGATGCCGCCGGGCTGTGACAGGCCTTGCGGTCCTGCGGCCGAACCGGGAAGCTAGACGGACTCGAAAACAACGGAGTGAACGCCTTGGATTGGCAGACCCTGCTTAACCGCGAACGACTCGGCAAGCCGCTGCATAGCCCTGAAGAACTGGGCCGCAGCCCTTTCCACAAAGACCATGACCGCATCATCTTCTCGGGCGCCTTCCGACGTCTGGGACGCAAGACACAAGTCCACCCGGTTTCGAGCAACGACCATATCCATACGCGCCTGACCCACTCCCTGGAAGTCAGTTGCGTCGGACGCTCTCTGGGCATGCGCGTCGGTGAAACCCTGCGCAGCGCCCTGCCCGACTGGTGCGACCCCAGCGATCTGGGCATGGTGGTGCAGTCAGCCTGTCTGGCCCATGACATCGGCAATCCACCGTTCGGCCACTCCGGTGAAGACGCGATCCGCAACTGGTTCAATCAGGCTGCCCGGCGTGGCTGGCTCGATGCGATGAGTGAAACCGAGCGCAACGACTTCCTCAACTTCGAAGGCAACGCCCAGGGCTTTCGCGTCCTGACCCAGCTGGAATATCACCAGTTCGACGGCGGCACCCGTCTGACCTACGCCACGCTGGGGACTTACCTCAAATACCCGTGGACGGCCCGGCATGCCGATTCTCTGGGTTACAAGAAGCACAAGTTCGGCTGCTACCAGAGCGAACTGCCGATCCTTGAGCAGATCGCCCATAAACTGGGCCTGCCGCAACTCGAAGATCAGCGCTGGGCACGCCATCCGCTGGTATACCTGATGGAGGCCGCCGATGACATCTGTTATGCCCTGATCGATCTGGAAGACGGCCTGGAAATGGACCTGCTGGACTACGCCGAGGTGGAGTCACTGCTGCTGGGCCTGGTGGGCGACGATCTGCCCGAAACCTATCGCCAGCTCGGCCCCGGCGACTCGCGCCGACGCAAACTGGCCATTCTGCGCGGCAAGGCCATCGAGCACCTGACCAATGCCGCTGCCCGCGCCTTCGTCGAACAGCAGGACGCCCTGCTGGCAGGCACGCTTCCCGGCGATCTGGTGGAGCACATGCACGGTCCGGCAAAACGCTGTGTGCTGAACGCCAAGGACATGGCGCGCAAGAAGATTTTCCAGGACAAGCGCAAGACGCTGCATGAAATCGGTGCCTACACCACGCTGGAAATCCTGCTCAATGCGTTCTGCGGCGCAGCTGTCGAACAGTTCGGAGGACGTGCGCCTTCGTTCAAGAACCGGCGCATCCTTGACCTGCTGGGCAACAACGCACCCGATCCCAAAGCGCCTCTGCACACCTCGTTTCTGCGCATGATCGACTTCATCGCCGGCATGACCGACAGCTACGCCACCGAAATGGCCAGGGAAATGACTGGCCGCTCCGGGCAGATATAGCACTCGCCGGCCGGACACGCTTGCCTCATGTGCCCGGCCAGCCCACCCCATGCACAACAACTTCAGAAAAGGCCTACAAACAGGCCAAAAATGTCCTATCGCCTCTCCTTCGCAGCACCCTCAATAATCCAGCCACTTTAACTGCCGAACTGGCAAGCGCCAGCAAGGCACTCTGCCGCATTGCCGGAAACCTCATGTTTAAAAACGACTTGCGAATCCTGCTGGTAGAGGATCACCCTTTTCAACTGATCGCCACCCAGATCCTGCTGAACAATCAAGGATACTTCCTGCTGACGCCAGCCCTGAACGCCCTGGAGGCCATGGCCGCCATGGAGCGCAGCCCGCAACCCTACGACCTGATCCTCTGCGACCAGTGTCTCCCCGAGCAAATGGGCTTCGACCTGATCGATCAGGCCTATAAACAGGGCTTCATCCGGCATGCCATCGTCCTCAGTGGCCTTGACCCGGCGCACCTGCATGAACTGGAGCAGCAGGCCCTTGCACGCGGAATCCCTCTGCTGGGCTGCCTGAGCAAACCCCTTCATGGTCCTGATCTTTCCAGCCTGCTGGCCAAGCTGCCTGCCAGAAGCTGATTTCAAGCACGCCCCTCCATACCCGATTCCAGGAGCGATCAGACTGGCGTTACGCCAGCGAATGCACTTTTACACTGTAGGCAGTTTACGATTGTGTTGAAGGGTAATTCCGAAACGCGATAAACAACATAAAACCCAATAACTAATCTGCACACTGGAACAGATTGAAATTTTTTAAAAACTTAAATCCTTGCGTGGGCTTTTACGTACTCCAATACTCTAATTACTGTAGGAACTTTCCTATATACGCCTGCCGGGCGGGTCCATTCATGTGCCTGCCCGAACATCTGAGCTAAGGTGCGCGCTTTCTTCGCTGCTTGTATGGATTGAATTATGAACTCAGTTTTTATCATCGACGATCATCCCGTTATTCGCCTGGCCGTCAGGATGCTGTTGGAAAACGAAAACTATGAAGTGGTCGGCGAAACAGATAACGGTGTGGATGCCATGCAGATGGTCCGCGAATGCATGCCTGACCTGATCATCCTCGACATCAGCATCCCCAAGCTCGATGGCCTGGAAGTACTGGCCCGCTTCAACAGCATGGGCCTGTCATCGAAGATTCTGGTGCTGACCTCGCAAACTCCGAACATATTCGCCATTCGCTGCATGCAATCCGGTGCTGCCGGCTATGTCTGCAAACAGGAAGACCTGAGCGAACTGCTGAGTTCTGTAAAAGCGGTATTATCCGGCTACAATTACTTTCCCAGTCAGGCACTGACTCCGGCCGTTCGCGAAGATGGGCAGCCCAGCGAAATAGAACTCTTCAAGCTGGTGAATGATCGCGAATTGATGGTACTGCAATTATTTGCCCAGGGCCGTTCCAACAAGGAAATTGCCAAGGGCATGTTCCTCAGCAACAAGACCGTCAGTACTTACAAGACACGACTCATGCAAAAGCTGAAAACCAAGACCTTGGTAGAACTTATCGAGATGGCAAAACGCAACGCGCTAGTGTGAGAACCCGGATGCCCAAGCGCTTGAAAAACTTTCTGATACTGGCAACGAGCATATGTCTAGGCTGGGGTACATATACCAACCTTGAGGCAGCAGACCACTACACGCTGCTCGGCCGCTCAAACCCGGCTCACATGGATGTGAAGCTAGACGCCGCCCAGTGGCAATGGGTGCGCAGCAAGCGTGAACTGATCCTCGGCACCTCGGCACCGGATTACCCGCCCTTCGACATCACCATTTCCGGCAATGACTACGAAGGCATCACGGCCGATTACGCCAGCATCATATCCCGGGCACTGGACCTCCCCCTCAAGGTCCAGCGTTTCGAAAACCGCGAGGCCGCGATGAACGCCCTCATAACCGGCCAGATAGACCTGCTGGGCAGCGCCAATGGCTTTGAGGCCATGGACCGCTCTATCAGGCTTTCAACACCCTACGCCGTGGACCAACCCGTCCTGCTGGTACGCACAGGCGATACCCGCTCACTGACAGATGGCCTCAAGGGCATGCGCCTGAGCATGGTCTATCACTATCTGCCACTGGCCGATGTCAAGGCGCTGTACCCCGAAGCCATCCTGCAGACCTACCCCTCTTTCCAGAACGCCATCAATGCCGTGGCCTTCAATCAGGCCGATGTCTTTCTCGGCGACACCATTTCCACGCAATACATCATCAACAAGGGCTATCTGAACAATGTGAAAATGGCCAGTTTCGGCAAGCACGAAGCCAACGGCTTCAGCTTTGCCACAAACCACGAAAACACCCAGTTGCTGGACATTGTCAACCAGACACTCAAGGCCATCCCGGTGGATGAGCGCATCGACATCTCCAAGCGCTGGGGCGCTGGCAGCGACATGCTGCTGACCGACCAGAAGCTGCAACTGACACAACGCGAGGAGCGCTGGATTACCCGGCATCCCACAGTACGGGTCGTAGTCAACGAAACCTATGCACCCTTGACCTTCTATGATGCCAACGGCAATTTCCGTGGCATCACTGCCGACCTGCTTGAGCTGATACGCCTGCGTACCGGCCTGCGATTCGAGATCGTAAGGGCATCCAGCTCAAGCGACATGATGAATCAGGTTGCTCAGGGTCAGGCCGACATGATCGGAGCCATGGTGTCGAGCGACGAGCGTGGAGACCGGTTCAGCTTCAGTCGCCCCTACATCGACAACTCCTTTGTCCTGATCACCCGCAAGGGTGAAAAAGCCCCGACCTATCTGGAACAGATGGACAACCTGCATATCGCGGTCATCCAGGGCAGCCCGATACTGCAATGGCTGCGACGCGAACACCCCGATATCGTCATCGTGGAAATAGACAATCCATTCCAGGCGCTGGACATGCTGGCCACAGGCAAGGTGGAAGGCGCAGTCACCTCCCTGCTCAGCGCCAACTACTTTCTGTCTTCCGGCGTCTTCGAGGGGCAACTGCAGATCACCGCCACCGTTGGCGAGGACCCTGCCCTGATCTCGATGGCCACCTCACGCAACGCACGGGAACTGAGCTCGATTCTCGACAAGGCACTGGCGAGCATTGCGCCACAGGACCTGGCAATCATCAATAATCGCTGGCGCTCGTATACCCCTGTCGGTGGCAACTGGCACAACTACCAGCGCCTCATCTACCAGATCCTGGCCGGTGCAGGCCTGCTTCTGCTCGGTCTGCTGGTCTGGAATGCCTACATGCGCCGCCAGATAAAACAGCGCGAAACGGCAGAGCGGGCACTGGGCGATCAGCTTGAATTCATGAGCGCGCTGGTCAACGGCACGCCGCACCCGATCTATGTCCGTGATCGGGAAGGCCTGCTGCGCATGTGCAACGACAGCTACCTCGATGTCTTCGAGGCCCGTCGTGAAGACATCATCGGCAAAAGCGCTACCGAAGGCGTACTGAGCAACGCCTTCGAGGCCAGCGAGTACGCCGCCGACTACAAGCGCGTCATGGCCAGCGGCACACCCCTGATTCTCGACCGGACACTGCATATCGGCGAACGCCGGTTGACCATCTATCACTGGATCCTGCCGTTTCGCGACTCCCTGGCCCAAGTCCAAGGCATCATCGGCGGCTGGATCGATATCAGCGAACGCCGCAGGTTGATCGAAGAACTGCAGTCGGCCAAGGAACAGGCCGATGATGCCAACCGGGCAAAGAGCACCTTTCTCGCGACCATGAGCCACGAAATACGCACGCCCATGAACGCAGTCATCGGCATGCTGGAGCTGGCACTCAAACGTGCCGATCAGGGTGTGCTGGAACGCTCTGCCATCGAAGTCGCCTACAGTTCGGCCAAGGACATGCTGGACCTCATCGGCGATATCCTCGATATCGCCCGCATCGAATCCGGACGCCTGACCCTGAGCCCCGAGCGAGCCAATCTGCGGCAACTGGTGGAGTCTGTCACCCGGGTGTTCGAGAGTCTGGCCCGGCAGAAGAAACTGAGCCTGGTGCTGGAGCTCGACAGTCGGGCCAACACCGATGTTCTGATCGACCCGCTGCGCTTCAAACAGATCCTGTCCAACCTGATCAGCAACGCAATCAAGTTCACCCAGCAGGGCCAGGTCAGCGTCACCCTGAAAGCGGAAAAGGGCTCCAGCAGTCAGCAACTGCACCTGAGCGTGACCGTGCAGGACAGCGGGATCGGCATCAGCGCAGAAGATCAGCGGCGTCTGTTCGAGCCTTTTGCCCAGGCCGACAATCAGGCACGCATGGCGCGTACCGGTGCCGGGCTGGGGCTCGTGATCTGCCGCAGCCTCTGCCAGATGATGGGCGGCACCCTGACCCTGAATAGCGAGCCGGGCCGGGGAACCCAAGTGCACATGACTCTGGATCTGACCACCCTGGAACCGCTGGCCATCGCCACGCCAGTGGAAGAAGCCTCACTGCCGCCCGGCACGCCCTTGAACATCCTGATCGTCGACGATCACCCCGCCAACCGGTTGCTGCTTTGTCAGCAACTGGGTTTTCTCGGCCATCATTGTGAAGTGGCCGAACAGGGAGCCCAAGGGCTCGAGAACTGGCTGGCCGGATCGTTCGATCTGGTGGTGGCCGACTGCAACATGCCGGTCATGAATGGCTACGACCTCACCCGCGCCATAAGAGCCCATGAACAGAGCAAAAACCTTGTTCCCTGCATCGTCTGGGGCTTCACTGCCAATGCCTTGCCCGAGGAAATCCAGCGTTGCCTTGAAGCAGGCATGGACGACTGTCTGTTCAAGCCCATAGGCCTGACGACACTCAGCGAGCGACTGGCCAAAATCCCCGTACGCTCTGCACCTGCTGCCCCCTTCAACCTGAACAGTCTCAGCAACCTGACCGCAGGCCGGGCAGAAATGATGCAGCGCCTGCTTACGCAACTGCTGCACAGCAGCCGGGAGGACCGCAAGGCCCTGGGCGACCTCATGACCCGTGGTGACCACAAGAACATTGGCGAAATGGCTCATCGCATCAAGGGTGCAGCGCGAATCATTGGCGCATCGCGGGTGATCGAAAGTTGCGAGGCCCTTGAGCATGCCTGCTCGCCGGGTACTGAGCCCCATGTCCTGGAGGCCTGTCACAAGGAACTGAACGCCGCCATGCTTGATCTCGAAGAGGCGTTGATCAGCCAGCAACCAGAAGATCGCGAGCAAGAAGAGAAAGGGAAGCAACAGTGAAACAGGCACCGTCACCGCTTAACTGGTAGACTGCGCCCCGAAATTACCTAAGAGGATCGCTTCATGGCCACTAACCGCTCCCGTCGTCTGCGCAAAAAGCTCTGTGTGGACGAGTTCCAGGAATTGGGCTTCGAGCTCAATCTGGAATTCAAAGAAGATCTGGATGACGAGGCAGTTGACGCCTTCCTGGACGCTTTCCTGACAGAAGCCATGGACGCGAACGGTCTGGACTACGTTGGCGGCGATGACTACGGTCTGGTTTGCCTGGCTGATCGCGGTTCGGTCAGCGAAGAGCAACGCGCTGCTGTAGAAGCATGGCTCAAAGGCCGCAGCGAAGTAGTCAAGGTTGAAGTCAGCCCGCTGCTGGACGCCTGGTATCCGGAAAAGCCGATCAATCCGGCTGCGTGATCCAGAAGCAGACTGTGCGAACAGGTCTGCGACATTCAACAAATGCCCCGACTTGTCGGGGCATTTGTTTTTCCGGGCTGCAAAGAGAACCTTTCATGCCCGCGCACTGCTTTTTACCTACAACAAAAAAATCCTGTTACAACCCCATGCCACAACCCACGCGGGCCCGGCTTCGGGCATAATGCCGTTCTGTTACAGCGCTGGCCTTGTGTTATTACCGTTCGGCCTCAGGCGTCTATCATTGTTACCGAGGGAATTCATCCATGCCCTCTTTTTGTTCCCCTTCTTTGCTGTAGGGTTTTCTTGATGATCAAATCTTTGCGTCCACTGCTTCTCGCCTCTTTTCTCCTGCCTCTGGCACTTCCTGTACATGCAGCCGTCATCAACACCACTCTTCCCCCCAAGGTCCAGCAAGCCCTCAAGGCCAGCAAGCTCAACGACAACGCATTGTCGGTGGTGATGCTGCCGCTTAACGGTCCTGGTACCCCGACAGTCTTCAATGCCGATGTTTCCGTGAACCCGGCATCGACCATGAAGCTGATCACCACCTATGCCGCGCTGGAAATCCTCGGCCCGACTCACCAGTGGCGAACCGAATTCTTCACAGACGGCACCCTGAGCAATGGCGTTCTGCAAGGCAACCTGTACCTCAAGGGCGGCGGCGATCCCAAGCTCAACATGGAAAAGCTCTGGTTGCTGATGCGTGACCTGCGCGCCAATGGCGTACAGCAGGTGACGGGCGATCTGGTGCTGGACCGCAGCCATTTCGTGCAGCCTCGACTGCCCGAGTTCAATGATGACGGCAATGACGATAACAAGCCGTTCCTGGTCAAACCCGACTCGCTGATGGTCAACCTCAAGGCCTTGCGCTTCGTCACCCGTAACGATGACGGCAAGATCCGTATTTCTGTCGAGCCGCCCATTGCGAGCATCCGGGTCGACAACCAGGTCAAAGCGCTGGCGTCCAAGCAATGCACTGGCGATGTACGCTACAACCCGGTTCCACAGCCTGATGGCAGCGTCAATGTGACGGTCAGTGGCCAGTTGGGTAATGGTTGCAACTCCCAGACCTACCTTTCGCTGCTCGACCACCCGACCTACGCTGCTGGCGCGGTACGGGCCATCTGGCAGGAACTGGGTGGCAGCATCCTGGGCAAGGACCGTGTCGATGTCGTGCCGGGCAATGCCAAGCTGCTGGCCAAGGCATTCTCGCCGGATCTGGTTGAAGTGATCCGCGACATCAACAAATACAGCAACAACACCATGGCGCAACAACTGTTCCTGAGCCTGGGACAAGAGTTTCGCAATGATGCAGACGGCGATGACGCAAAGGCCGCACAGCGGGTGATCCGTCAGTGGCTGGCGAAAAAAGGCATTACCGCACCGCATCTGGTCATGGAGAACGGCTCGGGCCTTTCCCGTGCCGAGCGCGTCAGCGCCCGTGAAATGGCAATCATCCTGCAGGCCGCATGGCGCAGCCCATACGCTGCCGAGTTCATGAGTTCAATGCCTCTGGTGGGCATGGACGGCACCATGCGCAAGCGCCTGAAACGCACGCCACTGCTGGGCGAAGCCCATATCAAGACCGGTACGCTGAATACAGTGCGGGCCATTGCCGGCTTCAGCCGTGACAGCAATGGCAATACCTGGGCGGTGGTGGCGATTCTCAACGACCCACGTCCGTTTGGTGCGTCATCGATTCTGGACGAGGTGCTGGTGGATCTGTATCGCCAACCGAAACTGAACAACAGTACGGTTTCCATCCTGCAGCCCTGATCTGCCAGGTTACCGGTAGGAGATCACCCGGCGCCTCGGTGCCGAATGGCTGGCAATGATGTGGGAGGCAGCTTGCTGGCGACTGGCAATTTGAAGCCGATAAACATTCTTTGGTTTCACGGGTGCTGTCGCCAGCAAGCTGCCTCCCACAGTCACCGACCTGACTTGGCAATACCTTACGCAGAAAGAGCCAATATCAATCGAGCTCCGGCTCGACCCGGTCCCTGCCCGCCAGCTTGGCAGCATAAACCCCCGAGTCGGCCCTCAACAGCAGCGCATCCACGCTTTCTCCCGCCCGCCAGCTGGCGATACCGAAACTGGCAGTGACCTGCCCGACCGTATCCAGCGGCTGGCTGCGCAAGGCCTCGCGCAAACCGAGAGCCAGTTGGTAGGCTTGCGGTGCCTGAGCGCCTGGGCACAACACCACGAACTCTTCCCCGCCGATACGGCAAAACACATCATCACAGCGCAGACGCTGGCTGATCTTTTTGGAAACGGCCTGAAGCACCGAGTCGCCGACCGCATGCCCGTACTTGTCGTTGAAACGCTTGAAGTGGTCGATATCCAGCATGATGACCGACAAGTAACCGCCGTGCCGATTGATGCGCGCCAGTTCAGACTGCAACCTGTCCTGAAAGTAACGACGGTTATAGGTACCGGTCAGTACATCGGTCACCGACAGTGCCCGCAACTCCTGCTCGACCCGCTTGAGATCGGAAATGTCCGAGATGAATCCATGCCAGAGCACGCTGCCATCGGGTAGACACTCCAGCGTGGCGGCACCTCGTACCCAGCGCAGCCCCTTGCGTGGCAGCTCGATGCGATATTCCTCACTCCAGGGCGAGGACTGCTCGGCACTGATACGGATTGAATCGCGCAAACGTACGATATCGGCAGGATGCGTACGCCTGAGCAGAACCTCGGCATCCTGGAGCAACTCTTCTTCGGTCAGCTCAAAGAGCTCGCACATACCGACACTGGCGTAGGTGAAACGTGAACTGCCATCGGCATCCTGACGATACTGATATATACCGCCCGGTACCTGGGAGCTGAGTTTCTTCAGCAACTGGTCACGTGCTTCAAGCGCCTCGTAAACACGCTTGTGCTCGGTGATATCGAGGCAGACGGCCAGGTAGCCGATCCATTGCTCCTGATCGTCTCGCACCGCCGTGATCAGCATGTTCACCACCAGCGTGCTGCCATCGCGTCGCAGGAAGGTCCACTCCCGGGAAGGATGGCTACCCTCTTGCGTGGCATCGACGAACATGGCTTGAGCTGCAGTGATCGGACGTCCATGAAGCTCACTCCACTCCTTGGCATGAGCTTCGAGTTCCGATAACTGATGCAGATCCTTGAGCTTGAACGTGCCAAGCACTTCTTCATCCGTGTAGCCCAGCATTTTCTGCGCACCGACGTTGAAGGTGGTGATGACACCGTTGAGATCAGTGGCAATGATCGCCACTTCCGTCGCGGAGTTGAGCACATTGCGCAGTTGTCCGTGGGTCACGCGCAATTCCTGCTCGCGCTGACGCAACTCGCGGGTCCGTTGCTCAACCATGTGCAAGGCTCGCTGACGCTGGCTGACAAGGCTGTAAAGCAAGGCACTGAGCATCAGGCTCAGGAGACCACCCAGCAAAGCCAGGCTGCCGGCCATCGGCGGATTGCTCAGCATGAAGGCATCAGTAGGACGAACCTCAAGCAAATAATCACGATCGCCCATGCTCAGCAGAGTGCTGAGATGCAAATCACTCTCGGCCGCCACACCTGCGGAACGGTACAACAGATCGGGCTCACCGTCCGAACTCAGGTCGAGCATGCTCATGGCCAGATTGTCCTGGCTGGGCAAGCCTTCGTTCATCATTTGATCGAGGCTGATGATTGCCATGACAAAGCCGCGCAAGACTGGAGTGGGCGCATCAATGGCGGCAACCGGCGAATACACGGGTGCCATCAGCAACACACCCCGGGTATCGGTCTTGCTCAGGCTGACCAGATCCACACGGGGCGTTGCCACGATACTGCCACGCAAGCGGGAACGCTCGATGGAGAGGTGCCGAATTCGTTCTGAGTTCACATCGAAGCCCAGAGGCGGAGGCTTTTTACTGAGGGTCTGGATAAACACGACAGGAAAGTATTCGTCGCGCACTTCGGCTGTTTTCAGTACGCCATTCCCGTCGAGCTCGCGTATGGCGAAATCCTTGACCCCGGCCTGACGGACACTCTCTTCAAAGGTTGCACGCTGGGCCTGGGTGACGTGGGGCGTCCATGTGTAAGCTTGGGTGCCTACCAGCATGGGGCCGACAAACCCCTCGTACTCGGTACGCGTGATCTCATTGGAATAGAGAAAGAAGCGGCGCAGGGTGTCGAGCCTTTTGACCTGACCGTCCAGCCGCTCCTGGATGCGACTGAAACGCTCACCTGCCAGAAGGTCGAAACGCTGGCGTAACTGGCGTTGATACAGCTCCAGATTGGCCAGTGCCAGCATCACGGTAAGTGCGGCGCCAGCGGCAAAAGCCAGCGCCGCAACCAACCATGCAGAGGCCTGTTCACTGATGAATCCCAGAATTCTGGGCCGGAACTGTTTCGCCGCCATACTTAGAACCCGTGACGCTGGCCATGATTCTCTTATAGCTATTCGCTAGTAATTTGCCTAGCCCGAATAAGGAGAATCAGTTCACGCGCGTCGTGATCTTCCAGGCACGGTGGATCTTGCTGTTGCGCGCAAAATCCTGATCGATGGTCTGGGCGGTGATTTCTTCGACCGAATAGCGCTGGGCAAGATTCTCGTCCAGCACAAACTTGCGGAAGTTGTTCGAGAAATACAGCACGCCACCCGGTGCCAGACGCGCCATGGCCAGATCGATCAACTCGACCTGATCGCGCTGCACATCGAAGATCCCTTCCATACGCTTGGAGTTCGAGAACGTTGGCGGATCAATGAAGATCAGGTCGTACTCTTCACGGCATGCCTGCAGCCAGGCCATCACATCGCCCTGCTCCAGACGGTTCTTGTCGGAGAAACCATTGAGCGACAGATTACGCCGTGCCCAGTCCAGGTAAGTCTTGGAAAGGTCGACACTGGTGGTACTGCGCGCCCCGCCCTTGGCAGCGTGAACGCTGGCCGTGGCTGTGTAGGAAAACAGGTTGAGGAAACGTTTGCCCGCAGCCTCGCGCTGAATGCGCATGCGCATCGGTCGATGATCGAGAAACAGACCGGTATCCAGATAATCGGTCAGGTTCACCAGCAGCTTGACCCCTCCTTCGCTGACTTCCTGGAACTGGCCCTGAGCACTTTGACGCTCATATTGCCTGGTGCCGCTCTGACGCTCGCGACGCTTGATCACGACACGGCTCTTGTCGATGTTCAAGGCCTGAGGAATCGCTGCCAGTGCATCAAACAGACGGGCCGAAGCTTTTTCCGGATCGACGGATTTAGGCGCGGCATATTCCTGAACGTGGACCCAGTCATGGTACAGATCGATGGCCAGGGAATATTCGGGCATATCGGCGTCGTACACGCGATAGCAGTCGATGCCTTCGCGACGCACCCATTTGCTCATCTGCTTGAGGTTCTTTTGCAGACGATTGGCGAACATCTGCCCGCCTTCGCTCAAGCGTGCCTGCTCGACCACAACCGGAGCCGGCTTGATCGGATTGCCATTCTTGTTGAGCTTTCTTTCGACCGGCTCTTCAACCTGTGTCTCGCGCTCGATCTGGCGCTGCTCGGGCGTACGACGCTCGCCGGTGACGAACTGATCCGGCAGGACCTTGATGAGCAACAGCTTGCAAGGCAAGGCGCCGTTCCAGAAGGAATACTGCTTGTGGCTGCGAATACCCATGCGCTTGCCCAGATCAGGCGCGCCGGTGAACACTGCCGCTTCCCAGTTGAGACACGCCTGACGCAGGCGCTCACCCAGATTCTGATAGAGATACAGCAGACTCGCCTCGTCGCCCAGGCGCTCACCGTAGGGAGGGTTACAGATCACCAGACCTTTCTGGTTCTGATCCGGACGCGGCTCGAACGTCGCCACTTCGCCCTGATAAACCTTGATCCAGTCGCTCAAGCCTGCCCGCTCGATGTTGTTGCGACCCGGCTGGATGAGACGCGGATCGGCTTCATAGCCACGAATCCACAGCGGCGGCCTGGCCAGGCCTGCCTGAGCACGCGCCAGAGCTTCATCGTGCAGCTTGCGCCACAGCGCCGGGACGTGGCCGAGCCAGGCCGAGAACCCCCAACGCTCGCGCTTGAGGTTGGGCGCGATATCGGCGGCGATCATGCCGGCTTCCACCAGGAAAGTGCCGACACCACACATGGGGTCAGCCAGCGCGCCACCTTCGGCAGCAATGCGTGGCCAGCCGGAGCGGATCAGGATCGCCGCTGCCAGGTTTTCCTTGAGCGGAGCGGCGCCCTGCTGCAGTCGATAACCACGCTGATGCAGGCTGTGGCCGGACAGGTCCAGGGACAGGATGGCCTCGCCACGGTCCAGACGCAGGTGCACCCGCAGGTCAGGATTGATCTTGTCCACTGAAGGACGCAGGCCATCGGAAGTGCGCAGCTTGTCGACGATCGCGTCCTTGACCTTCAACGCACCGAAATGGGTGTTGTCGATGCCCGAACCATAACCACTGAATTCCACAGCCACGGTGCCATCGGCTTCCAGATGATCCTGCCAGTCGACATGCAGTACGCCTTCGTAAAGGTCGTCGGCATTTTTCATCGGAAAACGCTTGAGTACCAGCAGCACCCGGTTCGCCAGGCGGGACCACAGGCACAGCCGATAGGCGGTTTCCATGTCGGCCGTACCGCGGATGGCTGAGGTGTGTTCGCGTGTTTCCTGAAGGCCAAGCGCAGTGGCTTCCTCGGCAAGCAGGCCTTCGAGGCCTTTGGGGCAAGTGAGGAAAAGTTCGTAGCGATCCGACATGAGTATTCCAGGGCCTGAGCCGTCAGCGGCGGGCAACGCATTGCCCGACCAGATTTAAAACAGACGTCTTTCAGGGAGAACGTCTGCGTGGCACCCAATTTGTGCCGATCCACCGTATGAACCTGTCATGTCATTACGGCAGTCTTGTAACGATGAAAAGTGAATATTGGACCCTAGGACGTAGGTAATAAAAAGTCACATACCGACCCTTCGTCGAATTTTCACTGAATGCATTAAGCCATTACTCGCATTTGCGAGCTTGTCTCACTCCTGCCTGAAACCCGCGCCTCAGCAGGGTTGGGACATGAATCAAATTTGAAACACCTTCTTGCTTATCGCTCTACAGACCTAAATGTGACGTGCTTATGACAAAACGATCATTCACACCGTCTCGCGCTTTGGTTAGAACTCACCACAGGTCATCACTGCAACGGTAATGACACTCAGGCCCGCGACGCCGGCAGCGGGCACCAACGGCAGAAAATTCTGCCCGACCTCGACAGAGGTCTTCAGGGATATAACAGTCAACAGACGAGGGCAATACCCTATGAGAAGACTTAAGCGTGATCCGTTGGAAAGAGCATTTTTGCGCGGATATCAATACGGCGTTACTGGTAAATCCCGTGAGCTTTGCCCTTTTACTCTACCGTCAGTACGCCAGGCATGGATCAATGGTTGGCGAGAAGGACGTGGCGACAACTGGGACGGTATGACCGGCACTGCGGGAATCCACAGACTCAACGAACTTCACGCGGTCGGATAAGGTAGCCTCCGGCCAGTCCATCAAACTTTCTACTGACTTTTACACCCATACCATGCACGCCCCATCCGGGCGGCGGGCTGCGGCCCAGGGGCTCCTCAGGGAGCCCCTTTTTTTCGCCCTGCAATCAGCCGCGAGGCATGGCCGCAATCGCATCCACCGATTCACGGATAAGCGCCGGCCCCTTGTAGATGAACCCCGAATACACCTGCACCAGACTCGCGCCAGCAGCAATCTTCTCGGCGGCATGTCGGCCTTCGGTGATACCACCTGCCGCAATGATCGGCATACGCCCTGCCAGCTCGCCAGCCAGTACCTTGACGGTATGAGTGCTCTTTTCCCGGACGGGCGCACCGGACAGACCGCCTGCTTCGTCAGCATGGGCCAGACCTTCGACACCTTCGCGGCTGAGCGTGGTGTTGGTGGCGATGACCGCATCCATGCCGGACTCGATCAGGGCCGTGGCGACCAGCACGGTTTCTTCGTCGGTCATGTCAGGCGCGATCTTGATCGCCAGCGGCACACGCCGGCCATGCAATTGCGTCAGTTCCTGCTGACGCTGGCTCAAGGCCTCCAGCAATTGCTTCAGGGAGTCGCCAAATTGCAGGCTGCGCAGGCCTGGCGTATTGGGCGAACTGACGTTGACGGTGACATAACTGGCATGGGCATAGACCTTGTCCAGGCAGATCAGGTAGTCATCGACAGCACGCTCTACTGGTGTATCGAAGTTCTTGCCGATATTGATGCCCAGGATGCCCTTGTATTTCGCAGCCTGAACCCGGGAGACGAGGTTGTCCACGCCCAGGTTGTTGAACCCCATGCGGTTGATGATCGCTTCGGCATCGGGCAGGCGGAAAATACGCGGCTTGGGGTTGCCCGGCTGCGGACGCGGCGTCACGGTGCCGATCTCGACAAAGCCAAAACCCAACTGCGCAAAACCGTCGATGGCGGCACCGTTCTTGTCCAGCCCGGCTGCCAGCCCTACCGGATTCGGAAACTCCAGCCCCATGACCGTGACCGGCAACTTCGCAGGCGCCTTGCTCAACAGGCCATTGAGGCCCAGCCGACCACCGGCACCGATCAAGTCCAGCGACAGGTCGTGGGAGGTTTCCGGGGAAAGTTTGAAGAGTAACTGGCGGGCCAGGTTATACATGGGCGGGCAAGGCTCGTGGGAAGCTGAATTCAGGGCGCGATTATAGACATGTGCCGCCCCCGGCGCGAGGCAAGCTTGCATTTCATGCTTTTGCGCCCTCCATCTGTGCGCAACGCTTCACGGCAGTGCACAAACCGCCACGGCATCCACCTCAATGCCCCGCAGACAGGCTTGCCTGCAACTTGGCACAACCGCTGCATGAACGCCTGCATGTAATTCACAAGACTGCACCCCTCAACGACGAGGGCTGCACTTCCCGAGAGAACGGGACCGGACAAAGGCGTCCTCGTCAGGTAACTGGCGAGACGCCTTTTTTGTTTGCGCAGAATTTATCGAGCACGGCCCTGCAGTGACCTCGGAGGCGACATGGCGAAACTCAGACTGGTAATGATCGGCAATGGAATGGCCGGGGTTCGAACCCTTGAAGAACTGTTGAAGTTGAACGAAGACCTCTACGAAATCACCGTCTTCGGCGCCGAACCGCACCCCAACTACAACCGGATACTGCTGTCGCCGGTACTGGCTGGCGAGCAGACCTTCGATGACATCGTGCTCAACGACCTGAATTGGTACAAGGAACACAACATCCAGCTACTGCTCAACCGCCGGGTGGTGAAAATCGACCGCTCCCGACGCATCGTCACCGCCGAGGATGGCACCCAGGCCTCTTATGACCGCTTGCTGATCGCCACCGGCTCACGCCCGTTCGTGCTGCCAGTCCCCGGCAACACCCTCAAAGGCGTGATCGGCTATCGCGACATCGCCGATACCCGACTGATGATCGACACGGCAACCACTCACCGACGCGCCGTGGTCATCGGCGGCGGCCTGCTGGGGCTGGAAGCGGCCAACGGCCTCAAGTTGCGCGGCATGGATGTGACCGTGATCCACAACGGCAAATGGCTGCTGGAGCGGCAACTGGACAAGACCAGCGGCCAGATGCTGCAAGCGGCACTGGAGCGTCGCGGCCTGGCGTTTCGTCTCAACGAGCAGACCGAGACCTTTCTCGGCGATGAGCAGGGTCAGGTTCAAGCCGTGCAATTCAAGGGCGGCGCGGTGATTGATGCCGATCTGGTGGTCATGGCCGCAGGCATTCGCCCCAACATGGAACTGGCCGCACAATCAGGCCTGCCCTGCGACCGGGGCATTCTGGTCAACGACACCCTGCAGACCTACGACCCACGGGTCTATGCCATCGGCGAATGCGCCAGCCATCGCGGTATCGCCTATGGCCTGGTTGCACCACTGTTCGAGCAAGCCCGGGTCTGCGCCAATCACCTTGCTCAGTTGGGTTTCGCCCGCTATCCGGGCTCGGTGACCTCGACCAAACTCAAGGTCACCGGCATCGACCTGTTCTCGGCTGGCGACTTTATGGGGGGTGAAGGCACCGAAAGCATCACCCTCTCCGACCCTTTGGGCGGTGTCTACAAAAAGCTGGTCATCAAGAATGACGTGCTGGTCGGTGCCTGCCTGTATGGCGATACCGCCGACGGCAGCTGGTACCTGCAACAGATCCGGGAAAACCGCGGGATCGGTACACTCCGCAATCACCTGATGTTCGGCGAACAGACTACCGACGAGGCGGCATGCGCATGATGGAGGCTCCGACCCAGGCCACACAGATCACTGCCTCCACCTGCTGCTACTGCGGCGTTGGCTGCGGCGTGCTGATCGAACATGACGGACAGAACATTCTCGGAGTCAGTGGCGACCCGCAACATCCAGCCAACTTCGGCAAGCTGTGCAGCAAAGGCTCGACCCTGCACCTGACCGGCGACCTGTCGGCGCGGGCGCTTCACCCGCAACTGCGCCTGAGCAAAAGCCTGGCCCGCAGCAACACTGACTGGGATACGGCTCTGGAACATGCTGCCAATGTCTTCGCCGATACCATCAAGGAACACGGCCCCGACAGCGTGGCGTTCTATATTTCGGGGCAATTGCTGACCGAGGATTACTACGCCTTCAACAAGCTGGCCCGGGCACTGGTGGGCACCAATAACATCGACAGCAATTCCCGGCTCTGCATGTCTTCGGCCGTGGTAGGCTACAAACGCAGCCTGGGCGCCGATGCGCCGCCGTGCAGTTACGAAGACATCGAGCTGAGCGATTGCGTGATGATTGTCGGCAGCAACATGGCCTACGCCCACCCGGTTCTGTTCCGACGGCTGGAAGAAGCCAGGAACCGTCGGCCCGAGATGAAAATCATCGTGATAGACCCCAGGCGCACGGACACTTGCGAACTGGCGGACTTGCACCTGGCCATTCAGCCAGGCACTGACGTTGCGCTGTTTCACGGCATTCTGCATCTGCTGATTGACGAAGGCTTCACCGATCACGGCTTCATCGACGCCCACACCCAAGGCTATGCAGAACTGGAAAACCTGGTTCGGAATTACCCGCCAGAGACCGTCGCCGAAACCTGCGGCATCGCCATCGAAGACCTGCGCGCCTGCGCACGATGGATTGGCCAGGCTCCCGGCTTCCTGTCGCTCTGGTGCATGGGTTTGAACCAGTCCACAGCCGGCAGCGCCAAGAACAGCGCGCTGATCAACCTGCATCTGGCCACCGGCCAGATCGGCCGCCCCGGCGCAGGCCCCTTCTCGCTCACCGGCCAGCCCAACGCCATGGGCGGCCGCGAAACCGGCAGCCTGTCCAACCTGCTGCCAGGCCATCGTGAGGCTGCCAATGCCGAGCATCGCGCCGAAGTCGCCGAATACTGGGGAGTCGATGCGCTGCCAGCCACTCCCGGCCTGCCCGCCATCGACCTGTTCGAGCAGTTGCGTACAGGCAAGGTCAAAGCGCTATGGATCGCCTGCACCAACCCGGCCCAATCGCTGCCCGATCAGCAAAGGATCAGGGAAGCATTGAGCACATGCCCGTTCGTGGTATTACAGGAAGCTTTCCAGACCACTGAAACCGCACGTTTCGCCGACCTGTTGCTGCCCGCCGCCAGTTGGGGCGAAAAGGAAGGCACCGTCACCAACTCGGAACGACGCCTCTCCAACGTGCGCAAGGCCATTCCCGCTCCAGGCCTGGCACGTCCCGACTGGGCAATCACCGTGGATTTCGCGCAACGCCTGGAGCGCAGGCTGCGGCCCGGTACTCCTGCCCTCTTCGATTTCACACGTCCCGATCAGCTATTCGATGAGTACAAGGTTCTGACACAGGGCCGTGATCTGGACATGTCCGGCATCGACCGCGCCCTTATCGACCGCCTCGGCCCACAACAATGGCCTTTCCCCCAAGGCGCTCGCGAGGGCACCGCCCGCCTCTACAGCAATGGTGTCTTCCCGACCGCTTCGGGGCGGGCGCAATTTGTCTGCGATGCTTATGTCGCGGCCAAAGAGCTGCCCGACGCACAGTATCCACTGACCCTCAATACCGGCCGACTGCGCGATCAATGGCATGGGATGAGCCGTACCGGCACCGCCGCCCGCCTGTTTGGCCATGTCAGTGAAGCCATACTGGGCCTGCATCCGCAAGAAATGGAACGCTATGAGTTGGCGTCAGGTGATCTGGTTCATCTGCATAGCCGTCGTGGCGATCTGGTGGTGCCCGTCAGCAGCGATGATGGCGTTCGTCCGGGTCAGGCATTTCTGCCGATGCACTGGGGCGACCGGTTTCTCAAGGGAGGCATCAATGTACTGACTCAACCCGCCTTTGACCCGCTGTCCAAACAACCGGAACTCAAATATTCCGGGGTACGCCTCGAGAAAGCAGACTTGCCCTGGCAATTCTTCGCCTTGATCGAAGGTGATGTGCAAAGCCACCTGACGGCGCTTCGTCCGCTGTTTGACACATTTGCCTATGCCAGCCTGGGACTGATCGGTCGCGAGCGCCCTGCACTCGTGATAAGGGCAGCCAATCCCGAGGCACCTGAGCATTCGCTGCTGGAAGACATTGATCGTCTGCTGGGCCTCGATGAAGGTCCGGTCATGGCCTACGACGATCCAAAACGTGCCATCGGCAAGCGGATTCGCCTCGATGACGGCCACATCACCGCCTTGCGCCTGGCTGGAGAAACCCTCGCTCAGCACTGGCTGCAGAATCTTTGGCTACAAGGTCGGGTGGATGAGCAACTGCGCCGCTGGATGCTGGCGCCGATCAGCACGGAACCGGGCAAAAATGCCTCTCAGGCCCGCGACAGAATCCTCTGCAACTGCAAGAACGTCAGTCAGAGTGCAATCATGAAAGGAATAGACAACGGCCTGGATTTGAACCAGCTGAAAACACAGCTCGGTTGCGGAACCCAGTGCGGCTCATGTGTGCCGGAAATAAAAAGGCTGATAAGCGCTGTGGTACTGACGGATTGAATATCGATTCATCAAATCGCAGGCAAAGAAAAGCCCGGCATAAGCCGGGCTTTTCATTCAAAGCAGGCTAATTACTTAGCTTGTGCTTCAACTTCAGCTTCTACGCGACGGTTTACTGCGCGGCCAGCTTCAGTTGCGTTGTCAGCAACTGGACGGGTTTCGCCGTAACCAACCGAGTTTACGCGGTTAGCGCCAACACCATACTGGTTGACCAGAACTTGTTTAACGGCGCTAGCGCGACGCTCGGACAGTTTCTGGTTGTAAGCGTCAGGACCGACGGAGTCAGTGTGACCTTCAACAGTGGTGGTGGTTTGTGGGTACTGTTGCATGAAGTCAGCGAGGTTTTTGATGTCGCCGTAGCTGTTAGGCTTGACCACAGCTTTGTCGAAGTCGAACTTGACGTCCAGCTCAACACGAACCACTTCAGCAACTGCCGGGCAGCCATCAGCGTCAACAGTTACGTTGGCTGGGGTGTTAGGGCACTTGTCGACGTTGTCGCACACGCCGTCGTTGTCACTGTCGGAGCAGACTTCAGCAACTGGAGCAGCTACTGGAGCTGCTTCGGTTTTCTTGCTGCCGCCACCGAAGTTTACGCCGATACCGACGCTAGGAGCCCACTCGGTCTCGCCTTGGTCGATGTTGTACTGGGCTTCAACGCCAGCACGAGCATAGAAGTTGTCGGTGAAGTACAGCTTGGCACCGCCGCCAACGTTGGCGAAGGTGGAACCGTTACGACCACCACGGCCAGTCTGACCGATGCTCTGATCGGAGAAACCTGCAGACACGTACGGACGCAGCATGTCGCCTGGGTTGTTGAAGTGGTACAGAGCGTCCAGGGCAGTGTTGGAGCCCTTGATGTTCTTGCCATCGTCGCCACGAGCATTGTGAACTTCGTCGTAGCCCAGACGCAGTTCAACGTCGTCAGTCAGGAAGTAACCGATCGAACCGCCGAACAGGTTGCCGTCGTTTTTGAAGTCACGAGAGCTGTCAAAATATTGCTTCTTGGCGAAGCCCTCGATCTCGACTGCGCCTTGGCCTTGCGCCAGCACGCCGAACGAAGTCGCGGCAACGATAGTACCAATGGCCAAGCCCAAGGTGTTTTTCAGTTTCATCCGTTAAATCCCCATCTGGTGATTGTAAAGCAGCCCCATGACAACTGAGGCAATTCGTCGGCAAGTCTAGCAGACCCTGCCAGTTCTTTAGAGATATTTGCTCCGAGTTAAGTTTCGGTGATGCCCGCAAATTTCTCACGTAATTTATCTAATGCCCGCTTATAGCGCATTTTCGTTGCGCTTAAGCCCATGTGCATGATGTCTGCAATCTCCTGGAATTCAAGTTCTGCGACAAATCGCAGCACCAGAATCTCCCGATCGATCGGGTTCACATGCACAAGCCAGCGATCAAGTCCGCCCCTTTCTTCAGGTTTGGGCGTCTTTTCTTCAGACGCTTCCTCAAGCGGGTCCAGACTCAAAGCGTCCATCAAGCGACGCTTTCGCCGTTCCTTTCTGTACTGAGTGATGCACTCGTTGTAGGTGATGCTGTAGAGCCAGGTTTTGAACTTCGATTTTCCTTCGAAATTCTTCAATCCATACAAGACCTTAAGCATCACTTCCTGACAGACATCATCAGCATCGCGATCGTTCCCTAAATAACGTGCACAGACGTTAAAAAGTGTTCTCTGGTAACGACGCATCAATTCTTCGTAAGCCCGCGTCACGTTGAAAAGCTCGACGTGAGCGCGCGCGACCAGCTCCTCATCTGAGAGCTCGCGTGGGTCGTAGCGCGTCGAAAGCGGTAAGGGTTTATTCAAAACGAGTCGTGCCGACAGTCAGTTCAATGTCCGCCAATGCCCGGTTTCCGGCAATTTGGGGCGGCATAGATTAGCAGATTCGCCGCTTAACGGCTGCTTACTCTCTGCTCAAGGAGAATTTTGTTGGAAAAAGAAACCAACTCCCCTTCGTCTGTCAGCAGTGTAGTCTTGACCGTACCGATTTCTTCGATCTGCCCCTCTATGTCGCCAACCTGCAAATGCTGGCCGACCTGATAAAGCTCTCGGACATAAATCCCCGCCAGAATCTGACCTGCAATTTCACGACTTCCCAGCCCCAGCGCCAAGGCAACGGCCAGGCCGACGGTCAGGAGGCCAATCACGATAACGTGATTGAGCAGATCTGTCTTCACTTCAAGCTGGCTGATTGCCACCGAAATACTGATGATGATCACCAGCCCCTGAGCGATTCGCCCGAGACCGGGCGCATAAT
Organism: Pseudomonas lijiangensis; assembly: GCF_018968705.1. Taxonomy (NCBI): domain Bacteria; kingdom Pseudomonadati; phylum Pseudomonadota; class Gammaproteobacteria; order Pseudomonadales; family Pseudomonadaceae; genus Pseudomonas; species Pseudomonas lijiangensis. The sequence continues at coordinate 3,424,294 of NZ_CP076668.1, forward strand.
CGACCCCGACGCCCTCTGCCGCGCCACGCACCAGCCCGTTGACCAGTTGCGCCAGCAACACACCCACAAGCAGCACCAGCGCCGCGCCAAACACCTTGGGCAGGTACAACGCCAGCATGTCCAGCGTCGCCGATACACGTTGCAGACCAAGGGACTCGGCCGCAGAGACCAGGAAGATCAACAGGACGAACCAGTAGACGATCTTGCCGATAAGAGTGGAAATCGGCACTTTCACGCCGGCACGGCTGATCAGCTTGGTCAGCCCGGTGCCGCCCATGAGGCGATCCAGGCCCAGTTTGGCGAGCAATTTCGATAACAGGGCATCGAGCAGTTTTGCGACCACGAAACCCAGCAGCACCACCACAAGGGCGCCGAACAGATTAGGGATGAAGTTTGCAACTTTGGTCCACAATGCAGTCATTGCAGCAACCAGACTCTGGGTCCAGAGATCCAATTCCATGTTCAATCAGCCTTATCGACAGGACGGGCAGTAGGTTGGGTTCGACGGGAAACAGGAGAAACGTGTGCTGAACCGTTATTGAGGGCAATCATCATCGCCTGGGACCAGCGCCCAAGCAGCCCGAACAGCACACCGGCACCCACCTGACGGTTGGCGGTTTTCAGGACACGGCCCAGGCAAGCGTCGTCATCCCGGCTGGAGGATGACGATTTGAGCATGTCACGCAAAGATTCTTCAAAGGGATCGTGCATCAGGCACCTCACGCAATGTCAGTGAGAGACGTGACTATTTTCAGGCGAGTCACACATGGCACTGAAATTTTATTTGTCACAACCAGCGCAAACGCCTGAACAACCACCACTGCCCCACCGCTACCAGGACAATCAATACGCACGCCAGCAGAAAACCGTAAGGATTGTCGGAACCGGGAATACCGCCGACGTTTATCCCCAGCAGCCCGGTCAGAAAGCTCATGGGCAGAAAAATACCGGTGATGATCCCGAAGCGGTACATGGTGTGATCCATGCGCTCACGCAAGCGGCGGTCTTCGGACTCCAGCAGCAGCCCTACCCGCTCGCGGGTCAGTTCGAGTTCTTCCAGATAACGGGTCAGGCTGTTGTTCAGCTCGTTCCAGTAATCGGCGTCGTCATCCACGAACCAGCTCAGTTTGATGCGCGACAACTGGCCGAAGATATCCCGCTGAGGCGCCAGAAAACGGCGCAGGCCCGCTGCCCGTCGACGAATCTGCAGCAACTTGCTGTGCTCGGGACTGTAACGCTCGTCGGCATCGGTCTTTTCTTCCTCGTCATCCACCGACTCGGTCAGGTCGCCGAGCAGGTCCTGGACCTTTTCAGTCAGGTACTGGGCCAGATAAAGCATCAGTTCCGAGGCCGTCTTCGGCCCCTTGCCCTCGCTCAACTGCTCGATAAGCTCTTCGGTTGCCCGCAAAGGCCGCAGGCGCAAGGAAATCACTCGCTGGGCAGCAGCGAAAATACGCACCGATACCATGTCTTCCGGTTCGGCACCGGGATTGAGGTTCACGCCACGCAGGAACAGCAACAGCTCCTGATCCGGCAAGGGCAGCAAACGCGGCCGGGTATTTTCTTCAAGCAGCAGCGTGCAGGCGAACTCGCTCAGGCCACTGGCGTTACGCAGCCACGAGTGGGTCTGCGGGTGGCTGCGATCCCAATGCAGCCACAGACTTTCGTGGGGCTGCATCTGAAGACTATCGAGTTCGGTTCGAGCAATGAAACGCGCTCCGCCCTGACCATCCAATACGAGGGCATGAACCAGCCCCCACTGCGCGTTTGCTTCATCGAACATTCTTGCTTCGCTTATTCCGGCATTGTCAGAGGGGACGGAGAAATGATCACGCCATTATTATCGGCATACAGGTATTCACCCGGCCGGAAGGTAATACCGGCAAAGGTCACAGGGACATTCAAGTCGCCGATGCCGCGCTTGTCGGTCTTTTTCGGGTGACTGGCCAGCGCCTGCACGCCCAGATCGGTTTGCGCGATGACATCGACATCACGAATGCAGCCGTAGATCAGCAAACCTTCCCAGCCACTTTTCGCTGCCTTGTCCGCCAGCAGATCACCCAGCAGCGCGCAACGCAACGAGCCACCACCATCGACGACCAGCACCTTGCCCTTGCCATCGAGGGCGACCTGGTCTTTGACCAGCGAATTATCCTCGAAGCACTTGATGGTCACGATCTCGCCACCAAAGGAGTCACGGCCGCCGAAGCTGCTGAACATGGGCTCTACGACTTGCACCAGCTCTGGATAGGCATCACACAAATCGGGGGTCGAATAATGCATGGCTAACTCCTGTCGGTGAGAGATGGGAATGCTCAGGGCAGCATAGTGGCTTTGACCTCAACTTTCGCCCCGACTTTCATACAAACACAAAACCAGCCTATTGCCCTACCGCTTCGCGCAACTGAGGACTCTCTTGGGGAGCCGAACGGTCTTGCAGCCAGCCGAGCACACGTGGCCAGACCTGCTGTTGCGCCCCCTTGCTGACCAGCATGCGAACATGATCGAAATCTTCATTGAAGCCATGCTCGCGCCCCAGACAAAGAAACTCTCGCTGCTGCGAGCCAAACTGGTCGAACAGCATCTTGCAGGCCCAGACCGGGTCCTGATGATCACCCACAGCCGCCACTGCCAGCACCGGTATCTGGACACTGGCCAGCGCGGCCCACCAGTTGCTGTCACGATCACCGAAGCGCCCGAACAGACCGTGCCAACGCATGCTTTCCAGGACAACGCCAATCGGCTCGTCTTCCGGCCCCCGCTTGAGGCGCGGTCCGGAAATATGCTCGAAAGGCTTGAGCAGCAGACGCCCGGTCCACTGCACAGGCGGAATTTTCAATGGCCAGTAGGTACGGCTGATCTGGCTGCCAAACAACGCAACCGACGCCGCCCCCTCAGGCCCCAGATATTGACCACCCAGCGCCGCCGCCAGCGTGGTGCCACCCAGGGAGTGACCAATCCAGTGCGGCACCTGCCCGTTCTGCTCGCGAACGAAAGCAGCAATGGCCGGCAGATCATAGCGGGCGTAATCCGCCACGCGATTGCGACGATAGTCCTGATTGCGAGCCGAAAGCCCATGGCCGCGCATCTCGGCAATCCACACATCGTAACCGGCACGTGCCAGGAACGGCCCGAGGCCGATGCCTTTGGGGGAATACCAGAAGCGGCGATTGGAAAAGCTGCCATGCAACAGAATGACAGGCACACCGCGCACATCGGGCTGATCCACCAGACCGAGACGGGTAACAGCCAGCTCGACACTGGAGTCAGGGCTGTTGGCAGGCTTCAAGCGATAGACGTCCTCGACCAGATCGCCACGACGCTCGGCACTGATCAAGGCAACGGGAAAAAGATTGCTGCTGCTTTGCATATTGCTCTTTTATCTAGGCTTCAAAGGCATCGGGTCGCCTCTGACAGACGGATGAAACTGCTGGTTCGGTTGCCCCCTTTGGGGCCTTGCATGAAAAAGGGCGGTTTCCGAAAAAACCGCCCTTCCCCGAAACGCTTGAAACCCTAGACGATTCAAGACGCTATTGCATCACATCGGAAAAAACTCAGGCAGGTGCCTGACCCTCCGCGAGGAAGAACCAGGTTTCCAGTACCGAGTCCGGGTTCAGCGAAACGCTTTCGATGCCCTGCTCCATCAGCCAGCGAGCCAGATCCGGATGGTCCGAAGGACCCTGACCGCAAATGCCGATGTATTTCCCGGCCTTGTTACAGGCCTGGATGGCATTGGACAGCAGCTTCTTGACCGCCGGGTTACGCTCGTCGAACAGGTGCGCAATGACACCCGAATCGCGGTCCAGGCCCAGCGTCAACTGGGTCAGGTCGTTGGAACCGATGGAGAAACCGTCGAAGTGCTCCAGGAACTCTTCGGCCAGAATCGCGTTGGACGGCAATTCGCACATCATGATGATGCGCAGACCGTTTTCGCCACGCTTGAGACCATTGGCCGCCAGCAGCTCGATGACCTGGCTCGCCTCGCCCAGGGTACGCACGAAAGGCACCATGATTTCGACGTTGGTCAGGCCCATGTCCTCGCGCACACGCTTGAGGGCACGGCATTCAAGCTCGAAGCAGTCGCGGAAGTTCTCGCTGATGTAACGCGAAGCGCCACGGAAACCCAGCATCGGGTTTTCTTCTTCCGGCTCGTACAGCTTGCCGCCGATCAGGTTGGCGTATTCGTTGGACTTGAAGTCCGACAGACGCACGATGACTTTCTTCGGCGTGAACGCTGCGGCCAGGGTGCTGATGCCCTCGACCAGCTTGTCGACATAGAAATCAACCGGGTTGCTGTAACCGGCAATGCGCTTGTCGACGCTATCCTTGATTTCGGGCGGCAGGCCGGCGTAGTTGAGCAGCGCCTTGGGATGCACACCGATCATGCGGTTGATGATGAATTCCAGGCGTGCCAGACCGACACCGGCATTGGGCAACTGGGCGAAGTCAAACGCACGATCAGGGTTGCCGACGTTCATCATGATCTTGAACGGCAGATCAGGCATGGCATCGACCGAGTTGGTCTTGATGTCGAAGCCCAGTTCACCCTCGAAGATGTAACCGGTATCGCCCTCGGCGCAGGAGACGGTGACGCCCTGCCCGTCCTGCAGCAGTTGAGTGGCATTGCCGCAACCCACAACAGCCGGAATACCCAGTTCGCGAGCGATGATCGCGGCGTGACAGGTACGGCCACCACGGTTGGTGACAATGGCGCTGGCGCGCTTCATGACCGGTTCCCAGTCCGGGTCGGTCATGTCGGAAACCAGCACATCGCCGGCCTGGACCTTGTCCATCTCGGACACGTCCTTGATGATCCGCACCTTGCCCGCGCCGATGCGCTGACCGATGGCACGGCCCTCGACCAGCACATTGCCGGTTTCCTTGAGCAGGTAACGCTCCATGACATTGGCGGCGGAACGGCTTTTCACGGTTTCAGGACGTGCCTGAACGATGTAGAGCTTGCCGTCGTCGCCATCTTTGGCCCACTCGATGTCCATCGGAGCCTTGTAGTGCTTCTCGATGATCATCGCCTGCTTGGCCAGCTCGCTGACCTCGGCATCGGTCAGGCAGAAACGTGCACGGTCGGCAGCGTCGACATCGACGGTTTTCACCGAGCGACCGGCCTTGGCCTCGTCGCCGTAGATCATCTTGATGGCCTTGCTGCCCAGGTTGCGGCGCAGGATGGCCGGGCGACCGGCAGTCAGGGTGTCCTTGTGGACATAGAACTCATCCGGGTTGACCGCGCCCTGCACCACGGTTTCGCCCAGGCCGTATGCGCCCGTGATGAACACCACGTCACGGAAGCCCGACTCGGTGTCGAGGGTGAACATCACACCGGCAGTACCGGTCTCGGAGCGAACCATGCGCTGAACACCTGCCGACAGGGCCACCAGCTTGTGGTCGAAGCCCTGGTGTACACGGTAGGAAATGGCGCGGTCATTGAAGAGCGAAGCAAAGACTTCCTTGGCCGCACGAATGACGTTATCGACACCGCGGATATTGAGGAAGGTTTCCTGCTGGCCTGCGAAGGAGGCATCGGGCAAGTCTTCTGCCGTTGCCGAAGAACGCACGGCCACTGCCAGGTTCGGGTTACCTGCCGACAAGGCATCGAACGCCGTACGAATCTCGGCATTGAGCTTCTCGGGGAACTCGGCCTCCATGATCCACTGACGAATCTGTGCACCGGTTCTGGCCAGGGCATTGACGTCGTCGGCATCCAGAGCGTCCAGGGCTGCATGGATCTGATCGTTCAGACCACTCTGCTCAAGGAAATCACGGTAGGCCTGGGCTGTCGTAGCGAAACCACCGGGCACCGAAACACCAGCGCCTGCCAGGTTGCTGATCATTTCGCCGAGGGATGCGTTCTTGCCTCCCACGTGCTCCACATCATGGACGCCGAGCTTATCGAGGGAAACTACGTACTCTACCAAGGTGATCTCTCCACTAACTGTGTTTGTTGTTGGGAAAAGCTCATACACCCGAGCCACGCTGTGACAGCGGGTATTCTGGACCGACTTGAAGCAGTAACCTTGAAAAAAGGTGAGAATGCAGGCCATCAGGGCCGGCAAGCGCGCCTATGATATCCAAGAATCGTCACCAGCTTAAGGCCAAGGGCGCAAATGAAACGATCCGCTTTCTTCATCTCTGACGGCACAGGCATCACCGCTGAAACGTTGGGCCAGAGCCTGCTGGCACAATTTGAAAACATTACGTTCAACAAGTTCACGCGCCCCTATATCGACAGCGTCGAGAAGGCGCGGGCGATGGTACAACAAATCAACAATGCCGCCGACAGGGACGAGGTGCGACCGATCATCTTCGATACCATCGTCAACCAGGAGATTCGCGAGATCCTGGCGACCTCCAACGGTTTCATGATCGACATTTTCTCGACCTTCCTTGCGCCGCTGGAGCAAGAGCTTAGTTCACACTCCTCCTATTCGGTGGGCAAATCGCATTCCATCGGTCACAACTCCAACTATATGGAGCGTATCGAAGCCGTGAACTTCGCCCTGGACAACGACGACGGTGCGCGCACTCATTATTACGACAAGGCCGATATCATCCTGGTGGGCGTCTCACGCTGCGGCAAGACGCCGACCTGCCTGTATATGGCCATGCAGTTCGGTATCCGCGCCGCCAACTACCCGCTGACCGAAGACGACATGGAGCGCCTGCAACTGCCCGAAGCCCTCAAGGCACACCGTAGCAAACTGTTCGGCCTGACCATTGATCCAGATCGATTGACGGCCATCCGTCATGAGCGCAAGCCCAACAGCCGCTATTCCAGCTATGCCCAGTGCGAGTTCGAAGTGCGGGAAGTGGAAAGCCTGTTCCGTCGGGAAAACATCCCGAACATCAATTCCACGCATTTCTCCGTGGAAGAGATTTCGGCCAAGGTGCTGGTTGAAAAAGGTGTGGAGCGACGCTTCAAATAACCCCAGAGGATCACTTTGTGGGAGGCAGCTTGCTGGCGACTTCTGTGTACAGACACAGAATATAGGCTGCGTCACAGGCCTTTTTTCGCCAGCAAGCTGCCTCCCACACGTGTTGTTTATGCCTTAACTGATCGGCACTCGCACCCAACCCTCCATCAATACCCTGGCGCTACGGCTCATGATGGCCTTGGTCACTTTCCATTCGCCCTCTTCCTGCTGAGCCTGGGCACCGACGCGCAAGGTGCCGGACGGGTGCCCGAACGTCACAGCCTCGCGCTCGCCGCCACCTGCTGCAAGATTGACCAGCGTGCCCGGAATCGCCGCAGCGGTGCCGATGGCCACGGCGGCTGTGCCCATCATGGCGTGATGCAGCTTGCCCATGGAGACGGCCCGTACCAATAGGTCGACATCCTGCTTGCTGACCGGCTTGCCACTGGAAGACAGATAGTCCGCCGGCCCGGCAACGAAGGCCACTTTGGGGGTGTGCTGACGCAGCGCAGGGTCGTCGAGGCTCTTGATCAAGCCCATGCGCAACGCACCATGAACCCGGAGGATTTCCAGCTTTGCCAGGGCATGGATATCGCTGTTGATATCACCCTGTAACTCAGTGCCGGTGTAGCCGATATCAGCGGCATTGACGAAGACCGTGGGGATACCGGCATTGATCAGGGTCGCCTTGAGCGTACCGATACCTGGCACGTGCAGCTCATCGATCAGGTTGCCGGTGGGGAACATCGAACCGCCCGCGCCCTCTTCATCCGCAGCCGGGTTCAGGAACTCCAGTTGCACTTCAGCGGCGGGGAAAGTCACGCCATCGAGTTCGAAGTCGCCAGTTTCCTGCACCTCACCACTGCTGATGGGTACATGGGCAATTATGGTCTTGCCGATATTGGCCTGCCAGATTCGCACCACCGCAACGCCGTCGCGGGGAATACGGGCGCTGTCCACCAGCCCCTGACTGATGGCAAACGAGCCAACGGCCGCCGAGAGATTGCCGCAGTTGCCGCTCCAGTCGACAAAAGGCTTGTCGATGGACACCTGACCGAACAGGTAATCGACATCGTGATCGGCTTTATGGCTGCGCGACAGAATCACAGTCTTGCTGGTGCTGGATGTTGCGCCGCCCATGCCATCGATCTGTTTCTCGTAAGGGTCGGGACTGCCGATGACCCGCAACAGCAACGCATCACGGGCAGCGCCCGGGGTCTGTGCAACCTCGGGCAGGTCCTGCAGATTAAAGAACACACCTTTGCTGGTACCGCCACGCATGTAGGTGGCCGGAATTCGGATCTGGGGTTTGTGCGGCATGGGAAACCGGTCCTCGAATGGTTGCTCGAACACGCAGGGCCGGATTTATCCGGGAAGACGATTCTTCGCGAATAAATTCGCTCCTACTGAATAGCAATCCGTGGGAGCGAATTCATTCGCGAGAGGCCTGTACATCCAATACATATGTATCGTCTGGAAGGTTTCGCGGATGAATCCGCTCCCACATATTGGTGTTTTCAGGCTTGTGTGGATTCCAGAAAGTCTTGAGCGAATCGTTGCAATACACCGCCCGCTTCATAGATAGACACCTCTTCGGCGGTATCCAGCCGACAGGTCACGGGCACTTCCAGCCGCTCGCCGGTCTTGCGATGAATCACCAGCGTCAAGGTTGCCCGCGGTGTGCGCTTGCCGATCACGTCGAACGTCTCGCTGCCATCGATCCCCAGCGTCAGGCGGTTAGTGCCTGCCTGGAACTCCAGCGGCAAAACACCCATGCCAACCAGGTTGGTGCGATGGATACGCTCGAAACCTTCCGCAGCAATGGCCTCCACACCCGCCAGACGCACGCCTTTGGCCGCCCAGTCCCGGGACGAACCCTGACCATAATCGGCACCGGCAATAATGATCAGCGGCTGCTTGCGCTCCATGTAGGCTTCGATGGCTTCCCACATGCGGGTAACCTTGCCTTCAGGCTCGATCCGGGTCAGCGAACCTTTCTTGACTTTGCCATCCACCACCGCCATTTCATTGAGCAATTGCGGGTTGGCGAAGGTAGCGCGCTGTGCAGTCAGGTGGTCCCCGCGATGGGTCGCGTAGGAGTTGAAGTCCTCTTCCGGCAGGCCCATTTTCGCCAGGTATTCGCCTGCCGCGCTGTCGAGCAGAATCGCATTGGAAGGCGACAAGTGATCGGTGGTGATGTTGTCAGGCAGCACCGCCAGCGGACGCATGCCCTTGAGCGTGCGCTCACCGGCCAGCGCGCCTTCCCAATACGGCGGACGGCGGATGTAAGTGCTCATCGGGCGCCAGTCATACAGCGGCTCGACTTTAGGGCCGCGGTCTTCCTCAAGGGCAAACATCGGAATATAGACCTGCCGGAACTGCTCCGGCTTGACCGATGCCTTGACCACGGCATCGATCTCCTCGTCGCTCGGCCAGATATCCTTGAGGCGGATTTCCTTGCCGTCGGCAATACCCAGTACATCGTTTTCGATATCGAACCGAATGGTGCCGGCAATGGCATAGGCCACCACCAGCGGCGGCGAAGCCAGGAAGGCCTGCCGGGCATAGGGATGGATGCGTCCGTCGAAATTGCGGTTGCCGGACAACACCGCCGTGGCATACAGGTCGCGGTCGATGATTTCCTGCTGAATCTTCGGCTCCAGCGCGCCAGACATGCCATTGCAGGTGGTGCAGGCAAAGGCCACAACACCAAAGCCCAGTTGCTCCAGCTCCGAGGTCAGCCCGGCTTCATCCAGATACAACGCGACGGTTCTGGAGCCCGGTGCCAGCGATGATTTCACCCAGGGCTTGCGACTCAGGCCCAGGCGATTGGCATTGCGGGCCAGCAAGCCGGCAGCGATCACGTTGCGCGGGTTGCTGGTGTTGGTGCAACTGGTGATCGCGGCGATGATCACTGCACCATCGGGCATCTGCCCCGGCACTTCCTGCCACTGCCCGGCGATGCCCCTGGCCGCAAGGTCCGTGGTTGCAACGCGGGCATGGGGGTTGGATGGGCCGGCCATGTTGCGCACCACGCTGGACAGGTCGAAGCTCAATACCCGCTCATACTCAACCTGCTGCAAGCTGTCGGACCACAGCCCCGTGTGCCTGGCATACACCTCCACCAGACGCACTTGCTCGTCCTCACGCCCGGTCAGGCGCAGGTAATCGATGGTCTGCTGGTCGATGGAGAACATCGCAGCCGTGGCGCCGTACTCGGGTGCCATGTTGGAAATCGTCGCCCGATCCCCAAGGGTCAGGCTCGATGCGCCCTCGCCGTAAAACTCCAGATAAGCACCGACGACTTTCTGCTTGCGCAAGTATTCGGTCAGGGCCAGCACCACATCGGTGGCGGTAATGCCGGGCTCGCGACGACCGGTCAGCTCGACGCCGACAATATCCGGCAGGCGCATCCAGGACGCGCGCCCGAGCATGACGTTCTCGGCCTCCAGGCCACCCACGCCAATGGCGATCACACCCAGCGCATCCACATGAGGCGTGTGGCTGTCAGTGCCCACCAGGGTGTCCGGGAAAGCCACACCTTCACGCACCTGCACCACTGGCGACATTTTCTCCAGGTTGATCTGGTGCATGATGCCGTTGCCCGGCGGGATCACTTCGACGTTCTTGAAGGCCTTTTTGGTCCAGTCGATGAAGTGAAAACGGTCCTCGTTGCGACGGTCCTCGATGGCCCGGTTCTTCTCGAAAGCCTGAGGGTCATTGCCACCACATTCAACGGCCAGGGAATGGTCGACAATCAACTGCACCGGCACCACCGGGTTGACCAGCGCCGGGTCGCCGCCCTGAGAAGCAATGGCATCGCGCAGACCGGCCAGGTCCACCAGCGCGGTCTGACCCAGAATGTCATGGCACACCACCCGCGCCGGAAACCATGGAAAATCCAGGTCGCGCCTGCGCTCCACAAGCTGAGTCAGGGAAGCCTTGAGCGTGGCCGGATCACAGCGACGCACCAGGTTTTCGGCCAGCACCCGTGAGGTGTAGGGCAACAGGTCGTAAGCACCCGGCTTGATGGCTTCGATGGCCCCACGGGCGTCGAAGTAATCCAGCGAGGTTCCGGGAAGCGGCTTGCGGTATTCAGAGTTCATGGCACGGGGACTCGATCACGGAATTTGGGAGTAGAGAGGGGAACTCATGGGCGGCTCCCCTTCTCTCTTCAGCGCTGTTCGATGGGCACGAAGGTGCGCTGTTCGACGCCGACATACTCGGCGCTCGGGCGGATGATGCGGTTATTGGAACGCTGCTCGAAAACGTGAGCAGCCCAGCCGGTCAGGCGCGAACAGACGAAGATCGGCGTGAACAGCTTGGTGGGAATCCCCATGAAGTGGTACGCCGAGGCATGGTAGAAGTCGGCATTGGGGAACAGCTTCTTCTGCTCCCACATGGTCTTGTCGATAGCCTCGGAAACCGGGAACAGCACCGTATCGCCCACTTCGTCCGCAAGCTTTTTCGACCAGCCCTTGATGACCTCGTTGCGCGGGTCGGACTCCTTATAGATCGCATGACCGAAGCCCATGATCTTTTCCTTGCGCTCCAGCATGCCGAGAGTGCCCTTGGTAGCCTCTTCGGCCGACGCAAAGCGCTGGATCATTTCCATGGCCGCTTCGTTGGCACCGCCATGCAGCGGACCGCGCAAGGTGCCGATGGCCGCCGTGATGCAGGAATACAGGTCCGACAGGGTCGAAGCACAGACACGGGCGGTAAAGGTCGAGGCGTTGAACTCGTGCTCGGCGTAGAGAATCAGCGAGACATCCATGACCTTGCGATGCAGCTCACTGGGGGATTTGTCGAGCAGCAGGTGCAGGAAATGGCCGCCGATGGAGGTTTCATCGGTCACGCAATCGATGCGTTTGCCATCATGGGAGAAGCGATACCAGTAACACATGATGGCCGGAAACGCCGCCAACAGTCGGTCCGTCGCATCACGCTGCTGCTCGAAACTCAGCTCAGGCTCAAGAGTGCCAAGCATCGAAGCGCCGGTACGCATGACATCCATCGGATGGGTGTCGGCAGGAATGCGCTCCAGCACTTCTTTCAGTGCCTGTGGCAGGTCCCGCAGGCTCTTGAGACGATCCATGTAGGCGGTCAGTTGTGCCTGATTCGGCAATTCGCCATAGAGCAGCAGGTAGGCGACTTCTTCAAAACGGGCCTCGGCAGCCAGCTCGCGCACGTCATAGCCGCGGTAAGTCAGGCCCGCACCCGCGAGGCCGACAGTGGACAGGGCAGTCTGGCCGGCAACCTGACCTCGCAGGCCGGCACCGCTCAATACTTTTGCTTCAGCCATTGCATTCTCCAGTTCTTGAAATTGTCGGGAATTGGCGATTTCGTTTTTTTTTCGCGGATGAGCGGAGCGCCGCCCGATCTCACATACACATTGGCCCTTGTAGGAGGCAGCTTGCTGGCGAAAGGGCCAGTGAAAACGACAGATACGCTACATTTCATTGACGCTGTCGCCAGCAAGCTGCCTCCCACAAAGTGTGCAGGTCACCCCTTCTTCTGCGCAAACAAAGCATCCAGCTTCTGCTCAAAGGTGTGATAGTCGATGGCGTCATACAGCTCCATGCGTGTCTGCATGGTGTCGATCACATTCTTTTGCGTGCCATCACGACGAATCGCGCCATAGACGTTTTCCGCTGCCTTGTTCATGGCGCGGAATGCCGATAAAGGATAGAGCACCAGCGAAACGTCAGCGGCGCGCAGCTCATCCACCGTGAACAGCGGCGTTGCACCGAACTCGGTGATGTTGGCCAGAATCGGCACACCCACCCGATTGGCAAACTGCTTGTACATGCTCAGTTCGGTGATGGCCTCGGGAAAAACCATATCGGCACCGGCTTCGATACAGGCCGCTGCCCGCTCCAGCGCCGACTCCAGCCCCTCGACCGCCAGAGCATCGGTGCGCGCCATGATCACAAAATTGCTGTCGGTGCGCGCATCCACCGCCGCCTTGATGCGGTCGACCATTTCCTGCTGGGACACAATCTCCTTGTTGGGACGATGCCCGCAGCGCTTGGCGCCAACCTGATCTTCGATATGAATCGCTGCCGCGCCCGCCTTGATCATCGATCTGACCGTGCGCGCCACATTGAACGCCGAAGAACCGAAGCCGGTATCCACATCCACCAGCAATGGCAGGTCGCAGACATCGGTGATGCGTCGCACATCCGTCAGCACATCCTCCAGCCCGGTGATACCCAGGTCTGGAATCCCCAGGGAGCCAGCCGCCACTCCGCCGCCCGACAGATAAATCGCCTTGAACCCGGCGCGTTTGGCCAGCAGCGCATGATTGGCATTGATCGCCCCCACGACCTGCAGCGGCTGCTCACTGGCAACGGCATCACGGAAACGCTGGCCGGGAGTTTTATTGTCGTGACTCATTTCTCACCTCGGTCGGGAGCCGCCTGGTAATGGCGCTCGATGTTGCGTCTGGAAGCGCCGATATGGCGGCGCATCAATAATTCGGCCAGTTCACCATCGCGATCGGCAATGGCGTCCAGAATGCGGTGGTGTTCGGCAAAGGCCTGGCGCGGGCGGTTGGGCGTGGTGGAAAACTGGATGCGGTACATGCGAACCAGCTGATAAAGCTCACCGCAGAGCATCTGGCTGAGGGTCTTGTTGCCGCTGCCCTGGATGATCCGGTAATGGAAGTCGAAATCCCCTTCCTGCTGGTAATAACCCAACCCCGCCTGAAACGCCGCATCTCGCTCATGGGTGTCCAGCACATTGCGCAACTCGTCGATCTGTTCGGCGGTCATGCGCTCGGCGGCCAGACGACAGGCCATGCCTTCGAGGGATTCGCGGATTTCGTACAGTTCGATCATCTCGGCATGGCTGAGCGATACGACACGCGCCCCCACATGCGGGACCCGCACCAGCAATCGCTGGCCTTCCAGGCGGTGGATCGCTTCACGCAACGGCCCGCGACTGATGCCGTAGGTGCGGGCCAGCTCCGGCTCGGAAATCTTGCTGCCGGGGGCAATCTCGCCCTTGACGATGGCCGCCTGAATACGCCGAAAGACGTTTTCGGAAAGGGTTTCGGAATCCTCGACGGCGGCCACGGAAGCCTCGGCTGCATCCGACATATTGTCGACACCTTTAAAAGCAGATGAACGTAAATCTAGTGAATACAGGATTAATCGTCAAAGAAATTCTCAAGATTGTCGACAATCCAGCTTTTGTGGGAGCCCTGACTGATCGGCACGACTGCAGCCAGTGATAACTGGCATCACGAAACCTTCATGCTAGAATGGCGACCGCATCTGCCCAGTGCAGCTCTTCAAAGGACACGGCCTGCCAGACACGCCAGGCTGAAAAACCTGCGCTGCGGCCCTGAAGTTTTCCGCCTGTTGCGCAAGGACCTATGAGACTCGAAACCCTCACCACGTTGCTCTGTCTGCTGTTTCTTCCTGCCCTGTGCGCTGCTGCCAACAAGACCGTCTACGGCCTGAACGAATACGCCAGACTCACCAACATTGACCTTGAGGTCGCAGCCAAACTCGACACCGGCGCGAAGACCGCATCGCTGAGTGCGCGTGATATCAAGCACTTCAAGCGCAATGGCGAGAACTGGGTCAGGTTCTACCTGGCCATCGACAACAGCCACGCCCACCCCATCGAACAGCCCCTGACGCGCATCAGCCAGATCAAGCGGCGAGCCGACGATGTCGACCCGGACGACGAGAAAAAGTACAGCGCAAGGCCGGTGATCAACCTCGATATCTGCATGGGTGAAGTTTTACGCACCATAGAAGTGAACTTGACCGACCGAAGTGCTTTCCAATACCCGCTTTTGATTGGCTCCGATGCACTCAAACACTTCGATGCGCTGGTCGATCCAAGTCTCAAATTTGTGGCGGGCAAGCCCGCCTGTGCCTCCGTCGTTCAAAACGCAGAGTAAATACATGCGCTCTCTTACACTCCATCTGAAAATCCTGATCACGCTTCTGGTGACACTCGGCATCGCGATCACGGCCTATCAGATTGTCATCCTCGGCATCCCGCTGACCGAGGACGAGACTGACAACCTGTGGAATATCGACGCCAAGGTAGAGTTCCAGGCCAACAGCAAGGAATCGATCAAGATCCAGATGTTCGTGCCGCCTTTGACCACGGACTACATCAGCCTCAACGAAAGCTTCATCTCCAACAATTACGGCGTCAGCGTCAACCGCGTCGAGGGCAACCGCAAAGTGACCTGGTCCTCACGCCGCGCCAATGGCAACCAGACGCTGTATTACCGGCTGGTGCTGACCAAACGCTACGGGGCAGACAAGCCCAAGAGCAAAGGCCCGATCTTTCGCGACAGCATCCCGGTAGAAGGCGCCGAGAAAATCGCCGCCGAAGCCTTGCTTGCACCTATTCGCCGCCACTCCGCCGATGTCGAAACCTTCATCAGCGAGGCCATCAAGCGCGTCAACAACCTCAAGGACGATAACGCCAAGCTGCTGCTGGCCGGAGACAACTCGGCCGTCAAGAAAGCCCAGATCACCGAGCTTCTGCTGTCCATGGCCCATGTGCCGATGGAAAAGGTCCACACCATCCGCCTGATCGCCGACCAGCCACAGACGCCTGAACTCTGGCTGCGCAGCTTCAATGGCAAGGAATGGCTGTATTTCAACCCGGACACCGGCGAAGCCGGCCTGCCGGATGACCGGCTGCTGTGGTGGACGGGGGACGAAAACCTGCTCAGCATCGATGGCGGCAAAAAGGCCACGGTGACGTTCAGCCTCAACAACAGCGAAATGAACGCCATGCGGCTGGCCAAGCTGACCGACGAAAACACAGACAGCGACTTCCTGTCCTACTCGCTCTACGGCCTGCCCCTGCAAACCCAACAGACGTTCATGATCATGGTGATGATCCCGATTGGCGTGCTGGTCATCCTGATCCTGCGCAACCTGATCGGCCTGCAGACCCTCGGCACGTTCACTCCGGTGCTGATTGCCCTGGCCTTCAGGGAAACCCAGTTGGGCTTTGGCATCGCGCTGTTTACCGTGATCACGGCCCTCGGCCTGTCGCTTCGCTCTTACCTTGAACACCTGAAACTGCAGATGCTGCCGCGCCTTTCGGTGGTGCTGACCTTTGTCGTGGTGCTGATCGCGGCCATCAGCCTGTTCAGCCACAAGCTTGGCCTGGAGCGCGGGCTGTCCGTGGCGCTGTTCCCGATGGTGATTCTGACCATGACCATCGAGCGGCTGTCGATCACCTGGGAAGAACGCGGCGGCGGCCATGCCATGAAAGTGGCCATCGGCACCCTGTTCGCGGCCTCTCTGGCGCACCTGATCATGACCGTGCCTGAGCTGACGTACTTCGTGTTCACCTTCCCGGCAGTGCTGCTGATTCTGGTCGGCTTCATGCTGGCAATGGGCAGGTACCGTGGCTATCGCCTGACCGAGCTGCTGCGCTTCAAGGCATTCCTCAAGGCAGAAGACGCCAAATGATCGGCTTATGGAAAACCTGGAAGGCCCTGGAAGCCAAGGGCATCATGGGCATCAATCGGCGTAATGCCGACTATGTGCTCAAGTACAACAAGCGCAGCCTGTACCCGATTGTCGATGACAAGATCATCACCAAGGAACGGGCTATACAGGCCGGCATTCAGGTGCCGGAAATGTATGGCGTGATTTCCACGGAAAAGGAAATCGACCGGCTCGACGAAATCCTCGGCCGACATACCGATTTCGTCATCAAGCCCGCGCAGGGTGCTGGCGGCGACGGAATTCTGGTGGTTGCCGACCGTTTCGAGGGGCATTACAAGACCGTTTCGGGGCGCATCATCAGTCACTCGGATATCGAACATCAGGTGTCCAGCATCCTGACGGGGCTGTATTCCCTGGGCGGGCATCGCGACCGTGCCCTGATCGAATACCGGGTCATTCCGGACCAGATCTTCAAGAGCATCAGTTACGAAGGCGTGCCCGATATCCGCATCATCGTGCTGATGGGCTATCCGGTCATGGCCATGCTGCGCCTGCCGACCCGCCAGTCAGGCGGCAAGGCCAACCTGCACCAGGGCGCCATCGGTGTCGGCGTAGGCCTGGCCAGCGGCGTGACCCTCGAAGGCACCTGGCTCAACAACATCATCAATAAACACCCCGACACCGCCAATGCCGTGGACGGTGTGCAACTACCCTACTGGAACGGCTTCATGAAGCTTGCCGCCGAGTGCTACGAACTGTGTGGCCTGGGCTATATCGGCGTCGACATGGTGCTGGACCAGGAAAAAGGCCCGCTGATCCTCGAGCTCAACGCCCGCCCGGGCCTGAATATCCAGATCGCCAACAACTGCGGGCTGACTCACCGGACCCAGGCGGTTGAGGCGCATCTGGAGGAATTGGCACGCCAAGGCGTCAAGGAGACGCCTGAGCAGCGGGTGGAGTTTGTGCAGGAGGTGTTTGGGCATGTGTGAACGGGATTTCGATGGACTATACCGCCAAGTATTGACGGTGAACTCATGGGGCAAACCTCACTTTTCTGCTCACTTCGGCGGTGTTCCCACCGGCAGTTTTTTTACTGACTTTGCTCGCACTAACTAGCCGGGCTGAAATCTTCTCCCCTCTCTTAATGGTACGATGCGCTTTTTCAAGAGCGGCGCGCTCTCTAGCACCTTCGTCAATAGCCTTATAAATCTCGTCTCGTTGTTGCCAAGTCAATTCATCTTGACTAGTGCTCCCTCGCATGAATCCTTCACGACGCCCGCTTCCCTGTTTCCATAGCTCAATTTCCCTGCGACTAAGATCACCGACCGAGAACCTCTTAGAAGCATCATCAGCAACGGATTTCGGCGGTACACTCGCGGAACTGAGCGAAACTCTCGGAGAACTTCCAGCACTCGACACCGCTTTCGCTGCACCTCCTAAAGATGCTCCGATATTGACACCTATAGCCAACCCACCTGTAGCTCCCGCCATAACTCCAGCCCCAAGACTGAGCCATGCCAACGATTCGCTTAAACCGCCCGACGTTAACGAACTACCTACACCCATCCCCACAGAAAAAACTGTAGCTACAGTTGAGACACTGCCCGCAACATATCCCACCATTGAAGCAGTAGCCGCAGTTATACCTAACGCTGCACTGACGGGGGCGGCGATGCCAGCAGTCAAGACTGTGGCCGCGACACCTGCAACCAGGCCGACCCACCATGGAATATGCCCATCCGGATCCAGATAATTGACCGGATCCCCCAGGCAATACGCATAAGGATTCACCCCTCCCCGATCAAACGGGCTAAGGCTGTCCGGGCTATGAAACCGCATCAGCACCGGGTTATAGGCGCGATAGCCCTGCCCTAGCAGGTACCAACCGGTGGATGGCTCACGCAGCTCGCCGTTGAAGGCGCTACGGCTGTCCACTGCCGGTATGTCACTGCGATGGCCATAAGCGCTGTATTCGATAGACGTGACGTTAACCGCATCGACCTCAGCCATGACCGTCTTTTTTGCATCGGTCGCCAGCAGCAAAGTCGCGTCACCTGCCCCGCCCCGACGCTCGGCCAGCAAGGTATCGGCGTTTCCGATAAAGGTCCGCTGCTGCGCCCCTTGCAACTGGTTGGCCAGTTGCCCTTCCCGATAGAAACGCTGCTCATGAACCCCCGCTTCGCTGGAACGGGTCAGACTGTCCTGCGCGTCATAGCCATAATCCACCACGGCAACCCCATCGTTGGCAAAAACGGCCAGTAAACGGCCCAATGCATCGTACTCAAGTGAGCGTCCGACTTCGTCAAGCGTCAGGTTGCCGTTATCGTCGTAATCCAGCTGGATATGGGCCGGGTAATCGGCATGACTGTTACGCACGGCGCTGAGCTGGGTCGGGTCCTGCCTGGTATATTCATACTCCGCCGTATTGCTGCCACCTGCGAACACCGTCTCGACGCTCAGAATATTATCGAGCGCATCAAACGTGAACGTCTGGCTCTGGATCTGCTTGCCCTGGGGGTCCAGAGGCGCATCAGGGCCGGAAGCGGTGTACAGCTCCAGCCGCCCCCTGACATCGTAAGCAAAGGTTTCATCACGCAGCACTGTACTGCCCTCTTTCAAGGTGCGCTGCTTCAGGTGATCGACCGCATCATAGACCTGAGCCAATTGCTGCGTTGTGCCTCCCGGCAGAGTAAAACTGCGCAGGACCTCCCTGCCTGCCTCGTCGTACTCCAGGCTGATACTCAGGCTCTGGACACTGTCCACGGTTACGATGCTGTCGAGCAGACCCTGAGCGTTATAGCCAAAAGTCGACACAAGCGAGCCGGCACTGAGTTGTTCGATCCGGCCGCTGGCGTCATAGCTATAAGTCTGAACCTGACCCAGCACATCGGTGTAACCGAGCAGACGGCCCTTGAGGCTGTATCGATATTGCATGACATAGGCTTCACCGCCCTGACGTCTGCGCTCCTCCTTGAGCTCACCATTGCTGTAGTAATCGCGCTCAAGCTCCTGATCCTGCTCCTTGCTGCTCATCAGGCGGGCACTCTGCAAGTCGTAGGTGTAATCGGCCGTACTGCTCAAGGTCTTGCGCTGAATGGGCTGATCACCCAGTTGAGGCTGGTAGATATAGTCGATTGCCTCACCACCCGGCGTATGAACCTTGCCGGGCTTTAACTGGCCACCCGGATACTCGAACCGGCTGACCCGGCCACCAATGGTGGAGTCGGTCATGCGCTTCAAACCATCGAATGTCTGTTCGCCTACCACCACGCCATCGACAGCAATCGATACAGGCAAGTCCTCGCTACTGTGCAAAGCGTAAGTGCGCTCTACTTCGGACTTGTCGGGTAGTTTACTGATGCGCGGGCGGTCAAAAGCGTCATAGCTGAACTCCCGATAATTGAGCAACGCATCGAATTGTCCGAAGGTTCGCCCAAGGCCATCGTAAGTGGTGGTTTCGAGGCTGATACGCGACTCATCCAGCGCCAGCCGCTCGATAGAATCAGGCTTGTCGAACAGATTGTTCACGGTGACCGTCTTGCCCATCCCTGCCTGCCACTCGGTGGTGGTGCGCTTGACCGGGTCCTGGACCTTGTGCCGCTCGATTCCGTCCGGGCCGGTAACACTACGCTGCTCCCCCCAGTCGTCGTATTCATAAGCGCTGGTCAACGGCAGCTCATGCAGTTGCGGCTCGGGCTCATCTTCCACGTCCACCATCCACCAGTCACTTTCGGTGTCTTCGACCAACAGCCCGCGCGTGTCATACCGCGCACTGTAAGTCTGGACGTACTCGGTGGGGTGGTTTTCATCAGCCCCCTGACGCAGCTCCTTCACCACCCGGTTCATGCCATCGAGCAAGGTGCGGGTCTTGATGCCCTTGACGTTGGTGGCCTCCTGCTCGGCCTGCTGACCGTCCACGGCACTGAGCACATAGGCATAACGGCGCGTGGCTTCGTACGCGGTGCCCGGCGCGGCGGTTTCCTCGATGACCCGGCCCAGGGGGTCGTAGCGGTAGGCAACCTCCACGTCGTTGTCGTCACGGTTGAGCAGCGGCTGGCCGTTGAGCAGCGAGTGTTGCAGGGTGTAGGTCTTGCGCACAGTATCGAAATTTGTGCTCAGGCTGATCTCGGTGTGCTGCACGGTTTCCCCGGCGCGGGTGTTGCGGGTTCTCTGGTAGGTGTAGTCGGTGATCGTCGAGAGGCCATTGAGGGTCTGGGTTTCCTGCAACTTGCGCCCGTGCAGATAACGGTCGGCGGGCTGGTCGATGTAGGTGAACGCAGTATGTTGCAGCTCGATTTCGTCGATGCCTTTTACCTGCAGCAGGCGCTCGTCGGTCACGGCCAGCCAGTCAGGTGTGGTACCGCCCACCCCGGTTTGCAGCGCGTAGCGATACGCCGTGCGCAACACCGGCGCTTCGCCGGGCGCGCCGGGGACGGGCGTGACGGTGGAGTCCTGCAGGTTGCGCACGAACCCCTGAGGGTCGGCCGGACAGCCATCACCGCCAGTGGCCGGGTAATAGCGCCGGGTTTCCAGGGTGCCGTCGGGATTTTCCTGGGTCAGCAGGTTGCCGAAGACATCGAAGGTGGTGCGGGTGGTTTCCTCATGGGTCTGGCTGGAGGCGCTGGGGTGGTACCAGATTTTCAGCACGGTGTCGGGCAACTGGCACTGGGCCGGTTGCTGGGCGAAGGGCACACCGGGCAGGCTGTGATAGGTGGTGCGGGTGGTGAGGACATTGTCGCCCTGGGTGACGGTTTCCTCGGTCAGCAGGTGAAAGTTGTTGAAGGTCCGCACCGTGGAGCGCAGCGCCTTGCCCTCGACCCAGAGCATTTCCGTACTGGTGTAGGTGTAGCGCGGGTCGGCCTGATAGAGGTTGTCCAGCCCGTCGTCGTCCCAGATCAGGCCGATGGCGTTGAAGCCCAGAAAGTTGGTGTTGGAGTATTGATAGTGAACCTCGACTGGCGGCTGACCGAAGCCAGGTCGCTGTTCATGCCGGGACACGCGGGGCAGTGACGGATAAAGGTTCTGCGGAAACTCATGGCCTTGAGCATCGTAGGTGATGAGTTCATGGCCACCGAGCGGGGTGCGCAGCTCCTTGAGGCACAGGTAATCGTTGATCGGTTCATAAACAAAGCGCCAGCCGGCCTGATTGTCGGTGGGCAGGATTACCCGGGTGACTTCACCGTTGTCGAGCCACAGCGTGAAGCTGGCCAGGGGTGCACCGCCGCTGCCCTCGCCGGGATGCAGTTCGAGGTTGATCTGGGCACTGCTGCGGGTGATCTGAAGCAGGGTGCCATAGTCGTCGCTGACGCTTTGCAGTACGCTTTCACCGGCGTAGGTGCCGTAGATCAGGTTCAGGTGATGGCCTTCTGCCGAGTGGATGTCGGTCACCCAGGCCAGGGTGTCGTCACCATGCAGGGTGAGGGTTTCCACCAGCCCGGACTTGTGCACCACGCGGTAGCGGCCATCGACCAGGGAGAAGTGGAAGCTGTCGATCTTGCGTTCGGGTACGGTGAGCTGGCCAC
Organism: Pseudomonas lijiangensis; assembly: GCF_018968705.1. Taxonomy (NCBI): domain Bacteria; kingdom Pseudomonadati; phylum Pseudomonadota; class Gammaproteobacteria; order Pseudomonadales; family Pseudomonadaceae; genus Pseudomonas; species Pseudomonas lijiangensis. The sequence goes on from NZ_CP076668.1 coordinate 3,446,179, forward strand.
CGGCTTCTTCAATGCGAAAGGTTTCGCCGGTGGACAGCGAGAGAATGCGCGAGACGGTGTCATAGTTCGACAGACGCAGACTCCAGCCTTTTCCGAAGCCGATATCGGCGGGGCTCATGGGGCTGAAGCCCAGGGTGAGCGGTACGACAGGGCCGCACAAATGGTTGGCTTTGAGTTCGGGCAGGGTAATGGCGCAGGTGTACTGCCCGGTGCGCGGATCGACACCGGCCTGAACGGCGCTCAGGAAGTTGAAAGCGTTGGAATGGACGGTAGGAGTGGCCATGGAGATTTCTCCATTACGCAAATTGAAGTCATGCCATCGACTGAATAGCAATTACGGTGTTGGAACCGCAGAGCGCTCTATTTTGACGCACGACAGCTTTCCGCCCACCTGCCCGCTTGTAGAGCTGGATATCAGCATCACGCCCGGTACAACAACCGAGCCCACCTGTTTCTTGCCAGCCTCTTCAATGTCGAGACCGAGCGCCATGTCAGTCGGCTGCTTTATGGTCTTGAACCTGTAAGAAAAATTTCCGCTTTCCGTGCAGGCAGGAGAGTCATAAAAGGAAAAGAAAGTCGCTGAAGGGACATTCTCCAGCCTGAATGCATAGGCATCATCATTGACGCACCCCAGCGAATTATCTTGAAAGTTTATCGTCGAGGTAACAAAAGGAATGCTGCAATTATTAGGGTAGGTGTCATCCGGATTTTTTTTATTCAAAATCACCAGTTGCCCATCTGCATCAGCTCCCTGTGCAACTGAATAAGACAACCCTGTAAATAAAGTTAAAGTCACCACGACTGAAATCGTCGACACGCTTCTGATTATATAACACGCCATGACAATGCCTCCTGCTATTGATAGGCGGCAACATCACTTCCACGTTGAGTAACGCATAAAAAGCCACCCGATTTAAAACTTTATACCGAGCCATACTAGCAGTAAAAAAGGGCCTGACAACTGGCATTTCTATCAGTAGACACTCACACCAAGACCGCTGAGACTTTTCCTCTAAAGAGTACGACTGCTTTCTTGCATACACCTGTCTGCGCACAATGAAGCTGGCGATTATTCCTCGACAGCATAACAAATCAGTCAATGACATATCCGATAACCGGGAGGTCTTTCATGTCTACTTTTAATAACACCAAAACAAGGGCTTTATCCGGAGATTCGCAACAAGCCTTGTTAACCTGGCTACAGGAAAACCCCAAGACCCTCGGTTGGGATGCGGTTGTGGTTTATAACCGTGGCCGGGCCAATGCGTTACTGACGCAGCAATACATCAAGAAACTGACGGCCGACAATTACCTCACGCCCATCGACGGGCAGATAGGAGGTCAGGAAGGTGAAAAACTGAACTTCTTTGGTATCCAATTGGGACTGCCCCGGCTTTCCTTCGAGAACGCCGATATAGAGCACTCCAAAGCAAGAATCACCCAGGCCATTACTGCCGGTCTGGCCATTCTGAAAAGCGAACCGGTGGGGGGGTACAAGGGAATTCACTCTATCATGCGACCCAACGGGGCCGCTGGACCAACACTGTGGATGGACGTCGACCTGCTGAATGCACCCGGTGACGTTACGGACGCGGGAGCCGTACAGATCGACCTGACGAAGATGACCAACTTCGACACCGACCTGTTTTCCGACCGGGTCAGTATCATCAATGCACAGGAATTCTTCCTCGAGCGCTTCAAGGAAAAACCGGAACTGCAGGTGTACACCCTAGGCAGCCTGAACCAGTCCGCAGACTCGACCCTGACTCCACAGCACTTCATCATTCGCACCCAGGCAGCACCAAACGCCCAGCTTCGAGGAGCACCCAACTATGGCGACGGTGCTGTCGTCTTGCTGGTAACGCTCAAAGGCGGGACTGACGGCGGAGCGCCTACAAAAAACAGCGGTTTCCGGTATTTGATTCCTAATGATGAAAATGGCACCAAGTACTCGAGTGCGGTAGTGCTTTCAAACCGAGCGTTGTTCAGCAAGCTGATACTGCCGACACTCAATCAGCACCCGACAATCACGTATAAACTGGAATCGCCTACTTCGGACGACGGCATCGCTCTGCACATTTATGCACAAGCCCTTTCCAAGGATTACATCAAACCCAGTGGAACCCTATTCCAAAGTTCCTGGGGGGGACATCACAGCACATTACGGTCACTCGAAGAAGCCATTATCAAGGTAACGCCTGACGGCCAGTATAAGGGGCTGAGATTCGTAGCATTCAACAATACCCTTCGACTGGAATGGAGCGCCTTCAATAGAAGCAAGTGGAACCAGAAAGTGGATGTAAACAATGGTGGCGATACCGATGTAGACGGAAACTTTGATTTGACGATAGACCTGATCTCTGACATGAGTCTCGAACTGGACCCGGAGACAGGAATTATAAGTTTTTCAATAGACGAGAGCGCCAACTCACACGTACAACTCGGACCTTTCGATTGGTTGGAGTTTTTTGGCTTCGATAACCGGTCTGACTTTCTGGATACATGGTACAGCGATATAGACCAGCACTTCTTCGACTATGTGGATACCATCAGGCTACCCGATATCGACACCTTCCTGCTGAGGAACCTGTTGTTCCCGGACAATAACTCCATGGTCCTGACTGACGCACATATACCCGGCGATCTGGCGATCTTCGGCAATGTCGACCCATCACTGACCAGTTTCGTCATAGAGCCTGAGAGGGTCATTTTGAATCCAGGCAGCACCCAGGCCTTCAACGTCGAGCCAGCCGCCACGGTCACCTGGAGCGTACAAGGTCTGCCAGGTGAAAGCCTTCCAGTGGGCTCCATCGATAATCAGGGGCTCTATACCGCCCCCACCCGGGACGATCTTCAAGGCCGCGAAGCTCAACAAGTGATCATTACCGCCACCGGTACCACGGCACGGGGGATCGCTGCCTCATCATCGACCCTGGTCTCGATTGTCAGCCAGACCATCTCCGTCAATCCGATCTTCTCGGTAGCAGGTCCAGAAACCACCCTCAAGTTCACTGCCGGTGCTCTGGACGACAGGACCTTGAATTGGGCGCTGAAAGATCCCGGTCAGGGTGGCACGGTAGAACCCGCAACAGGCCTGGGAGTCACTTATAAAGCCCCCGCAGAGAGTACGGGCATGTTTACCCTGGAAGTGCTTCAGGTTACGGACGATCAGGGGAATATGGGGCAAGCGGACGTACTGGTGATCAACAAAAAACTCGGAGGCCAGGTCGAGGTGGATCTGGGAGAGGCCGCCAACGGCAAGGCTCAACTGCAGTTCATGAAGCAATATGATGAAGGCCCTATAGCCGTTCCGCCAGATATGCTGAGCTGGACGTTACTGGCTGGCCCCGGCTCGATTGATTCTGTTGGTCTCTACACTGAGCCACAGCAAAAGTTAGCAAGTTTCTGCGTGATCACCTGCGCATTCTCCTATGCGCCGTTCCCCGGGGCGCCGACAATAACTGACTACGGCTACACCGTATTACCACTGCCGTTAGCGCAGTACCCCGACGTGAAACGGGTCTATCAATAAATCAGGAATTGATAAAGGCCACTGCATGGCGGCGGCGGTCTTACACATGGAATTGTCGAGGTGTGAAATGGCCAACTCAAAGGATTCGCTATTACAGAAACTCAAAGGCAGAACCAATACCCATGGCTGGGGAGCGGTAGTTTCCTACAACCGTACCAAGGTCAATCATCTGCTGGCGCAACAGCATATATCACGCTTCAGCACCGACAGTTTCCTGCCGGCGATCCGTGGCGATGTGCAACTGGAAGGGGCAGAAACCCTTCAACTGAGCGGGATCATTCTCAGTGCTCCCCGTCTCTCTTTTGAAAATGCCTCGATGCGTGACTCCAGAGCGCGCCTGCATATGGATATTGTGGCCGGCACGGTCACTCATTACAGCAATGCACCCGGCTCTCCGGCACGGGCACTTTCCAGTTTCAATATTTCAGAGCAGCACGGCTATCAACTGGAGGCCAATATTGAGCTGAGAAAAGTGGTGGGAGGTATCAACAAGAATTCAGAAGTCATTCTGGATATATCGACGGCTGTCGGCTTCACCACCAACCTGATCGATCAGGGCGTCGGCCCTACATTGATCGGGGATTTCTTCAAGGCCCGCTTCGATGAATTACCGGCCCAGCTACAGGTGTATTCACTGGGATTACTGGATTTCGATGAGGACGATCTGCTGGCTCCCCGGGACTTCTATATCCTGACCCAGGCGGCCCCGGAGGGAAAAAACCTCAGGTCGGACAGTTATGGCGATGGTGCCGTGGTGCTATTCGTTCGCACCAGAAACAATTTCCATGACGGAACGCTGCCTGCAGACGAAAGCGAGTTTCCATATCTGATTCCGGATGACAAGGTTCCGGGAGAAGACCGCTCGATGTATTCGGGGTCGCTGCTTATTTCACGGCAGGCTGTCATTCATTGGTTTGTAATGCCTTATATCAAAAACTTTGTAGGCCGCGGCCTTAATTTTGAAGTAAGGGACAATTACCCAAACTACAGCCTGGAGGCTGTCGCAGGCAAGTACTCTGTTGGCAGAATTGATGTCGTCTACGAAGACTATGATACCTCCCACCTTATAAACGAAGATCTTTCATTCACTTTTATTGATAAAATGTCGGTATACATAACACCCGACTTAAGATTAGCCATTAAGTGGAGTGACAGTTTAACTGAATCTTTTCATCGCTGGGATGATGTTTCAGGATGGTGGGATAACCATTACGATACCGTTGTAGATTTTAATTACAGCCTCAACATAATATTTGACAGCGTATTGGACCCTGCTACCAACTCCCTACATTTTGAACGCTCGAACGAATCTAATTCAGCCCACTCACTCAATGTCCACTATAGCTTTTTCGATCCTGAACCCCTTATCGAAAAGGCCAATGCTGAATTGGGAAAAGCCCTGGAAAACATGCTCAACCTTTTCAAAACCATCGACATTCCCGAAATAAACTTCTTCGCCATCAACCATCTGTTATTCCCGGAACACAACGCTCTGATCCTCAAGGAAGCGCATCTGCCCGGCGACCTGACAATGTTCGGCGAAATCGATCCGGCCCTGACATCGTTCAGCCTCGATCCGCTTTACACCACCGTCAAAGCCGGCGACACGCTGCAGTTTGAAATCATCGAGCTGCGCTATCGGGCCCGTGCAGCCAATATCACCTGGAGTGTCCGTGATATCGACGGGTCACGCTCCCTGGGCACCATCAGTACCGGAGGATCGTATACCGCTCCAGCACTGGGACTGCTCGAAGACAAGACAACCCGCAATGTGGTAACCGCCACTTACACGGATCCCCTGACCCAGGAGACACGTACAGCGTCTGCGCTGGTGATCGTAGTTTCCAGCTCCATGGCAATGACCCCGGCCCTGCATGCCATCGATCTGCGTGCTCCACGCAATGTCACATTCAAGGTTTCGACCCTTGGCGGGCATCCGGTGACCTGGGCCCCCCTGTCAACAGGTCAGGGGACCCTGACCGGCAACGGTTATGAAGCAACCTACGTCCCACCCACTACGTTGCCTTCAGGCAAGTTCCTTCCGGTGACCGTCGAGGCGATAGACAGTGTTACCCAGGCTCGATGCCCCGGGACAGTACTGTTGATCAACGGTGTCCTGCCCATGGATGTCAAACCGGCGTTTCATCCCGGCCTTGCGCCGTCAGCTTCTTTACATATGTCCATATCCGGAGTTCCGGCTGAAACCCGCGATGTGCAGTGGAGCGTGGCCCTGGGGCAAGGCAGCATTGATACGCTGGGCAATTTCAAGGCTCCGGATGTGATTACCCAGCCTTATACCGTCGTTCAAGGCAGCTATCACGACGGCATTGGTACTCAATCGGGATATGGGGTCGTACATTTATCCGAAATAGCACCGCGTGCTCAGTGGGTGCGCCTATCGGACTTCACGATCAAGGAGAACTCAGGATCCTCCGTGCTGTTCGCCAATGGGCAGCAACAGGTCAAAGTTCGGGTCGCGGTCAAGGTTGAAAGTGACGGCGCCGAAGTTTCACTGACACCATCCGAGTTGAACAGCATGCGTCTGGTTGTTGCGGATTCAGGCGACGATTTGCCCTATGTCGGTGAAAATGGCGTCCCCGTCGATGCGCCCGAAAATCGGAAATGGGGCGTGAACGAGTCCAAAAACCGTTATCTGTATTATCCCGTTGACCCCACACAGGCTTATGAACCACAGGATCTGGATGGCAGCGGAAAATACCTCTACATCCAGAGCCGCAGTTCGACGCCTCTCAGAATCGCCGTTGCCTTGACCCGGGCCGATCAGATTGAATTTTACTCGACGGATAACGGCGGCTCAGAAGAAAAAAACAACATTCTCAAGGTTACACCACGTCTTCCGCCAAACTATGCGACCGATAACTATGAGTTCACTCGGATCAGGGTAGAAGGCGAGGAGGACAATGATTATGCACTCAACACCGTTGACTACTACACCTTGAGATTTAAGCAATCTGTCGAAAATATAAAGTTCGTCTCCGTTGAATTTGATGGCCCCGCCAGTATGACGCAATGGGAAAGCCGGCAGTATGCGGAACAGATGGGCAGCTATACCGGGTATGCGCCTCCGCGCAGCAAGACACTTCGGTTCGAGCCGTTACTGATGCAAAGCATTGCACCTGAGGTACGCCCAAGCCTTGATGTTGCCCCCGGCAAGGAAGCACCCGAAGGCGCGATACTTATCACACTGCACCGACGCTCGGATTTTACGTTCGATAACGACAGCGACTTTGACCAGCCCATGAAGCTGAAACTCATTGATGAATACGGTAACCCGCACATGATCACCGTGCAGTTCAACTCGCCTACCGACCGTAATGAATTGGCCATTGTTGCCACTAACTGACGCTCTCTATTTGCAACTTATGGAAGGCCCGATGAACTCATGGCTTATCGGGCCTCTGGAGAAATCTCCATGGCCACTCCTACCGTCCATTCCAACGCTTTCAACTTCCTGAGCGCCGTTCAGGCCGGTGTCGATCCGCGCACCGGGCAGTACACCTGCGCCATTACCCTGCCCGAACTCAAGGCCAACCATTTGTGCGGCCCTGTCGTACCGCTCACCCTGGGCTTCAGCCCCATGAGCCCCGCCGATATCGGCTTCGGAAAAGGCTGGAGTCTGCGTCTGTCGAACTATGACACCGTCTCGCGCATTCTCTCGCTGTCCACCGGCGAAACCTTTCGCATTGAAGAAGCCGGTGGCCAGCTCACCGTACCCGAACGCAAGATCGACAGCTTCCACTTCTCCCTGGTCGATGGCCGCTACCGCGTGGTGCACAAGTCCGGGCTGGTGGAAACCCTCACCCTGCATGGTGACGACACCCTGGCCTGGGTGACCGACATCCACTCGGCAGAAGGCCATCACCTGAACCTGATCTACGGCACCTACGCCGGTGAAAGCGTACTGCAAAGCGTCAGCGACGACTATGGCACCCTGCTTCAGATCACCCGCAGCAGTGCCCAGATCAACCTCGAACTGCATCCCGGCCAGGGCAGCGGCGGTGCACCCCTGGCCAGCTTCACGCTGTGGCTCGACAACGGTGAAGTCACCCGGGTAATCCTGCCCACCGACAATCAGGCCGGCTGGCGCTTTGTTTATGAACCGATCAACGATTACCTGTGCCTCAAGGAGCTGCGCACCCCGCTCGGTGGCCATGAACTCATCACCTACGATGCTCAAGGCCATGAGTTTCCGCAGAACCTTTATCCGTCACTGCCCCGCGTGTCCCGGCATGAACAGCGACCTGGCTTCGGCCAGCCGCCAGTCGAGGTTCACTATCAATACTCCAACACCAACTTTCTGGGCTTCAACGCCATCGGCCTGATCTGGGACGACGACGGGCTGGACAACCTCTATCAGGCCGACCCGCGCTACACCTACACCAGTACGGAAATGCTCTGGGTCGAGGGCAAGGCGCTGCGCTCCACGGTGCGGACCTTCAACAACTTTCACCTGCTGACCGAGGAAACCGTCACCCAGAACGACAATGTCCTCACCACCCGCACCACCTATCACAGCCTGCCCGGTGTGCCTTTCGCCCAGCAACCGGCCCAGTGCCAGTTGCCCGACACCGTGCTGAAAATCTGGTACCACCCCAGCGCCTCCAGCCAGACCCATGAGGAAACCACCCGCACCACCTTCGATGTCTTCGGCAACCTGCTGACCCAGGAAAATCCCGACGGCACCCTGGAAACCCGGCGCTATTACCCGGCCACTGGCGGTGATGGTTGTCCGGCCGACCCTCAGGGGTTCGTGCGCAACCTGCAGGACTCCACCGTCACGCCCGTCCCCGGCGCGCCCGGCGAAGCGCCAGTATTGCGCACGGCGTATCGCTACGCGCTGCAAACCGGGGTGGGCGGTACCACACCTGACTGGCTGGCCGTGACCGACGAGCGCCTGCTGCAGGTAAAAGGCATCGACGAAATCGAGCTGCAACATACTGCGTTCACCTACATCGACCAGCCCGCCGACCGTTATCTGCACGGGCGCAAGTTGCAGGAAACCCAGACCCTCAATGGCCTGTCGACGATCACCGACTACACCTACCAGAGAACCCGCAACGCCCGCGCCGGGGAAACCGTGCAGCACACCGAGATCAGCCTGAGCACAAATTTCGATACTGTGCGCAAGACCTACACCCTGCAACACTCGCTGCTCAACAGCCAGCCGCTGCTCAACCGTGACGACAACGACGTGGAGGTTGCCTACCGCTACGACCCCCTGGGCCGGGTCATCGAGGAAACCGCCGCGCCGGGCACCGCGTACGAAGCCACGCGCCGTTATGCCTATGTGCTCAGTGCCGTGGACGGTCAGCAGGCCGAGCAGGAAGCCACCAACGTCAAGGGCATCAAGACCCGCACCTTGCTCGATGGCATGAACCGGGTGGTGAAGGAGCTGCGTCAGGGGGCTGATGAAAACCACCCCACCGAGTACGTCCAGACTTACAGTGCGCGGTATGACACGCGCGGGCTGTTGGTCGAAGACACCGAAAGTGACTGGTGGATGGTGGACGTGGAAGATGAGCCCGAGCCGCAACTGCGTGAGCTGCCGTTGACCAGCACCTATGAGTACGATGACTGGGGCGAGCAGCGCAGCGTCAAAGGCCCTGATGACGTTTGGCAGTTCGCTGAAACCGATCCGATACGTCAGACCACAATAAGCTGGGTGCAAAGCAACGACACAGCACCGCTGATCAACAACCAGATCGAAACCAGAAGCAACCGCTTCGGCAAGCCCGAATGGGCCCGGACACTGGATGCTGGCGGCAACCTCGTGGGCCAGATCGATTATGTGTATGACGGTCTGGGACGCTGCATACAGAAAGTGAACGCCCTCGGGCAGAGTACAGGCTTCACTTACGATGCCTGGTCACGCCTCGTCGGAACCACCCTCCCCGACCAGACCTTTGTTGAAAAGGGTTATGCACCGCACAGCAGTAACTCCTTGCCGACCAGCCTTCACGCCAAGGCAGATAAAGCCCCTGAGTCGATCCTGCTGGGCGAGCAGCATTTTGACGGCCTGGACCGCGCGACACAGCTCAAGACAGGTCCCCGCATCACCACTTTCACATACAAGGGCGGGCAGATGCAGGTGGATGAAAGCATGACCGCCGGCAACCACTCCATGAAGTACCATTACAGCCTGGGACTGACCGAGCAGCCCATACGGATCATTGCCGAAGATGAACAGACTGATTTCACTTATGATTTCAAGACGGCTGAATTGCTGAGTTCGCAAAACAGCCTTAGTCGCACCGAGTTCGATTACAACCTGAACGGGCAATTGACAGCCGAGCGTCGGGTTGAAGAAGGTGTGACGTGGGAGACCCGCCATACAGCGTCGTTCGGCGGACGGGCTCTGAGCAGGCAGGAACCCGGCGGCCTGACCACTTTGTACGACTACGATGACCAAGGCCGTATCAGGTCCGTAAAACAGGGGCAATTGCAGGCAGAATTCACCTGGTCCAGCCTGGGCCGGGTGCAAAACATCCTCACCACCGACTCAGGCAGCGGCACTACATTGCAGACCGGCTTGCAGTACAACGATCAGGGCCAGGAAACAGAACGAACCCTTGAACTGAGCGGACACGACACTCGCATCATTACCCAGACCTGGCGCAAGGATGGCAAGCTGATCTCCAGGCATCTGAAAACTCAAGACCGCTCATTGCTCGATGAAACATTCGATTACGACGAACGAGGTCGCCTTGTCCTGCATGACTGCTCTGGTGCGACACTGCCGCAGGACGCTTATGGCCACGGGATCAGCGAACAGCATTTCGAGTTCGATGCGCTGGACAACATCATCGCACTGCACAGCGTCTTCGATGATGGCAGCACCGATGAAGCAGCGTTCGGTTTTGCCGACGATGATCCGACGCAACTGGTGGGCATCACCCACACTCATCCGGCCTACCCGGCCAGTATCACCCTGGATTACGACGCCAACGGCAATCTACTGCATGACGAAAACGCGCAGCAGCTGACATATGATACCCAGAGCCGACTGCTGAGTGTGACAGCGACGGATGGCTCGACGGCGGTGCAATACCGTTATGACGCCCATAACCAGCTGGTCGGTGTCACACCCTCAGGCCGGAGCGAGACACTTCGCTTCTATAAGGACCAGCGCTTGAGCAGCATCCTGCAGGACAACATAATCACCAGTTATCTGTATGGCGGCGATCAACCTTTGGGGCAGCAGACACAGGGTGACGATTCACCTCCTCTGCTGCTCATGACAGATGCCAAGCAGAGCGTTATCGGAGAAAGCCAGAAGTCCGACCTGCGCACTGCGGTGTACAGCGCTTACGGAGGGCGCAGCAGCGAAGAAGACCTGCGCAACCTGTTGGGCTTCAATGGCGAAGTGCGCGATGAAGTCAGCGGCTGGTATCTGCTGGGACGCGGCTATCGCGCCTACAATCCGACCCTGATGCGTTTCCACAGCCCCGACAGCCTCAGCCCGTTCGGTGCTGGCGGGCTCAATCCGTATGTCTACTGCCTGGGTGACCCGATCGGCTTTGTCGACCCGACCGGGCATATGTCCCGCGGCCTGTTTCTGGGGTTGAACATTGCAGGGCTGGTGCTGGGCATCATCGGCACTGTAGCGACCGGCGGGCTGGTTGCTCCGATGCTGACCTTGCAGTTCGGCCTGTCCGCAGTCGCGCAGACAGCAGGCGTTGCGGCAGTGATTACCGGCAGTATCGGTATTTACACACCTGACCTGCAGGCCAAGAAAGTGCTGGGGTGGGTGAGTACGGCGCTGGGGATTGTTTCGCTGCTGGCAGGGTTGGCTACGGTAGCTACGGGGACGTCGAAGTGGTTGAATCACACAACTTCAGGTATATCCAACGTTGATGACGCAAATAATATTATCCCGCGACATGCCGCTGAAGCCATAATTCCTACTACTTACCGCCAACCAAGAATGATATTCCAGGGCAACAGATATATACCGGATTCCAACACTGCTAGCTCTATAACAAGAACAGGCACGTTCACTGAAAATACCTCAACACAAACAGACCTAATCCTAATCCCCCGCACCGAACTAGCTAATACGGTACGCCCCCCAACCTTGAGTAATGCACCACCGCCTCCACCCGAGCCTGGCATTTCGCTGCCTGAAGTAACTCCCCCAACGCCTTCGATATCGAAAGCCCCAAGCAGTACACCTTTGCCAGCGAAAACGTCAAGGAGTCCCCTCCCAGACCCGGAACAAAGGCCGGCCGAGTTTATTGAGTGGATAAATAGAACAAAAGGCGATGCATCACTCTCAGGCAAGACCTATAAGCCAGGAAACGTGAGAGCCCTACTGAAAAATGTCAGGCGACTAAGTATTTAACAACGAAAAAGCCGCTCCGGCGAACCCGGAGCGGCATTTATAGACTCAAACCACCAACGTCAAATCCTGCCGCCTGAACCCCAGATACGACAACCCGCCATCAAAGCTAACTTCGATATCTACCCAAAAAACGGCATTGAGTTTCAGTTGCTCAAGAAACGAGCGAGCCAGCAACGCATGGACTCCAGAGCTGAGTTCACCTGCCGTGACCTGTCGGTCCTTGAACAGATCGAAGTACAGATCGGCTCCCGTATTCTTGTCCACCCCTTCAGCCCACATATGCATCTTCTGCCCGACTGCCATGAACGCCCATGGTGTGATGGAGAAATCCGCCCCACCCGGTACTGCGGAAAGACGAAGTGTCGCCGGGGTGCCGCTTGCCTGATCACACTGAGGTTTGGGAAACCGGAATTCGGAAATGGCCAGGATGGTCAGAAAATAGGTAGCCGAAGTCTGGGTATTGCCACTCTGCGGCTTGACGGTGTAATACACCTCGACTTCCCGGCCTGACCCGATATTGCCAGGCACTGCACGGGCCGGTATGAGATATTCACGCCCCCCCGGTTCGGTCGGGACTGTGGTTTCATGGCTGGCATCAGGGGCTGCTCCGCCCCAGTAGACCGTCACCAGATCAGTGGGTTGCAGATCGATTTCCGCCGGGACCACGACCACCGCCCCTTCCGTCACCAACAGCGGGTCCAGTGTTCCCTTGCCGCCACCCGATGGCACCGAGCTCTTGACCGAGGGCATCAGTAAGGGCACCGGCTGGGCATCGACAGTCAGCATCACCGCACGAGACAACACACTCAGGTTGCCGGCCCGGTCCTGGACCTCATAGGTCGCATATCGCTCACCATCGCCACTGGCAACAATAAAGTCACCGTCGATCTCGATCTGCAGGCTCATATCGTCCTGACTCAGGGTTTTATCACCCGCCAGCAAGGAACCGACTGGCACCTGCTCCCAGTACCAACTGATGACGTCACCAGGCCTGCGCGTTATATAGTCAGGAACAGTAGCGGGAAGCATATTGCCGTGAGTTTCAAGATAACGGGCCGTCACCTTGTTACCAATAAGGTCAGGCAGAAAAACCAGAGGGTCTTTATTGCCGGCCAGAATCGGAGGGGTTTTGTCGATGTTGATGTCAATGGCATCGGAGTAGTTATAGTTGCCGTCCGCAAGATAGACTTCGTAAAACAAGCGATGCACACCCTCACTCAACTCGGCTACCGGAATATGTGCAAACAGACTGTCCGGATCCGTGATGGGGGTACTGAAGGATTTCTCGGCAACTTTCCGGCCATCCCACTTCAAGTCAACCCTTTCAGTCAACCCTGGACGAGGATCACTTGCCCCCCATAAAGGAAAGGTTATTTTCAGGTCTTTCTGCCATGCCTCCCGCGGTAACAGATTGTCTTCTCCACCTGGAATATTCGGCAGCGCTTCAGGCACTGTCGGGATGGGTAGAGGCGCCAGAAAACCGGTCACGTCCATATCGAATATCTCCTGTTTTACCCACCAGAAAATGTCTGAAAGGCCAGGCTGCTTGCCGATGAACTGGCAAGCAGACCAGCCTCAAGACTCAAGGTTTTGGTGGTGGCACTTCACATGTAATATTTCCCGGACGAACAACCGACACGTACTGTTTCTCAGGCATCGGATCGGCCGGAACAGGAGTTCCGCCGCCCACAGGTGTCACGGTGTAGGTCACATCTGCATACCCCTGCCGAATCGGCAAGATATGATCCGCGTAAGGCTCAACAAGAAATATGAAACCGTTACTAACCTCTTCCGGGGTCAACGGCGTATGTGTATAGGTAAATCGGGTCGCGGGAATCGACGTGCTTCCGTCAAACTCATAACCCTGCCATACCGCTGTCACCACATCGCCGGGGTTCAAATCCCGATCCGCGGGAACTTTCACCCTGAAACCGAATTTTGCGGTTGGATCATCATAGTCTTCGGAATACAGAGAAGCGCACGAAAGTGTCTTGTTCCCATTTTCATCCTCGTAGATATCGGGAAAGCTGACAGGATCGAAAGCGGTAACCAGAACATTTACCTCAACGGGCGTATTCAAGGATTTCTGAGGGTTGTTACCGTCTGCGCTGTTGATGGTGTAATACATCGGCAATGCCGGATTGTTGGCCTGAGCTTCAATGACAGCCCAGGGGATAGTGAAGTCAACCGGATCACCGGCGGACTCGGCTACCACAGTGAACTCAGCCACAGCATCTTCCTGAGCCCCCCAATACAACTTCAACACCTCACCACTATTGACTGGATCATAAAGAGGCACAGTAGCGACTATGTCCTTGCCAGCATCATTGGGTGTGAGCTTGTCCTGGTCACCATCGGCACCGGTCAGGTGAACGAGAGCCAGTGTCGGATTGACCGGATCAGGCTCATCAGGGTTTACGGGTCCTATGACCGAAAAATCAGCCTGCACATCCACGTATAACGGCGTATCCGGGAATTTCAGCGACCCACGAGTGACTTGATAGCTGACCCGTACAGCCTCCTCCCCGGGACCTCCGGTATATTCGGCATTCAAGACACTCCAGGGCACAGGTACATAGACATCACGCGGAGTCGAGCCAGGCGTGACATCCCCCAAGGCAGTCCCTCCCCATTGCACTTTGATGACAGACCCATTGGGGTTGTCGAAAGCAGGAATAAGCACCTCGACGCCCAGATGAGCATCGGCCAGATCTACAAGTGGCCCCAATGGGACTTCCGGATCCTTCAAGTTGTCAGGCAGAGCCCCCAGTTGCACATCCACCTGAGTCGGCCTGGAAATGGCACTCACATTACCGGCCTTGTCTGTCAGCCAGTAGACCGCAAAGGTTGCACCGTTGGGCTTGGCTTCAATAGCCGCTTTGGGGATGGGAATCTTCCGGTCCGCGGGGAGCTTGTCCGGCCCGAAGACAGGATTTGGCGCATCGGGTGAATCAGGAGGCAACCCCTGCTCCCAATAGACCACAATCGTGTCTTCATCACTGATCCCGGGGTACTCAGGCAATGTGCAGACAAACTCGGTGACGCCTCCCGCAAACGTATCATCGGTAATCACGCTGTCGGGAACTGTCAATGCTGCAGGGAACGCAAGTTCAGGATCAGGATTGGCGTAAGGCGCAGTCCTGTCGATAGTGATGGTAAGGGGGCCGGAACTGTTAATGTTTCCATTACTCTCCCGAACAGTATATTCAAGGGTGAATACGCCTTCATGAGGAATATCGCTATTGGGCACAGGATGGTCCAGAGGGAAATCCGTATCGACTAACGGTCCCTGGAATTGTAAAATTTTTCTATAAATTCTAACCGCCCCGGAGTTGAACATATCCAGC
Organism: Pseudomonas lijiangensis; assembly: GCF_018968705.1. Taxonomy (NCBI): domain Bacteria; kingdom Pseudomonadati; phylum Pseudomonadota; class Gammaproteobacteria; order Pseudomonadales; family Pseudomonadaceae; genus Pseudomonas; species Pseudomonas lijiangensis. Next base: position 3,461,420 of record NZ_CP076668.1, read on the forward strand.
GTGACATCGGCATAACTGCCGTTTGGCACTACTGTCCCCCAGAAAGGAATCTTTACATCCAGATCTGCCACCAGGATAGAAACAGGCAGTAACCCTTCTGGCAAGCCGTCAAGAATACCCTCCAACAAAGGAGGATCCAGCGGTGCAAGGTCCTGCGAGGGCTCTCCTCCCCCCCTTTGATTATAAGAACGCAGGTATTCACTACGTTTTTTTATACCTTCTTCGATTTTATCGGAATTCGACATATCCCTCTCCTTGAGATCATGATGTAAATAAATGAGCAAGCGCCTTCAACCCGGAATTGAAAACCTCAGGTAGCGAATACACAGCTACTCGCCCACCATTAAAAACCTTCCGTGAACACACGAACACTGTCAGAACTGACAGTTCTCCCACGCGCATATAGCAGGAGCGGATTTATCCGCGATGACATGATTGCAAGCGACACACTTACTTGAAATGCACAGGCGCCTCGCGAATAAGATCGCTCCTGTTGACTCCTATCATTTTTTATATTGTGCTTTTTATAAAAATGGACTATCCGCCGGACAGAAAGATTGACCAGCCCCCTACAAAAGTCACAGTAAAAACTACCAGTTATAACGCAACCCTATATTCGCCCCCCATGGCTGCTCAAGTTTCCTGCCATTGCTGTAATCAAAATCGGCATGCAGTTGTAGTTGATCCGATATCGAGACGGCAACGCCGACACCCAGCTCACCCCGTGAACCCGAAAGGTCATTGTTAAACACGTTGTTATTGACCTTTACACCGTTATCCTGGGAAAACTCATGCACATAAGCCGCACGAACATAGGGCTGGGCAATACGACCAGCGCCCAGATCGAAATCACGGCCTGCAGTAGCTCCCAGTTTTCCGATCAGAGAGCGGGTCACATCACCGTCAGCCTGCATACCGTTGTCAAGGCTATAATCCCTGCCTTGAACCATCACACCTGCCAACTGCGTGTACGGCTCAACAAAATAGCCAGCATCCAACTTGATATGCTTGCCGAACTCTAACGAGGCCCCCACAGCTGAGTTGTCGTACTCTCCTCTGGTTTCGGAGCCATCGCTCATGCTGACATCGGCTTCATTACGAAAACGGTTGAACTTGAGCACGCCGTCAAAGTAATAACCACTGCTCTGATCCAGCCAGGTTGTATAGGCTCCGACGTAGTAGCTGCTGACCTGACCGGTCGTCCCACGGGCAAGGTTCAGATCCGACTTGCTGTAACCGCCTAGCAGACCGACCAGCCACTGACCGTCTCCCCACGGCAACGGAGCATCGGCACCAAAGGAAATACCCTGCTGCGTCTGCTGGTAACCGACGCCGGATGCCGCCTTGGCGTCGAATTTGTTGCCATAACCACGGATCCAGCCACCAGGCTGCACGCCCTTGAAACGCAACTCGCCCATACGGCTACGCAAGGTGGACAGTTCGCCATACCAGACAGTAGGAGCTGTATTGAACAGCGCCAGCACAGCGCTGGTACCGGAACTGACCTTGCCGGTGTTTACCAGATACCAGTCGTTTCCACCTTGCTGGGTAAGTTCATAAGTGTACGTCCCCATATCTACCGGACCGTTTAGCAACGAAAACTGCGCGTCGCCACTGGCTGTATGCACCACATGGAGGGAGGAATCAGCCAGCGGGTCGGCACCTGTAGCCCCAACCAGCAAGGAGTGATTGCCGGTTGCAGTACCGGTTACCTCCAGAAAATCGACTTTACCCTGCGAGAAGTCGGCATCCATGACAAAAGTGCCGTTGCCAGACAGATTGCCTACCGACAGTCTGTAGAACGCATCGGGCTCACCCATCTTGATAAAGCCGCCATTCATTGCGAGGTTGCTGATCGAGGAATCTTCAACCATCACCCACTTTGCAGCGCTATTGATCGCCAGACTATTGAGGTTCTCAAGACGGCCAGTAAGAACAGAGTTGTTGGAGAGTGCAACATTTGCGGTGCTGCCCGCCTCAGCTATCACATCGCCAGTAAGGCTGCTCTGGTCCAGGTTCAAATCCAGATTTGCGCTGTCACGGATCTGAACATTCCCTTCCAGAGTGCTACCTGCCACGTCCATTCTGGCCGTAGCACCGTTGACTTCGAGAATATTGCCGTTGCCCCCCACCAGACTTGAACCATTCTTTACAACGATGTGCGTAGAGTCCTGACTTCCAAAGGGAGGATCGACCACTATCGCGGCACCGGTCTGCCCCACCACCTGACTATTGTCCAGTTCGATATAAGGGTTTCCCGCACCGGCACTTGGCGGGCTTTGGGTAACGTGAATGCCATTTACAGTGCCGGAAATAACCGAACCGCCATTGACCTGCAATGTACCATTGAACATGTGGATACCCACGCCATCGGTACCTGTACCGCTGACCTGACTCCCCGAGATCGCCACCGTGCTCCCCGCGAGAATGTCTATCCCCATCTCTGTTCCGCTCACCGAACTTCCGGTCAGCGTGAGATTTGATCGGGTGGCCCGTATACCGGCTTCCCCTCCACTGATACTGCTACCACTGAGGTTTCCTGTACTTTCCCTGAGATCAACCGCAGCACCAAACAGACCGCTGCCACTGATCTGGGCACCCGTAACATTCAACGTACTATTACCACTCACCTCTATGGAGTCTGTTCTGGTGCCATTGGCATTAAGCACACCGCCATTGATGACTCTCCACTCATCCCTGACATATGTGCTGTCTATATCTTTTGTCACACCATCAACGGTTTCAGACCAGACTTGATTGCTCACCAGCATCAACGGTGCAAACCCTAAAACCCGCAACGACCTACTCACAGGAGTGAGTGGCGATAGATTATAAAAAAACATAACTTATTCCCTGGACTTATAAAGCGATGAAAAATAGAGCACTCCTCATCAGCAGCGCCGAAGAATAACAATACAAAACCGATAATCATGTAGGACGTTTCCCATATGAAAGTAGCCTAATTCCCACGCAAAAAAGTCAAACAAGAGATAAAAAACCAATTGATTAAAAATAATAAAACCCTGACTTATCCACTTACAGACTAAGCCGACTTTTTTATGAACAATTCGCCACAGACTTTCTGCCAAACCATGAAAACAGCAATAAGACCTCCCCTTGAAGAATCGGCCTTAATTAGTAAACAGCCACTTTACGGACAGCATTCATATAGAAAAAACACTCAAAAAGGAGTGAAAGAGCAGGCAAGTGTTTCATTCATGAAACAAGGCACTGGAAGATAGAGACATCCGGGCCTTACAATCGCGGACCTCACACGCTGACCGAACGCTGCAAATGTCAACCTGCTCCCTCTATTCCTTACGTTACTCATATGACCCTGCCGAATACTTCAAAAGGGTTCGGCATGCGCCTGGCGCCGTCTTGCTGGACAGCGGCCGCCCCGAGGCGGATCGAGGCAGGTTTGACCTGCTCAGCGCATGGCCGCTGGAAGATCTGGTGGTCGAGCCGGGCGAGTCCGGCACAGCGTTTCTGCAACGGTTGCGCGACAGCCTCGAGGCTCTGGGCCCTGCGCAATTACCTGCTGAAAGCGAGCTGCCTTTCGTCGGCGGCTTGATCGGCTATCTGGCCTATGATTTCGGCCGCCGTCTCGAGCCGCTGCCGGCGCAGTCCATCGACGACCTGGAACTGCCCGATGCCCGACTGGGCCTGTATGCCTGGGCGGTGGTCAGCGACCATCAGGCGCGCACCACGCAACTGGTCTGTCACCCGGCCTTGCCGCAGGCAGAGCAACAGCGTTTGCTGGAGCTTTTCTGCCAGCCGGTCGAGGCGGCTGCGCCCGAGTTCCGGCTGGAAGGTCCGTTTCAGGCAGATCTGAGCGCACTGGATTACAGCAAGGCACTGGCACGCATTCAGGATTACATCCAGTCCGGCGACTGCTACCAGGTTAACTTTGCCCAGCGTTTTCAGGCGCGTTGCGAAGGTGAGCCGTGGGCCGCGTACTGTGCCTTGCGGGCAGCATGTCCTACACCCTTTTCGGGCTATATGCAGCTGCCCGACGGCGGCGCGATTCTCAGCCTGTCGCCGGAGCGCTTCGTCAAGGTCAGCGAAAGCCAGGTCGAAACCCGCCCGATCAAGGGGACACGCCCGCGTGGCCGGGACGCTGTTGAAGATACGGCCTATGCCCGGGAACTGCTTGCCAGCCCCAAGGACCGCGCCGAAAACCTGATGATCGTCGATTTGTTGCGTAACGATCTGGGCCGCAGTTGCACCATCGGTTCGGTAAAAGTCCCGGAGCTGTTCAGCCTGGAAAGCTATCCGAACGTGCATCATCTGGTCAGCAGCGTGACCGGCGAACTGGCCGTCGGCAAGGATGCCCTGGATCTGATCGCAGGCAGTTTTCCGGGAGGCTCGATTACCGGCGCTCCGAAAATCCGTGCCATGCAGATCATCGACGAACTGGAACCCACACGCCGTGCCCTGTACTGCGGCTCGCTGATGTACATGGATGTGCGGGGTGAAATGGACAGTTCCATCGCCATCCGCAGCCTGCTGGTCAAAGACGGCAGTGTTTCCTGCTGGGGCGGCGGAGGAATCGTCGCAGACTCCGACTGCGAGTCGGAGTACCAGGAGTCGTTTACCAAGGTGCGGGTGTTGCTCAGGACGCTGGAAAACCTTGTTCGCGAATGAATTGGCTCTGTTGCAAGTCTGTCAGAGGACTGTGGGAGGCAGCTTGCTGGCGACTTAAGCGTACAAACGCAGAATATATGCCGGTTTCACAGGCCTTTTCGCCAGCAAGCTGCCTCCCACAGGTTTTGTCTGTACCTTGACTGATCGGCATTATTCAAGAATTCTACAACGACAAATCCCGATTCGAGGCCTTGATGAATTCCTTTTTCAGGTCTTCAAAGGTATGCACCGCCGGGAACTGCGGGAATTCACGGATGACGTTATCCGGCGCATGGAACAGGATGCCTGCATCGGCCTCGCCCAGCATGGTGGTGTCGTTGTAGGAATCACCCGCGGCGATGACGCGGTAGTACAGACTCTTGAAGGCCAGTACCGACTGACGCTTGGGATCTTTCTGGCGCAACTGATAGCTGACGACACGATCCGTCTCGTCGGTGATCAACCGATGACACAGCAACGTCGGGAAGCCCAACTGGCGCATCAGCGGCTGAGAGAACTCGTAGAAGGTGTCCGAGAGAATCACCACCTGAAAGCGCTCGCGCAGCCAGTCAACGAACTCGGCCGCCCCGTCCAGCGGCTTGAGGGTGGCGATCACGTCCTGAATATCCGACAGCTTCAGGCCGTGCTCATCGAGAATGCGCAGGCGCTGCTTCATCAGCACGTCATAGTCAGGAATGTCCCGGGTGGTCGCCCGCAGCGATTCGATACCGGTTTTCTCGGCAAAGGCAATCCAGATTTCCGGGACCAGTACACCTTCCAGGTCGAGACAGGCAATTTCCACAGAACACTCCTCCAGGGATTTCGAGATCAAGCGAAGCGGCACTCTAGGGTCTGGTGTCGTTTCAACGCAAGGCCACAGGCCGGTGGTTTTTGTTACCATTGCCGCCATCACGAGCGCTTAAGCGCCACTCTTGTACCTAGGAAGCCGCCTGATGAGCCAACCTTTCGACGTCGCTGAACTTGCCGCGACGTATGCCAACAAGTCTGCCCAGGACATTCTGAAACTGGCCTTCACGCATTTCGGTGACGAGCTGTGGATTTCCTTCAGCGGTGCCGAGGATGTGGTGCTGGTGGACATGGCCTGGAAGCTGAACAAGAACGTCAAGGTATTCAGCCTGGATACCGGACGCCTGCATCCAGAGACCTATCGCTTCATCGAGCAGGTCCGCGAGCATTACGGTATCACCATCGAACTGATCTCTCCCGATCAGCAGAAGCTTGAGCCTTTCGTCAGGGAAAAGGGCCTGTTCAGCTTCTACAAGGATGGTCATGGCGAGTGCTGCGGCATTCGCAAGATCGAGCCCCTGCGCCGCAAGCTGTCAGGCGTCAAGGCCTGGGCAACCGGCCAGCGTCGTGACCAGAGCCCGGGCACCCGCAGCGCGGTAGCCGTCCTGGAAGTGGACAGCGCCTTTTCGACACCCGAGCGCACGCTGTACAAGTTCAACCCACTGGCACAGATGAGCAGCGAAGAAATCTGGGGCTATATCCGCATGCTGGAGCTGCCTTACAATAGCCTGCATGAGCGCGGTTTCATCAGCATTGGTTGTGAACCCTGCACGCGCCCGGTATTGCCGAACCAGCACGAACGCGAAGGCCGCTGGTGGTGGGAAGAAGCAACGCAGAAAGAGTGCGGATTGCATGCCGGGAATCTGATCACCAAGGGTTGATGACCGTTTTCGCGGATGAATCCGCCCCACATACATACCATGTGGGAGCGAATTCATCCGCGAAGGTGTGAAACCCCATCAATGCACGGGCAGCTCAACACCTTCAAACAGTTCTTCAAGCTCCTGCTTGTTATGGCACTGAATCGCTTTGGCCATCACTTCGCGAGTCAGGTGCGGAGCGAACTTCTCGATAAAGTCGCACATGAAGCCACGCAGGAACGTCCCACGACGGAAAGCAATCTTCGTGATGCTGGACTCGAACAGGTCGCTGGCATCAAGGATGACCAGGTCGCTGTCCAGTTCTTCATCCACTGCCATCCTGGCAACGATGCCGACACCCAGATTCAGCCGCACATAGGTCTTGATCACGTCCGCATCCGCAGCCGTGAAGACGACCTTGGGCACCAGGCCCCGATGGCTGAATGCTTCATCAAGCTTGGAACGTCCCGTGAACCCGAATACATACGTCACGATCGGGTATTCGGCCAACAGCTCCAGAGTCAGCTTGGGCACCTTGGTCAGGGGATGGCCCTGAGGCACCACGACACAGCGGTTCCAGCGATAGCACGGCATCATGACCAGGTCACCGAACTGCTCGAGTGCTTCGGTGGCGATGGCGAAGTCCACGGTCCCGTCAGCCGCCATTTCTCCGATCTGTACGGGTGAACCCTGATGCATGTGCAATGCAACATCCGGGTATTGCCTGATGAAATTACTGATCACAGGCGGCAATGCATAGCGCGCCTGGGTGTGGGTGGTTGCAATCGACAAGGTGCCCTTTTTCTCGTTGGAGAATTCCTGGGCGATTTGCTTGATACTTTCGACCTTGCGCAGGATCTCGCCGGCGGTGGTGATAATGCGCTCACCGGCTGGCGTAACTCGCGTCAGGTGCTTGCCGCTGCGGGCAAAAACTTCCACCCCCAGCTCGTCTTCAAGCAAGCGTATCTGCTTGCTGATGCCGGGCTGCGAGGTATAAAGGCTCTGTGCCGTCGCGGAAACGTTGAGGTCGTGGTGCGCCACTTCCCAAATGTAGCGCAATTGTTGAAGCTTCATATGTATCCCTCAAAGCAGATAAACCCTAGGGGTATCAGCGACGGTATATAACTGGATTAATGGTCGAGTGGAGAACGCTAGAACTTTTTATCACCTTTGAGAGGTAATCGCACGCTCGATTTCACTTAAACCATCATTTACACCATCACTCCTGCCCCCGTCCTCTGTTCTGCATCATGGGCACCATGTAAACCGGTACATCAGAAAGCTGTAAAACCCTGGCGGCCGTACGACCGATCGGCGCGCCCTCTTTCGCCATATGGCTATGACTACCTAGCACCAGCAAGTCCACTGCCAGCTCGCGTGTCTGTTCAAGGATCATATTGCAAGGCTCACCCTGGACAACCCTCACTGCGCGGATGAAAGACAGGTCTTTATGACCTTCACCTAGTTCTTCACGAAACCCGTCGAGCATCCGTTGCTCTATGCCATCCATGAATGTACTCACGCCCTTGCCGTGGAGATCCTTCAGCTCATCCTCGCCCAGGTAACTCTGCAACACCGACTCGGCGAACAGCCCCATGGGTTCGACAACATGAATGACATAGAGACCGGCATTGAAAGTTCGAGCCATCGCCAGCGCATGCTGCACTACATAGGGCGCATACAGACCGAGGTCTGTGGCACACAGGATCGAACGAATCATATAACCTCCCAAACAACCGGAATGGCGGAGATTGATTCAGCTTAGCAGCGCAACAAAGACTACGAAGGCGGCTTATTGCGCCTTGCACTTTCAGAGCTTGACTTCATTGCTGATGCCATGAGGAACATGGCCGGTAGCTACGACCTCCCGAGCCTTCTCGCAGTGGCCGGGCTGATCGTCGAAGAACACATCTGCCGCGAACGCTTCAAGAAAGGCCGACTTCTGCAAACCGCCCAGAAACAGCGATTCATCAAGCCGGATATCCCACTCGCGCAAGGTGCGAATCACCCGCTCATGGGCCGGTGCGGAACGGGCGGTGACCAGGGCCGTGCGAATCGGGCAGCTTTCTTCGGGAAACTCCCGCTGCAACAGGTTGAGGGCCGCCAGGAACGGCTTGAAAGGGCCGCCGCGCAGAGGTTCACGGGCAGACTCGCGTTCACTGGCCTGAAAGGCAGCCAGCCCGCCGGTCTGGTAGATACGCTCGGACTCGTCGGAAAACAGCACCGCATCACCGTCGAACGCGATTCGCAACTCGGAACTGGCCGCCCGACGTGCGCCACCCGAGAGAATGGTCGCTGCGGCAAATCCGGCATCCAGGGCGCTGCGCACGTCTTCGGCATGGGTGGAAAGAAACAGATGGCAACCAAACGCCGCCAGATAAGGATAAGGACTGCGCCCGCCGACAAATGCGGCACGGGTGATGTCCAGCCCGTAATGCTGGATGGAATTGAAAACCCGCAACCCGGTGTCGGCACTGTTACGCGAAACCAGGATGACTTCGACCCGCGCCTTGCTGAGGCTGGCGTTGAGGCTCAGCAGCTTTTCCACCAGCAGATAAGCGTCGCCCGGTTCCAGCACCTCGTCTTCATGGTCGATCTGATACTGGCGATAGGCTTCAACCCCATCCGCCATATACACCGCATGGCTTTCGCGCAGATCGAACAATGCTCGCGACGAAATCGCCAGCACCAGTTTTTGCTCATCACGCTCAGCCATGATCGCCTCCTCGCTTGACCACTATTTATTGCGCCGTTCGATGAACGCCAGAGCCTGATAAAGCACCCGGACCCGCGCCATGTCATAGCCGGCGGCCAGCGCTGCAGCCAATGGCCTGGCGTAGATGGCTTCCAGCTCCAGCGGCCGCCCTTCGATGAAGTCGTGGTGCATGCTGGGTTTGTAATCGGGCATCTTGCCGGTTATCTCGAACAGGTGATGAGCATACCCTTCAGGCAGGATATAGCCACACGCCTCGGCGCCCTGCACCACTTCATCCATCAATCCCTTGATCAGTTCACGACTGCAAGGGTCGACCATCAGCGGCGTGGTGCTGGTCTGCAACAGCGCGGACAACCCGTTATAGGGCACATTCCACACCAGTTTCTGCCAGCGCGCCTGCTGCAGGTCAGCCATCGCATGGGATTCGACACCTGCCACCTGGAACAGAGTCGAGCATTCCTCGACGGCAGCCTGACGACTTTCCTGATCGCCAGCCGGGCCGCTGTGATAGCCGATACTCACGGCGCCAAAAGCCTGATGAGCCACAACGCCGGGTTCGACACGGTGTACGCAAATGAAACACAAGCCGCCCAGAAGATGCAGGCTATCGGGCAACAGGAGCCGCAACTGATCTTCGACTCCCAGGCCATTCTGCAAGAGCAGGACTTTTGCGCCCGGCGCCGCAGCCCGTGCAATGACAGGTGCCAGCCCGGCATTACTGGTGCTTTTGGTGCCCACCAGCAACACGTCACAAGGCGGCATATCGGCAACGGAGCAATAGGCCTGAACCGGATCGAGCTTCAGGTTGCCATGCACGGCACTGTTCACCTGCAGGCCATGAGTGACCACTGCATTGAATTCACTGCGCAACAGGAAGTGCACGTCAAAACCGGCACGCGCCAGCATCAGCCCATAAAAACCACCGATAGCACCGGTACCGATAATACCGATCCTCGGTTTGCTCGTATCACGGGTCATCATCTTCCCTCTCAAGATCGTCTGCCTCATGGCAACTCTGATTGTTCGCACACACTATCCGACGCATGCAGTCAGGTTGCAAATTCGCCGCAGAACCGGGCGGCTATCCTTGCTTGAAGTACTGCATTTATTACAGCACGGACAGCCCAAAGCCACGTTTACCCATTGTCGAGGGACGGGGTAACGCGCTAAGGTTCGGCTCCCCGATACGCTCAACCATGCTGGACACCGTCGCAAGAAACACAGCAGGCGGCCAGCACCCGTGACCTGATGAGTAACACGATGGCTGATTTACCGATTGACGACCTCAACGTTGCGTCCAACGAGACTCTGATCACGCCGGATCAACTCAAGCGCGATATCCCTCTTACCGGCACTGCCCTGCACACGGTAAGCCAGGGCCGCGAAGTGATCCGCAACATTCTCGACGGCAAGGATCATCGCCTGTTCATCGTGATCGGGCCATGCTCGATCCACGACCTGAAGGCAGCAAAGGAATACGCCGAACGTCTCAAGACCCTGGCAGCCGAGCTGTCGGACACCCTGTACCTGGTCATGCGCGTGTACTTCGAGAAGCCACGCACCACGGTCGGCTGGAAAGGCCTGATCAACGACCCGTACCTGGATGACTCCTTCAAGATCCAGGATGGCCTGCACATTGGTCGCCAGCTGTTGCTGGACCTGGCGGAAATGGGCCTGCCGACCGCTACCGAAGCGCTGGACCCGATCTCTCCGCAATACCTGCAGGATCTGATCAGTTGGTCGGCCATCGGCGCGCGCACCACCGAATCCCAGACGCACCGCGAAATGGCTTCCGGCCTTTCGTCGGCCGTAGGCTTCAAGAACGGCACCGATGGCGGCCTGACCGTTGCCATCAACGCCCTGCAATCGGTTTCCAGCCCGCACCGCTTCCTGGGTATCAACCAGGAAGGTGGCGTGTCCATCGTGACCACCAAGGGCAATGCCTACGGCCACGTGGTACTGCGCGGCGGCAACGGCAAGCCGAACTATGATTCGGTCAGCGTCGCGCTCTGCGAACAGGCCCTGAACAAGGCCGGTATCCGCCCGAACATCATGGTCGATTGCAGCCATGCCAACTCCAACAAGGACCCTGCCCTGCAACCGCTGGTCATGGAGAACGTCGCCAACCAGATCCTGGAAGGCAACGAGTCGATCATCGGCCTGATGGTTGAGAGTCACCTGAACTGGGGTTGTCAGGCCATTCCCAAAGACCTGTCGGAACTGCAATACGGCGTATCGATCACCGATGCCTGTATCGACTGGGAAAGCACCGAAAAAACCCTGCGCAGCATGCACGCCAAACTCAAGGACGTGTTGCCTAAACGCAACCGGGGTTGATGGCTGTACTGCAATGAAAAACGCCGGGCATATGCCCGGCGTTTTTCATGGTGCGCTGTGCCCTCAGATCTTGGCAGCCTGACGGTGATGACGCTCCATGTAGCGCTCCACATAGGAGCAGGACGGGATCACGGTATATCCCATGCTGTCGGCATAGTTGAGCGCCTGTTCGGTCAGGGCTGCGGCAATCCCCCTGCCACGAAGCTCGTCCGGGACGAAGGTCCGGTAGAAATCCAGTGTCTGTTTCCCCAGGTCCATGTAGGTCAGGTAGGCACGGTGGCCGTCAATATTGACTTCAAATTGATGACCGGTCTTATCATGGTGGATGGACAACGCCTCGCTCATCACTACTCCTCGCGGGTCTTGGAATTGACCCCTACCTTACCGATGTTTTTCCGGCGAAGGAATATCTACGCCACCCCGTGCCTGCCTGGACACCGAGAAGAGCATTGCGATCTTCAGCAAACAGCACCTTCAGATAGTAGGCACCCTTGTAGAAAATGCTCAAGCATATCGATCATAAAAAAGCATGTTCGACCTGCTATTTACAGGCCTGGTTGAACCAGTCCTTGCCGGATGCTGTCGATTGAGACGTCCATGAACATTGAAAGTCACCGCAGTCCTTTTCAGATGACCTGCCCTTCGGGAGCAAGGTGCTGCATTGGACACGAAATGGCCGATATGAAGCCGCAGCACCCGGATTCCGGGGCATGACCGTACGTGTCTTCTCGAGCCATGCGGTCGTCAGACGCACTGTCACAAGATGACACGGCAAAGTGGATAGTTTTTATACAATTTGCTTGAGAAGTAGTGCGGAACACTTTCAAAGCCAAGATTTTTATCCCTTCTTGCGCTTCGTCAGTTTACTTACTACAAACAATGGGTACTATGTACGCCGGTCATTTTCTCACTTTCGAGAGATGACTAATTTAAAGAAAAGTCCTTAAGGGGAACACGATGAACAACGTTCTGAAATTCTCTGCTCTGGCTCTGGCCGCAGTTCTGGCCACCGGTTGCAGCAGCGTCTCCAAAGAAACCGAAGCTCGTCTGACAGCTACCGAAGACGCAGCAGCTCGTTCGCAAGCACGTGCCGACGAAGCCTATCGCAAGGCTGACGAAGCTCTGGCTGCTGCTCAAAAAGCTCAGCAAACTGCTGACGAAGCCAACGAGCGCGCTCTGCGCATGTTGGACAAGGCAAGCCGCAAGTAATAATCCCTCGGGGTTATTGAAAAGGCCGACCCGTTCGCACGGGTCGGCCTTTTTATTGCCTGCGATTCAGTGCTCAGGCCCTGGCCAGCCCGCTCAGGCTGACCATGACTCAAGACAGCTTACTGAAAGATCACAGGCGCTTCGGAAGCCGCAGGCGCAGTGCCCGGAACCGCGATTTCCACCGGCATGCCATCTTCGGCAGCCACCACATCACGCACCAGATCCCAGTTCATGCGCAGGTTGTTGGCCAGATCCTCGCGCTTGAGCAAGGCATTGATGACACCAGTGTGCTTGTCGACCACCGACGGATTGCCCTGATCGTCCAGCGGGGTATGAGCTTCCAGATACACCTTGCCGCCGCTGATACCGAACTTGTACGGCTCGCTGATGATGCGCACGGTTGTGCCAACCGGCGCCATGTCTGCCAGTTCCAGCACGTTGTTGTTGTACATGCGGAAGCAGCCATGGCTGGTGCGCATGCCGATGCCGAATTTCTTGTTGGAACCATGGATCAGGTAACCGGACATGCCCAGTCCGAACTTGAACGGACCCAGCGGGTTATCGGGACCGGCAGGAACGACGCTGGGCAGGATGTCGCCATCAGCCGCGTGCTCGGCGCGGATCGACGCTGGCGGTGTCCAGGTAGGGTTCGGGGTCTTGGCGATCACCTTGGTCACGCCAATCGGCGAACCCCAGCCTTCGCGCCCCACACCCAGAGGATAGGTGTGCACCACGTTCTGGCCCTTGGGGTAGTAGTACATCCGGTATTCGGCCAGATTGATGACGATACCTTCACGCGGACCCGGCGGCAGAATGAAGCGGGTCGGCAACACGATATCGGTGCCTGCACCCGGCAACCATGGGTCGACGCCCGGGTTGGCCGCAATCATCTCCAGATAGCCCAGGTCGTACTTGGTCCCGATATCGGCAAAGGTATCTTCGTAGCGGGCCTTGATCACCTGAACCTGCCCGATGATGTCCTCTCCAGGCGCAGGCAATGGAAACTCCAGTGCATTGACAGAGCAGGCCACAAAAAGAGCGGCAAGCGACAGACAGCGGGTAACGGCTGGAATGCGCGACAACATCCGGGAAGATCCTTCGGCTAAACGGCAAATGGGGGAAATTGATGAAGTGTACACCGGCGCTTGCAGAACCGGGAGACAGGGTCTGAAGAGAGACAGCTAGAGTTCAGGCCAGATCGGGTGCATACCGCGCCGCTGAGCGTCGAGAATAGCCTTGCACAGCGGGCACAGCCGCTCATCGATCAAGGCTTGCTGCTCGACCCCCGACCAGCGTGGCTGCGCCGGGAGCAAAGTGCCGCACAAGGTACGATCAATCGAGCCACCCAGTTCCAGTTGCCGCGCGATCAGATGCACCCTGGCTTCCTGGCACGCGAACAGATCGAGCTGCTCATCGGGCTCGATCATTTGATAGGCATATAGGGACCAGGCGGGACGCGGCATGAGGGGCTCCAGATAGGGGGCGCCACATTAGCCGAAAGCCACCGCCCAGAAAAGCCTCAAAGCAGCGGTTTCAGGCTTGGCCAGACATTTTCCAGCAACTTGCCCTGAGCACTCGGTGCCGGGTGCAGACCATCGTCTTGCATCAGCCCCGGAACGCCCGCCACACCCTCGAGGAAAAAGGGCATCAGAGGGACTTTTTTCTCTTCGGCAAGGGTGCTGTAGACGTCCTCGAAGGCCTTGGTGTAGCGCGGGCCATAGTTGGGTGGAATCCGCATACCCAATAAAAGCACCTTGGCACCCGCTTCGCGAGAGCGATCTATCATTGATGCAAGATTTTGTTGCAATTGTGCTGGCAGTTGCCCCCGCAGCCCGTCATTGCCACCCAATTCGAGAATAACCAGCTCCGGCTTATGCTCTGCAAGCAGCGTGGGCAGCCGCGCCAGGCCTCCGGCACTGGTGTCGCCACTGATGGACGCATTGACGACTTTATCGGTGTATCCCTCGTCGCGCATGCGCTGCTCGAGCAGGCTGACCCAGCCGACACGGGTATCCATGCCGAAAGCCGCGCTGATACTATCTCCAACGATCAATACCGTGCCCGCCACTGCCCCTTGTGACAGCAGCAATAACCCCAGGCCAGCACTTAAAAACCACGCACGCATCGGATTCTCCATGAGTGAAAGTATTCTCAGTGCCCAAAGCCTCAGCAAAGTGGTCCCCAGCACCGAAGGTGACCTGACTATCCTGCACGAACTCTCTCTGGAACTAAACAAGGGAGATACGCTGGCCATCGTTGGTTCCTCGGGTTCCGGCAAATCCACCCTGCTGGGCCTGCTGGCCGGGCTCGACCTGCCGAGCGCCGGTGCCGTGACCCTGTCGGGCCGCAACCTGAGCCAGCTGGATGAAGACCAGCGCGCCAGGGTTCGCGCCGAACACGTCGGTTTCGTCTTCCAGTCGTTCCAGTTGCTCGACAGCCTCAATGCCCTGGAAAACGTCATGCTGCCCATGGAGCTTGAAGGCCGCAAAGACGCCCGGGAAAAGGCCCGCAGCCTGCTGGAACGTGTCGGACTGGGCAAACGCCTGACCCACACCCCACGCCAGTTGTCCGGTGGCGAGCAGCAACGGGTGGCGATTGCCCGAGCCTTCGCTGCCGACCCGGATGTGCTGTTCGCCGACGAACCCACCGGCAACCTGGACAGCCACACCGGCGAGCGCATCAGCGACCTGTTGTTCGAGTTGAACAAGGAGCGCAACACGACGCTGGTGCTGGTCACCCATGACGAGCGTCTGGCCCATCGCTGCCGACGCCTGATCCGTCTTGAAGGTGGGCGACTGGTCGCCCCTCTGGAGCCTTGATGGCACGCCTGCCCTTTATGCGCCTGCTCAGCCTTGCCGCCCGCCAACTGCTGCGCGATGCCCGCGCAGGCGAGTTGCGTGTGCTGTTCTTCGCGCTGGTGGTCGCTGTTGCCGCCAGTACCGCCATCGGTTACTTCGGTGCGCGCCTCAATGGCGCCATGATGCTGCGGGCGACCGAATTCCTCGGTGCCGACCTGATCCTGGAAGGCTCAAGCCCTGCCCGTCCCGAACAGATTGAAGCCGGCGAAAAGCTCAAGCTCGATCATGCGCGCATCGTGCTGTTCTCCAGCGTGATCGCCACCGACAGCGGCATTCAGCTTTCCAGCATCAAGGCCGTGGATGACGTCTATCCGCTGCGGGGCGATCTGAAAAGCGCACCCGACCTCTATCAGCCCGAGCAGATCGGCAATGGCCCGGAGCCCGGCGAAGCCTGGGCCGAGGCACGCCTGTTACCGGCTGTGAACCTGAAGATCGGCGACAACATCGATGTCGGCTCCAGAACCCTGAAGCTGACTCGCATCCTCACCTACGAGCCTGATCGTGCCGGCAACTTCTACAGCCTGACGCCCCGGGTGATGATCAACCTGCAAGACCTTGCCGCCACCGGTGTCGTGCAGCCGGGCAGCCGGGTCGAGTACCGGGAAATGTGGAGCGGCCCACCCGAAGTGCTGGCCGCCTACCGCAAGGCCATCGAGCCGGGTCTTGAGCCTCATCAGGAAATCAAGGACGCCCGGGACGGCAGCCAGCAGATCGGCGGCGCACTGGGCAAGGCCGAGCGTTATCTGAACATGGCGAGTCTGGTGGCTGTGCTGCTGGCGGGTGTCGCCGTTGCACTCTCGGCATCGCGCTTCGCCGCCCGGCGTTTCGACTCCAGCGCGCTGCTGCGCTGCCTGGGTCTGTCTCGCAGCGAAACCATGACCCTGTTCAGCCTGCAACTGGCAATCATCGGCCTGATGGCCAGCTTGAGCGGTGCCCTGCTGGGCTGGCTGGCGCAACTGGGTCTGTTTGCCCTGCTGCAAAGCCTCTTGCCGGCCACCGTTCCTGCTGGCGGCCTGATGCCCGCCTTTGCCGGGATCGGCACCGGACTGGTTGCCCTGGCCGGTTTTGCCCTCCCGCCACTGGCCGCCCTGGGCCGCGTACCGCCGTTGCGCGTACTGCGTCGTGACATGCTGCCGATTCCGGCCAGTTCCTGGCTGGTCTACGGCGCGGCACTGCTGGCGCTGGGCCTGATCATGTGGCGTCTGAGCCTGGATCTGGTGCTGACCTTCGCCCTGCTGGGTGGCGGCATCGTGGCCGCGCTGGTGCTGGGCAGCCTGTTGCTGCTGGCTCTCAAGAGTCTGCGCCGCCTGTTGTCCGGCGCGTCCCTGCCATGGCGCCTGGGTCTGGGCCAGTTGCTGCGCTATCCATTGGCGGCTGCCGGTCAGTCACTGGCATTCGGGCTGATTCTGCTGTCCATGGGCCTTATCGCCCTGCTGCGCGGCGAACTGCTCGACACCTGGCAGAACCAGTTACCCAAGGATGCGCCGAACTACTTCGTGCTCAATGTGCTGCCTGCCGAGAAAGATAACTTCGCCCAGACCCTGAGCCGACTGTCGACCCACTCCGCCCCGCTCTACCCCGTGGTGCCGGGTCGTCTGGTGAATATCAACGGCCAACCGGTCGGCAACTTCGTGACCAAGGATTCACGAGGCGAAAATGCGACCCGTCGCGACCTGAGTCTGACCTGGGCAGCCGATATGCCCGAAGGCAACAGGCTGACGGCCGGCCAGTGGTGGGCACCGACAGCCGCTGCTGACGCCAAACCCGGTGTCTCGGTGGAAGCCAAGCTGGCAGACAGCCTGGGGATCAAGCTGGGGGACAACCTGAGCTTCATCGTCGGCGGCCTGACTCGCGAAGCAGTGGTCACCAGCCTGCGGGACGTGAACTGGGACACCTTCCAGCCCAACTTTTTCATGATCTTCCAGCCCGGCACACTCACCGACTTGCCGACCACTTACCTGACCAGCTTCTATCTGCCGCCCGGCCAGGACAAGCAGATCGTCGAGCTTTCCCGTGCCTACCCGGCCATCAGCATCCTGGGCGTGGAAGCCCTGCTGGCTCAAGTGCGCAGCATCCTGGATCAAGTGACCCTGGCCGTGCAGTTCGTGCTGCTGTTCGTGCTGGCGGCCGGCATTGCCGTGCTGTTTTCGGGATTGCAGGCGACACTGGATGAGCGTATCCGCCAGGGTGCCCTTTTGCGTGCCCTGGGTGCCGAACGCAAGCTGCTGATCAAGTCGCGCCGGATCGAGTTCGGTCTGCTGGGTGCGGCCAGTGGTTTGCTGGCCGCGCTGGGCTGTGAACTGGTCAGTCTGGTGCTATACCGTTACGCCTTCGATCTGGCCTGGCAACCGCACCCATGGCTGTTGCTGCTGCCACTGATCGGCGCCCTGCTGGTCGGCGGCGCCGGCGTTTTCGGCACAAGACGCGCCTTGAATGCCAGCCCGCTGGCGGTTTTGCGCGAGGGTTGAGGCTTTCGCTCCCACACCACTCATGTGGGAGTCACTTGTGGGAGGGGCCTTGGCCGCGACGACTTGCTTACAGGCAACACATTTTCAGCGCCTGATGATGAAGCTGTCGCGGCCAAGGCCCCTCCCACGGATTGTGATCCAGCCACTTGCTTTTTGACACCATGCAGGATTTATCCGCGAATATCACTGGCCATAACTAATCTCATTGATCCACCAAAGCACCTCTCCCCCAGGTGTCTGCACCACCGCCTCATCACCCACTTCCTTTTTCAGCAGCGCACGAGCCATGGGTGAGTCGATGGAGATGTAGTCGTTGCGGCCGTAGATCTCGTCATACCCCACGACGCGGAATTTCTTGACCTCACCCGCTTCGTTTTCGATCTCCACCCAGGCCCCGAAAAAGACTTTGCCTTCCTGCTCGGGGGAATAGGCAACCACCCGCACATCCTCAAGCCGCTTGCGAAGGTAGCGAACCCTGCGATCGATCTCGCGAAGCAGCTTCTTGTTGTACTGATAGTCGGCATTTTCACTACGATCCCCCAGCGATGCCGCCCAGGTGACCTTGCGGGTGGTATCGGGACGCTTTTCCCGCCACAGGTAATCCAGCTCCTTTTTCAGGGCCTCATGACCTTCCGTTGTAATGATGTTTGTAGGCAAAAGAGGATTCTCACTAACCAGCGGGAGTCGAAGAAATAGAGAAGGGGATAGTAGAAGTTGCGAGCGGCAAGCTGCAAGCTGGAAGAGCAGGCCTTTCAGAGGACTGAAAGGCCTTTGGAGCTTATCGGGATAACTGGAAGCGGCTGACCACGGTGCGCAGTTCGCTGGCCAGTGAGGACAGTTCGTCTGCGGTTGCAGCGTTGTCATTCACGCCATCCATCACCACCAGACTGCTGCTGCGGATGCCCATGACGTTGCGGTTGATATCTTCCGACACCGAGTGCTGTTGCACGGCTGCGCTGGCGATCTGGGTGTTCATGCCCACGATGCCGTCCACGGCTTCGTTGATCTGTTGCAGGGTTCCCGAGGCCTGTTCGGAAGCATCCAGGCACGCATGGGCACGGTCCTGCCCGGCTTTCATCTGCTGCACGGCTTCGTCCGTCGCATCTTGCAGTTGCTGAATGATGCGACGAATTTCCTCTGTGGAATTCTGGGTACGCGACGCCAGGGTGCGCACTTCGTCTGCGACCACCGCAAAGCCTCGACCCTGCTCGCCGGCCCGCGCCGCTTCGATGGCCGCGTTCAACGCCAGCAGGTTGGTCTGGTCGGCAATGGTGCGAATCACCTCGATCACGCCGCCGATTTCCTGGCTGTGAGTCGCCAGGGCTTCGACTTTCTGGCCACTGAGCTGAACTTCATTGACCAGGGCTTCGATGGTTGCCCGAGTGTCACCCATGACTTGCAGGCCCTTGGTGGAAGCACTGCTGGCCGCTTCGGCAGCGCGTGCAGCACCTTCGGTGTTCTGCGCCACATCGGCCACACTGGTAGTCATTTCGTTGATAGCGGTGGCGACCTGTTCGGTCTCGGCCTGCTGGGCATTCATGGATTGCTTGGCCTGACTGATCGAGCGCTCCAGACGTTGCGCGGACTCGGAGACAGAATGTGAACTGCTCTCGACCTGGCTCAAGGAATGGGAGAAGGCTTCGACCATGCTGTTGAGGCCAGTACCGACATCACCGATCTCGTCACGACTGCCTACTTTGACACGGGCAGTGAGGTCGCCTTGGGCAATGCGGGCAGTCACGCTCAGCAGTTCTTCCACTGCGCTGCGCAAAGCACTGTAAATGCCTGCAAAGGCGTACAGCAGCAAGACGCCGAGAACGACGAACAGGCCGATAAAAAACATGCGCTCATTGTTACGATCCTGCAGGCGGGTGGCGATCTGGCTCTGCAGCGAAGCCTGCATCTGCTCCTGAGCCTTGTAGAACTGCGCTACCACGGCATTGCCGCGCTCACCCAGGGTGTTGGCGTTTACGTTCGAGCGCTGGCCCGGATCCAGATAGTCCATCAGGTCACGGCTCAGGTTTTCCAGGTCGTTGATGGCCAGGGTTACAGGTTGCTCCACCACATCTGTGAGAGCCGGCTCCTGGCGACGCAGCAGACGCAGGCTCTGCTGCAACTCCTGGCGAATCTGGGCTTCCTGCTTCATCAGGTTCAGGGCAAAGGCGCGGGTGGTCTCGTCAATCTGGCGGTCGGCACTGAAACCGGTGGCCAGGCCGCGAATCTGTCCGATCACATTGATTTGCCTGGGCAGTCGCAAGGTGCTCAGGTCGATCAGAAACAACGAGCCATAGTCTTCGTCCAGAATCATTCCGGAAGTGGCCGAAATGTAATAGATAAAACCCAATACCTTGGTCAACTGGTCGTTCCAGGCACTGAAGAGGGTCAATGGATCCCCACCGCTCTTGGCTCGTTCGATCAATTCACGGGTATCGGCACGCAACTTCTGCACCCGGTCAGCGGTTTCCAGATACTTGCCGAACTTCCCGTCCTGGATCGCCAGTTCGTTGAAGGCCTGCTCAAGTTTCTCGGCATTGCGAGCAACATCGGCCTTGGCGCCTTCATTGCCGCTGAGCATGCTGTGGGTCAGGGCCCGTTGCATCATGGACAGGCGTAGTACAGGGGTAACGTCCAACAGGTATTTCTGGCCTACCTGCTCATGACTCAGCGTGTCGATGCTGGCGTTGAGCGTCTGCATGACCCGGATACCGAGAAAAAGCAGAGGGATGAGGACAATGACACCAAGGATAAAAAACTTTATGGGGAAGCGGACACGGTTTGTAACGTAAACGGCAGGGCTCAATATGTTCATCAGATTCTCATTCACTATTTTTTAGCGACAGCCGTTCAGGGCCTTTTTTGAGACGATCCCTTTCTCGTTTGTGTTGGTGTATTTATGCGAAAAATCGGTGCGTCAGGCTTTGTACGAAAAGTCGGAGAGATGCGATCAGTCATGACAAGGACAGGCGATGAGTGGCCTGGGTCACGCACTGGTTCCAGCGTTGTAAAACGCTGTCAGGGATTTGCACTACACGACCTCGCTATCGACTGAAGCACGGAAAGCTTCATGCCAATCGAGTCGTCAGCGGACGGAAGGTCACGGGTTGCACGATCGCAACCCGTTTCGGGAGGGCTTGAATAACGAGAGAGAACGGCGGGTTGCAGTACTTGTCAGCCGAGTGTGATAAACCCCTGACGGGCAATGCGCGTCAGATCACGGATGACCTGCTCGACGTTGTCGGCATCCGGAGTCTGAATCACCGCCAGATCGAACTGGTCATTGGCGTAATGAGCCAGCGATTGGGTCGTATCGGCAAATTGAATAAGAAAGGCGCAGGAACCGCCGCGACGTCGAGGCCAGCCATCCAGATAACGCAACAGCGTCGGCTGATGTGAACCGCCCAACAGGATTTTCGGATTCTTGCGCGACAGCACAGTGGTAATCGGGGACAGGCGAGCGAGGGGGCGCAGGTTGTTCATGGTGTCTTGTCTCAGCCTCGGGAGGTCCGCTGGGCAGCGGTGGGAGGCAACACCGAACCAACGTTTTAGCGGTATTTCGACAAGGTCCGGGCCTTGCCTGGCGCCCCGCAAGTAGTTGTTAAATCGGCGCCTGCCAGCATCCTAGAGAAGCCGTTGGTTAATTGTCAAATGCCATCAACCAGAAAGGCCCGCCTTTCACAAGGCGAGCCTTTGCTGATACCCATGCCGCTCCATTACCTGGCGATGGCGCTATCCACCGAGAGTTTGCCTGCACCTTCGATCAGAATCGCAATGGCACCACCCAGCAGAGCCAGGGCGAACTCATAACCATTGTTGGCCATGAACAGCCCGTTGCCGATGTGCACCGAGAAAATCGCCACCAGCAACAATACCGCCAGGCCCAGAGCAGCCGGGCGAGCCAGCAGGCCGATCAGTACGGCCAGGCCACCGAAAAACTCGACACTGCCCGACAGCAGCGCCATCAGATAACCCGGATTCAGGCCCTGACTGGCCATGAACTGCGCCGTACCTTCCAGGCCATAACCGCCAAACGCACCGAACAGCTTCTGGCTGCCGTGAGCGATGAAGATGATGCCGACGATGATGCGCAATACAGTCAGGCCATAGCCAGCGCGAGTGGAGAGTACCGATTTGATGGTTGCGTTCATGGTGAGTTGTTCCGTTACTGATTAAGTGGGAGTGGTGCCATCATAATCAAATCAACCAATATGAAAATCGCAAAAATCTCAGCATAACAATCGAATAATTCGATTTATCTTCTGATGACAGACTTTTCAGACGTGTCCTTCTCCAGCGCACCACGCTCGCGATCGAACGCCAGGTAATACTTGTTCACGCTGTTCACGAAGCTGACGACGTTGGCACTGCCCTGCTCCATGGCAATACGTTCGGTCTGGAAGAACCACTGATTGGGGTTGAGGCCACGACGGCGCGCCTCGTCGCGCATACCTTGTACCCGCTCCGGCCCCAGGTTGTAGGCCGCCAGCACAAAAGCCATGCGCTCGCGCTCGTTGACCCTGGGGCTGGCGAAGTACTTGCTGCGGATCAGCGCCATGTAACGGGCACCGGCCTGCACATTCTTGTCGGCCGTCTGGATATCGGAAACTCCGACCCGTTTTGCCGCCGACGGCGTGATCTGCAGCAACCCCGTCGCCCCGCCGCTGCCCTTGGCCGCCGGGTCCAGTTTCGATTCCTTGAACGCCAACGCTGCCAGATCCAGCCAGTCCATGTCCTGGGCGTCGGCATGGCGTTGCAGCATGGGGCGCAGTTTTTCCAGGCGCTGAAGATTGGTGCGCACCAGAGGGTTGTTGACCCGATAGGTATTCTTGTAGGCCTTTTCGAAAACGAGGTCCTGATTGGCAGGAGGCTTATAGGTCTTGAGGAAATCATCGATACTGGCGCGCAAGCGGGTGGCGTCCTGGCGCACGAACCAACTGATGTCGTCGTGGGTACGCAACGTCAGGCTGCGGTCCAGACGCAGCTTGGGCATGACTCTGGCCCAGCGCTCGGCAATGGGTTGCTCCACCAGCGTCAGGGGATAGATACCCGCCTGCACCATTTCCAGCACGTCTTCCACTGCAAGGCTGGGGTCGACCCACTCGATACGTACCGGTGCCAGTTTGCGCAATGCCAGCTGCTGATTGACCTGATGCAGCGCTTCATCGGCCATGCTGCCGGCCGGCAGACTCAGGGTGCGCCCTGAAAGCTGCTCGACATTCCGGTAGCTGCGCCCTCCCCTGACACCCACCAGAATCAGTGGCACGTCACGAATGATCGGCTCGCCTGCATTGATACCCTTGGCGTTGGCGGTATCGAGCAACTCACCCGGCGCCACCAGATCACCCTCGCCGCGCTGCAGGGCGGCAAGCAACTGATTCTTGGCTTTGGGGATGATCTTGAAGGTCACTTTCTGGCCGTTGCGAGCATGGCCATTGAGGTATTGTTCGAAGGCTTGCAAGCGCTGATATTCGATGCCGATTTCCTGCCCCTTGACGTCACCGGAGCTGTTGCGGCTCTGATTGACCAGCACCCGCAATACCTTGCTGCTGCGAATCGCCTCCAGGTCCCGCACCTGAGTCTTGTGCTGCGCAGCCTCCGGTCCCACCTGACGGGCAGCCGCGGGCAAAGGCGACAGCGCCACTAGGCAAGCGATGGGCAAAAGCAGGGCTCGAACGGTCATTCACGCTCCGGGGAAACGCCAGAAAAGACAGAAAAAAGAATTGCTCAGGGACGCGTCACACACAAAACCGTTAAACCTTCAGGTTCAACCTGCTGAATACATTGCATTTTCTTGTTATTACCGAAGCTCTGATATCCTCGGCAGCCTTCGGCTGGAGGTAGCACCATGCAACTCATCGACATCGGCGTCAATCTCACCAACGCAAGCTTCGACTCGCAGCGACAGGCGGTACTCGACCGGGCCTATGCCGCTGGCGTGTCGCAACTGGTCGTCACCGGCACCAGTGTCGAGGGCAGCGAACAGGCTCTGGAGCTCTGCCATGAACTGGATGAAAGCGCTCTGCGACTGTTCTCCACAGCAGGTATTCACCCCCATTCAGCGAGCGATTGGACACAGGACACCGAACAAAAGTTGCGGGCACTGCTCAAGGAATCCCGCGTGCGGGCAGTCGGTGAATGCGGGCTGGATTTCAACCGTGATTTCTCGCCCCGTCCCCTGCAGGAAAAGGTGCTTGAAGCCCATCTGGCACTGGCCGTGGAGTTGCAACTGCCGGTATTCCTGCACGAGCGCGATGCCAGCCAGAGACTGCTGGAGATTCTGCGCGACTACCGCGATCGCCTGCCTGCGGCTGTGGTGCACTGCTTTACCGGGGAGCAGAAGGCACTGTTCAGTTATCTGGATATGGACCTGCATATCGGCATTACCGGCTGGATCTGCGATGAACGCCGGGGCACCCATTTGCATCCGCTGGTCCACAACATCCCTCGTGGCCGCCTGATGCTGGAAAGCGATGCGCCTTACCTGCTGCCGCGCAGCCTGCGGCCCAAGCCGAAAAACGGTCGCAACGAACCGGCTTATCTGCCAGAGGTGCTGCGTGAAGTGGCCTTGCACCGCAACGAAAGTCAGGCCGACCTGGCCAGCCATACCACAGCCTGCGCCCGTGATTTCTTTGGTTTGCCGGATTTCGTGGAGCCAGTCGGGGAAATGCAAGGTCAATAACACTTTGTGTGGGAGGCAGCTTGCTGGCGACTTCAGCGTACATACCCGGAATATCTGTCGGTTTTCAGGCCTTTTTCGCCAGCAAGCTGCCTCCCACAGGTGTTGCGTGTGTGCCTTGACTGATCGGCATTAACCAAGGAAATGTGACGTTACCTTGACCCGTATCAACTGTTTGTTCAGTGGCTGAGGCATCGTGATGGCACCTTGCTGCACATCTCTAACGATCAACCAAAAGAAGACCACTCATGGGCTCATTGCTTAGCAACCTCTCACTGAAGTACAAGTTCTGGGCCGTCAACGCGGTCGCATTCATCACGACCCTGCTCCTGGTGGTTTACGCCGTGGAGCTGGAGCAACAGGCCCGCCAGGAAACCGCACGAGACGCCGCCCAGGCACAGGCACGCCTGATCGCCGCATGGCCCGCCGCGCAACCCTTGCCCTCCTCAGCCAATATCCTGACCTACGCGCAGGGCCAGACGCCGAGCCTGAACAGCCAGCCTCTGCCACAACTGAGCAATGCCACGGACTGGGTTGCCCTGGATAAACAGGCAGGCGATCAGTCTCTGGTCGGCGCGCAGGTCGTCAGCCGCGCCGATGGCCAGCGCGTTGCCGTACTGGCCCTGGCACCCACAGCCTTGCAGGTGCTTGAGGATCGCTTCGCCAATTACGCCGTAGCAGTATTCGTGCTGATGATCGCGATGCTATGCGCCTCGCAATTGCTGATCCGCTTCATCCTCACCCAGCTCAACGCCCTCAAGGATGTGATGCTGCATGTCGAGAAAAGCGGCGATCTGTCTGCCCGAGTTCCCAACGGCAGCGACGATGAAGTCGGGCAGATGGCCAAGGCCTTCAATGCCATGCAGGCGGGCTACCAGCGGGTGGTCAACACCGTCTCGCAGACCGCTACCCGCCTGGATGAAGGCGCAGCTCACCTGGCCTCGGGCATGAAGGATGTACGCCACGGCATGCTCGGCCAGCAAAGCGAAACCGATCAGGTCGCTACGGCAATCAACGAAATGACAGCCACTGTCCATCACATTGCCCAGCACGCCAGCACCACACGGGATCAGTCCCAGACTGCAGACAATCTTGCAGGCAGCGGCAAGACCGTGGTCGACCGGGTACAGGTTTCCATTGCCGGGCTTTCCAGCGGCGTGCAGCAGACTGCGCAGATGATCCAGCGCCTTGCCGAAGACAGTCAGAAGATCAACGGCGTGGTCAACGTGATCCACAGCATCGCCGAACAGACCAACCTGCTGGCCCTGAACGCGGCCATCGAAGCGGCACGTGCCGGGGAAATGGGTCGTGGTTTCGCGGTGGTTGCCGACGAAGTCCGCAATCTGGCCAAGCGGGTGCAGACGTCCACCGACGAAATCACCGGCATGGTGTCAGCCCTGCAGGCCGGAACCCGTGATGCCGTGGACTTCATGCAGGACAGCTCCTACAAGGCCGATGAGTGCGTGCAACAGGCCCAGGAAGCCGGTGAAGCGCTGGCGGCCATTGCCGGTGCTGTGGCGCAGATGCGTGAAAGCAATACCCAGATCGCCGTGGCAGCCCAGCAACAAAGTCAGGTGGCCGAAGAAATGAACCGCGCCGTGGTCAGCATTCGCGATGTCACCGAGCGCACCGTGACCCAGACCGTGGACTCGGCCTCAACCAGTGACGATCTGGCCACACTGGCAGGCGAACTGAGCAAGGCCATCGGCCAGCTCAAGCTGTAAAGGCCTATCGCACCGATAGTCAGGCTTGGCTCGCGGACAAACGGAGCCAGGCCTATTCTTCAGGACATTGAAATAGGTTTTGAAGAGGACAGCAGTATGGGCAAGCGACTTCCCAATCTCCCCACCTGGCAATGGCGCGGCTATGCCGACAACCATCAGCACCCGGCCAATCTTGTCCTGCACCTGATTGCCGTGCCGCTGTTTATCCTTGCGGCTCTGCTGTTGCTCGACGGGATCTTCTCCCTGAGCTTTTCCTCGATTGCGATTGGCATCATCGGCCTGATCGCCGCCCTGGGTTTCCAGCGCCACGGCCACTCCCTGGAAGCCCAGACGCCAGAACCCTTCAGCGACAGGAGCGACGCGGTAAAACGTCTGCTGACCGAACAGTTCGTGACTTTTCCACGCTTCCTGTTGAGTGGCGCCTGGTGGCGGGCCTGGAAGCAAAGGCATAACCGCCGATAAGACGGCTTAACCGAACACCGTGACCGTCTGCCTGCTGATCGCCACCAGTTGACCATCAGGAGCCCACAGCATGGCAGCGGTATGCCCATAACCATCGCGGGCATGTTCGATCACGGCGCGGTAGCTGCACCAGTCAAGCGTATTCAAGGCCGGTTGCGGCTGCACGAACTCGATGGTCCAGGTCAATGAACTGCCGGGAGTGGGTTTGCTCAAGTGTGGCAAAAGTGCAGGCGGCCAGGTGTCGACCATCGCCAGAATATGCGCTTCAGTGAGTGGCTGAGGCTCTACCTCATCGCGAAAACGCACATAACCGCCAATGGCAGGTGACGGGGTATTGCTGAACGGCAGGCCACCCAGCGCCCAGCGCATTTCCATGAAACGCATGTATTCGGGCATCACGCCGCTGATAAAAGGCAGTGCCGGGCAATGCTCAAGCGCCTTGAGCTCGGGAGCCGGATCAGCCGCGACCGCAACCACCGACTCACGCGCCGCACCGAAACTGCCCTGCATCAGGGTCATCACCTGCCCGTTCTGCATCGCTCGCCCCAGCACCTGACTGACCGCCTTGCCCTCGCGCAGGATGTCGACCTCGAAGGAGATCGGCACGCCTGGCTCGGCTGGCCCGACAAAGGTGATCGCCAGGGAACGCACCGGTCTGTCCTGAGGCACACGACCGCGCATGGCCTCATATTGCAAGGCCGCCATCAGCCCGCCAAAGCAGGCGCGCCCCTGTGACCACAGAGCCGGGATGGTGACAGACTGGGGGTTGTCGCGCACCGCGTTGAGCAGATCGGAAAAAGTCATGGGAACCTTGGCGTAGGAAAAAGCTGACAGTCGTCATATTAACGACCCCGCCACCTACTGACAGACGCCGTATCGGCCATATTTGCGGCCTGAATGACTTGAGTTCCGATAATCAGAAACAATCCCTGGCCAATCGCTCCAGTGCATTCTCGGCCTTGCGCTCGGCCCGCACGATACCGATCTGCCAGCCCGCAATGCAGGGCGCCAGATCCGCTTCCTTGCCAGCCTGTGCCAACCATTGCAAATGATCGTGCCAGTTGCCCAGTTCGCTCTGGGCGGCCTTGAGCCTGGCCTGAAGCTTTTTGGGCTGATGACTGAGTTGCGGGTAAGCCTCGGCGGCATAGCGCACACGCTTGATAAGCAAACGCAGGTCGTGTCGATCATGACCCGGATCAGCAATGGCCACCCGCAGCTTCTGCCATTGCTTGTCCATGCGCTTCTCAATGACCTTGCGCAGATCACCCAACCCACCCTGGCGTTCCTGCATGCGCAGCATGGCCGGGAACTGATCGAGCAAGGCGAGTAACTTGAGCAACTCGGCGGACCTCGCCACTTTCGGGCAGGCCTTGTCCAGGTACTCGTGGCGCTTGTCCGCCGCTTCGTCCAGGCCTTTTTTGGCGAGAAACCCGGCCAGCACCTGCATGTCTCGCAAAGGCGTCGTCAACTGGCCAAGGGCCTTGGCGGCGTCTTCCAGCGGCTCGGCACCCGGCAGCTCGCGCAATGGACGCAACACGCTGCGCAGACGACGAACCGTGGTGCGCAAGTCATGCAGCGCCTCACTGTCGGTGGATACCGCCACACGTGCCTGGCAGGCGATCAACTTGACGTCCAGCGCAATGATTTCGGCGATCAGATGGTTCACCATCGACGACATGCCCACATCCTCTGAAAAAACGGTTTATGAATGACTGCCCTTCAAGGGCGCCAGGCGCCATGGCAAACGACGGCGCAGCTCTTTGAGGCAGCGGCGCAACTCGCTCACCGAAGCTCCACTTGCGCCATAGCGCTGGGCCTGGAATTCCTGAACAAAGGCTTCGATGACATCGGCATGGCGCGGAAAAAACAGCACGGCGCGGCTGCAAAAGGCTTCGGCGCCCTCACCCGGCATGCGCCGCAGCCCATGTCGCGCCAGCAGACGCTCGAAGGCCATGAACAGGCGAAGCTGCGAATCACTTTCCCTCTGCCAGGGTTTGAACAGCCACAAGGCTATCAGTGCCAGAACGCTCAGGACACCCCCCACGAAAACCGGCACCTGAAAACCCGAGAACCAGCGGCCCAGCACCTGCAACTGCTGCTGGCCCTGATAGCCCAGCACCCAGCGCTGCCAGCCGTAATTGAGGCTGTCCCAGCTCAGGCGCAGCGAATTGAGCCAGGCCACGTCCCGGTAACGCAACGCCGACATGGGTGAATCCTGCAGGAATGCCTCATCGGCGGCCAATGCCTGTTCCAGGCCCTGCTCGATACGCTCGGGCGCCACGGCAGCCGTCGGGTCGACACTGCGCCAGCCAGCGTCCGGCTGCCAGTATTCGACCCAGGCGTGGGCGTCGAACTGGCGCACGGTCAGGTACTGGCCGTCCGGATTCAACTCGCCGCCCTGATAACCCGCCACCACCCGCGCCGGAATCCCCGCCGCCCGCAACACGAACGTCATGGCTCCGGCGTAATGGCCACAGAAACCCTGCCTGCTGACAAACAGGAAATCATCGATGCTGTCGATCCCCAGCGTCGTAGGCTTGAGGGTGTAATGAAACGGCTGCTCGCGAAAATACCGCTGCATGGCCTCCACCAGCGCATCGGGTTTTGGATAGCGGCGCGACAGGTCCCTGGCCCATTGCCGAGCCTGATCATTGCCCTTGGCAGGCAATTGCAGGTCCTGGCGCTGAATGTTCTCGGTCAGTTGTGCATCACGAACCGCCTGTGGCCATGAAGTCACGGCGAACATCATGGACTGATCCACAGGCCGCCTGCGCTGCAAACGGAAATCGCTCATCTGGCGCACCTCGGCCAGAGTCGTTTCACCGACATCGAGAATCGGCAGCCACGGACGCCCACTGGGCTCCATGACAATGCTGTAGGCGATTGCATCCCCGCGCTTTTGCCACTGCGGCACCTGCACCGTCTGGGCACGCAACGATTGCGACCAGCGACGCCCATCGAACTGCTCAAGGGTCAGGCTGCGCCAGTACAACTGATTACGCGCCGGGACCGGCCCCTCGAAGCTGGCGCGAAACACCAGGGCTGGCGATTTGCTCAATTCCGTCAGGTCACCCGGCGACATGCTGTCGGACAGGCCGGTCACGCCCTTGTTGCTCGGCTGCGGCAGCGCCCATAGCGGATCGAGACGCGGAAAGAACAGAAACAGCAGCAACATCAGCGGCACGGCCTGGGCGATGAGTTTGAAGCTCAGCTTCAGGCTGTTGACGGGTTTGCTGGCCAGATCAGACTGTTGCAGACCGATCAGAGACGCCAGCAAGGCCGCAATCGGCAACAGGCTCAATAGCGCCCAGAGCAGGTTGTCCTCGAACAGATAACCCACCACCACACAAAAGAATCCCAAAAAGATCAGCACCAACGCATCGCGCCGGGTCTGCATCTCCAGCATTTTAAGCACAAAGGCGGCGATCAGCAGCGCGGCTCCGGCATCGAGCCCCACCAGACTGCCTCGCGCCAGATACACACCACCGGCCGTCCCCACCAGCAGCCCGGACTTGACCCAGTTCCCCGGCATGCAGGCCCGCATGCGCATGACTTGCACGCGCCAGGTCATGCATCCCAGCCACAGCAGGATGATGGATACCGGCAAATGGGTGATGAACGGCAGGATGACCAGAGCCTGGGCCAGCAACAGCCAGATCAGGCCTGGACGCGGGACGGGTTGTCCGAGGCTGACGTTGTTCATGAGCGATTGCCGAAGAGTGCCAGCTCGCGCAGACAGGCCTCGCGATGGGCATCGCTGCTGTCCACCGCCGACAGGAAACCCGGCAGGCGCAAGGCAAAGGGCTGCTGACGTTGCGACAGCTCCAGCACCCAGTAACACAGACGCGACAGGCGCTCCTCGATATCGCCCCCCAACGCCATGAAATCCAGGCACAGCTCATGGCCGCTCAAGTCAGTGAAGTCCTTGACCAGCAGGCCCTGGCCTCGGGAATACGCTTTCCAGTGCAGACGTCGGCGGTTATCGCCGGGCTGATAGCTGCGCAAGCCCTGATAGTCATCCACGCCCGCTCCCCGAGTCGCCTGACCATCGTCCTGGGCATGGGGTTGCACGCCCTGAAGCAGCGGCATCGCACCGGGTATAGGACGGGGATAAATCAATACGGTCTGTTCAAGGTCCAGCCAGCTCCAGGCCCGGAAAATCCCCAGGGGAAACACGCTCTCGACACGCAATCGGGGAGCACGCAGCCAGCCACGGGTTTCGGCAGGCAATGTCAGCTCCACCTCCGTCAGGCCTTCGGCAGTCACATCGCCGGGCTGCAACGTTTGCGCATTCCAGCCAAGCCCGAGGGCCTGATGGGCATGGCCGGCACTTTCCAGACGCAGGCGCAACTGCACCGGCTCACCGACAAACACCGAACGCGCCAGACCGGCACTGAGCACCAGCCCGCCAAGATTGCGGTAGGTATGCAGGATGGCCAGTATCCCCACCGACAACAGCAGAAAGGTCAGGCCATAAGCCAGGCTGTTCTGGTAATTGATGGACACCAGCAGCATCAGAAACACCACCAGCGCGAACGTCGCGCCGGTGCGGGTCGGCAGGATGAAAATACGCCGATGATCCAGCTTGATTCGCGCCGCCGGGGGAATCCGTCGCACCAGCCAGCGCTGCCAGAGCGGTTTGAGCTGTTGGATCAAAGCACCGGCACCTCACGCAGCAGCCACTGCACCAGCGCCCCGCCGCCATGACCGGTCGGGTCGCTGCGCTCGCGCAGACGATGACCCACCACGGACGGCAACACCGCCTGCACATCTTCAGGGATCACATAATCGCGGCCCAGCAACAAGGCCCAGGCCCGCGCCGCCGAAACAATCGCCAGACTGGCGCGAGGCGAAAGCCCGTAGGCGAACTGCGGCTGGCTCCGGGTCGCGTCCACCAGACGCAAGACATAATCCACCAGCGCATCGCTCACCCTCACCTGCCGGGCCTGGGCCTGCAACAGACCCAGTTCGGCATGGTTGAGTATCGGTTGCAGGCGCGGCATCAGTTCGCGTCGGGATTGCCCCAGCAGCAAGGCTTTTTCAGCCGCCTTGGCGGGATACCCCATGGAAATGCGCATCAGGAAACGATCCAGTTGCGACTCGGGCAAGGCAAAGGTGCCACCGGAACTGAACGGGTTCTGGGTCGCGATCACAAAGAACGGATCGGGCAACAGCCGCGTCGCGCCCTCGATGGAAACCTGCCCTTCTTCCATCGCTTCCAGCAAGGCACTCTGGCTCTTGGGGGTCGCCCGGTTGATTTCGTCGGCCAGCACCAGTTCAGCGAAGATCGGCCCTGGATGAAAGGTGAACTGCCCGGTGTCGCGGTCGAACACTGAAGTGCCGAGAATATCGCCGGGCAACAGGTCCGAGGTGAACTGGATACGCTGATAGCTCAAGCCCAGGATCCGGGCCAGAGCATGGCTGAGGGTGGTCTTGCCCATGCCCGGCAAGTCCTCGATCAACAGATGACCGCCACCCAGCAGGCACGTCATTGCCAGACGCACCTGCCCTTCCTTGCCCAGCACCACTTCGTTTATGGCACTGAGACATGCATCGAGTTTTCTGCCCATCTGAAAGCCTCTCCAGCCGACTGCCTATAAAGCCATTGGGACTGCAAACGATGCCATCACGCACAACCACTTTAAGGTTAGCGTAGGCCTTTTCGCCAGAAGGGAGAGGAGAATTACTTTGGGAGGTGTGGGGTTCGCGAATGAATTCGCTCCTACACAGGGAGGGAATTCATTCGCGAAGGCCGGATCAGCGACCGGCGCGGGACTCGCGAATATAAAAGCGTGCTTTCTCGGCCTTTTGCGTACAACCTTCAAACGCCTCGAATTGCTGCTGAGTCTTGGCACCGGTCAGGAGCGACAGGGCCTTGGAGTAACTGACCGTACCGGCAAAACCTTCGGCCTTGGCCAGATCAAGCTCCTGCCAGGCGCTGTCAAGCTGGCTGGCGCAGCTGTCCCGATACCCGGTCTTGCCGGCACAACCTGCAAGGACCACGATGAACAATGGCAAACAGATCCAGGCTTTCATGGGGTGTTACCTCAGACGTGAAAAATAGAGTGTGCGGCTTTGACGATGCTGGCCACTAAAAGTGCCGTAAGCAACTGTTTTCATTGCATGGCATTCTGCATTACCCGGTCATGGATCGATACCAATCAGGAGCATTCTGATGAAAAAACGAATAGCACTGGTGCTGGGCTCCGGCGGCGCTCGTGGTTATGCCCATATCGGCGTGATCGAAGAGCTGGAACGGCGCAATTACGAAATTTCCTGCATTGCAGGCTGCTCGATGGGCGCTGTAGTGGGCGGTATCTATGCCGCTGGCAAACTGGAGCAGTATCGCAAATGGATCGAAAGTCTCGATTACCTGGATGTATTGAGGCTGGTGGACGTGAGTTTCCGGCTGGGGGCAATTCGTGGCGAGAAAGTTTTCGGACACATTCGCGATATCGTCGGCGAGATCAATATCGAAGACCTGCGCATTCCCTACACGGCTGTAGCGACCGACCTCACCAACCAGCAAGAGATATGGTTTCAGGAAGGCTGCCTGCATCAGGCCATGCGCGCCTCGGCGGCGATT
Source organism: Pseudomonas lijiangensis (assembly GCF_018968705.1). Classification (NCBI taxonomy): domain Bacteria; kingdom Pseudomonadati; phylum Pseudomonadota; class Gammaproteobacteria; order Pseudomonadales; family Pseudomonadaceae; genus Pseudomonas; species Pseudomonas lijiangensis. Next base: position 3,494,746 of record NZ_CP076668.1, read on the forward strand.
CCCAGCCTGTTTACTCCGGTCATGCAGGGTGGCCGGATGCTGGTGGATGGCGGCCTGCTCAACCCGCTGCCTATCGTGCCAGTGGTCTCCAGCCACTGCGATCTGATCGTGGCGATCAACCTCAACGCCACCAATCAGCAGCAGTATCAGCTACCGACGATTGAGCGTCCGCCAGCCGTGAAAAAGCGTGTCGATTCGCTGATCAGTTCACTGGGCTCACGCCTGCCGTTCCGGCGCAAGCTCGAAGCCGTCGAGGGAGGATCAAGCAGCCTGAAAACTGCGGCAGCACTTATCGAAAATCCCTGGCTGGGCGAAGAATCCGCCGACCCGCTGGGCCAGCAACCCGCCGCCGCACCTCTGGCCTCGGGAGCACCGAAATCAGCCAGTGGCTCGATCATTATCGACAATGTGGGGCCTGCTTCATTGCTGGACCTGATCAACCAGAGTTTCGAGGTGATGCAGACCTCGCTGGCACAGTACAAGATCGCCGGTTATCCGCCGGATATCCTGATCAACGTTCCAAAGCGGGTCTGCCGGTTTTTCGAGTTTTACAAGGCGCCGGAGCTGATCGCGCTGGGCCGTGAAATTGCCCGGGATACGCTGGACCGATATGAAAGCGAGCATGGTAGTTCGCAGGGGTAATGCCGATCAGTCAAGGCAAAAATAAACGTGTAGGAGGCAGCTTGCTGGCGAAAAAGGCCTCAAGACCGGCAGATATTCTGCGTCTGTAGAAGTCGCCAGCAAGCTGCCTCCCACAAAGTGATGTATGACCTTGAGTGCTCGGGTCACCCGCCCATCAACCGGTATCCAACCCCCGCCTCGGTCACGATAAAGCGTGGGGCAGCGGGGTCATCGGCCAGTTTCTGGCGCAGGTGCCCTACCACGATCCGCAGATAGTGGCTGTCTTCGGTGTGGGTCGGTCCCCAGATATCCTTGAGCAATTGCTGCTGGGTAATGACCCGCCCCGGATAACGCGCCAGTTGCGCCAGCACCGCGTATTCCTTGCGGGTCAGCGCCACTTCGACACCGTCCAGCAGCACACGCCGATACGCCAGATCCACGGTCAACGGGCCGATATTGAGTGCCGATTCCGGCTTGTCGCCCACCGGCACCTGACGCAGCAATGCCCGGACCCTCGCCAGAAACTCCTGAATACCAAAGGGTTTGGTCACGTAATCGTTGGCACCGGCATCCAGTGCCTGGACCTTCTGGGTTTCGCTGGCGCGGACCGACAGCACCAGCACCGGCACGCTCGACCACTCACGAAACTCGCTCAAGACCTGCTGGCCGTCCATGTCCGGCAATCCCAAGTCGAGCACCAGCAGGTCCGGCTTGCTCAAGGCGGCCTGGCTCAAGCCGTCGATGCCGGTGGCCGCCTCAAGCACTTTGTATCCCTGGGAGACGAGGCTGATGCGCAGAAACTTGCGAATCTGCGGCTCGTCGTCGATCACCAGAATGGTCGAGGTCTGACTCATGATGTCCCTGAGTGTGCAATGGCCTGATTGGCCACAAGCCTAACGTAAAGCGCCCTCAAGGCAACGACTCCGTTTCGGCTTCAGGCTGGGTTTGCAGCGGCAGGTGCAAAGTGATGCAGGTGCCTTGCCCGTCTATGCCGCTTCCCACGCTGACTCGCCCGCCGTGGGCACCGACCATGCCCTGACAGATTGCCAGGCCCAACCCCGTGCCCTGCCCGCCACGATCCCCTCGGGCTGCGGTGTAGAACATGTCGAAAATCTTCGACCGCTCGCTCTCGGGAATCCCCGGGCCTTCATCGCTGACAGCAAATATCAGTTCGCCGTTCTCGACGGTGACCGACACTTGGAGACGGCCATTGAGTGGCGAAAAACGTGCCGCGTTTTCCAGCACATTGACCAGCGCCTGCTCGATGAGCGCAGCATGCACATACAACAGCGGCAGTTCGGCAGATACCTGAGCCTCGACCTGCAACGGCGCCATCACGGCACGCAAACGACTGAGTGCGCTGCCGACGATATCGCCGGGCGATACCCAGTCCCGCGCCAGTTTCAGGGCACCGTGCCCCAGACGAGTCATGTCCAGCAGGTTTTGAATGTAGCGATCCAGACGCTCGGCCTCATCCCGGGTGCCTTCCAGCAGTTCACGACGGTCTTCAAGGGAGATGGCCTCGCCCAGCGCCAGCAGGCTGTCGATACTGCCACGCATGGAGGTCAGGGGCGTGCGCAAATCATGAGATACCGACGCCAGCAAGGCACTGCGCAACTGCTCGGTTTCCCCATGCAGGCGCGCGGCTTCCAGATCCTCGGCCAGTCGCGCACGGGCCAGCGCCTGGGCCAGTGGCTGGCTGAGGGCAATCAGCAGACGACGACGCTGGGCAGTGAATTCCTGACCATCGCGCGGGCACACGCCCAGCAAGGCCAGCGGCCCGTTTTCACCGGACAATGGCCACCACCACCAGCGCCCGGACGGCAAGGTTCCGGTGCCGTAGCCCGCCGCCTGATCGTGCTGCCAGGCCCAGTCTGCCGCCGCACGCTCCGATTCGGACAGTGGCGCAATATCGTCGCTGAGTTTCCAGCCGCCCTGCCCGTCGCGGTCCAGCAGGCAGACTTGCAGCTCCTGCCAGCCATTCAAATGATGTTCGGCGGCGCTGAGCACGGCCTGACGATCCGTCGCGGCAGTCATCTTGCGGGACAGGTCCAGCAATTCGCTGGTCTGCTCCTGGGTATCGCGCAGGGCTTCCAGTTGCCGACGCTGGCGGGCGGCCAGATTGCCGGTCAGGGCAGACATCAGCAGAAAGAACAGCAAGGTCAGCACGTCTTCTTCGCGCTGGATGGTCAGGGAAAAACTCGGCGGCATGAACAGAAAGTCATAGGCCAGGAACGACAAGACCGAACAGGCCAGCGCCGGGCCAACGCTAGTGCGTATCGCCACCAGCAGAACGGCCGCCAGAAATACCAGCGAGATATTGGGCAGATCCAGTACGTTCGACACCGCCCAGGCCAGGGCACTGGCCAGCACGGTGGCAATCAGGGCCAGGAAGTAATCGAACCACGGCTCAGGGCGGGACGAGCGAACCCGTGGCTGATCCGGCAATGGCTCGCTGTCCAGCACACTGATTTCAAGGCCATGGGCTTCACGCAACAGACGCTCGGCAACCCCGCCGCCGAATAGCCGTCGACGCAGGCGCGGTTGCGACTGGCCAACCAGAACCACGCTGGCCCGGCGCTCAGCCGCATGCTGAATCAGGGTTCTGGCCACTTCGCCTGCACGCAACAGCACCACTTCCCCGCCCAGCCGCTCGGCCAGTTGCTGGGCACGTTGCAAGCGGGCGCGGGACTGTTCGTCGAAAGGCCGGCCATTGTCGACATGCACCAGCGTCCAGGGCAGATGCCGACGCTGGGCAACACGGCTGGCATGACGCACCAGACGCTCGGCATGCATGTCGCCATCCACACAGACCAGCAACCGGCCACGCACCGCAGGCGCGTCCTGCCCCAACTGGCGGTAACCCTGAGCCAGATCGTTATCCACCTGGGCCGCTGCCGTCTGCATCGCCAGCTCACGCAAGGCCGTGAGGTTGGTCTGGGTGAAGAATGCATCGATGGCCGCCCGCGCCTGCTCCGGCACATAGACCTTGCCGTCGCGCAGACGCTCCAGCAGCTCACGGGGCGGCAGGTCGATCAGCACCAGTTCATAGGCTTCCTGCAGCACCCAGTCGGGCAGGGTTTCGCGGACCTGCACACCGGTAATCCCGCGCACCTGATCGTTGAGGCTTTCCAGGTGCTGCACATTGACGGTGGTGTAGACATTGATGCCCGCGGCCAGCAGTTCCTGAATGTCCTGCCAGCGTTTGGCGTGGCGACTGCCCGGTGCGTTGCTGTGGGCCAGTTCGTCCACCAGCGCCAGTTCCGGACGCTGCCTGAGCAGACCATCGAGGTCCATTTCCTCCAGCGTCACGCCACGGTATTGCGAGCGCAGCAGAGGCTGTTGCGGCAAACCGCCCAGCAACGCCTCGGTTTCTGCGCGACCATGGGTTTCGACCACACCGGCCAGCACCTTCACGCCCTGTCGCAACTGACCATGGGCGGCCTGCAGCATCGCGTAGGTCTTGCCCACGCCGGGCGCAGCGCCCAGAAACACTTTCAAACGCCCACGCCCGGCTCGGGGCATATCGGCTAGCAAGGCATCGGCACGGCCGGAATCACTCATGTCTGTTACTACTCACTCAAAGTTGTGCCTGGCGTTGCGCAGACGTTAACTGATTCAGGGCACGATTCAAGTCCAGCACATTAACCACGGGCGGGCCAATCAGGGATCGCTGGGTATTGGCCTCGATCAAGGCCTGAACCTGCTCCAGCGGCAACTTGCGCGCCGCCGCGACCCGTGCAGCCTGATAGATGACGGCGGAAGGCGGCAGGTGCGGGTCCAGACCGCTGCCTGAAGTGGTCAGCAAGGCCAACGGCACCGCGCCCTGCCCTGCAACGGCCAGTTTGGCGGCCTCTTCAGTGACACGGGTTGCCAGTGCAGGATTACTCGGTGCCAGGTTGCTCGCGCTGCTGGAAACCGTGGCGAAGGCACCGGCCGAAGGACGCGGCTGGAACCATTCATCGCCGCTGAAGGCCTGGGCAATCAGCTCCGAGCCTTGCACCTTGCCGCTGGCGTCGTAGACCAGGCTGCCATTGGCCTGATCGGGGAAAGCCACCTGAGCCACACCCGTCACCGCCAATGGATAAGCCACACCGGTCAGCACAGTCATCAACACAATCAGGCTCAAGGCCGGACGCAATACAGTGGACATCATCATTTCCTCATAGAGAGTTGCAACGCTTCATGTAGGCGTAATACAGAACACGTGTGGGAGGCAGCTTGCTGGCGAAAAAGGCCTGAAACCTGACAGATATTCTGTGTCTGTACGCCCAAGTCGCCAGCAAGCTGCCTCCCACAAAGTGATTCAATCGGCATTTCTCCCGGTCAGGGTTTACACCAGGCCCAATCCAACCAGCAGCATGTCGATCAGCTTGATACCCACGAACGGCACGATGATGCCGCCCACGCCATAGATCAGCAGGTTGCGGCGCAGCAGATGAGCTGCGCTGGCGGCCTGGACACGCACGCCGCGCAGGGCCAGCGGGATCAGCAACACGATGATCAAGGCGTTGAAGACGATGGCCGAGACAATCGCGCTTTGCGGGCTGGCCAATTGCATGATGTTCAGCACACCCAGTTGCGGGTAAATGGCAGCGAACAAGGCCGGCAGGATCGCGAAGTATTTGGCGATGTCGTTGGCGATGGAAAAGGTCGTCAGCGCGCCGCGAGTGACCAGCAATTCCTTGCCGATCTGCACCACGTCGAGCAATTTGGTCGGATCGCTGTCCAGGTCCACCATGTTCGCCGCTTCACGCGCAGCCTGAGTGCCGTCGTTCATGGCCATGCCGACGTCCGCCTGAGCCAGCGCCGGAGCATCGTTGGCGCCGTCGCCGCACATCGCAACCAGCCGCCCTTCGTTCTGCTCGGCGCGAATACGCTCCAGTTTCTTCTCCGGCGTCGCTTCGGCCAGCACGTCATCCACACCGGCTTCGGCGGCAATGGCCGCAGCGGTCAGCGGGTTATCGCCGGTCACCATCACGGTGCGAATGCCCAGCTTGCGCAGTTCGGCAAAACGCTCGCGGATGCCAGGCTTGACCACGTCCTTGAGATGGATGGCGCCCAACAGTTTCTTGTCGACACACACCAGCAACGGCGTACCGCCGGTCTTGGCGATATTGTCGATTTCCCGGGCCAGGGCCGCAGGCAAGTCGCGACGTTGCAGATCCACAAAGGCCAGCAATGAATCCACAGCGCCCTTGCGGTACTGGTGACCTTGATAATCCACGCCGGACAAACGGGTTTCTGCGCTGAAAGGCACAGCCGTCAGTTCCGAAGGCTTGGGCTCGCTGATCGGGTGCAGGTTACGCAGGTATTCGACGATGGATTTACCTTCGGCCGTGTCATCGGCCAGGGACGCCAGCAAGGCGCCGTCGCTCATCTCTTTGGCCGTGACACCCGTCGCGGAATACAGCGCGCTGCAACGGCGATTGCCAAAAGTGATGGTGCCGGTCTTGTCCAGCAGCAGCACGTGTACATCACCGGCAGCTTCAACCGCACGGCCGGATTTGGCGATGACGTTGAGGCGCACCAGCCGGTCCATGCCCGCGATACCGATGGCCGACAACAAGCCGCCGATGGTGGTAGGAATCAGAGTCACCAGCAGCGCCACCAGAAACACCAGCGGCAGGCTGCCACCGGCAAAACGGGCAAACGGTTGCAGGGTCACGACCACCAGCAGGAAGATCAGGGTCAGGCCGATCAGCAGGATATCCAGCGCCACTTCATTGGGCGTTTTCTGGCGCTTTGCACCTTCGACCAGGGCAATCATGCGGTCCAGGGTCGATTCGCCGGGGTTGGTGCTGATCTGTATCAGCAGCCAGTCGGACACCAGCCGGGTATTGCCGGTCACGGCCGAACGGTCGCCGCCGGACTCGCGAATGACCGGCGCCGATTCACCGGTAATCGCAGCCTCGTTGACCGCTGCAATGCCTTCGATGACTTCACCGTCACCGGGGATCATTTCCCCGGCTTCGACGCGTACCACATCGCCTTTGCGCAAGGCGCTGGCGTTGACCATGCTGAACGCGCCGGACTCATCGCGACGACGCGCCTTGAGCCCTTCGCTGCCCGCCTTGAGGCTGTCGGCACGCGCCTTGCCACGGCCTTCGGCCAGGGCTTCGGCAAAGTTGGCGAACAGCACGGTGAACCACAGCCACAGGGCGATCTGCACCGCCACACCCGTGGGCACGGCCGGATCGGGAATCAGGCACAGAATCGTGGTCAGGATGGCGGTCAGTTCCACCACCAGCATCACTGGCGAGCGGGCCAGTTGGCGAGGGTCGAGCTTGACGAAGGCTTGCACCAGCGCACCGCGCCACAGCGACGAGAAGCTGGTTTTCGCCGGATCGGCCACCGCTGGCGTTTCAGACGGCTTTGTCACAGGAATCTGCATATTCATCATCGGCTCCTCAGAAGCCCAGGCTCAAATGTTCGGCGATCGGACCCAGTGCCAGGGTTGGCAGGAAGGTCAGGCCACCGACCAGCAAAATGGTCACGGTCAGCAAGGTCACGAACAGCGGGCCATGGGTCGGGAAGCTGTTGATACCCTGTGGCGCGGCCTTTTTCATCGCCAGGCTGCCCGCCAGTGCCAGGACCGGCACGATGTAGCCGAAACGTCCCAGGAACATCGCCACGCTGAGCATCAGGTTGTGGAACACGGTGTTGGCACTGAAGCCACCGAACGCCGAGCCGTTGTTGGCCGTGGCCGAGGTGTAGGCGTACAGCAACTGGCTGAAACCGTGAGGGCCGGGGTTGCTCACCGAAGCCAGTGGCCCTGGCAGACTGGCCGCCACGGCACCCAGCACCAGCACGCCCACCGGCATTACCAGCAAGGTCGCCACCAGCAAGCGGATTTCCGTCGCCTGAAGCTTCTTGCCCAGGTATTCCGGGGTACGACCGATCATCAGGCCAGCCAGGAACACCGCGATCAGCACATTGAGCAGCATGCCGTTGAGGCCAACACCCACACCGCCGAAGATCACCTCACCGACCATCATGTTGACCAGCGCGACCATGCCGGTCAGCGGGTTGAGGCTGTCATGCATGGCGTTGACCGAGCCGTTCGAAGCGGCAGTGGTCGCTGTCGCCCAGAGCACGGTGGCGGTAGTGCCAAAACGGCTTTCCTTGCCTTCCAGCGGTGCAGTCTGCTCGACACCGGCAATGTTCAGCGCCGGGTTGGGCTGATACTCGGCCCACAGCGAAACAGCACCGCCGATCAGCAGCATGATCAGCATGCAGGCCATGATTGCCCGGCTCTGGCGCATGTCCTTGACGTAATGGCCGAAGGTAAACACCAGCGCAGCCGGAATCAGCAGGATCGACACCAGTTGCAGCAGGTTGCTCAAGGCAGTCGGGTTCTCGAAGGGATGCGCCGAGTTCACGCCAAAGAAGCCACCACCGTTGGTGCCCAGTTGCTTGATCGCGATCTGGCTGGCGGCAGGTCCCATGGGCAGGCTTTGATCAGCGCCCTGCAGGGTGACGGCATCGATGTAGTGGGCAAAGCTTTGCGGCACGCCCTGCCAGACCAGCAGCAAGGCCAGCACGATGCACAGCGGCAGCAGGCCGTACAGGGTGACGCGGGTCATGTCGGTCCAGAAGTTGCCGAGATTTTCCGTCGAGCGGCGGCTGATGCCGCGACAGAACGCCAGCAGCACGGCAATACCGGTGGCGGCGCTGACAAAGTTCTGCACGGTCAGGCCGACCATCTGGCTCAGATAACTCAGCGAAGCTTCACCGCTGTAGCTCTGCCAGTTGGTGTTGGTGACGAAACTCATCGCGGTATTGAACGCCAGCGACCACTCCAGGCCCGGCAACTGCTGCGGGTTGAGCGGCAAGGCGCCCTGCCCCAGCAGCATGGCGAACAACAGTACGAAACCGGCCAGGTTGAACGCCAGCAAAGCCCACAGGTAGGCTTTCCAGTTCTGCTCGACCTTGGGGTCGATGCCTGACAGTCGGTAGCAGATATTCTCTACAGGCCTCAGCACCGGGCTGAGCCAGGTGCGCTCGCCTTCCACCACCCGATAGTAGAAACGCCCCAGCAAAGGCGCGGGTAATACGACCAGTACCAGAAAAGCCAGAATCAGCAGATAGTCATAACTGTGCATGGCAGCTCCTAGTTCCGGCCTGCGCGCAACAGCGCAACCAGCAAGTAAATGAACAGCCCGACTGCCAACAGCAGTGACACCCCATCCAGAACGCTCATCAAGATTCTCCGTCGCTACGGCGGTTGCCGCTTGGGAGCAATTGTCCTCAGGAGGGGTGTAAAGGAACGAGAGCGACAGGCATGAAGGGCCGTAAAGACGGCGTAAAGAATGGCGCGGCAGGAGCGAATTCATTGGCGAGGCGCTATGGAAGGCGATGACTTGGCACTGGCCGCGTCGGCGGCAAAAAAGTATTACAGGCAGGCTCCGCCCTTTTGTACCAAGATCAATACATTCAGGACATGCCCACGACATTCTCCCGCGACACCCTTTCGCCGCGCCCCGTGGCGAAGTAGCATGACGGGAGCGTTGATCCTCAACAGCGGCCAGTGATGGCGGCATCACAAGGCAGCAGTCGTACTATGCAACCCATTCCAGACAGCAACACCGATCAATCCTCATCCGAACAGCGCTGGAACACCCGTGCATTGATCGTCGATGACGACGTGGCCATTCGTGAACTGCTCTGCGATTACCTGTCCCGTTTCAATATCCAGTCCAGAGGCGTCACCGATGGCACGCAGATGCGTCAGGCCCTGACCGAGGAAACCTTCGATGTCGTGGTGCTGGACCTGATGCTGCCCGGCGAAGACGGTCTGTCGCTGTGCCGCTGGCTGCGCAGCACTTCGGATATTCCGATCCTGATGCTCACCGCCCGCTGCGAACCCACTGACCGTATCATCGGCCTTGAACTGGGTGCCGACGACTATATGGCCAAGCCCTTCGAGCCTCGCGAACTGGTAGCCCGCATCCAGACGGTCTTGCGCCGTGTGCGTGACGAACGCAGCGAACAGCGCACCACCGTTCGCTTCGATGCATGGCGACTCAACAGCGTCCTGCGCCAGCTGATTGCTGCCGATGGCCTGGTAGTGCCGCTCTCCAACGCCGAGTTCCGCCTGCTGCGGGTATTTCTGGAACGTCCGCATCGCGTGCTCAGCCGTGAACAACTGCTCGATGCCGCCCGTGGTCGCTCCATCGAAGCCTTCGACCGCAGCATCGATCTGCTGGTCTCGCGCCTGCGTCAGAAACTGGGTGACGACCCCAAGAATCCCCAGTTGATCAAGACGGTACGCGGCGAAGGCTACCTCTTCGATGCCAAGGAACTCGCTTGATAAGATCAGCCGATACACTCTTCGCACGACTTTTTGGCGGCGCGCTGATTGCGATCCTGCTGGGGCATGTACTGGCATTTATCTGGTTCACCCAATACGGCCCACCACCGCCACCACGGGAAGCGCCGCCCTCCGCCCAGCAGCAGGCCAATGACGCCCCTCAGGACCGTGAGCGCCGCAAACCTTCATTCTGGCGTGGCCCGCTGACCGTCGTGGGGTTTCAGTTGGTCACTCTGGTGATCGCCGCCTGGTTCGGGGCCAAGGCCCTGAGTCGTCCCGTGCAGCGCATGAGCGAAGCGGCCGAGCGCCTGAGCGAAAACCTCGACAGCCCGCCCCTGGAACTCACCGGCCCCAGAGAAGCGCGCAATGCCGCACATGCCTTCAATCTGATGCAGCAGAAAATACGCGAACAGATGCAGCAACGCGGACGCATGCTGGCAGCTGTCTCCCACGACCTGCGCACACCGCTGTCGCGCCTCAAGCTGCGCGTCGAAAAGATCGATGACCTCAAACTGCACGACCAGATGACTCAGGATCTGGACGATATGATCAACATGCTCGACGCGACCCTGAGCTACCTCAACGAGCATCGCAAGAGCGAAGAGCTGCAACAGCTGGACCTGCAGGCACTGATCGAATCACTGGCCGAGAACGCTCAGGACAATGGCGACGACGTGCAGTACCAGGGCCAGTGCAAGCCACTCAGGATCCAGCCCATGGCGCTGCGCTCCTGCCTGCATAACCTCATCGACAATGCCCTGCGCTATGCAGGCAGTGTGCACATCGCTATCGAGGATCAGCCCGGTCGCGTGAAGATCTCGGTCATCGATCATGGGCCGGGTATCGCACCCGAGTTTCACGAGACGGTTTTCGAGCCCTTCTATCGACTGGAAGGCTCGCGCAATCGCAACTCCGGTGGTGTCGGCATGGGCATGACCATCGCCCGGGAAGCGGCCTTGCGCATGGGCGGCGAGCTGTATCTGGCCCAGACTCCGGGCGGCGGCCTGACGGTAGTGCTTGACCTGCCGCGGGCCTGACGAGCGCGTATCCCACCCGATACAAATCCCACATCCCCACGACAACTGCCACCCCGAGGCTTCATAAGCCGGTGCACCGCCATCGGCTCTATAAACCTCAGGGAGTCAGTCCAATGATCAGTGGCATCAGCAGCAGTTATTCGAGCTACACCAGCTCGACCAGTTTGACTTCAGGCACCAACAGCAAGAAATTTCAGGAAGAGTTGCTGGCAAAGCTCGATACCGACGGTGATGGCAGCATCAACAAGGACGAACTGAGTTCGGCGCTTTCCTCCGACAAGAAAGACGGGATTACCGTCAGCCTGAGCGAAGCGTTCAGCAGCCTGGACAGTAACGATGATGACAGCCTGGATGCCGATGAACTGGCAGCGCTGACTCCACCGCCGCCTCCACCCGCCACGGACCTGGCAGAAGACCTGCTCAGCTCGCTGGACACTGACGGCGACGGTTCGATCAACAGCGACGAGCTGACCACCGGGCTCACCAATGCAGGCAGCACGGCCGACAGCACTAAAGTGTTCGATGCACTGGACACCAACGAAGACGGCACCGTCAGCCTTGAAGAACTGACCGCCAGCCTGCAACCTCAGCAGCCACCCGCCGGCCCGCCGCCAGCACAGAATGCCAATGTCAGCAGCACCGACAGCGCCGCCCTGTTCAGCTCTCTGGATACCGACAGTGACGACAGCATCAGCGCCACCGAACTGGCCACTGCCCTGAGCCAGAGCAACAGCAATAGCGAGCAGACCAATGCCAATCAAGTGGCCGCCCAGGCCTTGAGCAAGATGATTGCTGCATTGGGTGAGCGTTATGACACCGAAGGCAGCAAGCCTATCGGTAAATACCTCGATACCGCTGCCTGACCGGGAGACCGCCGCTGACCAGTGTCATGCGGCGGGATCTTTTAGCGGTGATTCTTGATGATTCGCTCGCCTGCGACCCAGTCGGTCAACAGGCTGTAGGCAACCGCCAGTAGCGTCGGCCCGATGAACAGGCCGATAAAACCGAAGGCCAGCAAACCACCAAATACTCCCAGTAGCACGATCACCAACGGCAGGTTGCCGCCACGGCTGATCAGGTATGGCTTGAGCACGTTGTCCACGCCACTGATGATGAAGGTGCCCCACAGCCCCATGAACACCGCCATGCCATATTCGCCCTGCCAGACCAGCCAGGCGGTGGCCGGGATCCAGACCAGTGGCGGCCCCATGGGAATCAGGCTGAACAGGAAGGTCAGGATGCCCAGCACCAGAGCACCGGGAATGCCTGCGATCAGGAAGCCGATCAGAGCCAGAATCGCCTGGGCTGCCGCGGTGCCGATCACGCCATTGACCACGCGCTGTACGGTAGCGGCCACCAGATCCAGATAATACTGGGCCCGGTCACCGATCAGGCGCTCAAGCAGGCTGAGCACGAAGGCTGCCAGCCTTGGACCGTCGCGATAGAAGAAGAACGCGAACACGATGCTCAGGGTCAGTTCGAGAATGCCGCCTCCGATCTGTGCGCTGCGGGCCAGCAGCCAGTTGCCGACCTCCCCCAGATAAGGTCTGGCAGCAGTAATCAACGCCGCGCCTTGCTGATCGATGGTGTTCCACATACCGACCAGCCGCTCGCCCACCAGCGGAATCCCCGCCAGCCAGGCCGGAGGATCGGGCAGCCCGTCGACCTGAACATCCTTGATGAACGCCGTTGCGTCCCGCACATGATCGGCGAGGTTGAACCCCAGCCACACCAGTGGCGCGGCCACCAGCAGCAGCCAGCACAGACTCATCACCAGAGCGGCCAGCGATTCGCGGCCCTTGAACCAGTGAGTCAGCAAACGCATCAGCGGCCAGCTGGCAAACGCCAGCACAGCCCCCCAGACCAGTGCCGACCAGAACGGGGCCATTACCCAGAGACAGGCACCCAATAGCACCAACAACAGGATCTGCACCAGCAGGCGGTCGTTATTGAACATGGAGGACACCTATGAGAATAAGAACAGCAAACGTCTTGGACAGAGCCTAGCGGATGACCTCTATGACAAGTCCTGCCTTATCGACACTGCCCGTCTCCAATCGTGCCGTGCGCACGCCCTTGGCAACCAGGGCTTCGCGCCATGCATCGGCATGGGTGCCCGAAACCGTGGCACGCAAGGTGCTGTCCAGATTCAGGCCACGGGACAGTAGAGTCACCCAGCGCTCCTCGGGCTCGCCACCAAGCCGTGGCAGATCCAGCCTGCCGGTGCTTCTGAGCTGGCGCAGCAAGGTGGCGGACGTCGGCAGCAATTCGCCCAGAGGTGCGGCGGCCGTGAATTGCTCGACATGCAGGTAAGCGCGGCGATTGCCGCGAGTGATGCCGTACAGGGCCACCAGGGTTTCGCTGTCAGGCTCGGCCAGTCTCAGCAGCAGATAGGCTTGCCGGTCATCGGCGCCGTAAAGCCTGGAATTGCCGAACACATCATTGGCCCACAGGCTGCTTTCGCCGCAATCCCGGGCCTGACACCAGAACAACAGCTCGGCGCCCTTCTGCTGCAAGGCTTCGCGAGCAGCCGTAAAGGCTTCATCGGACGTGTGTTCGACAGGCAACTGGTAGGTCACCGAGGTAAGACTGCCACGGGTGTTGACCTGACCGTCAAAACGCAACTGACCGCTGATCTTGCGGATCGACCCCATCGGGTAGACACGTTCCAGTTCGGCAGCAGGCCGGTAATCGACTATTTCCGCGTCAGCCAGACGCGGCACGATGCTCAGATCGTGGCTGTCCGGTACATCCGCGGCAGACACCAGAGTGCTGAACAGTGAAGCTCCCAGCATGACAAATGGAGCACGGGATAAACGCATGGGTGCTCTCATCGACTTGCAAGGGATGAAATGGAATGGACAACGTCACCACTGAGGCGAATATACAAGGCAATAGGTTGGTCCATCATGACTGACTCCTGTTTCGATCCTTGCAGCGTCGACAGTTGCCTGTTGCAAGTCAAGGCGCAGCGAAGAAGCGATTGAAACAGTCTGCAACAGAGCACGCGCCCTCTTCGTCATTCAAGTGCAGATGATGCCCGCCAGGCAAGCTCTTGACCTGAAATGGCAGCCCTGACAACAGCTCCCGATTCCTGGCCAGCATTCCGTCTTCAGCCATTACCAATTGTGTCGGACACTTGATGCCAGCGACAAAGTTCATGGCCTGCTGGTGACTGAAGCGCATGGCCGAGGGTAAGGTCAGGCGACTGTCGCTGCGCCAGGTGTAACCGCCGGGCACCGGCATCAGCCCACGCTGGGCCAGCAATTGCGCCGCTTCACGACTGACGGCCACCATGCCTTTCATACGCACTTCCACTGCGCGGTCCTGATCCGGGTACACCGGCTTTTGCTTGCCGGGCAAGGCCAGTTGCGCCTCGATGGCCATGCGCATGCGATTCACTGCCTCGTCCGCTTCGCCGGTCAGCGGCAACAACCCGTCGATCAGGGCCAGACGCTGCACTCGTTCAGGCATCGAAGCCGCCAGAATCACCGAAATGATTGCCCCCAGCGAATGCCCCAGCAGGGAAAAGCGCTGCCAGCCCAATTGCTCCGCCACCTGCAGCACATCAAACACATAGTCAGCCAGATTGTAGCTCGCCCCTGCCGGACGGTGATCGGAGTGACCATGGCCTGCCAGATCAAGCGCCACGATGCGCAGGCCTTCAAAGCGCGGAGCCAGCCGGGCAAAGCTGTTGGCGTTATCGAGCCAGCCGTGCAAGGCGATCACCGGCTGCCCGTCTTCAGGGCCGAACAGATGAGCGGCCAGTTCGATATGCCCCAGACTCAGGCGAACTTCTTCTACTGCATGGCTCATGGGCCCTTAACCTCAATACGTCGGGCGTCCCAACGGGTAAACAATGACTTGAGCATCTGCGCTGTTTCGGTGGGCCGCTCCAGGGGAAACATGTGCCCGCCCGGCATCGACAGGTATTCACCGTCCCGCAGACGCCTGGCCTGATAACCATGATGGGGCAATACCACCCGGCTGTGCTTGCCGCGCACCATGGCCAACGGCACGCTGAGTTGTCGCGACGGCTTGGGGCTGGTGTGCGGAATACTGCGATAGATGCTGATTTCCGTGGCCGCATCGAAACGCAGTCGCAACTGTTCGCCATCGGCTTGCAGGCCATGCTGCAGATAGGCATCGAAACAGTCCGGATCGAAACGGCGGAACAGCGTCTTGCTGGCGAAATAATCACGGGCTGCTTCAGCATTGCTGAAGGCTTCGCGGCGCCCCAGGGTGCGACCTGCGGGTGTGATGCGGTCGATGAAACCGAAACGCTTGGCGGCGCGAATCATCCATTGATCCACCAGGCTCAGGACCGGCGAATCGAGCATCACCACGCCTCGATACAACTCGGGGCAGCGCAATGCCGCATGAAAGTGCAGCACACCCCCCAGTGAATGACCGACACCCCAGACTGGCGCCGGTTGTTCGCGCAAGTGATGGATCAGTTCATCCACCAGATTCAGCCAGTTGTCATCGACCGGGAAACGCGGGTCGTGGGCATGCTGTTCGAGATGGGCAACCGAGTACTCCGGTGCCAGCGCGGAGAACAACTTGCCGTAAGTCGCCGACGGAAAACCGTTGGCGTGAGCAAAGAAGATATGTTGCGACATGCCGACGCACTCGATGGCCGAATCTGTGACGATTGTGCGCACCCCGTTGGTGCTACGGCAACGATTGGAAGTGCCATCGAAGGTGACACTCCGGCCATAAAGTTGGCCGGAGTGTCGGCATTCAACGTGCAGGCGGCTCCTGCCCGTGAGGAACGACCGCAACGGTCAGGCGGGAGATGCAGCACGGCTTGCCCTCCTCGTTGCTGATGCGGATATCCCAGACATGGGTCGTGCGACCGAGATGAACAGGACGCACTACGCCCGTTACACGGCCACTTCGTACGCCACGCAGGTGGTTGGCGTTGACCTCCAGCCCCACGCAAAAGAACTTGCTGCTGTCGACCACCAGAAAACTGGCCATGGACCCAAGGGATTCCGCCAGCACCACCGACGCCCCGCCATGCAGCAGGCCGAAAGGCTGATGGGTACGCTGGTCAACCACCATGCTGCCGGTCAGGGAATCTTCGGTAAACGAGTCGAGGCGAATATCCAGCACTTCGCCAATGGTGTTCTTCTGGCCTGCATTGAGGCTTTCGAGATTGGGAGTTTCACGCCATATGGTCATGCCTGATCCTTTTTTTATGGAGGGTGGGAGCGGATTTATCCGCGAAACGGGCTGTTCGCGAATAAATTCGCTCCTACATTGCATCCGTGATTCAAACGTGACGAACACTCAGCAGCGTCATCCCTCCAGCCGTTGCAAACTCGCCTTCGAGTTCGGCGAGGCTGGCGGTGCTCATGGGCTGGGCGTGCTGATAGCTGCCCTGCTCCAGCAGACCGATCAAGGCGCCAACCAGAGGCTGGTGACTGACCAGCAGGATGTCGTCGACAGCCTGAAGGTCAAGATGACTCAGGACCTGACGGGGATCGCTGTCGGGCGTCAGCCAGGGCACGGTCACGATCGGCTCGCTGAAACCCAGCGCATGACGAACCAGTTCGGCAGTCTGTTGCGCCCGCACGTAAGGGCTGGCCACGATTCGTTGCAGCGGCTTGCCTTGCAGATGCGCAGCGCTCTTGAGTACCTCTTCGCGGCCATGGGCCGTCAGCTCACGCTCGGCATCGCTGCGCGCCCGGGATTGCGCCTCTCCATGGCGCAGTACCCAGACCTTCACAGTTTTGGCTCTTCATCGCGCACCGGATGCGGTGCAGGATCGACGCGATGCGCAGCCTCGCCATCCGGAGCACGCGGCGTCGGCCAGTCGGCGAATGGCCAGGGCTTCTGGTCGCTGTGAAAAGTCCCGAAACGGCCGATCTGCGCCAGAAACTGGCTCAGGCTGTCACCGAAGTTCATCAGGCTGCCACTGGGTGCGCCATAAATCAGGCGATAGACCAACTGCACCACCACAACACCTGCCAGGACAATCTCCGCGACCTGCCAGGCGATGACGAACAGCAGCATCCACAGAATGCGCAACAGGATCGACTCGTTCTTCTGGATTCTGGATTCGTTCAAGCTCTTCTCCCTGATGAAATGGAATTCAGTTGAAACCCGTGGTGGAAATAAAATCGACGTCCGTCTTGGGCTCTGCGCGCATCAGCGCTTCGATGACCTGATTGAGCGTACGACCTTCAAAAAGAATTGCATGCAGGCCCGCGACCAACGGCATATAGACCTGAACCTGCTGCGCCTTCACCTTGAGCACCTTGAGGGTGTTCACGCCTTCGGCCACTTCGCCCAGTCGGCTCACCGCTTCGTCCAGGGTCAAACCCTGACCCAGAGCGAAACCCACCTGATAGTTGCGGCTCTTGGGCGAGGAACAGGTCACGATCAGGTCGCCGACACCGGCCAGCCCCAGAAACGTCATGGGGTTGGCACCCTGACTGACCGCAAAACGGGTCATTTCGGCCAGTGCGCGGGTAATCAGCATGCTCTTGGTGTTTTCCCCCATATCCAGCGCCACGGCCATGCCCGCAATGATTGCGTAGACATTCTTCAAGGCGCCGCCCAGTTCCACGCCAAAACGGTCGTTACTGGCATAGACACGAAAGGTACGACCATGCAACGCCGCCTGAACCCGCTGACACAGCTCTTCATCTTCGCTGGCGACTACTGTCGCAGTCAGCGCACCCTCGGCGATTTCCCGGGCCAGGTTGGGACCGGACAACACACCGATGCGGGCATCGGGAACGATTTCTTCAAGGATCTGGCTCATCAGCTTGAACGTCTGGGCCTCGATGCCCTTGGTCAGGCTCACCAGCATCTTGCCCTTCAAACGCTCGACATGGGGCGCCAGCACGGTACGCAAGGCACTTGAAGGCAGTGCGACGAAAATCAGCTCGCACGCTTCGAGGGTTGCAGTGAGATCGGTGACAGGCTCGACTTCAGGCCTGACCTTGATGCCCTTCAGGTAACGGGGGTTTTCACGGTTGTCGCGAATCGCTTGGGCCTGCTCCGGGTCGCGCATCCATTGACGCACCTGATGACCGTTCTGTGCCAACAGGTTTGCAATGGCAGTGCCGAAGCTGCCGCCACCAAGAACCGCTACAGGTTGCTGTGTGGTCATAAACCAATCCATCCAGGGCCATTCAACTGGCGATGACGCATTATACGGAGCGCTGACGCATCGGCCAGCGGCAAACGTTTTCAGAAACACCATCAGTCATTGACCTGAGCACATTGAAGTCACACAAGTTCCATGGAAATCGCTGCCATCTCGGTTAACATGCGCCGATGCAGCATGGATTATCATGGCAAACGGCTTTTATGCTGTGCCGATGCAAATGCTATGACCCGAACCACAGAGCGCAGAAGCATGGACGCCACACTCCACTTCCTGGATTGCCACACGGCCCAGAAGGCACGCAGCCAATGAAACTGCGTCACTGGGACATCAACACCCGCACCCAGATCATCAGCCTGGGCCCTGCACTGATCCTGACGTTCCTGCTGGTCAGCTTCTTTACCTTCGTGCGCATTCAGGACCTGCGTCAGGAACTCAATCATATCGGGCAACTGATCGCCAACCAGCTGGCACCTGCATCGGAAACCGGGGTCATTCTCGGGGATCTCGAAACCCTCAAGAGCCTGATGCGTGCAACCCTGTCCATGCCCAATGTCCGCTATGTGGAAATTCAGGACAGCAACAACAACGTGCTGATCTACATCGAGCAGCCACACCAGAGCGCCAACCACTCCCTGCAGACGGAAACCTTCCAGGCGCCCATCCACTCGCAACATGCGAGCGTGAACCACAATATTGCGACCTCGGAAAGCTATCTGGGTCGAGTGCTGGTGGGCATGTCCAGCGAGGCGTTCAGCCAGCGCCAGCAGGAGATCCTGCTCAAGGCCGGCATCCTGGCGCTGTTCGCTCTTCTGTTTACCTTTCTACTGGCCAGACGCCTGGCCCTGAGCCTGTCGCAACCGATCAGCGACATGGGGGAAGCCCTCAAGGCGATTCAACAGGGCGACTACCACACGCCTCTGCCCGTCAGTGACGATGCCGAGCTGGGCGCGCTGGCCAGACATATCAACAATCTGGCGTCGAATCTGGACAAGGCCAGTACCGAGCAACAACGCTCCATGGCCCAGTTGATCCAGACCCGGGAAGAAGCCGAACAGGCCAACCGGGCCAAATCCGACTTTCTGGCGATGATGAGCCATGAACTGCGCACCCCCATGAATGGCGTGCTGGGCATGCTGCAATTGATGGAAACCACCCGCATGACCGATGAGCAGGCCGAATATTCGGCGCTGGCCACCGAGTCAACAGAACATCTGCTGCGGGTCATCAATGACATCCTCGACTTCTCCCGTATCGAACGCGATGCCCTGCAGATCGAAGGCATCACCTTCAACCTCGCCGAGCTGGTCAACGCTTCGATCCAGGCCTTCGTCCATAGTGCGCAGCAACGCAACCTGCTGCTTGAGCGGCAGATACAGCCAGGCCTGGAGTCGCTGAATGTCGTGGGCGATCCCACCCGGATCCGACAGATTCTGGTCAATCTGATTGGCAACGCCCTGAAATTCACCGAAGTCGGCAGCGTGCGCATTGAAGTGAGCTGGGAAAACCTGGGCAACGATCAGGTGCGCTTCATATGCACCGTGCGCGACAGCGGGATCGGCATTCATGCGGATCGGCTGGAATCCATGTTCGATGCCTTCAAGCAGGCCGACAGCTCCATTTCCCGGCGCTATGGCGGCACCGGACTGGGCCTGCCGATTGCCCGCACACTTGCCGAGCGCATGGGCGGAACCCTGCAGGCACAGAGCGAAGAAGGCACAGGATCAATCTTCACTCTGCAGATTCCGTTGCCGCTGTGCAACACGACGGCCATTGCCAAGGCGCAACCACTGCCGGGTATCGACTCCAGCAACAAGGAGCGCTGTGTATTGCTGGTGGAGGACAACCCGGTCAATCGCACCGTGGTCACGGCCATGCTGCACAACATGGGCTGCAAGGTGGATGTCGCGCTCGACGGCGCACAGGCCGTCATCAAGGCCGCCGCAGGAAATTACGCGCTGATTCTCATGGATTGCCGACTGCCGGTCATGGATGGTTATGAAGCGACCCGCAGGATCCGGCAACTTTCGGGGCTCGGCGAGTTGCCGATCATCGCTCTGACGGCTAATGTCCTGCAGGGTGATCGTGACGCCTGTTTACAGGCGGGCATGAACGACTATCTGGCAAAACCCTTCAAACACGCTGATTTACAGCAGGTTTTACAACGTTGGCTATCCTTTCGAGCGGCTGCGACTGGCGATAAATGATAAATTGCGGCAGTCTTGTGGATCGAACCGCCCAATGATATCGGTCGGATGACGTATTTCAGTGCACAGGTGTACTTTGATTTTCCCTTGCGCTGTGACTTTCACTTCAACGCAACAGTCTATGAGTAGGCTGCCGGACAGAGTCCTGGCGAATTAGTCCGCCAGGACTGGCGATAGGGCCAGTGGCGCCCCATCTTGCCGCACAAAGATTATTGAGGAGCTCGCATGACCAAACAACACGCCTTTACCCGGGAAGACCTGCTGCGCTGCAGTCGCGGCGAGCTGTTCGGACCAGGTAACGCGCAACTGCCCGCCCCCAACATGCTGATGGTTGATCGCATCACCCACATCAGCGAGGAAGGCGGCAAGTACGGCAAAGGTGAATTGGTCGCCGAGCTGGATATCAATCCAGACCTGTGGTTCTTCGCCTGTCACTTCGAAGGCGACCCGGTCATGCCAGGCTGCCTGGGCCTCGATGCCATGTGGCAGCTGGTTGGTTTCTTCCTGGGCTGGCAGGGTCTGCCAGGCCGTGGCCGCGCACTGGGCTCGGGCGAAGTGAAGTTCTTCGGCCAGGTCCTGCCGACCGCCAAGAAAGTCACCTATAACATTCAGATCAAGCGCGTCCTCAAAGGCAAGCTGAACCTGGCCATCGCCGATGGTTCGGTCACTGTCGACGGTCGCGAGATCTACACCGCCGAAGGCCTGCGGGTCGGCGTCTTCACTTCCACTGAAAACTTCTAAGGGTAATCGCATGCGCCGCGTCGTTATCACTGGTCTGGGCATTGTTTCCTGCTTGGGCAATGACAAAGAGACCGTCACCGCCAACCTGCGTGCCAACCGCCCTGGCATCCGGTTCAATCCGGAATATGCCGAAATGGGTCTGCGCAGCCAGGTTTCCGGCTCCATCGACCTCAACCTCGAAGAACTGATTGATCGCAAGATCTACCGTTTCGTCGGCCACGCGGCAGCTTATGCCTACCTGGCGATGAAAGACGCCATTGCCGACTCCGGCCTGAGCGAAGATCAGGTTTCCAACGTACGTACCGGCCTGATCGCCGGCAGCGGCGGCGCCTCCACTCTGAACCAGATGGAAGCCCTGGATACC
Source organism: Pseudomonas lijiangensis (assembly GCF_018968705.1). Taxonomy (NCBI): domain Bacteria; kingdom Pseudomonadati; phylum Pseudomonadota; class Gammaproteobacteria; order Pseudomonadales; family Pseudomonadaceae; genus Pseudomonas; species Pseudomonas lijiangensis. The sequence continues at coordinate 3,516,152 of NZ_CP076668.1, forward strand.
CTGCGCGAAAAAGGCGTCAAGCGCGTCGGTCCATACCGCGTCACCCGGACCATGGGCAGCACCGTTTCCGCGTGCCTGGCCACTCCGTTCAAGATCAAGGGCGTGAACTACTCCATCTCGTCCGCCTGCGCCACCAGCGCCCACTGCATCGGTAACGCAGTCGAGCAGATCCAGCTGGGCAAGCAGGACATCGTTTTTGCTGGCGGCGGTGAAGAAGAGCACTGGACCCAGTCGTTCCTGTTCGACGCCATGGGCGCTCTGTCCACCCAGTACAACGAAACCCCGGAAAAAGCCTCCCGCGCCTACGACGCCAAGCGTGACGGTTTCGTCATTGCCGGCGGTGGCGGCATGGTCGTTGTCGAAGAGCTGGAACACGCTCTGGCACGTGGCGCCAAGATCTACGCTGAAATCGTTGGCTACGGCGCGACTTCCGATGGCTACGACATGGTTGCTCCGAGCGGCGAAGGCGCCATCCGCTGCATGCAGATGGCCCTGTCCACCGTTGACGGCAAGATCGACTACCTCAACACCCACGGCACCTCGACTCCGGTCGGCGATGCCAAGGAAATGGAAGGTGTTCGTGAAGTCTTCGGCACCGACGCTCCAGCCATCAGCTCGACCAAGAGCCTGTCCGGTCACTCCCTGGGTGCTGCCGGTGTACACGAGACGATCTACTGCCTGCTGATGATGGAAAACAACTTCATCGCCGGTTCCGCGAACATCGACGAGCTGGACCCGGTTGTCGCCGACATGCCGATCCTGCTCAAGACTCGCGAAGATGCCAAGCTTGATCTGGTCATGAGCAACAGCTTCGGCTTTGGTGGCACCAACGCTACGCTGGTCTTGAAGCGCTGGCAGGGCAAGTAATACGCCCATCGCCACGTGATAGAGAAGGCGCCTTTCGAGGCGCCTTTTTCATGTCTGCGATATGCTTGGGCATTGCCCCGATCAGCAGAGACAAGCCCCATGCTCACCATCAAGCCACGTGCCGAAGACGTGGAAGGCCAACCGATCCTGCGCCCCCTGCCCTCCGCCGGATGCAGAAGCGTCGGCCCCTTCGTATTTTTCGATCACATGCTGGAAACCGAGTACGCGCCCGGCAGCGGCATGGATATTCGCCAGCATCCGCATATCGGCCTGTCGACCCTGACCTATCTGCTTGAAGGCCAGCTACAGCACAAGGACAGCCTGGGCAGCGACCAGTTGGTCGGCCCTGGGGATGTCAGCTGGATGACCTCCGGCAGCGCCATCGCCCATATCGAACGCACACCCTCCTCCCTGATGGCCAGCGGCTCGCGCCTGCATGGCCTACAGGTCTGGCTCGCATCGCCCAGGGAACATGAACAGGGAAAGGGTCATTATGGCTATTACCCGGCGCAGAGCCTGCCATGCAGCGAGACGGCAGGAATCAGCATCCGCATGATCGCAGGCAACGGCTTCTGCCTGACCTCGCCTGTAGCCGTGCTGTCACCCACCCTGTACGCCGAACTGCATCTACAGAACGCCACGACCCTGCTGATCCCCACCGAACATGAAGAGCGGGCGCTTTACGTGCTGGAAGGCGAAGCATCACTGGACGGCGAGCCTGTCACACCCCGAAGCCTCGTGGTGCTGGACACAGGCCAGGAAGTAAACCTGTGCGCAGAGAGCGACTGTCATGCAGTACTGATCGGAGGCGCACCACTGGATGGGCCACGGCGCATGAACTAGAATTTCGTGGCCAGCGACAAGGCCTTGATAGAACAGGCAAAAGCTCGTTGGGCAAGCGGAGACTGGCCGACGGTGCCGGGGGAAGTGGGCAGGATTGAACTGCCTGGATGAGATTCGCGACTGAAGTCGCTCCTACACTGTGGGAGCGACTTCAGTCGCGAAAAACCATGTACGGCTTAACCGAACACTTCACCCAGCAGGTTATGCATGGTGGTGAACGCACGCTTCGAGACTTTGGCGTCGTACATCATCATGCCCGGCACATTGGCGTGCGGGTCTGTGAACGAGTGGAAGGCGCCGCCGTAGCTGTGCAACTGCCAATCCACACCTGCTGCATTCATTTCTTCCTCGAACGCTGGCAATTGCTCTTTGGGCACCAACGGATCGGAAGCGCCGTGCAGGACCAGCACCGCACCCTTGATGTTGTTCGCATCGGCAGGGTTCGGAGTGTCCAGGGTGCCGTGGAAAGAGATGGCCGCTTTCAGTTCTGCACCGGTACGCGCCAGCTCAAGGGAGCAGCAGCCACCGAAACAGAAGCCGAAGGTTGCGATCCGGCTCTTATCCAGCGAGACATCGCCCTGGGCCAGCAACTGGTCGAGAGCGACCTGCATGCGCTTGCGCAGCAAGGCGCGGTCATTCTTGAGGGGGGTCATGGCGGCGCCCGCCTCGTCATTGTTGGACGGACGAATGCTCTGGCCATACAGGTCGGCCAGCAATACGACGTACCCCTGTTCGGCAACCGACCTGGCGATGGTTTCAGCGCCCTGGCTGACGCCCATCCAGTTGGGTGCCATCAATAATCCCGGACGCGCAGAGGTTGCAGCCGCGTCGTATACCAGACGGCTTTCATAAGGCTGGCCATCGATCTGATAAACCACGGAACGGACAGTAATAGTGCTGCTCATTGCTGACTCCTGCTCATTAAGGGGAAGTGATAAACCGTAAAATCAGAAAACCCGCCGAAGCGGGTTTTCTTTCAACCGGTGATCAAACCGACAGTTCGACCAGCAACTTGTTCAGACGGCGCACGTAGGCAGCCGGATCTTTCAAGCTGTCGCCAGCGGCCAGGGCCGCCTGATCGAACAGGATGTGCGACAGATCGCCGAAACGCTCTTCGCTCTGCTCTTGATCGAGCTTGCCGATCAGAGGGTGAGACGGGTTGAATTCGAAGATCGGCTTGGAATCCGGGACCTTCTGGCCGCTGGCTTCCAGGATCTGACGCATTTGCAGACCCAGGTCCTGCTCGCCGATGGCCAGAATCGCCGGGGAGTCGGTCAGGCGATGGGAAACCCGGACTTCGCTCACGGACTCGCCCAAGGCAGTCTTGAGACGCTCGATCAAGCCTTCCTTCTCTTTGGCGATCTCTTCCTGAGCCTTCTTGTCCTCTTCGGAATCAAGTTTGCCCAGATCCAGGTCGCCACGCGCGACATCGACAAAACCCTTGCCATCGAAATCGCTCAGGTAGCTCATCAGCCACTCGTCGATACGGTCGGTCAGCAACAGCACTTCGATGCCTTTCTTGCGGAAGACTTCCAGGTGCGGGCTGTTCTTGACCTGAGCGTAGGACTCACCGGTGAGGTAGTAGATCTTGTCCTGACCTTCCTTGGCGCGAGCCAGGTATTCGGACAGGGAAACGCTCTGCTCGCCGCTGTCGTCGCCAGTGGAAGCGAAACGCAGCAGGCCGGCGATTTTTTCCTTGTTGGCGAAGTCTTCAGCCGGGCCTTCTTTCAGCACCTGACCAAAGTTCTTCCAGAAGCCCTTGTACTTCTCGGGCTCGCTCTTGGCCAGTTTCTCCAGCATGTCCAGCACACGCTTGGTCAGCGCGGACTTCATCGAATCGATGATCGGATCTTTCTGCAGGATTTCACGGGAAACGTTCAGCGACAGGTCATTGGAGTCGACCACGCCCTTGATGAAGCGCAGGTACAGGGGCAGGAAGGACTCGGCCTGATCCATGACGAATACGCGCTGCACATACAACTTCAGGCCGCGAGGCGCTTCACGCTGGTACAGATCGAACGGAGCACGCGCCGGGACGTACAGCAGCGAGGTGTATTCCAGCTTGCCTTCGACCTTGTTGTGGCTCCAGCTCAGCGGGTTCTCGTAGTCGTGAGCAACGTGCTTGTAGAACTCCTGGTATTCCTCATCCTTCACATCAGTGCGGGAACGGGTCCACAGTGCGCTGGCACGGTTGACGGTTTCCCACTCCAGCTCAGGAGCCTCTTCGCCTTCTGCAGCCGGAGCCTGCTCTTTGGGCAGCTCGATCGGCAAGGCGATGTGGTCGGAATACTTCTTGATGATGTTGCGCAGACGGTAGCCATCAGCGAACTCGTCTTCACCGTTTTTGAGGTGCAGAACGATACGGGTACCGCGCTCGGCCTTCTCGATGGTAGCGACTTCAAACTCGCCCTCACCTTTGGAAGACCAGTGCACGCCTTCGCTGGCCGGCACACCGGCACGGCGGCTGAATACTTCGACCTGATCGGCGACGATGAATGCCGAGTAGAAACCTACGCCGAACTGACCGATCAGGTGCGAATCCTTCTTCTGGTCGCCCGACAGGTTTTTCATGAAATCTGCGGTACCGGATTTGGCGATGGTACCCAGGTGGGTAATCACATCGTCACGGCTCATACCGATGCCGTTGTCTTCGAGTGTGACGGTCTTGGCGTCCTTGTCGAAGGTCACGCGAATCTTCAGCTCAGAGCCGCCTTCCAGCAACTCCGGGCGGGACAGGGCTTCGAAACGCAGCTTGTCGACCGCGTCGGAGGCGTTGGAGATCAATTCGCGAAGGAAGATTTCCTTGTTTGAATACAGCGAATGGATCATGAGGTGCAGCAGTTGCTTTACCTCGGTCTGGAAGCCCAGGGTTTCCTTTTGAGTTTCCACACTCATGGTCATCAAACTCCAAGTGGATGATATAAGCCGCCACATCCGGGCCAAGGCCTGCGTGGCAGCGGGTAGTCATCAAAGTGGGGGCTGGAGGCAGGATTTCAAGAGCGCAAAAACATCAACGGCAATTCTTCTCTACAAAGACGTCCTTGCAAAAGCCTCGATGCAAGGTGTGGGCAAACGAACGTTTCACTGGCAAGACAGCCACACCCTGGAATTCAATCCCGGCTCGTCGACAATAAATTCATGTCTGTAAGGGCAAAGAAACAGGCGTATTGGATATTCCGATAATCCGTCGGAACTTAACTTACACGCCCGTGCTCTGAGGCAAGTAGTTAATCAATAAGGAGAAATACCCCATGCGTAAATCTTTAGCCTATGCCTTGATGCTTTCTGCCACCCTGGGTCTTGCCGCCTGCGACAAAAAATCCGAAAACACTCAGCAAGAAGCCAACAAGGCAGCTCAACAATCCCAGGAGTCGATGGAGAAGGCTCAGGAAAAAGTGAATGATGCGGCCAAGGAAAGCCAGGAAGCTGCCCAGAAGAATGCGGAAGCCGCACAACAGCGCGCCGCAGAAGCTCCTGCCCAGGCGCCAGAGACAGCACCAGCCAAATAAGGCACGCCCGAGGGTCTCCAATAGAAACAATAAAGCCCGTTATTCAACGGGCTTTATTTTGGGCGACTGTAAAACAGTCATTACACCAGCGTATTAACGCATTACAGCATCATACCAACGCTTCGCTGCGCTTGCCGGCGATGCGATCGAATACCACAGCACCGAACAGGGTAATCACCGAAGGCACCAGCCAGGCCAGCCCCTGCTCGCTCAGCGGCAGATTTGCCAGTACACCCGGCAGGTACTCGGCAAGTCCGGCACCTTTGAGGGCATCGATAATGCCGAACAGCAGGGAAACCAGCATGACCGGAGCGATGACCCGGCCCTGACTGTTCCACAGCCCTTTGCAGAAGCTCAGACCGACCAGCACGATGCACGGCGGATAGATTGCCGTGAGCACCGGAATCGAGAACTGGATCAGATTGGTCAGGCCAAGGTTGGACACCAGCAGGGAAAACAGCGCCAGGATGATGACCAGCGTCTTGTAGGACAGCGGCAGAACGCGGCTGAAATACTCGGCACAGGCACAGGTCAGGCCCACGGCAGTCACCAGACAGGCCAACGAAATCAGCACCGCCAGGAAACCACTGCCCAGCGAGCCCGAAGTATGTTGCACATAAGCATGCAACACCGCCGCGCCATTGGTCGCACCCGCAGCCACCGCATGGCTGCCGGAACCCAGACGGAACAGGCTGATGTACACCAGCGCCAGGCCCACGCCAGCGATAAGGCCGGCAATGATTGCGTAGCGGGTAATCAGACGTGGCGACTCGACGCCTCGCGAACGGATGGCATTGACGATGACGATGCCGAACACCAGAGCCCCAAGCGTATCCATGGTCAGGTAGCCATTGATGAAGCCCTGGGAAAAGGGTGCAGCCACATAAGCCGCCTCTGCAGGCCCGACATCACCCGCTGGAAGCATGAAGGCTGCAACACCGAGCACCGCCAGCGCGATGATCTTCAGAGGCCCCAGGAAACGGCCAACGGTATCCAGCAGACGGCCCGGGTACATGGAAACCCAGAACACCACCAGGAAATAAACCAGACTGTAGAGGAACAGCGCCAAGGGGCTCTCCCCTGTCAGCGGCGCCAGACCGACTTCAAAGGACACAGTGGCGGTACGCGGGGTCGCGAAGAGCGGACCAACAGCCAGATAACAGACCGCAGCCAGAATGCCGCCAGCGACCTTGCCAATGGGGCTGCTCAGATCGTCCATGGCGCCACCGACCTTGGCCAGGGCAATAACGGTGACGACCGGCAAGCCCACAGCCGTGACCAGAAAGCCCAGCGCAGCCATCCACACGTGGGGTCCGGCATGCAGGCCGACGATAGGCGGAAAGATGATATTGCCGGCACCCACAAACAGGGCGAATGTCATGAAACCCAGTGCCAGGACGTCCTGGCCTTTCAACACTTTCATCGAGGAAAACCACACTGCCAAATCAGGATTAAAAGAGAGGATTCCCGAGGGTCTGGGAAACGATGCCTACCCTTTTAAGGCTGGCAATAGGCGCCAGGTTTCCTTGTGGGAAACGGACGACGCGAAAAGGTTGCTAGCCTAACGAAATGGGCAATAAAACGCACTAGAAAAGAGCGCAGGAGCGACGAGACGCACTTGAATGTAGCGACTTACCATTCATTCGTGCATGAAACGCGCGAAAAGACAGTTGCTCTGACAAACATGCAGGCAATACTTATCAGTCAAGGTCACTTTGTGAGAGGCAGCTTGCTGGCGACTTCAGCGCACAGACGCAGAATATCCAGCGGTTTTCAGGCCTTTTTCGCCAGCAAGCTGCCTCCCACAAATTTGTTTGTGCCTTAGCATTCGTCGCCTGAAATGCCGTCTCGCGAACATCCCACAAAGTGGCACCCCAGACGCACAAAGGCCACCCGAAGGTGGCCTTTGTTGAAGCATCAATCAGTCAGCCGAAGCTTACTTCTTGACTTCCCAACCAGTCAGCTCAGCCAGGGCTTTGCCGATGTCTGCCAGGGAACGTACGGTTTTCACGCCAGCGTCTTGCAGTGCAGCGAATTTCTCGTCTGCAGTGCCTTTACCGCCGGAGATGATTGCACCTGCGTGGCCCATGCGCTTGCCCGGAGGAGCAGTCACACCAGCGATGTAGGAAACAACCGGCTTGGTCACGTTAGCCTTGATGTAGGCAGCCGCTTCTTCTTCAGCCGAACCGCCGATCTCACCGATCATGACGATCGCTTCGGTCTTCGGGTCTTCCTGGAACAGTTTCAGGATGTCGATGAAGTTGGAGCCCGGGATCGGGTCACCACCGATACCGACGCAGGTGGACTGACCGAAACCGGCGTCAGTGGTCTGCTTGACAGCTTCGTAGGTCAGGGTGCCGGAACGCGACACGATACCGACCTTGCCTGGCAAGTGGATGTGACCTGGCATGATGCCGATCTTGCACTCGCCCGGAGTGATAACGCCTGGGCAGTTAGGACCGATCAGGACCACGCCCAGCTCGTCGCACTTGACCTTGGCTTCCAGCATGTCGATGGTAGGAATGCCTTCGGTGATGCAGACGATCAGCTTGATGCCGCCGAAAGCTGCTTCAAGGATGGAGTCCTTGCAGAAAGGAGCCGGAACGTAGATGACCGATGCGTCAGCGCCGGTAGCCGCTACAGCTTCTTTCACAGTGTTGAACACTGGCAGGTTCAGGTGAGTGGTGCCACCTTTGCCTGGAGTCACGCCGCCAACCATTTTGGTGCCGTAGGCAATGGCTTGTTCGGAGTGGAAGGTACCTTGCGAACCAGTGAAACCCTGGCAGATAACCTTGGTGTCTTTATTGATCAGAACGCTCATTACTTGCCCTCCGCAGCTTTGACAACTTGTTGAGCAGCGTCGGTCAGGCTGGTAGCCGCGATGATGTTCAAACCGCTTTCTGCCAGTACTTTAGCGCCCAGCTCAGCGTTGTTGCCTTCAAGGCGAACAACAACCGGGATTTTAACGCCGACTTCTTTCACTGCACCGATGATGCCTTCGGCAATCATGTCGCAACGAACGATGCCGCCGAAGATGTTGACCAGTACTGCTGCGACATTGGTGTCGGACAGAATGATCTTGAACGCTTCGGTAACGCGTTCTTTGGTAGCACCACCACCAACGTCAAGGAAGTTGGCTGGCTTGCCGCCATGCAGGTTGACGATGTCCATGGTACCCATGGCCAGACCGGCACCGTTGACCATGCAGCCGATGTTACCTTCCAGCGCTACGTAGTTCAGTTCGAACTTGGCAGCGTGAGCTTCGCGCGGATCATCCTGGGATGGATCGTGGAAAGCCTTCAGCTTTGGCTGACGGTACATGGCGTTGGCGTCGATGTTGATCTTGGCGTCCAGGCAGTGCAGATCGCCGTCAGCCTTGATGACCAGCGGGTTCACTTCCAGCAGGGCCAGATCGTGGTCCTGGAACAGCTTGGCCAGACCGATGAAGATCTTGGCGAACTGGGCAACCTGCTTGCCTTCCAGACCCAGCTGGAAAGCCAGCTCGCGACCCTGGAATGGCTGAGCGCCAACCAGTGGATCGATAGTGGCCTTGAGAATCTTTTCAGGAGTGTCGTGAGCGATCTTCTCGATGTCCACGCCACCTTCGGTGGAAGCCATGAACACGATACGACGGCTGGAACGATCGACTACAGCGCCCAGGTACAGCTCTTTGGCGATGTCAGTGCAGGATTCAACCAGGATCTTGGTCACTGGCTGACCGTTGGCGTCGGTCTGGTAAGTTACCAGACGCTTGCCCAGCCATTGCTGTGCGAAAGCTGCTGCGTCTTCTTTGCTGCGAACCAGCTTGACGCCGCCCGCTTTACCGCGACCACCAGCGTGAACCTGAGCCTTGACGACCCACTCGGTACCACCAATCTTGTCGCAAGCTTCTGCTGCTGCTTCCGGGGTGTCTACTGCGAAGCCTTTGGATACTGGCAGGCCGTATTCAGCGAACAGCTGCTTACCCTGATACTCGTGAAGATTCATGCTTATTACCGTCTTCGTTTAGGTACTGCGCATTCGGTGCTGCACATTCATTGTGCCGCACCACCTGTGACCGCTACTCCTGGATGGCTCCAGGGTGTCATTCGACACACCTGAAGCCGCCTGAGAGGTCGAGTCCGGCGGACTTTCCGCGGTGAGTCTTGCTCGCAAGGCTCACGACGGGCAGTCCGTCGTGGTTTCTCTTGTTGTCTTAGCGTTTTTTACGGTTCTGGATGTGGATGGCACCGCCATTCACCGCCAGGGCCGCTTCGTGAAGCGCTTCGGACAGAGTCGGGTGCGAGAAGACCATCATGCCGATGTCTTCTGCACTGCTACCGAATTCCATTGCAATCGCGCCCTGCTGTACCAGCTCGGCAGCGCTTGGGCCAATGACGTGAACGCCCAATACGCGGTCAGTCTTGGCATCGGCGATGATCTTGACGAAACCGCCGGTGTCGTTGGCGGCCATGGCACGGCCACTGGCTGCAAACGGGAAGGTGCCGACGTTGACTTCAACGCCTTCGCTCTTCAGGGTCTGCTCGGTTTTACCAACCCACGCGATTTCCGGGTGAGTGTAGATAACCGAAGGAATCAGGTTGTAGTTCATCTGGGCCTTGTGACCCTTGATGCGCTCGACGACCATGATGCCCTCTTCCGACGCCTTGTGCGCCAGCATCAGACCACGAACCACGTCACCGATGGCGTAAACGCCCGGCACGCTGGTGGTGCAGTAGTCGTCGACATAGATGAAGCCACGCTCATCCAGGTCCACGCCGCTGTCGGCAGCCAGCAGGTCGGTGGTCACAGGACGACGACCAACGGCAACGATCAGGCGATCGAAAGTGATCGACTGTTCGCCGGTTGCGTCGGTGTAGCTGACCACAACTTCTTCACCGTTGACCTTGGAACCGGTCACGCGAGCGCCCAGTTTTACGTCCAGGCCTTGCTTGGTGAAGGTTTTCAGCGCTTCCTTGGAAACGGCTTCGTCAGCAGCAGGGATGAACTTGTCCAGAGCTTCCAGAACAGTTACCTGAGCACCCAGACGGGCCCATACCGAACCCAGCTCCAGACCGATAACGCCAGCGCCGATCACGCCCAGACGCTTTGGTACTGCCTGGAATTCCAGGGCGCCGGTGGAGTCGACGATGACTTTCTGGTCGACCGGAGCCGGTGGAATGTCGATCGGACGCGAACCGGAAGCCAGGATCACGTGTTCGGCTTCGATGATTTCAACGGTGCCGTCAGCAGCGGTCAACTCGACCTTCTTGCCGGCCAGCAGTTTGCCGTGGCCTTGCAGAGTGGTCACGCCGTTGGCCTTGAACAGGCTGGAAACGCCGCCAGTCAGGTTCTTGACGATGGTGGACTTGCGGCCAACCATTGCAGGAACGTCGATGGAGACGTCAGAAGTCGAAATACCGTGAACGCCGAAGCCGTTCTTGGCTTCGTAGAATTTCCAGGAGCTGTCCAGCAGAGCCTTGGAAGGAATGCAACCAACGTTCAGGCAGGTACCGCCCAAGGCCAGTTTGCCTTCCTTGTCCTGATACTTCTCGATGCAGGCAGTCTTGAAACCAAGTTGCGCAGCCTTGATGGCGGCAACATAACCGCCAGGGCCTGCGCCAATCACTACCACGTCGAATTTCTGGGACATAAAAAAGATTCCTTTTAGCTGCGAGCTTCAAGCTGCAAGCTGCAAACCGATCAGTGGCTTTCCACGCAACCGGCTTGCAGCCCTTCATTAGATGCTACCTGCGAGCCCCGGGCCATACGCCAAACTGCTTTTTCTTGCAGCTTGCCGCTTGCAGCCCGGAGCTGCTCCATCAGATATCCAGCAGCAGACGAGCCGGATCTTCCAGCAGGTTCTTGATGGTAACGAGGAAGGTTACCGCTTCTTTACCGTCGATCAAACGGTGATCGTACGACAGAGCCAGATACATCATCGGACGAATCACAACCTGACCATTGACCGCCATAGGACGCTGCAGAATGTTGTGCATGCCCAGAATCGCGGCTTGTGGCGGGTTGACGATCGGCGTCGACATCATCGAACCGAAGGTACCACCGTTGGTGATGGTGAAGGTACCACCTGTCATCTCGTCCAGGGACAGCTTGCCGTCACGAGCCTTCTTGCCGAAGGTGGCGATGCCGCCTTCGATTTCAGCCAGGCTCATCAGCTCGGCGTTACGCAGAACCGGTACGACCAGACCACGATCGCTGGAAACGGCAACACCGATGTCGGAGTAACCGTGGTAAACGATGTCGTTGCCATCGATCGAAGCGTTGACTGCCGGGAAACGCTTCAGCGCTTCGGTAGCGGCCTTGACGAAGAACGACATGAAGCCCAGGCGCACGCCATTGTGGGACTTCTCGAACAGGTCCTTGTACTTGGAGCGCAGAGCCATGACTTCGGTCATGTCCACTTCGTTGAACGTGGTCAGCATCGCCATGTTCGACTGGGCTTCGACCAGACGCTTGGCAACGGTGGCACGTACGCGAGTCATCGGTACACGCTTCTCGACGCGGTCGCCAGCAGCCAGCACAGGAGCAGCAGCGGCTGCAGCAGGCTTGGCAGCAGGAGCTGCGGCCGGTGCGGATTTCTTGGCTTCAACAGCGGCAACCACGTCTTCCTTGGTTACGCGACCGTCCTTGCCAGTGCCTTTGACGCTGGCCAGGTTGATGCCGTTTTCTTCAGCCAGCTTGCGAGCGGCAGGTGCTGCGATTGCATCTTCGTCAGCAGCCGATACAGCGGCCTGGGCCGGTGCAGCAGCAGGAGCCGCGGCGGCAGGCGCAGGAGCAGCCGATGCGGTAGCACCGGCATCCAGGGTTGCAATCACTTCGTTGGACAGGACGATGTCGCCCTCGCCTTTCACGATCGATGCCAGCACGCCGTCTGCTTCGGCCAGGACTTCAAGTACAACCTTGTCAGTCTCGATATCGACCAGCAGCTCGTCACGTTTTACCGCTTCGCCCGGTTGCTTGTGCCACTTGGAAATGGTGCCGTCGGCAACGGATTCCGGGAAAGAGGGGGCTTTGATCTCGATAGCCATTATCTGTAATTCCTTAATTCGGTTTCTAATGCTCGAAGGCGTTAAACAGTGAAGGCATCTTGCAGGAGTTTTTCCTGCTGCTCGGCATGCATCGAAGCATAACCACACGCTGGCGCTGCAGAAGCGTCACGACCGGCATACTCGAGAACGAGGCTGCGGTTGTGATTGCTCATGCTGCGACGCAAGTGGTGCTGACTGCTGTACCAGGCACCCTGGTTCATCGGCTCTTCCTGACACCACACTACGTTCTGCAGGTTGGTGTAAGGCGCGATCGCTTCCATGAGATCGTCTTCAGGGAACGGATACAGCTGTTCGATACGTACGATTGCGATGTCTTCGCGGCCTTCGGCACGGCGTTTTTCCAGCAGGTCGTAGTAGACCTTGCCGCCACACAGAACCAGACGGGTCACTTTGGCCGGATCGAGCGCATCGACTTCCGGGATCACGGTCTGGAACGAACCTTCGGCCAGTTCTTCCAGAGTCGAGACCGCCAGTTTGTGGCGCAGCAGCGACTTTGGCGTCAGCACGATCAGCGGCTTGCGCAGCGGACGAATGACCTGACGACGCAGCAGGTGGTAGATCTGCGCCGGCGTAGTCGGCACACACACCTGAATGTTGTGCTCGGCACACAGTTGCAGGTAACGCTCAAGACGTGCGGACGAGTGCTCAGGCCCCTGCCCTTCATAACCGTGAGGCAACAGCATGGTCAGACCGCACAGACGGCCCCACTTGTGCTCGCCGCTGGTGATGAACTGGTCGATGACCACTTGCGCGCCGTTGGCGAAGTCGCCGAACTGGGCTTCCCAGATAACCAGAGCGTTAGGCTCGGTGGTCGAGTAGCCGTATTCGTAAGCCAGTACCGCTTCCTCGGAGAGGAACGAGTCGTACAGGTCAAAACGCGGCTGACCGGCGAACAGGTTCTTCAGAGGAATGTAGGTGCTTGCGTCTTTCTGGTTGTGCAGGACGGCGTGACGGTGCGAGAACGTACCGCGACCGATGTCCTGACCCGTCATGCGGATCGGGTGACCTTCGAACGCCAGGGTCGCGTACGCCATGGTTTCGGCGTAACCCCAGTTGATCGGCAGGCCGCCGGCTTGCATCTTCTGACGGTCTTCGTAGATCTTCTGGACCTGACGCTGAACCACGAAGCCTTCTGGCAGCTCCATCAGTTTGGCAGACAGTTCCTGCAAGGTCTTGAGATCGAAGCGGGTGTCGTGACGCGCAGTCCAGGCATGGCCCAGATACGGACGCCAGTCGACGAACAGTTCCTTGTTCGGCTCCTTGACCAGGCTTTTCACCACGTGCTGACCATTGTCCAGCGCATTGCGATAGTCATCGATCTTGGCCTGGACACGTTCTTCAGTGAGAACACCGGCCTTGATCAGCTGCTCGGCGTACAACTCGCGAGTCGTGCGCTGCTTGGTGATCTGCTGGTACATCAACGGCTGGGTGCCGCTAGGCTCGTCCGCTTCGTTGTGACCGCGACGACGGTAGCAGACCAGATCGATCACGATGTCACGCTTGAACTGCATGCGGTAATCGATAGCCAGCTGGGTCACGAACACCACGGCTTCCGGGTCATCGCCATTCACATGGAGAATCGGAGCCTGGATCATCTTGGCAACGTCGGTGGCGTACTCGGTGGAACGCGAGTCCAGCGGGTTGCTGATGGTGAAACCAACCTGGTTGTTGATGACGATATGGATCGTGCCGCCAGTCTTGAAGCCGCGGGTCTGCGACATCTGGAAGGTTTCCATGACCACGCCCTGACCTGCGAACGCAGCGTCACCGTGGAGGGAAATCGGCAGAACCTTGTCACCGTTCGGATCGTTGCGACGATCCTGACGCGCACGCACGGAACCCTCGACCACCGGAGAAACGATTTCCAGGTGGGACGGGTTGAATGCCATGGCCAGGTGAACTTCACCGCCTGCGGTCATTACGTTGGAAGAGAAACCCTGGTGATATTTAACGTCACCGGAGCCCAGCTCCACTTTCTTCTTGCCTTCGAACTCGTCGAACAGCTCGCGCGGGTTCTTGCCGAAGGTGTTGACCAGCACGTTCAGACGGCCACGGTGGGCCATGCCGATCACGACTTCCTTGGTGCCGTAGGAGCCGGAGCGCTGGATCAGTTCGTCCAGCATCGGAATCAGGCTTTCGCCGCCTTCCAGACCAAAGCGTTTGGTGCCCGGGTATTTGGTGCCCAGGTATTTTTCCAGACCTTCAGCGGCCGTAACACGCTCAAGCAGGTGACCCTGGATTTCAGCAGAGAACGCAGGACGGCCACGCACGCTTTCAAGACGCTGCATGAACCAGTTGCGTTGCTCGGAATCAACGATGTGCGTGAACTCCGAACCGATGGTGCGACAATATGTCTGCTGCAACGCTTCGAGAATTTCGCGTAGGCTCGCTTCCTCTTTGCCGATGAACAGGTCGCCGGCACGGAAAGTCGTATCAAGATCGGCATTGGTCAAGCCGTAGTGATTGATCGACAGATCGGCCGGGGCAGGACGCTGCCACAGGCCCAGCGGATCGAGCTGGGCAACCTGATGGCCGCGCATACGATATGCCTGGATCAGTCGCAATACTTCAACTTGCTTCTTCTCGTGCTCGCTGCTCACGCTTCCGGCAGATACCGGTTGGGCGCGGCGCTGGTTTTTGGCCAGCAACACGAAATGATCGCGAATCGTGGAATGCGATACATCGGTGGCAGAGTTGCCGTCTGCTGGCAACTTCTGAAAGTAGGTGCGCCATTCTTCTGGCACAGCGTTAGGGTCGTGCAGGTAGAGCTCATAAAGCTCTTCCACATAGGCAGCGTTACCACCGGAAAGGTGGGCACTGTTCCACATGCGCTGCATCACGCTTTCTTGCATGCTTGGTCACCCTCGGTAAGGGGACACCACCGGCGAAGACGCCATAGCAAACATGAAACAGTCGTGTGCAGCGACCATATCAAGTCACTAAGGATCACGCAGATAGCCCGGGTACCAGCCCGGATGCCCCTGCTGGTCTCATTTCTTCAAAATAAGAGCGGCAGCCTTGCGAGCCACTGCTCAGGTTAAAGCCACGACGCCGGTTGAAGCCTGCGCCGCGGCTACTTTACGTGCAACGGTGTTGCGGTACTGCGATAAATCAGACGCCGCTTTGCAGAAGCATGTTACGTACGTGGCCGATTGCCTTGGTCGGGTTGAGACCTTTAGGGCAAACGTTCACGCAGTTCATGATCCCGCGGCAGCGGAAAACACTGAACGGGTCATCAAGCGAAGCCAGACGCTCTGAAGTCCGGGTATCACGGCTGTCAGCCAGGAAGCGATAGGCTTGCAGCAGTGCAGCCGGGCCCAGGAACTTGTCCGGGTTCCACCAGAAGGACGGGCAGGAAGTCGAGCAGCAAGCGCACAGAATGCACTCGTACAGACCATCCAGCTTCTCACGCTCTTCCGGAGTCTGCAGACGCTCGATGGCCGGAGCCGGAGTATCGTTCTGCAGGAAAGGCTTCACCTTCTCGTATTGCTTGTAGAAGATGCTCATATCGACTACCAAGTCACGAATAACCGGCAAACCAGGCAGTGGGCGCACTACCAGCTTGTTATTCTTGACCACGGACGACAGTGGAGTGATGCAGGCAAGACCGTTCTTGCCGTTGATGTTCATGCCATCGGAACCACACACGCCTTCGCGGCAGGAGCGACGGTACGAGAAACCTTCATCCTGTTCCTTGACCAGAGCCAGCACGTCAAGAACCATCAGGTCCTTGCCGCCGGTATCGACCTGGAACTCCTGCATGAACGGAGCAGCGTCCTGATCAGGGTTGTAGCGATAAACACTGACTTGCAACATATCGGTCACCCTTAATAAGTCCGAATCTTAGGCTCAAAAGTCGGAACAGTTTTTGGCGAGAAGTTCACGGCACGCTTGGCTACGCGCTTGTCACCCGGGAAGTACAGGGTGTGGCACAGCCAGTTTTCGTCATCGCGGTCTTCAAAGTCTTCACGGGCGTGGGCGCCGCGCGATTCCTTACGATGTTCTGCAGCAATCGCCGTGGCTTCGGCAACTTCCAGCAGGTTTTGCAGTTCAAGCGCTTCGATACGGGCAGTGTTGAATGCCTGGCTCTTGTCGTTGATCTTGACGTTGGCGATGCGCTCACGCAGGCCAGCCAGCTGGGCAATACCCTTCTGCATGTATTCGCCGGTACGGAATACACCGAAGTAGTTCTGCATGCAGCTTTGCAGCTCTTTACGCAGCGAAGCGACATCTTCACCGGTAGTGCGCTCGTTGAGGCCGGACAGACGCGCCAGGGCAGCGTCAACATCGGACTCGGAGGCACGACGGTAGTCGACACCTTCACGCAGGCTCTGCTCGAGGTGCAGGCCGGCAGCGCGACCGAAGACCACCAGGTCGAGCAGCGAGTTGCCGCCCAGACGGTTGGCACCGTGCACGGATACGCAAGCCACTTCACCTACAGCGAACAGACCAGGAATGATCTGATCGGCACCGGTAGCGTCCTGGGTGATCGCCTGGCCATGAATGTTGGTGGCAATGCCGCCCATCATGTAGTGGCAGGTCGGAACAACCGGGATCGGAGCCAGAGCAGGATCGACGTGAGCAAAGGTCTTGGACAGCTCCATGATGCCTGGCAGACGGCTGTGCAACACTTCTTCGCCCAGGTGATCGAGCTTGAGCATCACGTGGTCGCCATCAGGACCACAACCGTTACCGGCGATGATCTCTTTAACCATGGAACGGGCAACAACGTCACGACCGGCAAGGTCCTTGGCGTTCGGAGCATAACGCTCCATGAAACGCTCGCCGTGCTTGTTGATCAGGTAACCACCTTCACCACGGCAACCTTCGGTAACCAGTACACCTGCGCCGGCAATACCGGTCGGGTGGAACTGCCACATTTCGATGTCCTGGACAGGAACACCGGCACGCAGGGCCATGCCGACACCGTCACCGGTGTTGATCAGGGCGTTGGTGGTGGACGAGTAGATACGACCTGCACCACCGGTCGCCAGTACGGTTGCATTGGCGCGGATGTAGGAGGTTTCGCCTGTTTCGATGCAGATAGCGATGATGCCGACAAAGGCGCCATCCTGGTTCTTCACCAGATCCACTGCATAGTATTCGTTCAGGAATACGGTGCCAGCCTTCAGGTTGGCCTGATACAGGGTGTGCAACAGTGCGTGACCGGTACGGTCGGCAGCGGCGCAGGTACGTGCAGCCTGACCACCCTTACCGAAGTCCTTGGACTGACCGCCGAAAGGACGCTGGTAGATGCGGCCCTGTTCGGTGCGGGAGAACGGCAGACCCATGTGCTCGAGTTCGAAGACCGCTTCCGGACCTACGGAACACATGTATTCGATAGCGTCCTGGTCACCGATGTAGTCGGAACCCTTGACGGTATCGTACATGTGCCAGCGCCAGTCATCGTTCGGGTCGGCCGAAGCGATTGCGCAGGTGATGCCACCCTGTGCGGAAACAGTGTGCGAGCGAGTCGGGAATACCTTGGTGACAACAGCGGTCTTGTGACCACCCTGAGCCAGCTGCAAGGCAGCGCGCATGCCAGCGCCGCCGCCACCGATGATGATGGCGTCGAAGGAAAGTGTATTTGTGTTAGCCATGAATCAGATACCCCAAAGAATCTGCACGCCCCAGACGAAGTAAGCGAACATCGCAACGCCGCTGACTGCCTGGAAGAGAAAACGAACTGCAGTCGCGGACTTGCCCAGCGCCATTGGCGTCAGGTAGTCGGTCGCGATGGTCCACATGCCGACCCAGGCGTGAGCGCCAAGGGCAACGAAGGCCAACAGACTGAAGATACGCATCCCGTTGTGCGAGAACAGCTCATGCCACTGGGCATAGGTCAGGCCAGGGTGAGCGACGAGGTAGCCGATCAGGAAAATGAAATAAGCCGCGAGAACGACCGCTGAAACGCGCTGCGCCATCCAGTCATAGAGGCCCGAACGCGACAGGTTAGTGACGTTGGTTACCATATCCATACTCCCGCCAGGATGATCACCACCACGGAGACGGCGATAACGATTTTCGAGCCCAGTTTCCCGCCTTCCAGCGTTTCACCGACACCCGCGTCCATGATCAGGTGACGAACACCCGCCACCAGGTGATACAGCAGGGCAGACAGCAGCGCCCAGATTACAAACTTGGCCAGCGGGCTGGTCAGACACGCTTTTACTTCACCGAAGGTTTCTTCGGAGGCCAGCGACTTGTCCATTGCATACAGCATGATTGCAATACCGACAAAGAGGATGACACCGGAGATACGGTGAAGGATGGACGTGTAAGCAGTGACTGGGAGCTTGATGGTCCTTAGGTCTAGATTTACAGGTCGTTGGCTTTTCACGGCTTTTTTTTCACACTGAAGAGCCCCTAACAATCAGGGCAAGTTGTTGGGAAGTGCACTGGTCAGGTACCCACCACCCAGGAAGTGACAACCCCCTCAAAACGGGCCAAAAAGCCCTTGGCGGTCGGACGCCGAGTATAGACAGTTAGGGAACTAATGACAACGCGCATACTTGCAGCCAATAGCGGATTGCGCGGATTGAATAAAAGGCGTAAACGGCAGCAATGGCTTGAAGAAACATCGACATAAAGGCCTTGCGGAACACGACTTTAGGCAAATTGACTTTAGAATTTATCTAACTATAGTGGTGCGGGCCCTGCGTGGGGGGCCTGTCTGATGATTTGAAGCATAAATAGGAGGCCACATGGCTGACAAAAAAGCGCAGTTGATCATCGAGGGCACAGCCCCCGTCGAGCTGCCCATACTGACCGGCACCGTGGGTCCTGACGTGATCGACGTGCGCGGACTTACCGCCACCGGCCGCTTCACATTCGACCCTGGATTCATGTCGACCGCCTCTTGCGAGTCGAAGATCACCTACATTGATGGTGATAATGGCATTCTGCTGCACCGCGGCTATCCGATCGAGCAACTGGCCGAACAGTCCGACTATCTGGAAACCTGCTACCTTCTGCTCAATGGCGAATTGCCGACCAGCGAACAGAAAGCCCAGTTCGTTGCCGTGGTCAAGAACCACACCATGGTCCACGAGCAGCTCAAGAGCTTCTTCAACGGATTCCGCCGCGACGCCCACCCAATGGCCGTCATGTGTGGCGTAGTCGGTGCCCTGTCCGCGTTCTACCACGACTCGCTGGACATCAATAACCCGCAGCACCGCGAAATCTCGGCAGTACGCCTGGTCGCCAAGATGCCGACCCTGGCAGCGATGGTTTACAAGTACTCCATGGGCCAACCCATGATGTACCCGCGTAACGACCTCAGCTATGCCGAAAACTTCCTGCACATGATGTTCAACACACCTTGCGAGATCAAACCGATCAGCCCGGTGCTGGCCAAGGCCATGGACAAGATCTTCATCCTGCATGCCGATCACGAGCAGAACGCTTCGACCTCTACCGTGCGCATGGCCGGCTCGTCGGGTGCAAACCCGTTCGCCTGTATCGCAGCCGGTATCGCTGCACTCTGGGGCCCGGCTCACGGCGGTGCCAACGAAGCCGTACTGACCATGCTCGATGAAATCGGCGATGTTTCCAACATCGACAAGTTCATCGCCAAGGCCAAGGACAAGAACGATCCGTTCAAGCTGATGGGCTTCGG
The DNA here is from genome assembly GCF_018968705.1 of Pseudomonas lijiangensis. Taxonomy (NCBI): domain Bacteria; kingdom Pseudomonadati; phylum Pseudomonadota; class Gammaproteobacteria; order Pseudomonadales; family Pseudomonadaceae; genus Pseudomonas; species Pseudomonas lijiangensis. The sequence goes on from NZ_CP076668.1 coordinate 3,536,038, forward strand.
ACATCGCGTCTATAAAAACCGCGATCCACGCGCTACGGTCATGAAAAAGACCTGTGACGAAGTACTTCGCGAACTGGGCATCACCAATGACCCACAACTCGAACTGGCCATGCGCCTGGAAGAGATCGCCCTCACCGATCCGTACTTCATCGAGCGCTCGCTGTACCCGAACGTCGACTTTTACTCAGGCATCATCCTGAAGGCCATCGGCATTCCAACCAGCATGTTCACCGTGATCTTCGCCCTGGCACGGACTGTCGGCTGGATCTCGCACTGGAAAGAAATGCTCTCCAGCCCGTACAAGATTGGCCGCCCACGCCAGCTGTACACCGGCAACGTGACACGCGACATCGTTCCGCTGGAAGATCGCAAGTAAGCGACCTGCCAACGAAAAGGGCTGCCAATGGCAGCCCTTTTTTATTGCGCAATAAAACGAAAACCTATTTCTGCGACCGCTCCTTCAGCGCCTTCAGGGTGTTAAACGGCGCATCCACGACAAACTTGTTGGCCACCCAGGACGGAACACTGCCGCCCGGATCGGTATGCACCTGATAGGTGACTTCTGTCAGATTCGGGCCTTTGGGCACCAGCTTCCAGAAACCCTTGACCTCGGCGACCCGCACAAAGCCCTTTTCCTCAGGCAAATAGCTTGATTGTTCATCGATATTGCGGGTCAGGCTGCCATCTGCGCCCTCCTCGCTGGTAATCAGCAGAATCGAATCACGGGGCGTTACGGGCCATGGCGTGTTGAATCGCGTGTAGGTCCAGGCCTTGTTGCCTTCATGCTTGAGCAACTTCTGTGACTGGCATTCATGAATCCAGGCGCAGGCCCCCACAACATCCTCCTGCAGGGCGCGCAGCTTGGCCACACTGGCATTGATGGTCGTCACACCGCGATAAGCCTTGTATTTGGAGCCCGGCACATCACTCAGGGAGACCTTGATCCCCTCCTCGTCCTTGGCCACCTGCCAATCTTCAGCCTGGGCCACACCTGTCAGCAACACAGTCAACCCACAGACAACAGCCATGCGATGCAGCGTATTCATTGTTTATTCCTTGTTGTTGATATTCTGATAAAGCAATTCCGCCCAGCGACACTCTTGATTCAACTGCATCTGACTCAATTGCAGCTCATGCAACCGCAGTTGCCTTTTCCCACCAGCCAATCAGACGAATAGCCTCAGCCTGATCAACACCACAAACATCTTCCGCCGCCTTGAACTGACTACAGACAGCAGGCCGCTCAATCTTGCCAAACAAGCCGCATAGCAATTCGATAGATAAATGCAGGCAACGCTCTCCGGCAGGCTTGCCGTCTGGCATGCCCGGAATGGGAGAAGTAATGGAGGGAGCGATGCAGCAAGCACCACAACCGGAGCGGCAGTCCATGACCAAGACACCCTTGCTGAATATTAAAAGGAAGATTTTAGCGGCTAAAACGGACGTTTCAAAATGCCATATCAGACGAGAAAGAGGGCCTTACTGCTTGAATTTGAAATCCAGCGCGGCCCCTTCAATATCGCGACGACTTTCGTTGCGCATTTGCAGTTGCATTTCATTGCTCAGCAGGCGCCCATTGAGCTCGAAAGGACTGGGATCAGATGATGAACCCTTGCTGCCAAACATCTGCGGCAGCAAAGGCTTGCGCTTGGCAGTGATGACATTGGCAGGAGGAGAAAGCTCTTTGACCATTTCTGGCGGCAGGCTCAAATCAAGCTTGGGCTGAGGCAGCCGGACATCCTTGACCGAAGTTTTAGCCGTCTTGCTCTTTTCGCGACTGGCGGTAGCAGCAACGGCCTTCTCTTTAGCAGGAGCAGCCTTGGCCACTGGAGCCTTCGCAGCCTCCCTGGAAGCAGGCGATTTAGCGACAGAAACAGGGCGCGGCGGCGTTACTTCCCCCTTACCCGCAACCACAGGAACAACCGGGACGCCAGGCTTCAACTCATGCACTGGCGCAGCAGGTTTGGCCGCTGGCGGCTCGACGGCGGCAGCTGGCGGCTGAATAGCGGGAGCAGCAGGCGCAGCCACGCTAGCCTCAACCTTCGGCTTTGGAACCGGCGCGTCTTGAGAGTCGCAAGCGCTCAACAACACAACGACGAACAATCCGAGACAACGAAACGCATTATTCATAATAAGTAAATGGCTGAGGCATAGAGGTCACATGCTGTCCCTTTGAGGCACACCTGACAAGACAAGAGTTCCAGCGATCAGACAAAAAAACATGTGCGCTCAATAAGCCGGCACAGTTTCTTGACACAATTGTTTGGCCAGCATGCCCAATGTCATCAGCGCACGCTCCGCTTCACGGTTCCAGGGCATGCCACAGTTCAGACGAATACAGTGATTGAACTGTTCTGTATTACTGAAAATAAGACCCGGCGCGATACTGATCCCCTGCTCCAGCGCCCGCACATGCAATTCCTGGGTATTGACGCGCCCCGGCAGGCTGACCCAGAGAATAAAGCCACCCACGGGACGACTCATCTGAGTCCCCTCGGGGAAGAACTGCTGCACCGCCAACTGGAAAGCACTCAGATTCTTGCGATACTCCAGACGAATAAAACGCAAATGCCGGTCATAACCACCGTTTTCCAGGTAAGCCGCGATAGCCATCTGCGTCACGCTACAGGCTGAATGAGTACTGAAGGTCTGCAGGCGCTGGATTTCCGCCTGATACTTCCCGGCAATCATCCAGCCGATGCGCACACCCGGCGACAGGGTCTTGGAAAAACTGGAGCAATAAATCACTCGACCCAGGCGATCGAAGGCTTTCAAGGCCTTGGTACGCCCTACTTCAAACATCAGTTCGCCGTACACATCGTCTTCGACGATCTGGATATCAAAGTCCGATGCCAGTCGCAGCAGATTCTTCTGCCGCTCTTCCGGCATGGTGCCACCCAGCGGATTACTCAAGCGGGCGGTCAGCACCAGAGCCTTGATCGACCACTGGTTGGCTGCCAACTGCAGAGCTTCCAGACTGATGCCCGTCGATGGGTCACTGGGAATCTCGATGACCTTGAGCCCCAGCAGATCCGCCAGTTGCAGCAGGCCGTAATAGGCTGGTGACTCGGCCGCGATCAGGTCGCCGGGCTGTGTCAGCACCCGCAGCGCCATCTGCAAGGCATCGACACAGCCGTGGGTAATCACCACCTCATACGGGTCAACCACCACACCGGCATCACGCATACGGATAGCAACTTGCCTGCGCAATGGCTCGAAACCGGGGCTGAACATGTAACTGAATGCCCGAGGGCTGTGAAAGCGCGTCACCTTGGCCAGTTGCTGATGCAGGGCGCGGACCGGCAGATAATCCACGTGCGGCACCGCAGCCCCAAGGGCAAACACACCTTCACGACGAGATTCTTCAAGCACCTGCTGGATGATGCTGCTGCGGGTCACCAGACCTGGACGCTCCACTCGCGCAATATCCGGCGTCGATGCCGTCAGCGCAGGAGTCTGATGCACGTAATACCCGGACTGCGGGCGAGCGCGGATAAGACCCTGATCTTCAAGATTGGCGTAGGCCTGCAATACCGTTGCATGGCTGACATTGAGCTGCGAGCTCATTTTGCGGACCGAGGGCACACGCTCGCCGGGCTGATAGACGCCCCGACGGATGTCTTCCGCCAGTTGCTGAGCGATGCGTTGATAAAGCAAAAGATTGGTCATGACACAGCCTCGAACCGACCCGCAATTTGTTTTTGTAGGGGAGATAATAGCCTAAAGACCGGAACAGTCGAAAAGTGTACGGGGACAGTTTCTCTTCAGGCCCATCATTGTGCGCTCTGACAAAAAATATTGTCGGGTAAAGATGCCAAGTTCACGGCTTTTTAAGCCAAAAAAAGCCCGGGGCCGTTTCCGACGCCGGGCTTTTTTCAGATTTTTTCTTACCGGGCAGCGCCTAGCTGGCCCTTGTCGTCGGAAAAGACGATTTCTACACGACGATTTTGTGCTCGCCCACGCTCGGAGGCGTTCACATCGACCGGATATTGCTGACCATAACCCTCGACCTGAATACGCTTGTCGTCCACACCCAGGTCGATCAGCACATCGGCGACCGACTGTGCGCGATCACGGGAGAGTTTCAGGTTTTCCTGCCGATCACCGGTACTGTCGGTATAGCCTTCGATCCTTACCGTGCGGCGAGGATTGAGCAACAGGAACTGTACGACTTTGAGCACCGTGCGATTGGCAGAGCTTTTCAGTTCAGCATGACCCGGATCGAACAGCACGTCACCCAGGGTCATGACCAGACCACGGTCGGTCTGCGTGGTCGCAAGGCTGAGTATCTGGTCTTCCAGCCATTTGCCATGCTGCTGCGCACTGGCCAGCTTGGCCTCGCGCAACGCCAGTTGCAGGCGCTGACGCTCCATCTCCAGTTTGGCCAGTTGCTCCTGGGCCAGCATCAGGTTGCTGTGCTCACGGGCAATCTCGCTGTACCGGGTACTCAGGTAGGCGTAGTGGCTGACATCGGCACCGCTGCCCAGATAACTCGACAGGCGCTCTGCCCTCGCCAGCGATTCGCCTGAACGGATCACGTCCTTGGGCGCACTGCGCAGTACATTCGGGTCTTCTTTGACTTTCTGGAAATCTGTACCGGCCTGACGCAACGCCTGCTCACTGTCCTGATGACTCGCACAACCAGACAGGCCTGCCACGCCCAGCAAAAGGCATCCGCTCAATACACGGGTAACACGGTTCATTGAGCTTCCCCCAACTGTTTGCGCAGACGGTTGAGGCGAACATTCAACTGATTGATCTGCTCCTGACTTTTCAGGGTCAACACCCGCGCCTCCGCCAGGCGCGCATCAAGCTCGGCACGCTCGGCGTTCATACGCGCATCCTTGTAGGATTTATCGGCCATGTCGGCACGTGCCTGGGCAAATGCGGCTTGCGCATTGACCAGCTCGGACTGCTCATCGCTGGCGCCGACAGCCTTGGCCTGCTCCAGAGCCTGCTCGGTCAGCTTGAACTGTTCGGTCGGTGCCGGATCACTGGCACAACCGGCCAATGTGGCGATGGCCATGAATGCAATTAAAGGGCGAATACTCACAAAAACATTCCTACTTGTTTGGGGCGCTGGTGCTGGCAGGTTGCAGCAACTGGGCTTTCCACACATCCAGATTGCGCTGGATGGCCTCACCCGCAAGGCCCGAAGCCGCCAATTCTGTCATCTTTTTCACCAACTGTCCGCGCAACCATGAATCGTTGCAGGCCGAATTCGCCGATAACGCCAGATACAGGCCCGGTTTATCAAGGGGCTCAGGCTGAGCGACCAGATCGGACGACAAGCCAAGGGTCTGCATCATCACCATGCCTGCATAGCGTCCAGCCAGCACATATTCGACCTGCCCCAATGCCAGTTTCTGAAAGGCCAGGGTCAGATTGGGCAAACGCTCCAGCGTCAGGTGTTCTTTAGCCGTTGCCTCGAATGACTGGGTCAGACGAGTCCTTTCAGAAATAGCGCCCGACCGCCCGTGCAGGTCGGCGAGAGAACTGAAAGGCAAGGCATGATCGTGACGGGTCCAGACCAGAATTTCATTGTGGGTGATCGGCGGCTGGATATAGTCGAACGAATCAAGCTGAGCCTGATTCAGTGGCGCATCGACCAGCATGTCCATGCGACCGGTACGCGCTTCTTCCAGCGCCTGGCTGCGCTTGCCGGCATACAGAAATTCGACATCCAGATCCAGAGAATCGGCCGCCTGCCTGAGCAGGTCGGCATTGGCGCCCATCAAGTGCCTTGGGTCCTGCGGATCGCGCCACAGGTAAGGCGGCGCATCCGGGCTGCCGGTGACGATCAGTCGCTCGCACTTGCCCGCCGCAGATACAAGCGACGGCAGCACCATCAACCCCAGAAGAAGCGAAGCCACATACAGCCTTGGCTGACCCATGGATAATCCTTTTTCGACACAACAAAAAACCCGTTCACTCAGACCAGGCGCCCTGTCACAGACAGGCGTGCACAGCCGGATTGAACGGGTTCTCGACAGCCGGTTTAAACCAGCTTTTCCAGCTCAGGCACAGCTTCGAACAGATCCGCAACCAGACCGTAATCGGCCACCTGGAAGATCGGGGCCTCTTCGTCCTTGTTGATCGCAACGATCACTTTGGAGTCCTTCATGCCCGCCAGATGCTGGATCGCGCCGGAAATACCGACAGCGATGTACAGCTGAGGCGCAACGATCTTGCCGGTCTGACCGACCTGCATGTCGTTGGGTACGAAACCGGCATCGACCGCGGCACGGGATGCGCCCACCGCAGCACCCAGTTTGTCCGCCAGGGCGTACAGGTGCTTGAAGTTGTCGCCATTCTGCATGCCGCGACCGCCGGAAACGACGATTTTGGCAGCGGTCAGCTCTGGGCGATCGGACTTGGCCAGCTCTTCGCCGACGAAGGACGATTTGCCTGCATCGTGAGCAGCAGAAACAGCTTCGACCGCAGCCGAACCACCTTCTGCCGCTACCGGATCGAAACCGGTCGCACGAACGGTGATGACCTTGACCGACGCACTCGATTGCACGGTGGCAATGGCGTTACCGGCGTAGATCGGACGCTTGAAGGTGTCAGCCGATTCAACCGAAACGATTTCGGAGATCTGATCCACGTCCAGTTGCGCCGCAACGCGAGGCAGGATGTTTTTGCCATTGGAAGTCGCAGCCGCCAGGATATGGCTGTAGCCAGCGGCCAGCTCAACGACCAGCGGTGCTACGTTTTCCGGCAACTGATGCGCATAGGCAGCATTGTCGGCAACCAGCACCTTAGCAACGCCAGCGATCCTGGCAGCAGCTGCGGCAACAGCACTTACGCCGGAACCGGCCACCAGGACATTGATATCGCCACCGATCTTCTGGGCAGCGGCAATGGTGTTCAGCGTGGCTGGAGCCACAGCTGCATTGTCATGTTCAGCGATAACCAGGATCGTCATTTAGATTACCTTCGCTTCGGTTTTCAGTTTTTCGACCAGTTCGGCCACCGACTTCACCTTGATACCGGCGCTACGTGCTGCCGGCGCTTCGACCTTGACCGTCTTGTTGGTCGAAGCCGTGGAGACGCCCAGTGCATCCGGGGTCAACGTTTCAAGCGGCTTTTTCTTGGCCTTCATGATGTTGGGCAGCGAAGCATAACGTGGCTCGTTCAGACGCAGGTCTGTGGTCACGATAGCCGGCAGGCTCAAAGAGACGGTTTGCAGACCGCCGTCGATTTCGCGGGTCACGGCAACCTTGTCGCCCGACACTTCGACCTTGGAAGCAAAGGTGCCTTGCGGGTAACCGCTCAGGGCAGCCAGCATCTGGCCAGTTTGATTGTTATCACTGTCGATGGCCTGTTTGCCCAGGATCACCAGTTGTGGCTGCTCCTTGTCGACAACAGCCTTGAGCAGCTTGGCGACGGCCAGGGAAGTCAGGTCCTCGGCGGACTCGACCAGCACGGCACGGTCGGCACCCAGCGCCAGAGCTGTACGCAACTGCTCCTGGGCTGTGGTCGGGCCGATGGTGACCACGACGATTTCGCTGGCAACGCCTTTTTCTTTCAGGCGGACAGCCTCTTCCACAGCAATTTCGCAGAAGGGGTTCATGGACATTTTGACGTTGGCAAGATCGACGCCGGAGTTGTCCGCCTTGACGCGAACCTTGACGTTGTAGTCGACCACTCGTTTGACAGCTACAAGAACCTTCATGGATTCCTCACTCTCCGGTGAAAAGAAAGTCGCCCGGCATGACCAGGCGATCGATAGGTGTGTCCTCAACAAGCAATCGTTTCAGTGCAGGCATCGGGGTTGTCTATCAGAACAGCCGCCAAAAAACCGTATATAAGGCCAGATCACACCCATCAAGCGCCTCAAGGGTGTGTAAAATGCGCCGCGCGCGATGGCCGGACTGCCTGCACTACGCTCACCTGATACCTTTTCGGAGGTTTCATTGAACCTCGCTTCAGCCTACGGCGAGCGCAAAACCGCCCGTATCTTGACCGCAACGCCTTTTCCGGTCAATACGACAGATCGGCCAGTTCCGAGTCTCGCGTCTTTGATTTATCTGGCCTGCGGCCAATTCAAACGAACGTTTGTATTGGACCTGCAAAGTGGTGTAGATATAATGCGCTCCTTAATAAAGACGGGCAGGCATCTCACGCCTCCGCACGTCGGCCTGTACGCTTCATATAAAAAAATACCGTGAGCCTTGAGAGTAGGAGATAGCCTGTGGAACGCGAATACATGGAATTCGACGTCGTCATCGTCGGAGCCGGCCCTTCCGGGCTTTCTGCCGCGTGCCGTCTTAAACAGAAGGCAGCCGAAGCGGGCCAGGAAATCAGCGTCTGCGTGGTGGAAAAAGGCTCCGAAGTCGGCGCACATATTCTGTCCGGCGCGGTATTCGAACCTCGCGCCCTGAACGAGCTCTTCCCGAACTGGCAGGAGCTTGGCGCGCCGCTCAACACGCCGGTCAAGCGTGATGACATCTATATGCTGCGCAGCGCCGAAAAGTCCGTGAAAGTACCGGACCTGTTCGTGCCCAAGACCATGCACAACCAGGGCAACTACATCATTTCCCTGGGCAACCTGTGCCGCTGGCTCGCCCAGCAGGCCGAAAACCTGGGTGTCGAGATCTATCCGGGCTTTGCCGCCCAGGAAGCCCTGTTCGACGAAAACGGCGTAGTGCGCGGGATCATCACCGGCGACCTGGGCGTTGACCGCGAAGGCAACCCGAAAGAAGGCCTGTACACCCCGGGCATGGAATTGCGCGGCAAGTACACCCTGTTCGCCGAAGGCTGCCGCGGCCATATCGGCAAGCAACTGATCAAGCGCTTCAACCTCGACAGCGAAGCCGATGCCCAGCATTACGGCATCGGCCTGAAGGAAATCTGGGAAGTCGATCCGGCGAAGCACGAGCAAGGTCTTGTGGTGCATACGGCTGGTTGGCCGCTGGACGACGAAAACATGGGCGGTTCTTTCCTGTATCACCTGGAAAACAATCAGGTGGTCGTCGGTCTGATTATCGACCTGTCCTACAGCAACCCTTACCTGTCGCCTTTCGACGAATTCCAGCGTTACAAGCACCATCCGGTCATCAAGCAGTATCTGGAAGGCGGCAAACGCATCAGCTACGGCGCCCGCGCTATCTGCAAGGGCGGCCTGAATTCCCTGCCGAAAATGGTTTTCGCGGGCGGCGCGCTGATCGGTTGCGACCTGGGCACCCTGAACTTCGCCAAGATCAAGGGCAGCCATACGGCCATGAAGTCCGGCATGCTCGCTGCCGAGTCGGTGGCCGACGCCCTGCTCGCCGGCAAGGAAGGTGGCGACGTGCTGACTTCTTATGTAGACGCCTTCAAGGCCAGCTGGCTGCATGAAGAACTGTTCGCCAGCCGTAACTTCGGCCCGGCGATGCACAAGTTCGGCGCAGTCATGGGCGGCGCGTTCAACTTCATCGACCAGAACATTTTCGGCGGCAAGATCCCGCTCACCTTGCACGACACCAAGCCGGACTACGCCTGCCTCAAGCTGGCAGCCGACTCGAAGAAGATCGACTACCCAAAACCCGATGGCAAGCTCAGCTTCGACAAGCTCAGCTCGGTATTCCTCTCCAGTACCAACCATGAAGAGGAACAACCTTGCCACCTGAAGCTGACCGATCCGAGCATCCCGATCACCAGCAACCTGCCGCTTTATGACGAACCTGCCCAGCGCTACTGCCCGGCTGGCGTTTATGAAGTGATTACCCAGGAAGATGGCGAGAAACGCTTCCAGATCAACGCCCAGAACTGCGTGCACTGCAAGACCTGCGACATCAAGGATCCTGCGCAGAACATCACCTGGGTGGCGCCGGAAGGGGCTGGCGGGCCTACTTACCCTAATATGTAGGTGAAACAAGCTGCAAGTTTTTAGCGGCAAGCTGCAAGAGAAAGCCCCTTCGCAGACTGTGTGAAAACACACTGACAGGCCCTAGACCAAACGCCCCGACTTGTTCGGGGCGTTTGTTTTTGTGCTGAAAAAGGCTCCTCAGCCCATCAGTTGCATCATTTGCTTGGCACCCAGGACACTGATCGCCCGCTTGAGGTTGTAAGCGGTCACGGCCAGAGCCATTTCAGCTCTTGTGCCTTCGAGTTGTCGCAGCAGGAAACGCCCGTTCCCAAATAGCCATTGTTTAAGATTGCCAAACGGGTGTTCCACGATGGATCTACGCCGTTCCATTATCTCTGGATGCAGCTCCATCCGCTGCGCCATACGCTCAAAAGCTTCCTCTTGAGCGTGACGCGAGACATAGCGGCGCTTGGCCGTCGTACATTGGGGTTTCAGCGCACACCCGGCACAGTCGCCGATTGCCGCCTGGTAGATCCGGTCGCCCTTGTGACGCTGCTTCAGCGTTAGCCACTGACCTGCCGGGCACTGGTACCGATCCTGTTCGGCGTCGTAGGCAAAGTCCTTGCGCTCGAATAATGTCTCGCCGCCTGGGTTGGAGGTTCGGTTTGGCGGCACGTAGGCGGTAATGGAGGCTTCCTCACACGCTTGGAACTGCTCGCCATTCGAGTAGCCCATATCAGCTGTCACGGTCAGCGCTTCCTGCCCCAGCTCAGCCTTGGCCGCTTTAGCCATGGGTTCAAGCTGCTTGCGGTCGTCACCCTCTTGCGTCACCTCGTGATGCAAAATCAAGCAGTGCTCTGCGTCGACGGCGGTCTGTACGTTATAGGCAACACGCGCTCCTTTGGGCGTGCGCATCATTCGGGCATCGCTTTCGTGCGTGTTGAACTGCTCCAGCCCCATCGATTTCATTAAGGCTTGGCAACTGCGGTTGTCTTGCTGCTTGGCCTCAAGCCTCGCCAAGGCCGCCTTGATCGCAGTGCGATCTACCACTTGCTCACCCTCAGACTTATCAGCGGCATCCAGATCAGCCAGGTATTGGGCGATCCGCTTATCCAGCTTCTCATCCTGACGCTTGAGTTGATTCAGATTCAAATGACGCCGCGAGGAAGCGACTGCCTGAAACTTGCTCCCGTCGATGGCAACCAGGTCACCGGCAATCAAACCGACAGTTCGGCAGAACCGCACAAAAGCCCGGCATGTCGTAACAAACGCAGCTTTGTTGTTCTTGCGGAAATCAGCGATGGTCTTGAAGTCAGGTTTGAGTCGGTTGATCAGCCACATCACTTCGATGTTGCGCTGGCACTCGGCCTCTAGACGCCGCGACGAGCGAATGCGCTGAAAATAGCCATAGAGGTAGAGCTTGAGCTGATCGGCAGGATCATAGGATGGCCGCCCAGTGGCCTTGGTCTGGGCCTTCTCAAAGCCGAGCTGGCCCAGATCGAGCCTGGCGACATACAGGTCGATGACCCGTACGAGGTGATCTTCCGGGATCAGTTCCTCCAGCGAGACCGGGAACAAGCTGGTCTGGCTGCGGGACTCTCCTTGTATGTAGGCCATAACGAAAAATGCTCCGTATCTTCCGATACGGAGCATTCTCTTAAAGGGCCGGACAGATTGCTAGGTTTTCACACAGTCTGTTCGGGGGCTTTTTTGTTTTAGGCGGGAATGCGCAGGTAGGTGCTTTCTTCTACGGGATTGCGTTCGAAGTAGCGTTTGTATTCGCGGCTGAATTGGGACGTGCTCTGGTAGCCGACGCAGTGTGCGACCTGGGCCACGCCCATTCCCTGGGCAACCAGCATATGCTGGGCCTTGAGCAGGCGCAGGCGCTTGAGGTACTGCACGGGAGACAATAAGGTGCTGCGCTTGAAGTGTTCGTGAAAGGTCGAGGCGCTCATGTTTGCCTGCCGCGCCAGGATGTCGATATTCAAAGGTTCGGCATAATGGTTGTGCAGATACGCCAGAGATGCTGCGACACGGGCGAAATGGCTCTGTTGCGCAACCAGCGCCCGCAATACACCCGCCTGAGGGCCACGCAGGGCTGCATAAAGCACTTCCCGCAGCCGTGATTGCCCCATGACGTGACAATCCAGCGGATCATGCAGACAGCGCAACAACCGCTCCACACTCTCGCGCATCGGCGCGTCCAGCACAGCCGAGGTCATGGACTCAGGCGTCTGCGCCTCGATGGCGTGATCAGGCACCGGCCCCATCAACTGCACCAGTTCGCCCAGCACAACCCGGTCAATCGCCACCGAAACACCCAGCAACGGCGCCTGCGGCGTGGCAAAGGTTTCACACATGAAGGGGACTGAAAGCGCCTGCACCAGATAGTGCCCGGCGCCGTAATCCAGCGTGCGCGACCCCAGACTCGCGAGCTTGCCGCCCTGAGCGACGATCATAAGGCTCGGCTCATAAATCTGCGGGCTGCTGGCCACATACTCATAAGCCGATACCACCTTGACCTCAGGCAACAGCGTCGGCATGAAGCCGGGGCGCGTGGCCAAGGGCTTTATCAGGGAAACGAGGGTGGCATTGGCATCGGCAGAATGAGGGAGTGACATGGAGCACCGGGTAGAGAATCAGACATGAGCATCATCGCAGAAATGAGCGTTTCAGCCATGCACGATTAACCATATCCGGAGAAATAGGCATGACTCGCGGAGGAATGCTCATGGCACTCAGCACCCGCTCCCCGGAAAATAGTCACCACTATTCACCCTTGATCCGCGAGGAACATCATGTACAAAGCTATCGGTTACGCCGCCCAGTCCGCCACCGCCCCCCTCGCCCCCATGACCTTTGAACGTCGCAGCCTGCGAGCCAACGACGTTGCCATCGAAATTCTCTACTGCGGCGTCTGCCACTCCGACATTCACCAGGCCCGCAACGAATGGGGCATTGCCGTTTACCCGCTGATGCCGGGCCACGAGATCGTCGGCAAGGTCACAGCCACCGGCCCGGACGCTGGCAAATATAAAGTGGGCGATCTGGTGGGCGTCGGCTGCATGGTCGACTCCTGCCAACAGTGCTCGGCCTGCCAGTCCAATCTGGAGCAGTACTGCCTGGAAGGTCCGACCATGACCTACGCCACCCCTGACCGCGTGGACGGCAGCAACACCATGGGCGGCTATTCCAACAGCATCGTGGTTCGCGAAGAATTCGTGGTCAGCATCCCGGAAAAACTCGACCTGGCGGCTGCCGCACCGATTCTCTGTGCCGGCATCACCACCTACTCGCCTCTCAAGCACTACGGCGTAAAAGCGGGCGACAAGGTCGGGATTCTCGGCATGGGCGGTCTGGGTCATATGGGGATCAAGTTCGCCAAGGCCATGGGCGCCGAAGTCACCCTCTTCACCCGCTCGGCATCAAAAGCCCAGGAAGCTCGTCGCCAGGGCGCAGATCATGTGATCGTCTCCACTGACGCCGAACAGATGAAAGCCGCTGCCGGTCGCTTTGACTTCCTGCTGGACACCATTCCGGTACAGCACGACCTGAACCCCTACCTGGAAACCCTGAGCTTTGACGGCGTCCATATTCTGGTCGGCCTGATCGAACCGGTAGAGCCGCCAATCCACGCCGCTCATCTGGTCATGAAGCGTCGTGTGATCGCAGGCTCGCTCATCGGCGGGATTGCAGAAACCCAGGAAGTCCTGGACTTCTGCGCGGCAAACGACATTACCTGCGATATCGAAATGCTGGATATCCGCAATATCAACGAGGCCTACGAGCGCATGCTCGCGGGTGACGTGAAGTACCGCTTCGTGATCGACATGGCGACCCTGAAAGCCTGATCAACACCAACCCTGTGGGGCGAATTCATTCGCGAATGAATTCGCTCCCACACATTAGCTCCCCAAAGGGTTAACCGCCCAGCTCAGCCGAAAGCCTTGCCGCCGCTTCCTTGATGACCGGCACCAGGTCGGCCATTTTCTCCAGCGGCATGTACGGCACGGTACTGGCAATACTGATCGCCGCGACAATCTGCTTGCCCGCATCGCGAACCGGTGCCGCCACGCAGCGAATCGACGGTTCGTTATCCTCAAGATCGAAGGCATAGCCGCCTTGCACATACTCTTGCCTGCGCTGGCGCAATTGCTCCCAGGTTTGCTGCTCGTGCGTTGGCCATTGCGGGTTCTTTCCTGCAACCGGCAGGCTGATTTCATACAGCCTTTGCCACTCCGACTCCTGACTGTCCAACAGCAACGCCTTGCCGATGCCCGTGCGCACCAAAGGCATGCGATGCCCTACCCGGGAACGCATTTCCGGGCCGTTGCGGCCAGGGTTCTTGTGCAGGTAAAGCACGTCGTCAGCGTCGCGAATCGCCAGATGCAAGGTGTCGCCCGTCAATTCCGACAGCTCATCGAGATAAGGCCGGGCCAGAATGGCCAGTGGCACCTCTTCCCGAGCCTGGAAACCCAGTTCGATCAACTTGGGCCCCAACAGATAACCCACCTGGGGCAACACACGAAGATAACGCTCATCCACCAGGCAACTGACCAGCCGATGGGTCGTGCTGCGGGTGGTGCCGATCAGGCTGGAAATCGCTTTCAGGTCACGGGCACCACTGGCCACGGCCTGCACCACCGCCAGGCCGCGCAACAGGGTTTGCGTCCCGGTCGGTGCGGAGTCCTTGCCCGTGGCGCTCACAGGTGTGAGTGGATCATTGTGCATATCAGCCCTTATCAGATCGGAAAGCTGGCGGCATTATCGTCGCCAGCCCTTCTGCATGCCAACCATCACAACTCGATGCGCTCCACCTTGCCCACCAGCAGGATGTAAGACAGCGCACCAATCAGCGCCAGCAAGGCGATGTAGGTGATGGCAGGCGCAAAGGAATCACCCGACGCCAGGAAGCCGATCACGATGGGCGTGGCAATCGCCGCCAGGTTACCGATGAAGTTGAAGGTGCCACCAGTCAACCCCAGCAGACGGGCCGGAGCCAGTGTCGACACCAGCGACCAGGTGATCGACGCCAGACCATTGCCGAAGAACGCCAGCGCCAGGAACGCAATCACCAGCGGCGTGGATTCCACGTAGTTGGCACCGATGATCGAGGTGGAGATCAGCAGACCGGCAATGATCGGCAGCTTGCGCGCCAGACCAACGCTATGGCCGCGACGGATCAGCCAGTCGGAGAAGAACCCCGAGCAGAGTACGCCGACAAAGGCCGCCAGAAACGGCAACGACGCCAGCAGTCCGGACTTGATGAAGTCCATACCGCGGTACTTGACCAGATAGGTCGGGAACCAGGTCAGGAAGAACCAGAGGGTCGAATTGAGGCAGAACTGCCCCAGATAAATGCCCCACAGCTTGCGCTGGCTCAGCACCACACCCAGATCCTGCCAACTGAAGCCACGCTTCTGCTTTTCGGTATCGACCTGGATATCCACCAGCCCGCCACCTTCGCGGATCAGGTCGATCTCTTCCTTGTTGATGCCTTTGAAATCACGCGGCTCGCGATACACCGCATACCAGATCACGGCCCAGAGTATGCCGACGCCACCGGTGACGACAAACACCATATGCCAGCCGTAATGAGCTTGCAGCCAGGCCAGAACCGGCGTCAGGAACGCCAGGCCGACAAACTGCCCCGAGGTGTAGAAACCGATGGCCGTAGCCCGCTCGCGCTCGGGAAACCAGGTGGTGACCACGCGACTGTTGATCGGGTAGGCAGGCGCTTCAAGCGCACCCACGGCCATGCGCAGCACGAACAGCGCAATGAAACTCGCCGCAAAGCCCAGCATGACGGTAGCAATCGACCATAGCAGCAGCGCGACGGTGTAGAGAATGCGCGGCGGAACACGATCCACCAGCCAGCCGCCAGGCAGCTGCATGGCCGCATAGGTCCAGCCGAAAGCCGAGAAAATCAGGCCCACATGAACCGGGTCGATACCCAGTTCGCTGGTCAGGGCCGGAGCCGCGATGGACAGGTTGCTGCGGTCCAGATAGTTGATCACCACCGTAATGAACAGCAGCACCATGATGAAGAAACGCTTGCGAGTAGGCGTGACTAAAGACGCCGCCCCTTCGAGAGTGCGGGTTTGCATGAAGATTGCCCCTTGTTGGATTTATGTGAGGACTGCGTTCTGCAATGTCTGATCGTGCAGCGCTCGAGGGCTGCACGATCATTCAGACCTCCATCACCATTCGGCAAAGCTGCCGTCGGCATGGCGCCAGATCGGGTTGCGCCAGCGGTGACCGATGGCGGCACGCTCCTTGACGTACTCTTCATTGATCTCGATGCCCAGGCCCGGTCCGTTGGGGATCTTCACCATGCCCTTGTCGTAATCGAACACTTCGGGGTGCTTCACATAATCCAGCAGGTCATTGCTCTCGTTGTAGTGAATGCCCAGGCTCTGCTCCTGAATGAAGGCGTTGTAACAAGCCGCATCAAGTTGCAGACAGGCCGCCAGCGCAATCGGCCCCAGCGGGCAATGCAGCGCCAGCGCCACGTCATAGGCTTCGGCCATATTGGCGATCTTGCGGGTTTCGGTAATGCCGCCTGCGTGAGAGGCATCCGGCTGGATGATATCGACGTAACCTTCGCTCAGGACCCGCTTGAAGTCCCAGCGCGAGAACAGCCGCTCCCCCAGGGCAATAGGCGTGCTGGTCAGCGGCGCAAGCTCCTTGAGCGCCTCGTAGTTTTCACTGAGCACCGGCTCTTCGATGAACATCAGCTTGAAGGGGTCCAGCTCTTTCATCAGCACCTTGGCCATGGGCTTGTGGACCCGGCCATGGAAGTCCACGCCAATGCCGACATTCGGCCCGACCGCGTCACGCACCGCAGCCACGTTGGCCAGCGCCAGATCGACCTTGTCGAAGGTGTCGAGAAACTGCAGCTCTTCGGTGCCGTTCATTTTCACGGCCGTAAAACCACGCCCCACCGCTTCCTTCGCAGCACGGGCGGTATCGGCTGGCCGGTCGCCACCGATCCATGAGTAGACGCGGATCTTGTCCCGCACCTGACCGCCCAGCAGATCGCTGACCGAAACGCCCAGGGCCTTGCCCTTGATATCCCACAGCGCCTGGTCGATACCGGCCAGCGCGCTCATGTGCACCGCGCCGCCGCGATAGAAGCCGCCGCGATACAGCACAGTCCAGATGTCCTCGATATTGCGCGGGTCCTTACCGATCAGATAATCGGAAAGCTCCTCCACCGCTGCGGCGACGGTATGGGCGCGGCCTTCGACAACCGGCTCGCCCCAGCCGACGACACCGTCATCGGTTTCGACTTTCAGAAAGCACCAGCGTGGCGGAACGATAAAGGTCGTGAGCTTGGTGATCTTCATGTGTGCACTGTCTCTTATAGGTATGGGAAGAAGCGCTGGAGGCGCCGGTCAGTTGGAAGTCCGCCAGGCGCTGACATAAGCCTTGGCGCGCTGCTCGACATCCGCCACGCTCATGCCTGGCTTGAACAGCCCGGAACCCAGGCCAAAGCCTTTGACGCCGGCATCGAGGAAGTCCTTCATGTTCTGCGGCGTGATGCCACCCACCGGCAGCAACACCGTGCCGGCTGGCAGCACCGCCAGCCAGGCCTTCACCACCGCAGGCGACATCTGCTCGGCAGGAAACAGCTTGAGCACATCGGCACCCTCGCCCAGAGCAGCAAAGGCTTCGGTGGGCGTGGCGACGCCCGGCGACAGGAACAACCCGGCAGCCTTGGCTGCACGCAGGACCTTGGGGTCACTGTGCGGCATGACAATGACCTGACCGCCCGCCTCCTTGACCTGATGGACCTGCTCCGGCGTCAGCACGGTTCCCGCACCCACCAGGCAATCGGCAGGCAGGTACTGACGTAACAGCGTGATGCTGTCGTAAGGCTGCGGCGAGTTGAGCGGCACCTCGATCACCCGGAAACCGGCCTGATACAAGACCTCGCCAATGGCCGGAGCCTCTTCGGGACGCAGGCCGCGCAGAATCGCGACCAGTCCGTTTTCCTGCAGAGCTTGCTTGAGCATTTCACACCTCATGGGAATCTGTTGAAGGCCCGGACGCGATCAGGCCAGCCTGAACGGCCACCTGCCACAGGCCTCGCTCGGTCGCCTGTGCGGCCGTCGTCACCTGATCGAAACCGCATGCCGCAAGGCCACGTGTGTAACGCGCACAAAGCGACTCGCTACCGATCAGAATCACGGCAGGCAGTGGTTTCAGCGTTTTTTGCTGGATTCGTTTAAGGGCTTCCAGCTCATGGCCGATGAGCAGACCGGACAGATAGTCAGGCTGGGCACTGGCATCGAGCTGGCCGGTCAGCCCCAGGGTCCGGGAACTGAAAATGGTCGACAGCAGACCCGATGCCCCCTCGGGCGACAGGGCAATGGACAGCCCGCGGTCGAACGCATGGGTATCGAAGGTTTCGCCGGGGCGCATGGTGCGACCGAGAATGGTGTGACCGCACAAGGCGGCGTACACCTCGCCGGTCATGAAGGTATCGAAATGGACAATGCAGCCTTCCAGCACATGCACCCATTTGGAGTGGCTGCCAGGGAGGCCGATCAACAGGGGCCGACGGGTCGCCGCCTCGTCGAGGGAAGCCAGTACACCGAGCACCTGGGTTTCTTCGCCGCGCATCACATTGGGCAGGGTCGAGCGCTGCAAGACGCCGGGAATGATATGGATATCGACGCCCCGCAGGCTGCGCACGCTTTGCAGGCCTGCGCTCAGCTCACTGACGCTGGCCGGGGTTTCACGGTATACGGCTTCGCGCCAGCCCTGAGCGCTGCCCACCATGCCGCAGGCAATCACCGGCAGATGCGGCTGCTCATCGAGCCAGTCGCCACAGGCCTGATCGAAAGCCAGTTCGAAGCCATCGCTGCACAAGGTGCCCGCAATCAGCCGCGGCGTATCCGGCAATTGCATGATGCCTGCGCTCAAGGAGCGCTGTTCCAGGACCTGGCCGTGTTCGCCAAGTCGATAAGCACGAAGTGAGGTTGTCCCCCAATCGAGCGCGATCAATTGCGCTGCCATCGCTTCACCTGTTGTTTTTTTAAAAGTGAGTGCGAGGCGGACTATAAACCCACCGAACAGATAATCTCAATATGTAATTTACAATCCCATATATAGGGATTAATTAAAAAACCGCCTCACCCGGGAATGGACTACCTTTGGTAAGTCTTTCCAGATCCTTTACATCAAGAGCCCGCTCGGCAGCTTTGCCGCAGTGGTAACGTGCCCGATCTCTCGCTTCAGCCCCTCCCTGCCCCATCCTCCTGCGCCGTTTGCAACCTCATCTCCCTTTAAGGAATTCGACGCCATGAAGCGATTTCTCGTGCTCGACAGCTTTCGTGGGCTGTGTGCCCTTGCGGTGGTGCTGCATCACTTTCATGCAACCCAGAGCGTTACTGAGCTGGCGTTTTTCAAGCACGCCAATTACATGGTGAATTTTTTCTTCGTGCTCAGCGGCTTTGTGCTCTATCACATCTACGCCGACCGACTGGGCAGCACGGCACAGCTGAAGCGCTTTGTGATTGCGCGAGTCTGTCGTCTGTATCCACTGCACCTGGCGACCTTGCTGGCCGCCCTGCTGTTCGAGCTGCTGAAGCTGGCCGCCGAACACCAAGGCATCCTGTTTGCAGCGGGCAGCTTTACCGGCCCACGGGCTGCCGACGAAATCCTGCCCAATCTGTTGCTGCTGCAATCCTGGTGGCCAGGCTTCAACCACTTGTCGTTCAACTTCCCGTCATGGAGCATCAGCGTCGAGTTCTATCTGTACCTGCTCTTCGCCCTGATTGCCGTCGGGCTGCCCGGGAGATCGCGGCAGATATTCGCGGCCATCGCTGTCCTGGCCTTCGTCGCGCTGTACTTCAAAGACACCCTCTTCAACGAAGGCGCCCTGACAGGCCTGGCGTGCTTCTTCAGCGGCGTAATGACTTATCGGCTCTACTCAAGATTCAAAGGGCTTGAGCTACATAAAGGCTGGGCGACGCTGCTGGAGGCGCTGGCCCTGCTGACGGTCTACATGGCGATCACCTACAGCGGCCCCTCACAGAATATTTCCCTGAGCCTGCTGTTCTGCGCGGTGATCGGGTTGTTTGCCTTCGAGGCAGGCGGGATTTCGAGAGGGCTGTGCGCCCGGCCGTTCAAGTGGGCAGGCACCCTGTCCTTTTCGATCTACATGACGCACACCATCGTACTGTTCGTCGTGACAACGAGCCTGATGCTGTTCGGCAAAGTCACCGGCCATGACCTGCTGATTGACCTTCCCAGTGACATCCCCGGTGTTGACCTGCGCTACATCCACACCCAAAGCATGCTGCTGGACAATCTGATCATCGCGATCAGTGTAGGAATGGTGTTGCTGCTGTCGGTACTGACGCACCGCTATATCGAACTGCCGGGCATTGAACTGGGCAAGGTCTGGGGCCGCAAAGCCACCGGCACTGCCGGGCCCCGGACACAGCATCAGGAAACGGCCCCCTGAATCGCAGCCATAAAAAAACGCCCCTGATGAGGGGCGTTCTTTTGACAGCTTCAGCGAATCAACGCTCCAGCAGGATCCGCAGCATGCGACGCAACGGCTCGGCCGCGCCCCACAGCAACTGGTCGCCTACGGTGAAGGCGCCCAGGTATTGCGAACCCATGTTCAGCTTGCGCAGACGACCCACCGGAACGCTCATGGTGCCGGTGACGGCAGTCGGGCTGAGCTCGCGGATGCTGTCTTCGCGATGGTTCGGGACCAGCTTGACCCAAGGGTTGTGCTGGCTGATCAAACCTTCGATGTCCGCAATCGGCACATCCTTGTTCAGCTTGATGGTCAGTGCCTGGCTGTGGCAGCGCATGGCGCCGATACGAACGCAGATGCCATCCACCGGAATCGGGCTCTTGAAACGACCCAGAATCTTGTTGGTCTCGGCCTGGCCTTTCCACTCTTCGCGGCTCTGACCGTTCGGCAGTTCCTTGTCGATCCAGGGGATCAGGCTGCCAGCCAGCGGCACACCGAAGTTCTCGGTCGGGAAGGCTTCGCCGCGCATGGCTTCAGCGACCTTGCGGTCGATGTCGAGGATGGCGCTGGCCGGGTTGGCCAGGTCATCGGCGACCGACGAATGGACAGTGCCCATCTGCTTGATCAGCTCACGCATGTTCTGCGCGCCGGCACCGGATGCCGCCTGATAGGTCATGGCGTTCATCCACTCCACCAGACCGGCCTCGAACAGACCGCCCAGGCCCATCAGCATCAGGCTGACGGTGCAGTTGCCGCCGATGTAGTTCTTGGTGCCCGCGTCCAGTTGCTGGTCGATGACCTTGCGGTTCACCGGATCCAGCACGATCACGGCATCATCCTGCATGCGCAGGCTGGAGGCCGCGTCGATCCAGTAGCCCTGCCAGCCGGCTTCGCGCAGTTTGGGGAACACCTCGTTGGTGTAGTCGCCGCCCTGGCAGGTCAGAACCACGTCGAGGGTTTTCAGTTCTTCGATGCTGTAGGCATCCTTCAGAGGCGCAACATCCTTGCCTACCGACGGAGCCTGGCCACCGACATTGGAGGTAGTGAAGAACACCGGCTCAATGAGATCGAAGTCCTGCTCTTCCCGCATCCGCTGCATGAGCACGGAACCAACCATGCCACGCCAACCGATCAGACCTACACGTTTCATCGCAACTACACCTTGAATAAAAGTGGGACCGCTGCCGCACATGTGTCATGCACAGCGAGCAGCGGGCCAGAGAGATTACAGATTCCGCAGCGCGGCGACTACTGCGTCGCCCATTTCCCGGGTACCGACTTTCACGTTACCGGCCGACCAGATGTCGCCAGTACGCAAGCCCTGGTCCAGAACCAGACTGACGGCCTGTTCGATGGCATCAGCGGCAGCGGTCAGGTTGAAGCTGTAACGCAGCATCATCGATACCGACAGGATGGTCGCCAACGGGTTGGCAATGCCCTGACCGGCAATGTCCGGCGCCGAACCGTGGCAAGGCTCATACATGCCCTTGTTATGGGCATCCAGCGAGGCCGATGGCAGCATGCCGATGGAACCGGTCAGCATCGAAGCTTCGTCGGAAAGAATATCGCCGAACATGTTGTCGGTCACTATCACGTCGAACTGCTTGGGCGCACGTACCAGTTGCATGGCGGCGTTGTCGACGTACATGTGGCTCAGTTCGACTTCAGGGTAGTCCTTGGCGACTTGCTCCACCACTTCGCGCCACAACTGGCTGGAAGCCAGTACGTTGGCCTTGTCCACCGAGCACAGCTTCTTGCCGCGAACCATGGCCATGTCGAAACCGACCCGCGCAATACGGCGAATCTCGCTTTCGCTGTAAGGCAGGGTGTCGTAGGACTGACGCTCGCCGTTTTCCAGCTCGCGGGTGCCACGTGGCGCGCCGAAATAGATACCGCCGGTCAGCTCACGGACGATAAGGATATCCAGGCCTGCAACGATTTCCGGCTTGAGGCTGGAAGCATCGGCCAGTTGCGGATAAAGAATCGCCGGACGCAGGTTACCGAACAGGCCCAGTTGCGAACGAATCTTCAGCAGACCGCGCTCGGGACGAATGTCACGCTCGATCGCGTCCCACTTCGGGCCACCCACGGCACCCAGCAACACCGCATCGGCAGCGCGGGCACGATCCAGGGTTTCGTCGGCCAGCGGCACGCCATGCTTGTCGATGGCGGCACCGCCGATCACGTCGTGGGTCAGCTCGAAGCCCAGTTGATACTTCTCATTGGCTACTTCCAGCACCTTGACCGCTTCGGTCATGATTTCCGGACCAATGCCATCACCTGGGAGAATCAGAATCTGCTTGCTCATAACATCCTCAATTTTGTGCATCGGTGCCTCGAACAGCACCTGTATATAACGCTTGATACGGCAAAAGACTTATCGCTGCGCCCAGAGCACCAGTACATCGGTGCTGAACGAGCCATCGTCGGAAATCTCGAAATACTCGCGAACCTCGGCACCCATGGCTTGCTGCAAGTCACGAATC
Source organism: Pseudomonas lijiangensis (assembly GCF_018968705.1). Lineage (NCBI taxonomy): Bacteria > Pseudomonadati > Pseudomonadota > Gammaproteobacteria > Pseudomonadales > Pseudomonadaceae > Pseudomonas > Pseudomonas lijiangensis. The sequence goes on from NZ_CP076668.1 coordinate 3,558,815, forward strand.
GCAACACGCAACGACTGCGGCGTACGCATGCGTTCGACCCATGAGGTGTATTCCAGATGCAGGCGTTGACGCGTATGGCTACGCGTGAACAAACCGGCATCGCTGACCTGATGTAACCACTCGGCAGCCGAGTAATCCCGCACATGACTGGTGTCGCGCAACACCTCCACCGTTTGCAGGTAGGTATCCAGTAACGGGCTGCCCGGTGACATGACATCGATGAAAGCAGCCACGCCACCCGGTTTCAGAACACGTCGCACTTCACGCAGGGCCAGCGCCAGATCGCTCCAGTGATGGGCCGAGTAGCGGCTGAACACGAAGTCGAACTCGCCATCCTGGAAAGGCAGACGCTCGGCCGCTCCCCGAACAGTGCGAATGTTGTTCAACCCTTTCTCTGCAGCGGCAGCACTTACCACGTCCAGCATCTGTTGCGAGAGGTCGTAAGCTACCACTTCGCCAACCGCAGGGGCGACATTAAAACTCACGTGTCCCCCTCCACACCCCAGATCCAGCACCCGCGCTTCGCCATGCCCGGCCACTTCGGCCTGCAATAGCGCGAACTCGGCACCCTGAGCGTGAACCGCACTGTTCAGATAGGCCGAAGCCTGCTCACCGAACTGGCGCTGGACGACTTGAGTGTGGGCAGCGTTTGTCATGTCGGGACTCCTGTTGGGGTCGGCTCGCGAATGAGTCCGCTCCTGCAAGCGAACTCATTCGCGATCAAAGATCAGCCACGAAACAACCATGGCTGACTGGCGCGGTGCTTGCTCTCGAAGGCGGCGATGGCATCGCTGTCTACCAGGGTCAGGCCGATATCGTCCAGGCCATTGAGCAGGCAGTGCTTGCGGAAAGCGTCGATCTCGAAGCTCAGGACCTTGCCGTCGGGACGGGTCACGGTCTGGGCCTGCAAGTCGATGCTCAACTGGTAGCCCGGAGTGGCTTCAACCTGCTGGAACAATTGATCGACTTCGTCTTCAGGCAGAATGATCGGCAGCAGGCCGTTCTTGAAGCTGTTGTTGAAGAAGATGTCGGCATAGCTCGGCGCGATGATTGCGCAGAAACCGTACTCTTCCAGTGCCCATGGCGCGTGCTCACGGCTGGAGCCGCAACCGAAGTTCTCGCGGGCCAGCAGCACGCTGGCGCCTTGATAACGGGCATGGTTGAGCACGAAATCATTGTTCAACGGACGCTTGGAGTTGTCCTGATAAGGCTGGCCCACATCCAGGTAACGCCACTCATCGAACAGGTTCGGGCCAAAGCCCGTGCGCTTGATCGACTTGAGAAACTGCTTCGGGATGATCTGGTCGGTATCGACGTTGGCACGATCCAGAGGAGCGACAAGGCCGTTGTGCTGGGTAAACGCTTTCATGCTGGGCTCCTTAGTGCTGGATCAAGTCACGGACATCGATGAAACGACCGTTGACCGCTGCCGCTGCCGCCATGGCCGGGCTGACCAGGTGAGTACGACCACCGGCACCCTGACGCCCTTCGAAGTTACGGTTCGAGGTGGAAGCGCAATGCTCGCCGGAACCCAGGCGATCCGGGTTCATGGCCAGGCACATCGAGCAACCCGGCTCACGCCATTCAAAACCGGCTTCGATGAAGATCTTGTCCAGACCTTCTTTCTCGGCCTGCTCCTTGATCAGCCCCGAACCCGGAACCACGATGGCCTGCTTGACGGTCGCTGCGACCTTGCGGCCCTTGGCGACATCGGCAGCGGCGCGCAGGTCTTCGATGCGCGAGTTGGTGCAAGAACCGATGAACACACGATCCAGCTGGATATCGGTGATCGGCTGATTGGCCTTGAGGCCCATGTACTTCAAGGCACGCTCGATGGAGCCACGCTTGACCAGATCCGTTTCCTGAGCCGGATCGGGCACGTTCTGATCGACGGCCAATACCATTTCAGGGGAAGTGCCCCAGCTGACCTGCGGCTTGATCTGCGCAGCGTCCAGCTTGACCACGGTGTCGAACACCGCATCCGGGTCGGAAACCAGGTCTTTCCAGGCCTCGACAGCCAGATCCCACTCCGCGCCCTTGGGCGAGAACGGACGACCCTTGACGTATTCGATGGTCTTCTCATCGGTAGCCACCATGCCGACGCGAGCGCCCGCTTCGATGGACATGTTGCAGATGGTCATGCGGCCTTCGATGGACAGGTCGCGAATCGCGCTACCGGCGAACTCGATGGCGTAACCGTTACCGCCCGCTGTACCGATCTTGCCGATGACGGCGAGCACGATGTCTTTGGCGGTGACGCCAGGCGGCAACTGGCCTTCGACCGACACCAGCATGTTCTTCATTTTCTTGGCGACCAGACACTGGGTCGCAAGCACGTGCTCGACCTCGGAAGTGCCGATACCGTGGGCCAGCGCACCGAATGCACCGTGAGTCGAGGTGTGGGAGTCGCCACAGACGACGCTCATGCCCGGCAAGGTAGCGCCCTGCTCCGGGCCGACCACGTGAACGATGCCCTGACGCGGGTCGTTCATCTTGAATTCGATGATGCCGTATTCGTCGCAGTTGTCGTCCAGGGTCTGGACCTGCAGACGCGAGACTTCGTCTTCGATGGCACCGATACCACCCTTGCGCTCGGCAGTGGTCGGAACGTTGTGGTCCGGGGTCGCAATGATGGAATCGATGCGCCATGGTTTGCGCCCGGCCAGACGCAGACCTTCAAAGGCCTGCGGCGAGGTCACTTCATGGATGATATGGCGGTCGATGTAGATCAGCGCCGACCCATCGTCGCGCTGCTTGACCAAATGCGAATCCCAGAGCTTGTCGTAGAGCGTTTTGCCGGCCATCGGACGTACTTCCTCATCAGCTTTCTTTCTATGCCTTGGGCAATCGGAAATCGATGACCCCTTGGCTTGTGCGGACAATGCTATGAAATATGCTTAAATAACTCAAATTCATAATTTTTATGCTTTGGATAACCAACTGGAATCCGACCATGGATCTTGCCAACCTCAATGCCTTTATCGCAATTGCCGAAACCGGCAGTTTCTCGGGAGCCGGTGAACAGCTGCATCTGACCCAGCCTGCAATCAGCAAACGCATCGCAGGCCTCGAGCAGCAATTGAATGTCCGGCTGTTCGATCGCCTGGGCCGGGAAGTCAGCCTGACCGAGGCTGGCCGCGCCCTGCTGCCCCGCGCCTACCAGATTCTCAATGTGCTGGATGACACCCGTCGGGCGCTGACCAACCTCACCGGCGAAGTGACCGGCCGCCTGACGCTGGCCACCAGTCATCACATCGGCCTGCACCGCCTGCCACCGCTGCTGCGTGAATACACCCGCGCCTATCCGGAAGTCGCCCTAGACATTCAATTTCTGGATTCGGAGGTGGCCTATGAAGAGATTCTCCATGGCCGCGCAGAACTGGCGGTCATTACCCTCGCGCCTCATCCTCACTCGCTGGTACGCGCCGTGCCGGTCTGGGATGACCCTCTGGATTTCGTCGCAGCCCCGGAACACCCGCTGACCAACAGCGGCCCGATGAAACTTGAGGACATCGTGCGCTACCCGGCCGTCTTTCCCGGCAGCAACACCTTTACCCATCACATCGTCAGCGGCCTCTGCGAAGCCCAGGGCCTCAAGCCGAACATCGCCATGAGCACCAACTATATGGAAACCATCAAAATGATGGTGTCCATCGGGCTGGCCTGGAGCGTACTGCCACGCACCATGCTCGACGAACAGGTGGCGCGCATTCCATTGCCGGGCGTACAACTCAATCGCCAGCTAGGCTACATCCTGCACACCGAACGGACGCTCTCCAATGCCGCCAAGGCGTTCATGGCGCTCCTCGATGCACAGGCCTGACGACCGGCCGTTTATTTCCAAGACAGAACATCAGAACCCTGATATACGGGTTACATGATGCAAATCGATCGTTTTACAGGCTTTATTCATAAAGGCTCGTGATCACATGTCCATCCCAGCAGATAGCTCCGCCATGGCGCACATCGGTGCGGAACAAACGCTCAAGGAACTGCGCGACCGTCTGGAGATGGCTCTGGGGGCAGCCCAGATGGGCACCTGGGACTGGCACATTCCCAGCGACACGCTGCATGCATCGGCGCAGGCAGCGCAGTTGCACGGAATGCCGGCACAGCCATTCAACGACACCCTGCATATCTTTTTCGCTGACGTTCCTGCCGAAGAGCGCAACCGCATGCGCCAGGCCTACAACGCCGTGCTCGACAGCCAGGACGACAGTTTCCAGATCACTTACCGGCTGCAACTGAAAAATGGCGCACTCCGCCTGCTGGAAGGCCGCGCCCGCCTGTATCGGGATGAAAACGGCGCGCCCCTGAAGCTATCCGGCACCCTGCTGGATATCACCCAACAGCATGCACGCTCGGCACTGTTGGCCAGCGAAGAGAAATTCGCCAAGGCGTTTCACTCGAGCCCGGACTCGATCACCATTACCGAGCTGGAATCCGGCCACTATGTGGAGGTCAATGACGGATTCTGCCGTCTGACCGGCTTTACCAGCCAGGAAGTCCTGGGGCGTACCGCCCTTGAAGCTGGCCTCTGGGTCGAGCCGGAACAACTCAGGCAACTGACCGATCAATTGCGCACGACAGGCAAGATCCATCACCTGGAAATGTCCGGACGCCACAAGAATGGCACGCCGCTCGTTCTGGATATTTCAGCCGAACTCATCACCCTGAATGAAACCGCCTGCCTGCTGGTGACCGCCCGCGACATCAGTGAACTGAAACATGCCCAGGCGCAAGCCCAGCATCTGGCCTATCACGACCCGCTGACCAACCTGCCCAACCGGGCCATGCTGATGGAAAGGCTCGGCCAGCAGCTCACCCAACTCAAGCAGGACAACCTGCGCGGCGCCCTGCTGTTTCTCGACCTGGACCACTTCAAGAACATCAACGACTCACTGGGCCACCCGATGGGCGACTCCGTGCTGAGCATCGTCACCGCACGCCTTGAAGCCAGCGTACGCCTTGAAGACACCGTTGCACGCCTGGGTGGCGATGAGTTCGTGGTGCTGATCGGCGGCCTTGAAGGCTCACGGCATGAAGTCGCCACTCAGGTACAGGACCTCGCCGACAATCTGCGCAAGCTGCTGGCAGAACCCATGTTCATTGACCGGCAGCGTCTGCAAGTGACACCGAGCATCGGTATTGCCCTGATACCCGATCATGGCTCCAACCCAGCCGATATCCTCAAGCGCGCCGATATTGCGCTGTATCGCGCCAAGGACTCGGGGCGCAATGCCGCACAGCTGTTCCATCGCTCCATGCAGAAAGCTGCCAGCCAGCGCCTGCGCATGGAAAACGACCTGCGCATGGCTCTGACCCGCAACGAACTGCACTTGTACTACCAGGCTCAGGTCAACACCCTGAGCGACAGGATCATCGGCGCAGAAGCCCTGCTGCGCTGGCAGCATCCCGATTACGGCCTGCTGGCACCTACGCAGTTCATTCAGATCCTCGAAGAAAGCGGAATGATTCTGGAAGTCGGCGGCTGGGCCCTCGAAGAGGCCTGCAAGGTGGGAGGCAGGTTATTGCAGCAAGGCCTGCTGCCGTTGAACGACTTTTTGCTGGCCGTGAATATCAGCCCGCGCCAGTTCCGCCAGACTGACTTCGTCGAGCAAGTGGAAAACTGCCTGAAGCGCCATCGCCTGCCACCCACCATGCTCAAGCTGGAAATCACCGAAGGCATTGTCATCCAGAACCTGGACGACACCATCGCCAAGATGCTGCGCCTGAAAAAGATCGGCGTCAGCTTCGCCATGGATGATTTCGGCACCGGCTATTCATCCCTGACGTATCTCAAGCGCCTGCCGGTAGACGTCCTGAAGATCGATCAGTCGTTCATACATGAGGCCGCCACAGACGCCAACGATGCCGAGATCGTTCGCGCCATCGTAGGCATGGCCAACAGCCTCAATCTCAGCGTCATCGCGGAAGGGGTGGAAACCGTGGAGCAACTGGCGTTTCTCGAACAGCTGAATTGCCACACCTATCAAGGCTATCTGTTCAGCGAGCCACTGCCCCATGCAGAATTCGAAGCCCTGCTCTGCCTGGAAAAAGGCCTGCCGGAAACCAGCGTGCAAACCTTGCTGGCGCAGGAATAGAAAAAAGGAAGGCATCCGTGGATGCCTTCCTGAACACTTGATTAATGCTGCAGCACTTTCTGCTGATTGATCGGGATGCGTTTTGGCTTGGCCTCTTCCGGCACCAGACGAATCAGATCGATATTCAGAAGGCCGTGGGACAGGCTGGCATTCTTGACTTCGATATGGTCCGCCAGGCGGAAGGACAGCTTGAACTCGCGACGGGTAATACCCTGATGCAGATAGGTAATGCCTTCGACCTCCTCCTCTCGCTTGCCGGCACTGACGCTCAACACGCCGTTTTCGATCTGCAGTTCAAAATCTTCTTCCTGCATGCCGGCAGCCGCAATCACGATGCGATAGTGATCGTCGGAGTGCTTTTCCACGTTGTAGGGTGGATAGCTGGTGGTCGAATCATTCCGGGCAACGGACTCGAACAAGTCATTGAAACGGTCGAAGCCCACTGAATGGCGAAAGAGTGGGGCCAAAGAGAATGCAGTTGCCATAATGGTTCTCCTTAATCAGTGAGACGGTAGTCATGCGATCCGTATCCGGTATCGCTTAACCACCAAATTAAGGTCTGACTTGCAGATTTCAAGAGCCGTTTTTCAAAGCATTTACGACCGTTCGTCGGGAGAAAAACCGATCAAGGCACTGATGCGTTCACAGTCCGTTTCACGGCGCAAGGTGTCGAACATGACCACGGCTTCGGGGTAGCTTTTGGTCAGGAGCACCAGCCATTGCTTGAGGCGTCCCGGCGCCTGGATGAGGGTCATCTTGGCCAGGCAGTCCTTCCAGAAGGTGCGCAACATCGGCTGCAACTCGGCCCAGGTCATCTCGACAACCTCTTCGCCCGCATTCGCCGCCGCGATCTGCCGGGCCAGATCCGGACGCGCTACCAGTCCGCGACCGATCATGATGTCCCGCGCACCGCAGATCTCCTTGCAGCGCCGCCAGTCATCCACCGTCCAGATTTCGCCATTGGCAACCACCGGAACCTTGACCACCTCCTGAATCCTGGCAATCCACTCCCAATGCGCAGGCGGCTTGTAGCCATCGACCTTGGTCCGGGCATGCACCACGATCCGCTCGGCACCGCCATCCACCAGTGCCCGGGCGCAATCCAGGGCGCCGTCGGTATTCTCGTACCCCAGACGCATCTTGGCCGTGACCGGAATACCCTTGGGCACGGCACGTCGCACATGACTGACGATGGAATGCAGCAGCTCAGGCTCCCTGAGCAGAATCGCGCCTCCACGGGAGCGGTTGACGGTCTTGGCCGGGCAGCCGAAGTTCAGGTCCAGCACCGGGGCGCCCAACTCACAGGCAAATGCGGCATTTTCAGCCAGACAGACCGGGTCCGAACCCAACAATTGCAGATGCAATGGCACGCCTGCGGCTGTTTTCGCATCGGTGTGCAGCTCGGAAGCCAGCTTGTAGAAATAGGCGGCAGGCATGACCCGCTCGGTCACCCGGATGAACTCGGTCACGCACCAGTCAACGCCGCCGACGCGGGTCAGCACATTACGCAGGATGTCGTCGACCAACCCCTCCATGGGCGCCAGAGCAATTTGCATGGGTCACACTCGAAAAAAAGTCCGGCAGTTTACTGCCCGGCGCCGGGATTTGGAATGTCGCCCGACAAGGCGCTGCCATAACCCTCGATGAATTCATTCGGCATACGCTTTGGCTTGCCACTGGACAGCTCGATACAGACAAAAGTGGTCCGGGCGCGCAGCAGGGTCAAGCCGTCCACCGGGCGCTTGAGCTGAAAGCAGCGGGTCATTTTCAGGCGCTTGTCCCAGTCGACAATCCAGGTGGCCAGTTGCAGTTCGTCATCTTCGTAGGCGCTGGCCAGGTAATCGATTTCATGCCGCACCACCGCCATGGCCCGGTCCAGACGCCGGTACTCGCTCAGGTCCAGCCCCAAGTGCTGCGAATGCCGCCAGGCGCAACGCTCCAGCCAGGAGACATACACCGCGTTATTGGCGTGTCCCAGGCCATCGATATCATCGGCTGCCACATTGAGGTCGATTACAAAAGGCGTTGCCCGATCCCAGACCATATTTGCTCCTGTTGTCGTATCGCGAGAGGACTCATGTCCACAAGGAGCTCAGTCTAAACCACCGCCGACTTGGCCGCCCTCAACAGACGATCCGACAACTCGCCGGTGCCCAGCGCACGGGCCAACACCAGGCCGCCCACCATCAAGGCGAGATCAGCCAGGACCTTGTCCGCCTCTTCAGGGCTCGAGGACAGCTGCGCAACCATCAACTCCACATGCTCAGCCAAAGAGGCCTGAAAGCCCTCCGGCAAGCGCGGCATATCCCCTGCAGTGGAAGGAAGCGGACAGGCCTCGCCCTGGGCATCACGGTGCTTGCGTGACAGATAAAACGCCGCCAGCAAGGCACGCCGCTCATGACAGGGAAGCTGCTCGTCGATTTGTGCAATGGCAGACCTTCGCTGCTTCAGCAACCGGTCGAAGGCTTCAAGCATCAGCGACTCCTTGCTGTCGAAGTGAGCGTAGAAGCCCCCTACCGTCAGCCCCGCAGCGCTCATGATTTCACTGACGCTCGGTTGTTCCGGGCCACGACTGATGAGGGCCGCGCTGGCAGCATCGAGAATCCGTTCACGAGTTTGCGCTTTTTTATCGGTCATGCCGCTCTCCAGAAATTACGCAGATAATATTATTCGCATAATCCTGAATGACAAGCGCAACGCGGCTTATCTGCCAAAGGCAGAGCAATTGCGCGAGAAGGAAGGGCTTACAGCGGAACGGGCGAAATTAAAAAAGGCCCAAAAAACAAAAGGGCCATTCAATAATCGAATGACCCTTGGTCTCGCAGAGCGAGAAATCGTGGCGTCCCCTAGGGGACTCGAACCCCTGTTACCGCCGTGAAAGGGCGGTGTCCTAGGCCACTAGACGAAGGGGACGCAAAACCTTCGAGCAAATTCGCTAAAAGCGAATCCTGGCAAAATTGGTGGAGCTAAGCGGGATCGAACCGCTGACCTCCTGCATGCCATGCAGGCGCTCTCCCAGCTGAGCTATAGCCCCAGATTTATCGCCTCGCGGCGGAGATCAACCTTGCGGCATCACTCTTTGAAAATGGCGTCCCCTAGGGGACTCGAACCCCTGTTACCGCCGTGAAAGGGCGGTGTCCTAGGCCACTAGACGAAGGGGACAAAACCTTCTTGCGTACATGACAGGCGCTGGTTCCTGTCATCGTACTGTTTCAAGGTAATGTAGCCGACCTTGAAACTCTTTGTTTGGTGGAGCTAAGCGGGATCGAACCGCTGACCTCTTGCATGCCATGCAAGCGCTCTCCCAGCTGAGCTATAGCCCCACATCAGTGGACGGGGCGCATGTTAAGCGTGAGTCGCTAACCTGTCAAATTTATTTTCAACATTTTTGAAAATTTTTCGTCGACATAACAAACACTTAACGCTTCACCCCCGTAAAACCGAGGTCGAATCGACCACTGTGCACCCCTGCCCTGCGAGCACACAGTGATCCTTCACTGCATCAGGCTATGGCGCCCAGCAGTTTTTCCCACTCTTTGTTTTCTTTCTTGGAAACACCACCGAGCAGATCGATGGCCTGACGCAGACGGAAACGGGTGAGGTCCGGTCCGAGGATTTCCATCGCATCGAGCACCGAAACCGAACTGGCCTGCCCGGTAATCGCCGCAAACATCAAGGGCATGGCATCACGCAGCTTCAGCTCCAGATGATCGACCACCGCCTGGATACAGCCAGTAATCGGGTCTTTCTCCCACTGACGCAGGGATTCGAGCTTCCACAGGATCAACTGCATCAACTGGCGGACCTGATCGCCCGACAGCTTCTTGTGCTCGAACAGCTTGGCATCCGGCGTCACGCCGCCCGCGAAGAAGAAGCTGGCCAATGGCGCGATCTGGCTGAAGGTTTCGACCCGGCCCTGAACGTGAGGCGCGATCTTCATCAGGTATTCGGGGTTGAGCGCCCAGTTCTGCACTCGGGAAGCGAACTCTTCGACCGGCAACTCGCGCAGCCACTGGCCATTGAGCCAGGACAGCTTCTCGATATCGAAGATCGGACCGCCCAGGGAGACGCGGGACAAGTCGAAGTTATCGACCATTTCCTGCAACGAGAACTTCTCGCGCTCGTCCGGCATCGACCAGCCCATGCGCCCCAAATAGTTGAGCATGGCCTCGGGCATGAAGCCCATGCGCTCGTAGAAGGTCACGGAAGTCGGGTTCTTGCGCTTGGACAGCTTGCTCTTGTCGGGGTTACGCAGCAGCGGCATGTAGCACAACTGCGGCTTGTCCCAGCCGAAGTACTCGTAGAGCAGGATCAGTTTCGGCGCGGATGGCAGCCACTCTTCGCCACGCAGTACGTGGGTGATCCCCATCAGGTGGTCATCCACCACGTTGGCCAGGAAGTAGGTCGGCAGACCGTCGGTCTTCATCAGCACCTGCATGTCCATGCGATCCCATGGGATCTCCACTTCGCCACGCAGGATGTCCGGCACCACGCACACGCCCTCGGTCGGCACTTTCATGCGGATGACGTGGGGCTCGCCGGCGTCCAGGCGACGCTGGACTTCTTCCTTGGAAAGCAGCAAGGCACGGCCGTCGTAGCGTGGAGTCTCGCCCCTGGCCATTTGCTCGGCGCGCATCTCGTCCAGTTCTTCGGCAGTGCAGAAGCAAGGGAAGGCGTGGCCAAGATCGACCAGTTGCTGAGCGTACTTGCGATAGATGTCGCCCCGCTCGCTCTGACGATACGGGCCATGTGGACCGCCTACATCCGGACCTTCGCTCCACTCGATGCCCAGCCAGCGCAACGCATCGAAAATCTGCTGCTCGGACTCGCGGGTCGAACGCAACTGATCGGTATCTTCGATGCGCAGGATGAACTCACCACCGTGCTGCTTGGCAAAGCAGTAGTTGAAAAGCGCGATGTAGGCGGTGCCAACATGGGGATCGCCAGTGGGTGATGGCGCAATGCGAGTGCGAACGGTGGTCATGAAAAATTCCGAAATAGATCGATCAAGCGCGGAATCTTAACAGGCCGAACCCTTTTGGCTCCACTTCGCGAATGAATTCCGGGCGACCTCTTCGCGACTGAAGTCGCTCCCAAAGGGTAATGCTGATCAGTCAAGGCACAAACAGAACTTGTGGGAGGCAGCTTGCTGGCGAAAAAGGCCTTGAAACCGGCAGATATTCTTCGGCTGTACGTGAAAGTCGCCAGCAAGCTGCCTCCCACAAAGTAATCCATGGCCCCGACTAATTGGCATTACCCTCCTGTGGGAGCGACTTCAGTCGCGAACAACGCGCGATCAAACCGCCAATAACCGCTCCCGCAGCTTGGCGATCTCGTCGCGCATCTGCGCCGCGGCCTCGAACTCCAGGTCGCGGGCCAACTGGTACATTTTCTCTTCCAGTTGACGAATGCGCTTGGTGATTTCGCTGGGTGAGCGCAGTTCGTTCTCGTAGCGGGCGTTTTCTTCCGCGGCCTTGGCCATGCCTTTGCGCTTCTTGCTCCGCGAACCCGGGACCGTCGCGCCTTCCATGATGTCCGCCACGTCCTTGATGACACCCTTGGGCGTGATGCCATTGGCCAGGTTATGGGCGATCTGCTTTTCACGACGCCGTTCGGTCTCGCCAATGGCCCGTTCCATGGAACCGGTCATGCGATCGGCATAGAGAATCGCCCGGCCATTGAGGTTACGAGCTGCCCGACCGATGGTCTGGATCAGGGAGCGTTCGGAACGCAGGAAACCTTCCTTGTCGGCATCTAGAATCGCCACCAAAGACACTTCCGGCATGTCCAGGCCTTCGCGCAACAGGTTGATCCCCACCAGCACGTCGAAAGCCCCGAGACGCAGATCGCGGATGATCTCGACCCGCTCAACAGTATCGATGTCCGAGTGCAGGTAACGGACCCGCACCCCATGGTCGCCCAGATAGTCCGTCAAATCCTCGGCCATGCGCTTGGTCAGGGTCGTGACCAGCACTCGCTCTTCCAGCGCCACACGCTTGTTGATTTCCGACAGCAGATCATCGACCTGAGTCAGCGCAGGACGAATCTCGACCTGCGGGTCCACCAGCCCAGTCGGGCGCACCACCTGTTCGATGACTCGCCCGGCATGCTCTGCCTCGTAAGGCCCCGGCGTGGCCGAAACGAAGATGGTCTGCGGGCTGACCGCCTCCCACTCGTCGAAGCGCATGGGCCGGTTATCCAGTGCCGATGGCAGCCGGAAGCCATATTCCACCAGGGTTTCCTTGCGCGAGCGGTCGCCTTTGTACATTGCACCGACCTGCGGCACGCTGACGTGGGACTCGTCGATCACCAGCAAGGCGTCAGGCGGCAGGTAGTCGTAAAGCGTGGGCGGTGGCGCTCCCGACGGGCGGCCCGAGAGATAGCGGGAGTAGTTTTCGATGCCGTTGCAGTACCCCAGCTCCAGAATCATTTCCAGGTCAAAACGGGTGCGCTGCTCAAGACGCTGGGCTTCCACCAGCTTATTGTTGTTGCGCAGGTATTCCAGGCGCTCCTGTAACTCGACCTTGATGCCTTCCATCGCTTCGAGCAGCGTCTCGCGGGGCGTCACATAGTGGCTCTTGGGGTAGAAGGTAAAACGCGGCAGCTTGCGGATCACCTCCCCCGTCAGCGGATCGAAGGCCGACAGGCTTTCCACCTCGTCGTCGAACAGTTCGACGCGGATCGCTTCCAGATCGGACTCGGCCGGGTAGATATCGATGACATCGCCTCGCACCCGAAAGGTCGCACGGGCAAAATCCATGTCGTTGCGGGTGTACTGCAGATCCGCCAGACGGCGCAGCAAGGCGCGCTGGTCGAGTTTGTCGCCACGGTCGATGTGCAGGACCATACGCAAGTAGGTTTCCGGGCTGCCCAGACCATAGATGCAGGACACCGTGGTGACGATGATCGCGTCCTTGCGCTCCAGCAGGGCCTTGGTCGCGGACAGGCGCATCTGCTCGATATGGTCGTTGATCGAAGCATCCTTCTCGATGAAGGTGTCCGACGACGGCACATAGGCTTCCGGCTGATAGTAGTCGTAGTAGGAGACGAAATACTCCACCGCATTGTTGGGGAAAAACGTCTTGAACTCGCCATACAACTGGGCCGCCAGGGTCTTGTTCGGCGCCAGCACCAGGGTCGGGCGCTGTACCTGGGCAATGACGTTGGCGATGCTGAAGGTCTTGCCCGAGCCGGTCACGCCCAGCAGGGTCTGGTGCGCCAGCCCGGCCTCGATCCCTTCCACCATCAGGCGGATGGCCTCGGGCTGATCGCCGGCTGGCTCAAAACGGGTGACGAGCTGAAACTCGGACATGACCTACCTCTTGATTCGTTTACGCCAAGGGTTCGTCTGCGCAGGCCACACCCGCAAAAACGAAATCACCGCAAACGCCGATCCCGCCGGGAAAGACGTGCAGTGTTTGAAGTGATGCACTGTAGATGGAGCCATATACTCGTCTTTCAAGTCATGGATTGCATCACCGATTGCCGGTCGGTCAGACGAACGTTGTCCCCGGAGCTGGAAAAACCTCGAAAAAACCTGTTACGCCCTGTCGCTCCCGGACCGGATGCTCTTTATACTGACTCCCCGTTTGTGCACCGCTCTGGCGCATTCTGTTGGAGCATGCACTGCACTTCCCTTCACCCTTCATTCAGAGCTGCCGCAAACAATGAGCCTGTTCTCCGCTGTCGAAATGGCGCCCCGCGATCCGATCCTGGGTATCAACGAAGCATTCAACGCCGACACCCGCACCAACAAGGTCAACCTTGGGGTGGGCGTCTACTGTGACGAAGACGGGCGCATTCCATTGCTGCGCGCAGTGGCCGAAGCCGAGAAGATTCGCGTGGCGCAACACGCCCCTCGCGGCTACCTGCCAATCGACGGCATCTCGGCCTACGACCTGGCCGTGCAGAAACTGCTGCTGGGCGCCGACTCGCCGCTGATCGCCTCGGGCCGCGTGCTGACCACCCAGTCCGTCGGCGGCACTGGCGCTCTGAAAATCGGTGCAGACTTCCTCAAGCGCCTGCTGCCCGATGCCGTAGTCGCCATCAGCGACCCAAGCTGGGAAAACCACCGCGCCCTGTTTGAAGCGGCGGGCTTCCCGGTCCAGGACTATCGCTACTACGACGCCCCGACCCACGACGTGAATCGTGCCGGCATGCTGGAAGACCTGCAGAACCTGCCGAACGGCTCCATCGTTGTGCTGCACGCCTGCTGCCACAACCCGACCGGTGTCGACCTGACCCTGGACGACTGGAAAAAGGTTCTGGAAGTGGTCAAGGCCAAGGGCCACGTACCTTTCCTGGACATGGCTTACCAGGGCTTCGGCCAGGGTATCGACGAAGACGCACTGGCTGTGCGCCTGTTCGCGGATTCGGGCCTGACCTTCTTTGCCTCCAGCTCGTTCTCCAAATCCCTGTCGCTGTACGGCGAGCGTGTCGGCGCCCTGTCGATCATCACCGAGTCGAAGGAAGAAACCGCCCGCGTCCTGTCCCAGGTCAAGCGCGTGATTCGTACCAACTACTCCAACCCGCCGACTCACGGCGCAATCATCTCTGCCGCAGTCCTCAACGACCCGGCACTGCGCGCCATGTGGGAAGAAGAACTGGGCGAGATGCGCGTGCGTATCCACGGCATGCGCAAAGCCATGGTAGAGCGCCTGGCCACTAACCCGGCCGGTCAGGACTTCAGCTTTGTCGGCCGTCAGTGCGGCATGTTCTCCTACTCGGGCCTGACCGCCGAACAGGCCCAGCGCCTGCGCAGCGAGTTCGGTATCTACGCGCTGGATACCGGGCGTATCTGCGTGGCAGCCCTGAACCAGAAGAACATCGACGCGGTCTGTGACGCGATCAAGCAAGTGCTGTAATTCATTGCTGCAAATGAAAGGGAGGCCAGATGCAAGTCTGGCCTCCCTTTTTCATGCCCGAGGCAAAAATACCTCAAGTTATCTCCAGACACGCCGCTAAATCTTCCGTGGTTTTCCGGATGAAAACCCACATGGACATGCAGACGATATTGCCTGCATCAAGATGCATTCAGGACTACACGGAGATTACATGAAGTTCCAGTCTTTCAAACTCCCCCTCACCGCAGCAGCTCTTGCACTTTCGCTGAGCCCCCTGGCCTCCATGGCCGCGGTCATCGAAGTCACCATGCAGAACAACACGCCAAAGACCTTGACGCTTGTTTCTTCGACCAGTGGCTTCCCGTCTACTCTGACACCTTTTCAGACCGTTACTTTCATCGCGCCATCGGGCTTCAGCAGCAGCGATGTACAGGCTGATTATGCGAGCGGCCAGTCCACCGGCGGCTGCAGATTCCAGGCTGGCCACAAGGAGTACTCCACTGGCCCGCAATACACCAGCAGCGCCAAGGGTTATGGACAACTCTCGGATGGTGCCTGCTATGAATACGTTTCCAAGAAATGGTCGGCACCTTACAACTACAAAATCCATTTCATGATGTCGCAATAAGTATCGGCCCACGTCGATAAGGACAAAAAGGGGAAGCAGGCGCAAGTCTGGCTTCCCTTTTTCATAGATGTACGCCTGTAGAACCGCAACGCTTTCAACATAAAAAACAACACAACAATCCGACGGCAGAGCACCATGAAAAAGAAAGTCATCATTGATTCGGATATGGGCTGGGACGACGTTCTATCGATTTCCTACCTGATGAAAGACCCCACTGTTGAAATCATTGGCTTGACCGTTACCGGCTGCGGCGAAACCAATCTGGGCTGGGGAACGATCATTGCCCAGAACTTGCTGGCCATTGGCAACAAGCAGAACACGCCGGTTGCAGTGGGCACGGAAACGCCCCTGAAATACGACAACAAGTTCCCTCAGGACTTCAAGAGCGACATGAATGACATCATGGGCCTGATCGGAAGCCTGAACCCTGTGGAACTGCCAGTCATTTCCCCGCTGTCGGCCTGGGAGTTCCTGTTTGAAACGGTAAAAAACAGCAAGGACAAGATCACGATTCTGTCCCTGGGCGGCTTCACCAACATCGCCAAAATGCTGGAGCTCTGCAAACAGCCAGGCGACATCGCAATGATCGAAGGCATCTACGCCATGGCCGGCGCGGTGTATGTCGACGGTAATGTGGCCGGGCTCAGCACCGCCAAACCCGAGTGGAATCAGGGCAGCCTCTACAGCAGCAACTACTACGCCGAATGGAACGTCTTTGTGGATGCCGTCGCAGCCAACAATGTGTTCCAGTCACAGATCCCGCTCACACTGGTGCCACTGGACGTCTGCAATCAGGTCATTCTGGACCCCAGCTATTCGGACAAGATCAAGGCTCAGGACCCAGTGGCAACTCTGGTGCGCCAGGTGCTTGAAACAAAATCCGGCAGCCATGCCGAAGGCGGACTGCCCGTTCCTATCTTCGATCCGCTGGCGACCATGCTCATGGCGGGCGGCATCCCGTCCACCAAGACCGATACGCAGTTTCTGTCCGTAGAGACGCAGCAGTCCGAGCACGACAACCACTGCGGGAAGATCAACGTTGAAAGCAGCGGCTCCCGCAAAATCGTCTTTGTTCAGGGCGTTTCCCAAATGGCCTTCAGTGAAAACTTTGCCAAGGTCATCAATGGCCCGTTGAGCTGAATGAAAAAAGAGCCTGATCAACCATCAGGCTCTTTCCTGGACGTAAATTCCCGCCCCCGTTCCTCGTTTAATGGACAGTTCTCGTGGCCGTCGCCTGCCGACGGGCTGAATTCTCCAAGCAGGAACCCTGCATGAAACGCTCTCGACACCCTGGACGCGCCGTCCTTCTGGCGCTGTGCATGTTTCCGGTCATTGCCGTGTGCGCCTGGCAAATCATGCCTTCGGGCAACAACGATGCCGTGACCGCCCTCGTCACCCGCAGCGACATACAAAGCAGCGTGACCGCACTGGGCACTCTGCAACCGCGCAGTTATGTGGATGTGGGTTCCCAGGCCACCGGCCAGATCATGAAGATCCACGCGCAGGTCGGGGATCAGGTCAAGGAAGGTCAACTGCTGGTGGAGATCGATCCGTCCACGCAAAAGGCCCGGCTCGATGCCGCCCGCTACGCCATTGAAAACCTCAAGGCCCAGCTTCAGGAGCAGCGCGCCCTGCACGAACTGGCTCAGCAGAAACAGCAGCGCCAGCGAAGCCTCGCAGCCGCAGGCGCCACCCGCGCCGAAGATGTGCAGGCCGCCGAATCCGAGTTTCGCGCCACTCAGGCACGGGTCGACATGTTCAAGGCGCAGATTCTCCAGGCCCAGGCCAGCCTGCGCAGCGACGAAGCCGCGCTGGGCTATACCCGCATCTATGCGCCGATGTCCGGGACCGTGGTCGCGCTGGATGCGCGGGAAGGCCAGACCCTCAATGCCCAGCAGCAGACCCCGCTGATCCTGCGCATTGCCCGGCTCTCGCCCATGACGGTGTGGGCCGAAGTGTCCGAGGCCGATATCGGCCATGTCAAACCCGGCATGAACGCCTACTTCACTACGCTCAGTGGCGGCACCCGGCGCTGGAACAGCACGGTGCGGCAGATTCTTCCGGTACCGCCCAAGCCGCTGGAACAGGCCAATCAGGGAGGTGGCAGCCCGAGCAGTTCGGGCAAGAGCGGCAGCGGTCGCGTAGTGCTCTATACCGTGCTGCTGGATGTCGACAACGCCGACCAGGCACTGATGGCGGAAATGACCGCGCAGATCTTCTTTGTCGCCAACAGCGCTCAAAACACCCTGACCGCTCCCCTTGCCGCCCTCAAAAGCGGGCCGCAGGCCGACCTGCAAACCGCACGGGTGCTCACCGCCAGCGGCGACATACAGAACCGCGAAGTCCGTACCGGGATCAGCGACCGCTTGCGGGTGCAGATTCTCGAAGGGCTGAATGAAGGTGATCGGCTGTTGATCGGCCCGTCCGTCGGCAGCGGAGGCTGAATGCAGACGCCACTGATCGACCTGCGGGATATCCGCAAATCCTACGGCGGTGGCGACAGCCCGCTGGTCAACGTGCTGCGGGGCATCGACCTGTCGATCCATGCCGGAGAGTTCGTGGCCATTGTCGGTGCCTCCGGCTCGGGCAAATCGACCCTGATGAATATCCTCGGCTGCCTCGACCGTCCAAGCGCCGGGCAGTACCTGTTCGCCGGGGAAGATGTGGCCGGGCTGGACAGCGACGAACTGGCCTGGCTGCGGCGTGAAGCCTTTGGTTTCGTGTTTCAGGGCTACCACCTGATTCCGTCCGGCTCGGCGCAGGAAAACGTCGAGATGCCAGCCATCTACGCCGGAACGCCCGCACAAGAGCGTCATGCCCGCGCCGCTGCCCTGCTCGATCGACTGGGTCTGGCGTCACGTACCGGCAACCGTCCGCACCAGCTCTCCGGCGGCCAGCAACAACGGGTTTCCATTGCCCGGGCGCTGATGAATGGCGGGCATATCATCCTCGCCGACGAACCCACCGGCGCACTGGACAGCCACAGCGGTGCAGAGGTCATGACCCTGCTGGACGAACTGGCCAGCCAGGGGCATGTGGTGATTCTGATCACCCACGACCGGGAAGTCGCCGCCCGCGCCCGGCGCGTCATCGAAGTCAGTGACGGCCTGATCGTCAGCGACACGGCATCCGGCAATCCGCAAGCCCCAAACAACCCGGCCGCCCTCCAGGCCGTTGACCTGCGCCAGCGTCTGAATGAAGGCAGCACTCGCAATGGTGCCTGGAAAGGCGAACTGCTCGATGCCATCCAGGCCGCGTGGCGGGTGATGTGGATCAACCGGTTCCGCACGGCCCTGACCTTGCTGGGCATCGTGATCGGCGTCGCCTCGGTGGTGGTCATGCTGGCGGTGGGCGAAGGCAGCAAGCGTCAGGTCATGGCGCAGATGTCGTCCTTCGGCTCCAACATCATCTACCTCAACGGCAAGTCCCCAAGCCCGCGCACGCCCAAAGGCATCATCACGCTGGAAGAAGTGGCCGCCCTGGGCGAGCTGCCGGAAGTCAAAATGATCATGCCGGTCAATGGCGGACAGGCAGGCGTGCGCTTTGGCAACCTCGATCACTCCAGTTACGTGGGCGGCAACGACACGCATTTTCCGGCCATCTTCAACTGGCCGGTCGTCGAAGGCAGTTACTTCACCGAAGCAGACGAAAGAAACGCCGCAGCCGTGGCGGTGATCGGGCACAAAGTCCGGCAAAAGCTGTTCAAGGACATGGCCAGCCCCATCGGCCAGTACATTCTCATCGAGAACGTGCCCTTCCAGGTGGTGGGCGTCCTGCAGGAAAAAGGCGCCAGCTCAGGCGACCTGGACAGCGACAATCGCATTGCCATTCCCTACTCCTCGGCCAGCATCCGCCTGTTCGGCACCCAGAACCCGGAATACATCGCCATCGCCACCAAAGATGCCGGCAAGGTCAAGGAAGCCGAGCGCTCGATCAATGACCTGATGCAGCGCCTGCACAACGGCAAGAACGATTACGAACTGACCAACAACGCCGCCATGATCCAGGCCGAAGCCAGGACTCAGAACACCCTGTCGCTGATGCTCGGCTCGATTGCCGCCATTTCCCTGCTGGTGGGCGGTATCGGCGTGATGAACATCATGCTGATGACCGTGCGCGAGCGCACCCGGGAAATCGGCATCCGCATGGCCACCGGCGCACGCCAGGGCGACATCCTGCGCCAGTTCCTCACCGAAGCCGTGATGCTCTCGGTGGTGGGCGGGCTGGCCGGTATCGTGCTGGCATTTGGCATGGGCGCAGCGCTGCTGCTGGGCAAGATCGCCGTGGCGTTTTCCCTGTTCGCCGTTGCCGGGGCCTTTGCCTGTGCAGTGGTAACCGGCGTGGTCTTCGGTTTCATGCCTGCCCGCAAAGCTGCCCGGCTCGACCCGGTTGCAGCCCTCACCAGCGAATGATCGATCAATGAAGCCAACCCTCACCCTGTTGACCACCTGCCTGCTGCTGGCGGCCTGTAATACGTCTGCGCCCTCCATCGACAGCGGCATTCAGCCACCGCCAAGCTGGGCATTCGCCCAAAGTGCCGCCCTGCAACGCACCGATGCTCAATGGTGGCAGCAATTTGGCAGCCCGGACCTGAATCGCCTCATCGAACAGGCCAAGGTGAATAGCCATGACGTCGCCGCCGCAATGGCCAGAGTACGTCAGGCCCAAGCCACGGCGACCATCGCCGGAGCCCCCACTCGCCCCGAAATCACCTACGACATCCGGGGCGAGCGCAACAAATTCCTGCGCAGCAGCGACCGCAAGGCCAGTCCTTCGGATGACAACAATACCGACGCCTTTACCACCAGCCTGAGGGCCAGCTACGAAGTCGACTTCTGGGGTGGTGTCTCGGCTGCACGGGACAGTGCACTGCAAACATTGAAAGCCAGCGAATTCGACAGGGCCACGGTGGAACTGACCCTGCTCAGCAACGTGGCAGACCGCTACGCACAAACCCTGTCGGCCACCGAGCAGAGCCATATCGCCGAGCTGAACCTGGCCAATGCCCAAAACGTGCTGCGCCTGGTACAGACCCGATACGACTCGGGCTCTGCAACGGCACTGGAACTGGCTCAGCAGAAAAATCTGGTCGCCACTCAGCAACGGGAACTGCCACGCATTCAGCAACTGGCCAACGAGCAACGCATCACCCTGGCCGCCCTGCTCGGCCAGCCTGTGCAGCGTCTGGAACTGGGGAATCAGGATTTCGAGACCCTGAGCTGGCCGCAGATCGGCACAGGGCTGCCCAGCGAACTGCTGACCCGCCGCCCCGACATCGCCAAGGCCGAAGCCGAACTGGCCGCCGCCCAAGCCGATGTCACCGTTGCCCGCGCTGCCCTGCTGCCGAAACTGACCCTGAGCGCAACGGTGGGCACGGAAGTGGTCCGGGCCGAAGACTGGCTGCGCGCGCCCTTCAGCAGTCTGGCCGCCGGCCTTACAGGGCCAATCTTCAATAACGGACGCCTGAGCGCAGAACGCGACAAGGCCACGGCCCGTCAGGAAGAGCTGCTGGAAACCTATCGCGGCGCAATCATCAATAGCTTCGCCGACGTGGAAAAAGCCCTGAACAGCATCAGCGGCCTTGATCAGCAAAGGCACTGGCACGACGAAGAACTCAAACAGGCCCAGACTGCCTTCCGCATCGCCCAAAGCCGTTACGAAGCCGGTGCCGAAGACTTGCTGACCGTACTGGAAACCCAGCGCACGCTTTATCAGGCCCAGGATGTGAGCGTGCAGCTTCGGCTGTCGCGGGTGCAGGCAAGTATTGCGTTGTACAAGGCGCTGGGCGGCGGTTGGTCACAAACCCTGTAGAACAACCCACCGGCTGAGAGGCTGAGTTCAAAAAGCAGGTGGCCAGGCCACATTCGTGGGAGGGGCCTTGGCCGCGACGACCTGCTTACAGACAGCACATTTTCAGCGCCTTCAAACTGGCTGTCGCGGCCAAGGCCCCTCCCACAAGTGACAGGCATGCCTTAACTGATCGGCATCATTTAAATCAGGGATTACAACCCCCCAAACCACTTCTCCGGCAACAGGTTCCTCGCATACCACGGTCGGCGCGGTACGCGGCGCAGGAGGTTGCCGAGTTTGTCATCCGCCGCAAAGGTGATGCGCAACGCCAGCTTCATGACCTCCGGGTCCATCTCCATGGTAGTACCGACATTCAGGCCTGGCGTAGTGCTGCATCCATGGGTCTGCGGACCCAGCCATGGATCACTGATCTCGACCCAACGACCTGGCGCAAACCAGGGCACGCCATTGACTTCGAGACGGCTCACTTCTCCCGGATGAAAACGCTCATGGGCGCGGAACCAGTCGTCGATGCGGTCATCGATCCAGCCATGGAACATCCAGAACACTGGATGCACATGGGAAGAAAACGGATCCGCGAGAAAGTCGTTTTCCGGCTCGAACCAGCGGGCCGCGAAGTCCGCCGAGTCACGGGCCATGGGCACCGGCTCGCCGTTTGAAGGGTCCCGCGCCACCGACGCCCAGCGCATGTGCAGCCAGTCATGCAGCTCCAGTTCGACCTGAGAACCGAACTGCCCCAGGGTCAGCGTCGACAGGAAACGCGGATCCCGGTACTGGGACTCCCACACCTGAAAATGCGTGCTGTAGGTTTCGGCGCTTTTGATATCGCTGACCAGCTGGCTGTACTCCGCATCGCCATTGGCCTGCCAGGGCGGTGGCAACGCGCAGCCATCGTGATTATCGAAGTAACGGGCAAAGCCCAGGCGATCGCGCTCCAGCTCCGGTTGCGGCAAGGGGAAGCGCGGCCAGGAAGGCAGCTCCTGAAACTGCCGGGCCTGGATCAGCATGTGTCGATGCATGAAAAAGAAATCTATGCCCGACCCGTTGCGGTCCTTGTGCTCGCCACGGGCGTCGCGCTCCTTGTCTCGCGGACCGGGTTGCCAGCCGATGCCGCGCAGGGCATTGCGCTTGTCTTCGGGCAGGCGATGCCACTTGTCGCGACTGGCATGCCAGAGCTGGTGGAACAGACGATGCTCCTTGGAAACCAGCCAAGCCAGAAACGGCGGCGTCAGCCCGATGCGATCCCGGGCTTCGGGAAAAATCTGCTTGGTGGCGATAAAGCGGTTTTCCAGCTCGGGCAGTGCCAGCGGACGGTCCAGACGCTCGATGCGCCCGCTCAAGGTGCCACTGCCCGCATTACCGAAGCTGCCCCAGACTTCATCCAGCACCATGCTGAACTCATAGTCCGGCGCATCGCTTTGCGGGCTGTTATCGAGATGGCCATCAATGACCCGGAAATACAGCTTCGAGGCGTCGGCAGAGCGCAGATCGCCGATCACCCGAAAACGCGGCGCGTCCTCTCCCCGCAGGCGCTCTGCGGTGTCGATATAACCCCGCAGGCCACGACCACGCGGGGCAATGTCCAGGAACATTTCCAGACCTTGAAGTGGCGCACCGATCAACCCGGCATCACGCCCCTCGAAGCGGATAGTCCATATTCCGCGCAGCTTGTCGGCCAGTCGCTGGGTGGCGGTGTCGGCCGGCGCGGCTGTCGCTTCCCCCGGTGTCACGGGCTCTTCGACGCGAGTCAGTTCGCGATGTGCGTAATAAGCAGCCGGTACCGCAGCACCGGTGAGCGCCAGGCCCGCTATAAACCCTCGTCGAGAAATCGTCATTGCACTACCTGTTGCCCCAAAACGGCGTTTATCCCAGCTAGGACGTAACATCGATGCAGAAATTTAGGGCAAGGACCGCGAACGGCATCCGCGTTAAATTTTTCCGCCATCCGCTCGTTCTCCCCAGATAGCAAAGGCCCTTGTGCCTGCTTCTGAACGGCGAACCGGAATAGAGATGGCAATGACAAAACCGCGTTGGAAAAAGGCTCTTTTCATTGGCCTGCCCCTGGCTCTGGCAATCAGTGCCGGCGCAGGCTGGCTGGCCTGGAATTACTGGTCGCCATCGGGTTACCCGGTCAAGGTGATGAAACAGGCCGAAGAGCTGCAGGAACGGATCATTTCCTTCGACAGCCACATCACTGTGCCCCTGAAGTTCGGCAGCGAACGCAACGAAGCGGACAAGGACGGCTCCGGGCAATTCGATCTGGTGAAGACCGCTCGCGGACGCTTGTCGGGTGCGGCACTGACGGTGTTCGGCTGGCCGGAAATCTGGAACGGCCCCAATGCCCCCCATCGCCCGACACCGGGCTTTGTGGACGAAGCGCGCCATCAGCAGGAAGTGCGCTACAAAATCATCACCGGCATGGTCCGCGACTTCCCGAACCAGGTCGGCATTGCCTACACCCCGGATGACATGCGCCGCCTGCACGGTGAAGGCAAGTTCGCGATTTTCATCAGCATGCTCAACGCCTATCCACTGGGCAACGACATCAATTTGCTGGACCAGTGGACTGCACGCGGCATGCGCATGTTCGGCTTCAGTTATGTGGGCAACAACAGTTGGGCCGACTCCTCAAGGCCCCTGCCGTTCTTCAATGATTCCCAGGACCCGCTGGGCGGCCTGTCCGATATCGGCAAGCAGGCCGTGCACCGCCTGAACGATCTGGGCGTGATCATCGACGTGTCGCAGATGTCGACCAAAGGCCTGGAACAGGTCAGCCAGCTGAGCCGCACGCCCATCGTCGCGTCGCACTCCGCACCGCGGGCGCTGGTGGACATCCCCCGCAACCTGAGCGACGAAGAGTTGCAGATCATCAAACGGAGCGGCGGCGTGGTGCAGGTCGTGGCGTTCCCCGCCTACCTGAAACCCTTGACCCAGAAGACCCAGGACAAGCTCAACAAGCTGCGCAAGGACTTTGACCTGCCGCCGCTGCCGAACCTGGCCATGGCCCTGATGCCCGGCGACGCCATCATTACTGTCTGGCCCGAGCAACGCTTCGGCGCTTACGCCAGCAAGCTGTACGCCATCCTCGAAGAAGAGCCCAAGGCCACCGTCAAGGATTTCGTCAATGCCATCGACTACACGGTGAAGAAGATCGGCATCGATCATGTGGGCATCAGCTCCGACTTCAACGATGGCGGCGGCGTGGACGGCTTCAAGGATGTCAGCGAAATCCGCAACGTGACTGCCGAGCTGATCGAGCGCGGCTATGCCGAGGCCGACATTGCCAAGCTCTGGGGCGGCAACTTCCTGCGGGTCTGGGAACAGGTGCAGAAATCGGCAAAACCGGTGGCCAGCCAATGAACCTCTTGCACTTGAACACCGACATCTCAGGTATGGCCGCTCATGACTGACCGCAGAACCTTTCTCAAACAGGCCGGCCTGCTCGCCGCCGCCCTGCCCATGGGCGCGAATCTGCTGCCTTCGGCCATGGCCGCCAGCGCCGATCCGGCCTCAAAGGACAAGTGGACCGCCTTGCGTGGGCTGTTCGATCAGGACCCGGATTACATCCACTTCGCCAACTTCCTGATCACCTCGCACCCAAGACCGGTGCGCGAGGCCATCGAGCAGCACCGGGCCAATATCGACCGCAACCCTGGCCTGGCCATGGACTGGGACCTGAAGGAAATCGCCCGCCGCGAAGACGCGGTGCGCGAATGGGCGGGCAAGTATTTCAATGCAAAGCCCGGCCAGATCGCCCTGACCGGCAGCACGACAGAGGGCCTGGCGATTATCTATGGCGGCATTCATGTACGGCCGGATCAGGAAATCCTCACCACCGAGCATGAACATTTCTGCACCCGCAACATCCTCAACTCACGTCACAAGCGAGAAGGCACTCAGGTTCGCAAGATCCGCCTGTTCAAGGACTCCACCACGGTTTCGAGCGACGAGATCATCGGCAATATCGCCCGCAGCATTCGCCCCGAAACCCGCGTACTGGGCATGACCTGGGTGCAATCGGGCAGCGGCGTGAAACTGCCCGTTGGCGAGATCGGTGCGCTGGTTCAGGAACAGAACCGCAACCGTGACGAGAAGGATCGCATTCTGTACGTGATCGATGGCGTTCACGGCTTCGGCGTCGAAGATGTGGATTTCCCGAGCATGAATTGCGACTTCTTCGTCGCCGGAACCCACAAATGGATGTTCGGCCCACGGGGCACCGGCATCATCTGTGCCCGCTCGGAGCAATTGAAGGATGTCACTCCGCTGATCCCGAGTTTTTCCGAGGCCATCAACTTCGGCACCATCATGACGCCTGGCGGCTATCACTCCTTCGAGTACCGCTGGGCGGCGGACAAGGCTTTCGAACTGCATCTGCAACTGGGCAAGGCCGATGTCCAGGCGCGCATTCATCAGCTCAACACCTACATCAAGCAACGCCTGAAAGAACAGCCGGGCATCGAGCTGGTCACGCCCATGGCACCCGAACTGTCGTCGGGATTCAGCTTCTTCAGGGTCAAGGACCGCAATAGCGACGACGTGGCCGCCTGGTTGATGAAAAACCGGATAGTGGTGGATGCCGTGGATCGCGATATCGGCCCCGTCGTGCGCACCGCTCCGGGCCTGCTCAACAACGAGGCCGAGATAGACCGCTTCCTGGCCGTCCTCGGTCAGCGTCCATGACGCATTCCCCCGTTTTCAGTTTTCTGCCTTGAGGCCCGTTATGAACAAGATGCTGCCCTCCCTGTCCCTCACCGCCCTGCTGGGTGCGCTGTTGCCCGCAGCCGCCATGGCCGCCACGCCCGAACCGGGCAAGGTGTTCAAGGATTGCAAGGACTGCCCGGAAATGGTCGTGCTGCCTGCCGGGACCTTCACCATGGGCGCGCCCGAATCCGAACTCGGTCGCCAGCCCGACGAAGGCCCGCTGCATGAAGTGACCTTCGCCAAGCCCTTCGCCATCAGCCAGTTTCAGGTCCTGAGCGGCGAGTGGAAGGCCTATATCAAAAGCACCGGCTACAAGATGCCCGATGGCGATACCCGTCCGGGCCGCGAGTGCAAGGCTGGCCAGCCGCGCTATCCACTGACCGACCGCCAGCCAGCGGTGTGCATGGACTGGAACGAAGCCAAGGCCTATGCCGCATGGCTCTCGAAGAAGACCGGCAAATCCTACCGACTGGTCAGCGAGGCCGAGCGCGAGTATGCAGCCCGTGGCGGCAGCACCGGACCGTTCCCCTTCCCTATGGATGAAGGCAAGCAATACAGCATCGCCAAACATGCCAATACCTATGGCCCGGAAGATGGTTTCAGCGTCACGGCCCCGGCCGGCAGCTACAGCCCCAATGACTTCGGCATCTATGACGCCCACGGCAATGTCTACGAATGGACCGCCGATTGCGAAACCAGCAACTACAACGGCGCACCCACCGATGGCAGCGCATGGCTGGCCGGTGATTGCAGCTGGAAGATGATTCGCGGCAACGACTGGACCGAAGCGCCGATCTTCTCCCGCTCCGGCAACCGCAACAGCCGCAAGCCCGATGTGCGCGGCGACTGGCTGGGCTTTCGGGTCGCCCGCGAACTCTGACGCTTTCACAACGCAATGCCGATCAGACAAGGTCAATGTGTGGGAGGCAGCTTGCTGGCGACTTCAGCGTACAGACGCAGAATATCTGCCAGTTTTCAGGCCTTTTTCGCCAGCAAGCTGCCTCCCACAGGTTTTGTGTACACCTTTACTGATCGGCATTACCGCTACAACGGACACTAACGAGACAAGAGCATGACGCCCAAATCAGAAAGCCTCGCCCGGGAAACCCTGAGGATCCTCAAGCCATTCTGGTGGCTGGTGGCTCTCTCGACGGTGCTGGGGGTTGTCAGCGGCCTGAGCGTGACCGCCCTGCTGGCCACCATCAACAACGCGATGAACATGGCAGGCGGACCTGACACCCACACCGCCCTGCTGTTCGCCGGTCTGTGCGTGCTGACCCTGGCCTGCTCCACCGTCTCGAACCTGTCGACCAACTATGTCGGCCAGCGCGTGGTCGCCAACCTGCGTCGCGAACTGGCCGCCAAGGTGCTGGTCGCGCCCATCGAGCAACTGGAGCGTTATCGTTCACATCGCCTGATTCCGGTGCTGCTCAATGACGTGAACACTCTCAGCACCTTCGCGCTGTCCATTGCGCCGATGGTGATTTCGTTCACCGTCACCCTGGGCTGCCTGACGTATCTGGCCCTGCTGTCCTGGCAGATCCTGGCACTGACGGTCCTGACCGTGGTGCTGGGCACCGGCGCGCAGTACCTGGCTCATCATTTCGGCACCCGCAGCATCATCGCGGCGCGCAATGGCGAAGACGAGCTGCAGAAGCACTATCAGGCCCTGTCGGCCGGCGCCAAGGAACTGCGCATCCAGCGCAAGCGCCGCCAGCACATGCTCGACGAGCAGATCCATGGTGCCACCGAGCGCATCTGCCGCTCCAACGTGCGTGCCGCCAACATTTTCGTCAGCGCAGAAACCTTCGGCTCGATGCTGTTCTTCGCGGTCATCGGCATCGCCATTGCCTTTCAGGCGCTGTGGCCGAGTACCGAAAAGACCGTGCTGGGCGGTTTCGTGCTGGTCATGCTGTATATGAAAGGCCCGCTGGAGCGCCTGATCACCGCCCTGCCCGGTATCAGTCGCGCACAGATCGCCATGCGCCGCATCGCCGAACTGTCGTGGAAGTTCTCCAGCCCCGAGCCACACCTGCTGGTCAGCGACCGTCCCAACACCCTGGCGAGCATGCAGACCCTGGAACTGCATCAGTTGCGCTATGACTATCCGCCAGTGGAAGGCAGCGAGTCCTTCCATCTCGGCCCGGTCAACCTGAGCATCAAACAGGGCGATATCGTGTTCATCGTCGGTGAAAACGGCTGCGGCAAGACCACTCTCATCAAGCTGCTGCTGGGCCTTTACACCCCACGACAAGGGGAAATCCGCCTCAACGGCAAGGCAGTCACGCCAGAAGAGCTGGACGACTATCGCCAGCTGTTCACCACCATCTTTGCCGACTACCACCTGTTCGACGAACCGCTGCAAGGCGAAGCCCGACTGCCTGCCGATGCGGGCAAGTACCTGGAGCGCCTGGACATTGCCCATAAGGTCAGCATTCGAGATGGCGCGTTCACCACCACCGACCTGTCCACCGGTCAACGCAAGCGTCTGGCCCTGATCAATGCCTGGCTGGATGAACGTCAGGTGCTGGTGTTCGACGAATGGGCAGCCGATCAGGACCCGGCTTTCCGCCGCGTGTTCTACACCGAGCTGTTGCCCGAACTCAAACAGCAGGGCAAGACCATCATCGTCATCTCCCACGATGACCGGTATTTCCCGATTGCCGATCAACTGGTGCGCATGCAGGCCGGCAGGATCGAGGTGGAGCAGGTACAAGCCCAGCCGGTATCCGCCTGAATACAGCCTGTTATCAATGCCCGAGCCCCGCCCGGTTCATACCGCGAGCGGGGCTTCTTTTTGCCCATGAGTCAGCCACCTCCTCACCACCGATAGCCTTGCGCCATCTTTTTTCGGGCACATGTGAAAAATTCATTAAATAACTGAGAGCCATTTTCGTTCTCTTTAACAGCACACCTGCGCGGGCATCTGCCGTCAGCCTGGCTCCCAGTAAAAGTCGAGCAGCATCTGTCCGGACTCAGCATCCGGACAGGCCTGAACGACGCTCTTTATCTCCTTGCCAATACCAACTAGAAAGAGCCACTTCATGTACACACCGTCACGACTCACCCCTCTCAGCAAGGCCTTGTTGATCAGCCGGATGTTTCGCTCAAGACCTGCCATGGCAGCAATCGGTCTGGCGCTCAGCATGCCCATGGCCGCTCAGGTACAGGCCCAGGAAATCGAGTTCAATATTCCGGCTCAACCGCTGAGCAGTGCCCTGAGTCAACTGGAACGCCAGGGCAATCTGCGTGTGGCCTACAGCCCGACGGATGTACAAGGCAAGACCAGCGGTGCCGTACAGGGCAAGTTCACTCCGGCACAGGCAGCGGGGAAACTGCTGGCCGGAGCAGGCCTGACCTACAGCCTGCAAGGCAACGCCCTGACCCTGAGTGCGCAGGAAGCATCGGCGGCCATCAATCTGGCGCCGACCGCGATTGACTCCCAGTATCTGGGCACCGCCACTGACGGCACAGGCTCCTACACCACCGGCGCCACCACTATCGGCAAGGGCGCGGCGCAATCGCTGCGGGAAACGCCGCAGTCGGTGACCGTCATGACCCGTCAGGTCATGGACGACAACAACCTCACCAGCCTGAGCGAAGTGCTGGAAGACACCCCCGGCATCAGCTTCCAGTACCGTAACTTCGGTGGCCACGTGTACACCTCCCGTGGCTTCTCGCTGCTGGCGGAAAGCTTCCTGGTCGATGGCATTGGCGGTCAGGGCTACCAGATCACCGGCTGGATGCAGCCGGACATGGCGATCTATGACCGCGTGGAAGTGCTGCGCGGTGCTTCAGGGCTGCTGGTGGGTGCCGGCCAACCCGGTGGTGCGGTGAATCTGGTTCGCAAACGCCCGACCGCCGAGAACAAATTCTCGATCACGACCCGCGCCGGTTCATGGGATCAGTACCGTGTCGATCTGGATGGCAGCGGCAAGCTCAACGATTCGGGCACCGTCCGTGGCCGCATGGTGGCCGCCTATGAAGACAATGGCTCGTACCTGGATAACCGCAACAGCCGCACGCCGCTGCTGTACGGCATCCTCGAAGCCGACGTGACCGACGACACCACCCTGACCATGAGCCTGCGTCGCCAGGAAAAGGTCATCAACGGTTACTCCATCTACGGCCTGCCGCGCTACAGCAACGGGCAGTCGCTGGACTTGTCGCGTTCGACGAACCTGGCTCCCAAATGGAACCGTCTCGAAACCGACATGACCGAAGCCTTCTTTGAAGTCGAGCATCGCTTCAACGAGAACTGGCTCAACAAGACTTCCCTGACCTACTCCGAAGGTGGATTCGAGCAGGTCATTGCCTATGCACAAGGGGCCATTAACCCGACAACGCTGACCGGCTCCACTTTCCGCAGAACCCTGTTCCGCAACGATGAAGTCAACAGCCTGGGCCTGAACAGCCAGCTGGAAGGCAAGTTCGACGCCTTCGGCCTGTCCCATCAGGTCACTTTGGGGGCCGACTGGTCGAGGCAGAGAGCCGACACCAAAAGTGTCTCGCCAACAATGGGTTCTGCAGTCAATGTCTTTGATGTCGATACCAGCGCACTTGCAAAACCGGCACGTCCAGCCTGGACAAGCGATTACGTCTCGACCGAAGAGAGGGCAGGCCTCTACGCCAATACCCGCATCCACCTGAGCGAGCCGTTGAGCCTCGTGCTGGGCGGGCGCTTGAGCTGGTTCGAGTATGACTACAACGCCAAATATGGCCCGGCCCTTTCCTATAACTCCAAACAGACTCAGGAATTTACCCCGTTCGCAGGCCTGATCTACGACATCAATGAAAACTGGTCCTGGTACGCCAGCTATGCGGACATTTTCACTCCGCAAGCCGCCTACAGGCAGGTCGGCGGCACACCACTGGACCCGGCTGTTGGCTCCAACTACGAAACCGGTATCAAGGGCGAGCTGTTCGACAAGCGTATGAACCTGTCGATGGCCCTGTTCTATATCAAGCAGAAAGACGTTGCCTACGAAGATCTTTTGGCTACGGACCCATGCCCGGGCGGCTCTGACAACACCTGCTACATCCAGGGCGGCATCAAGCGCAGCAAAGGCATCGATATCGAAGCCAGCGGTGAAGTACTGCCGGGCCTGCAGGTCTTTGGCGGTTACACCTTCAACCGGTTGGCAAACAGTTCCGATATGGAAGTCGCCTACGAAACACCGAAACACATGCTGCGCCTGAACACCAGCTACAACCTGCCGGGCGCCTGGAACCGTCTGACCCTGGGCGCTGGGGTATCGGCGGATTCCGGCTACAGCGTCCCGTCCAACAATCAGCTGGGTGTTTCAGGCCGCGCCATCTGGGATGCACGCGCCTCCTGGAAACTCGACGAGCACTGGACCGTCGCTCTGAACGCCGACAACCTGTTCGATCGCAAGTACTACACCACTGCCGTGGCACTGGATCGTTCCAACGTCTACGGCGAACCACGCAGCTACGTCCTGACCTTGCGCGGCGACTTCTGATCCCGCTCACTATCTGCGGATGAATCGATCCGCAGGGCACCACAAAAAGACCAGGGGGCAACCTCTGGTCTTTTTTATTGAGGAAATCACTAAAT
The DNA here is from genome assembly GCF_018968705.1 of Pseudomonas lijiangensis. Classification (NCBI taxonomy): domain Bacteria; kingdom Pseudomonadati; phylum Pseudomonadota; class Gammaproteobacteria; order Pseudomonadales; family Pseudomonadaceae; genus Pseudomonas; species Pseudomonas lijiangensis. Next base: position 3,590,483 of record NZ_CP076668.1, read on the forward strand.
TAATTCCGACCTCATTCGTATCGATTCTTTATGAGTCACGCTGTAAAACCGCCCACAGTCTGGTAAAGGATGACCGGAGGCCGTGCCCCCTACATCCGTATGGTTTACCCTGCGTTACCGATCAAAGAGCCATCATTATGCGATCACGCACCCGCCCTTCACTGCCGATACGGCTGCCTGCAATGCAGGTGGTGGGGCTTGCGTTGCTGATGGCATTCAAGGGCGAGGCCCTGGCCCAGGAAATGGAGTTCGATATCCCCGCCCAGCCCCTGAACAGCGCCTTGAATGAACTGGGGCGCCAGGGCGATCTGCAAGTGCTGTACAACCCGGACGATATCAAGGGCAAAAGCAGCCAGGCCGTGCGTGGCAGGTTCACCCCTGAACAGGCAGCCCGCAACCTGCTCGATCAGGTCCGCGTACCTTACAGCCTAGAGAACAACACCCTGACACTGACGGCCCCTGTGCCAGCGGTCAGCCTCAAGCCGCTGTCGATCCAGGCACCACCGTCAGGCCTGACCACCGAAGGCTCGGGCTCCTACACCACATCCGCGGTGAGCATCACCAAAAGCGCCCGGTCCCTGCGTGAAATTCCGCAATCGGTCAGCGTCGTGACCCGCCAGTTGATGAACGACAAGAACCTCTACAGCCTGGAAGACGTGATGGCCCAGGCAACCGGCGTCACCTTTTCCCAGCGCAATTTCGGCTCCCATGTGTTCAGTTCCCGCGGCTTTGCCATGGAAGACGAGAGCTACACCATCGACGGCATCTCGGGCCAGGGCTACAGCGTGACCGGCTGGATGACGCCCGATATGGAAATCTACGACCGGGTGGAAATCCTGCGAGGTGCTGCCGGACTGCTGATCGGCGCAGGCAACCCCGGCGGCACGGTCAATCTTGTACGCAAGCGCCCGACCGCCCTACCGCAGTTTTCGATCACCACCCGCACCGGCACCTGGAACAACAACCGGGTGGATCTGGACGGCAGCAGCAAGCTGAACGATTCGGGCAGCATCCGGGGCCGCTTCGTGGCGTCCTATTCCGATCGTGACTACTTTATCGATGGCCTCAGCAAATCCGCCCCGCTGCTGTACGGCATCCTCGAAGCCGACCTGAATGACGACACCACCCTGGCTGTTGGCGTGCGTCGTCAGGAAGCCGATATCAAAGGCTTCACCATCTTCGGCCTGCCCCGCTACAGCGATGGCAGTGCCCTGGACGTGCCACGCTCGACTTCCCTGGCCCAGGACTGGAACCGTCACCAGACCCGCACGGACGAAGTGTTCACGGAACTGGACCATCACTTCAGCGAGAACTGGTCGGGCACACTGTCTGCCACCCATTCAACGGGTTCGTTCGAGCAGAAAGTGGCCTATGCCCAGGGCGCCATTGATCCGGCGACACTGACCGGCTCCCGTATCGCCCGAACCCTGTTCCGCTCCGACCAATTGCAAAGCACGGGTTTCGATGCGCACATGGACGGCCATTTCGAGGCGTTCGGCCTGGAACACCAGTTGACCTTCGGCGGCAACTGGTCGGAACAGACACGCAAGTCCAGACAAGCCAATGTCACCTCCAACCAGCCCATCGATGTATTCGCCCCCGATAGCCACCTGATTGCCGAACCGGCCCAGCCCGAGTGGACCTCCATCACCGACTTCAGTGACAAACGCTACGGTACCTACGCCAATCTGCGCCTGCATCTGTCGGAGTCGTTGAGTCTGGTCATGGGCGGCCGCCTCAGCTGGTACGACTACCAGACCCAGACGGCGGGCGTCACTCGCAAATCCATAGAGCAACATCAACTCACACCCTTTATAGGCACGATCTACGACCTGAATCCGGACTGGTCGCTGTACGCCAGTTACACCGATATCTTCCTGCCGCAAAGCGTGTACCGGGATGCTGATGGCAACCTGCTGAAACCGGCCATCGGCGCAAACTACGAAACCGGTATCAAGGGCGAGCTTTTCGACCAACGCCTGAACCTTTCCTTTGCGATGTTTTACGTCAAGCAGAAGGATGTGGCCGTGGAAGACAGCGCCAACCCTGGCGAATGCCTGATAAACGACATCTACGGGACCTGCTACCTGAACGGCAACATCCGCCGCAGCAAAGGGTTTGAAATCGAAGCCAGCGGCGAGCCCCTGCCCGGCCTGCAAACCGTGGCGGGCTACACCTTCAACATGACCCGTGGCAGCGACGGCCAGTCCATATCGGCAGAAACACCCCGGCACCTGTTTCGCATGACCGGCAACTACACCCTGCCCGGCGCCTGGAATCGCCTGACCCTGGGCGCAGGGGTTTCGGCCCAGAGCGGCTATTCGGAAATCGAATCCTCAGCCCAAATCAGAAACCCCGGCCGCGCCATCTGGGACGCCAGAGCCTCCTGGAAAATCGACGAACACTGGAGCGTGGCCCTCAACGGCAACAACCTGCTGGATCGCAAGTATTACAAGGCGACCGGGGACGTGGACCGAGGCAACTACTACGGCGACCCACGCAATTATGTGCTGACCTTGCGCGGGGAGTTTTAGGGGGCCGCCGGAGGCGGCAAGCGGCAAGCTACAAGCTTTTGACTTGAAGCTTGCGGCTTGCGGCTTGCAGCTTGCAGCTCAAAACCTCATTCCCCCCTCAAACTTTCCACAACGCTTTCCAGAAAACCCTCCGCAATCACCACATTGTCATGTCGCTCCTGAATGGTGGTTGAGGAACGCAGTCCGTTTACCGAGCACTGTTCCGCTACCACCGCCTGTGCCTTGAGGATCTGGTCCGGTTCGCGGCTTTGTCCTGCCCACCAGCAGTCCACTTTCACGTCGAGCTTCTTGAGAGTGAAGGCTTCGGCCAGTACGGCATTGGCGTGCAGCAGTTTGTAGCCGGTTTCGATTTCGTCCTGGATGGCAATGTCCTGGAAGACGTTGCGCAGGCTTTCGACGCTGATATCGGCATCCCGGGCAACCTGCTCGATCACCCGGTCGGCGATTTCACGCTCGTCCTTGAGCGATACCCTGGCGCTTGCGATCAGCTCCATGACTCGCTCACGGGCCAGCCCCGGCACGAAGGCCACCAGACTCTGGATCAGGCTCTGGAACAGGTTCTGGTCCTGATTCTGCGCCCGGACTTCAGGGTCTTCCTCGATCCAGCTCAGGCCTGCCGAAGCCGGCAGCATCGAATCCACCAGCGCCAGGAAACTCACCTTGTCGCCATCACGCTCCAGAATATGGGCGACATCGATGGCCAGGGCTCCGCCCAGGGACCAGCCCAGCAGGTTGTATGGCCCGACAGGCTGGGTGAGTCTGATCTGTTCGACGAAGTAATCGACCATTTCCTCCCACGACCTGTCGAACCAGCCCGGCACCACATAGGCCTTGTTGACCAGGCCATACACCGGCCTGTCTTCGCTCAACCTGCCAGCCAGCGGGTAATAGGAGTAGGTGCCGCCACCACCCGGTGGCAGGCAGAACAGCGGGGTCTTGTCGGACTGGCAGTTGTTCATGGCGATCACCGCCGACTTGACCTTCGCTTCGCCTGCCCGCAGGAAGTCCGCCAGCTCACCCAGGGTCTGCATCAGCAGGAAGTCATGGAGTTTGATGGAGATATCGAACGTTTCACGAATCCTGCCCGCCAGGGACACCGCCAACAGCGAGTGGCCGCCCAGGGCAAAGAAGTTGTCGTTGAGGCCCACGCGCTCGACTTTCAGCACATCGGCCCAGAGAGCGGCAAGGCGTTCTTCCAGTTCGGTACGCGGCGCAACATAGCCTTGCTGCAACTGACTGGCATCGGGTTTTGGCAAGGCCTTGCGGTCCAGCTTGCCGTTGGCGGTCAGCGGCATGACGTCAACGGCCACAAAGTGCGTCGGCACCATGTAATCCGGCAGCAACGCCTTGAGACAAGTCCTCAGTTCATTCGCATCCTGCGCCCCATCGTTCGCCACCCAATAAGCCACAAGCTGTTTGCCGTTCGGGCCGTCGACGTCGATCACATGGGCTTCGCGCACGCCCGGATGCTCATTGAGCCGCGCCTCGATTTCACCCAGCTCGATGCGCAGCCCGCGAATCTTGACCTGATGGTCGATGCGTCCTGCATAGTCGATCACCCCGTCGTCGCTGTAACGCGCCAGGTCGCCGGTGCGATACAGACGACCGCCATCCGTCGAGAACGGATCGGGCACGAAGCGTTCGGCAGTCAGTGCAGCCCGCTGGTGATAACCACGCGCCAGACCCACACCACCCAGATACAGTTCGGCCGCAGCTCCACGGGCAGCCGGTAGCAGGCCGTCATCGAGAATATGCGTCTTGAGGTTATCGATAGGCCGACCGATCGGCACGCTCAGGGTATCGTCCGGCGTGCAGGTCCAGTGGGTCACGTCGATGGCGGCTTCAGTGGGGCCATACAGGTTGAACAGACCGGCCTGAGGCAAACGCTTGAGCACTTGCGACGCCAGCTCCGCAGGCAAGGCCTCGCCACTGCACACCACACGGCGCAGGCTTCGGCAGCTTTCCACCTGTTCATGGGTCATGAAAGCCTGGAGCATCGAAGGCACGAAGTGCAGCGTCGTGACCTTGTGCTGGGCAATGGTCTGCACCAGACGTTCGGGGTCCCGATGATCGCCCGGCATGGCGATGGCCAGACGTGCGCCGGTGAGCAGCGGCCAGAAGAATTCCCAGACCGACACATCGAAGCTGAACGGCGTCTTCTGCAATACGGTATCGCTGGCATCCAGCCCGTAGGCTTTCTGCATCCAGTGCAGGCGGTTGACCAGAGCCAGATGGCTGTTGCCCGCACCCTTGGGCTTACCCGTGGAGCCCGAGGTGTAGATCACATACGCCAGGTTTTGCGGCTGGGTAAGGTTGACCGGGTTGTCCTGGCTGTAAGCCTCCAGCCAGTCGCCTTCCTGATCCAGACACAAGGTTTGTACATGAGCAGGTACCGGCAGGCCTTGTAGCAGCGACGTCTGGGTCAGCAACAGGCCAATGCCGCTGTCATCCAGCATATAGGCCAGTCGATCCTGCGGATAATCCGGGTCCAGCGGCACATAGGCGCCACCGGCCTTGAGAATCGCCAGCAGGCCGATCACCAGTTCCAGACTGCGCTCGATGCAGATCCCCACCAGCGCATCCGGGCCGATACCTGATTCGCGCAGCTTGTGGGCCAACTGGTTGGCGCGGGCATTGAGTTGCCCGTAGCTCATCTGCTGATTGCCGAAAGCCAGCACCGGGGCATCGGGGGTCGCCAGTACCTGAGCTTCGATCAGGGTCTGAATGCACTGCTCGCCCGGGAACCCGGCAGAGGTCGCGTTCCATTCCCGCAGAATCTGGTGCTGCTCCTGTTCATTCAACAACGGCAACTCACCGATGGCGGCAGCCGGATCACGAACCAGTGCCTGAAGCAGGTGCTGGAAATGGTTGGCCAGTTGCGTCACCACGTCTTCACTGAAGTGCTGACGGGCGTAGCTCAGGCGCAGGGACAGGGTTTCGCCCAGATTCACTACCAAAGTCAGCGGGTAATGAGTCTGCTCCTGGTTGTTCAGGCCGCTGAAGGCCAGACCGTCCGGCGAAGCCTGTTGCAGGGCTTCGGACACCGGGTAGTTCTCGAACACCAGAATGTTGTCGAACAGCGCTTCGCCACCGCTGCCGGCCAGACGCTGGATTTCGTACAGCGGCGTGTGCTCGTACTCGCGCAGGGCAATGTTCTTGTCCTGCACCTGCTGCACCCAGTCCGCCACCGACTGCTCGGGGCGAGGACTGGCAATGACCGGCAAGGTATTGATGAACAGGCCAAGCTGCTCTTCGACACCCGGCAAATCTGCCGGACGCCCTGCCACGGTCGCCCCGAAGGTCACGCTGGACTGCCCGGTGTAGCGCTGCAACAGCAGCAACCAGGCCGATTGCACCAGCGTATTGAGGGTCACGCGCTGCTCGCGGGCAAAATCGCTCAGCCGTTGAGTGCTGGCCGCATCGATCGACTGGAAGTAATCGCCGTGCCCCTGGCCACTGCCACTGGATTTAAGGGCCTGAGCCAGCCGGGTCGGCTCGTCCAGCTCGGCCACCTGTGCGGTCCAGAAACCCTCGCTGGCCTGGGCATCCTGGCGTTGCAGCCATTCGATGTAATCGCGATAACGGCTGCTCTGCTGGGGCATCGGCTGGCCGCTGTAGCGTTGCAGCACTTCACCCAGCAGGCGCGAACTGCTCCAGCCGTCCATGAGAATGTGATGGCTGGTGTAGATCAGATGATGGGTGTTGTCGCCTGTTCGCAATACCGCCAGACGCAACAGCGGACCCTGAGTCAGATCGAAGCCCTTTTGCCGATCGGCCTGCGCCCAGTCATCCAGCCACGCCGCCTGCTGATGGCGGGCATCCAGTTCGACAAAAGGCACGAGAACCTGGCGCTGCACCACTTGCAGCGAATGCTCAAGATGGCTGACGAAGCCACTGCGCAGCACTTCGTGAGCATCCACCGTGGCCTGCCACGCCGCCCGGAAGCGCTCGACATCCAGCCCGGTCACATCGACGCGCATCTGGTTGATGTAGTTGCCCGCTTCTTCCTCGAACAGGGTATGGAACAGCATGCCTTGCTGCATCGGCGACAGCGGATAGATGTCTTCGATGTCACGAGGATTGATCGACAGGCGACCCAGTTGCTTCTGGTTCAAGCGGGCCAGCGGGAAGTCGGACGGTGTCACACCGGCACCGCCTTCGCTGGTGCAGTGAGCGATCAGTTGCTGCAATTCCCCGGCGTACTCATCGGCCAGACGCTGTACGGTATCGGCCTCGAACACCGCCGAACTGAAACTCCAGCTCAGACGCAATTCACCGTTGTAGACCTGACCATTGATGCTGATCGGGGCCGCCAGCGGTGCTTCCCGGCTCTGGGATGCGCCACTGCTTTCACCCGACGGCGCAAACAGCGCATCCCTGGCATCGAAACTGCCATCGAACTGGCCCAGATAATTGAAGACGATGCTGCCCTGAGCCAGTTGTTGCAGGCTCTGGCGCACAGGTTCCGTGCCGAGATAACGCAATACTCCGTAACCGATGCCCTTGTTGGGGATGGCGCGCAGTTGTTCCTTGATCGACATGATCGAATCGGCAAGGCTTGCCTGCGCCGTGAGTTTCACCGGATAGAGGCTGCTGAACCAGCCGACGGTACGGCTCAGGTCGATGTCGTCGAAGAGATCTTCACGGCCATGACCTTCCAGTCTGATCAAGGCATTGGCCTGGCCGGTCCAGCGGCTGATCACCCGGGCCAGCGCGGTGAGCAACAGGTCGTTGACCTGAGTGCGATAGGCAGCCGGAGCGTCCTGCAGCAGTTGCCGGGTCAGGTCGCTGTTCAGGTGAGTGGTGACGGACGTGGCGTGTTTCTGCTGCTGGCCGCCATCCGGATGATCGCTCGGCAAGGCATCGCTGACGCCCTGCAACTGCGCCTGCCAGTAAGCCAGCTCCGACTCCAGCGCCGGGCTTTGGGCGTAAGCATGCAACTGCTCGGCCCAGGCCTTGAGGGAACTGGTCTTGGCAGGCAATGCCAATGCCTTGCCGGTGTTCAGGGCGACATAAGCCTGTTGCAGGTCTTCCAGCAACACTCGCCACGACACGCCGTCCACCACCAGGTGATGGATCACCAGCAGCAGACGCTGCTCACCTTGCGGCAGGCTCACCAGCACCGCACGCAGCAGCGGACCGTTTTTCAAGTCCAGGCTGCGCTGGGCTTCGTCGGCCAGTTCGGTCAGGCGCGAGATATCGTCCAGCTCATGCACCCACAGCAGATCACGGGTGGACAGCGGCCCGAAGGTCGCCTGCCACTGGCCATCCTGTTGGGCAAAGCCCAGGCGCAGAGCGTCATGCTGTTCGATCAGAGCCTGCAAGGCTGCCAGCAGATGGCTGGCTTCCAGCGGGCTATTGGGCTTGAGCATCACCGACTGGTTCCAATGATGGCGCTCGGGAATGTTCATCTCGAAGAAACGCGCCTGAATCGGCAGCAACGGCAAGTTGCCGCTTACCTGCTCAACGACTGCTGCGGGCTTCTTCTGAATCAGTTTGGCCACCGTCGCCAGCTGGGCGATGGTCTGTTTCTCGAACAGTTGCTTGGGGCTCAGCTTGAGGCCCTGGCGCTTGGCGCGGGCGATGATTTGCAGGCTGAGAATCGAGTCGCCACCCAGTTCGAAGAAGTTATCGGTGGTGCCGACTTTCTCCAGTTTGAGTACATCGGCCCACACCGCCGCGAGCTTTTCCTCGATCTCGCCCACCGGTGCCGTGTAACGCTGTTTGACCACGCCTGGCTTGGGCAAGGCACGCTTGTCCAGCTTGCCGTTGGCGGTCAGCGGCAAACGCTCCAGCACCACAAACTGCGCAGGCACCAGGTATTCCGGCAGGCTGGCGGTCAGTTGCTCGCGCAGGGTGTCGACCGAAGTCGTCGTGCCTGCCGCTGCCACGCAGTAAGCCACCAGTTGCAGACGGGACTCATCGCTTTCCAGCGGCAGGGCCAGCACCACGGCTTCGGCCACGCCATCCAGCGCTTGCAGCACCTGACCGACCTCACCCGGCTCGACCCGATAGCCGCGAATCTTCACCTGATCGTCGGCACGTCCCAGGTATTCCAGCAGGCCGTCGACCCGGCGCGCACGGTCACCGGCACGGTACAGACGTTCGCCATCGCCTTCAGGGTCCGGCACAAAACGTTCGGCAGTCATGGCGGCGCGGCCCAGATAGCCCTGGGCCAGACCGTGGCCACCCAGGTACAACTCACCGGCTACCCGCTCGGCCATGGGGTTGAGCCAGGCATCCAGCACCCGCGCCTTGCCATTGGCCAGAGGTTGCCCCACCGGCACAGTGCGGCAGGCCTCCAGTTTTTCCTGCACTTCATGAGTCAGGATGCCCACCGTGGTTTCGGTCGGACCGTAGTGGTTGACGATCCGGCAACCCGGCTTGAGGCTCCTGATCTGTTCGATCAAGGCCCAGGAACTGGCCTCGCCGCCCAGAATCAGCAACTGGCTCGGCAGCACATCGGACGAGCGAGCCGCCTGCAACAGGCCTTGCAGATGGCTCGGCACGATCTTCAGCACTTCCACCTGATGCTCGGCCATGTACGCGGCGAAACCATCAGGATCGAAGGCCTGTTCATGGGACAGCAAGTGCAGTTGGCGACCGGAGGCCAGGGCGCCGAACAACAGGGTATGACCCAGGTCGGCAGCCACGGTGGAAACCATGGCCATGCTCGCCTCGGCGCTCAGGGAAAGACGCTGGAGCACGCCTTGCAGGTAGTTGGCCAGCGCGCCATGGCTGATGACCACGCCCTTGGGCTGCCCGGTGGAGCCGGAGGTGTAGATGATGTAGGCCGGCTGCTCCGGCAGCACTTGAGTATTCAGCGGGCTGGTATCGATATCGGCCCACAGGCTGGCGTCATAGGCCAGCACCGGGCAGACACCCAGACCGGCCGCCTTGTCATCACCACGGGCATGGATCAGCAGCACTGCGCCGCTGTCCCTGGCCAGTTGCTGCAAGCGTTCGGCCGGTTGCGCGGTGTCCAGCGGCAGGTACACCGCTCCCAGTTTCAACACCGCCAACAGGCTGACCACCCACTCCACGGAACGGTCCTGACACAGCGCCACGGTCATGCCCACGGCAATGCCTTCACCTTGCAGATAACGGGCGAACTGGCTGGAGCGCTGTTCCAGCTCGTTATAACTCAGCACCTGCTGGCCCACGCGCAGTGCAGGCTTGCCCTGCCCGGCCTGCAAGCCTTTTTGCCACAGGCTCAGGAAGTCGAAGCTGTCGAAATCCCAGGCCTGTGAGGCAACCGGAGTGGCAACGGCCAGCGGATGATCCGCCAGACGCTCACCGGAATGCGCCACCAGCGCTTCCAGCACCTCCTGCAAGGAGGCCGCGATACGCTCGATGGTCGAGGCCTCGAACAGGTCGGTGGCGTAGGTGAAATAGCCACGCAGTCCCGACGGGGTATCGGTGAAGTCATAGGCCAGATCGAAACGTGCATCACCACCGCCCACCGGGAATTCGGCCACCGTCAGCCCGGCCACGGCCGTACCGCTCTCGCCTTCGTCACCGGCAAACACATGCTGGTTGATCTTGAACTGGAACAGCGGGTTGTGGCCCAGATTGCGCTCGGGTGCCAAGGCGTCCACCAGATGCTCGAACGGCAGCTCCTGATGGGACTGCGCGCCCATCACCACATCTTTCACCTGATTCAGCAGCTCGGCAAAAGTCTGGCGCTCATCCACCTGAATGCGCAGCACCTGGGTATTGATGAAGAAACCGATCAGGCCTTCCAGCTCGCGGCGGGTACGACCGGCATTGGGCGCGCCGATGCGGATATCGGCCTGTCCGCTGTAGCGCGACAGCACCACCGACAGCGCAGCCAGGGTCAGCATAAAGACAGTCTGGCCGTTGTTGCGCGCCAGGGTCTTGAGTTGGGTGGACAGGTTTTCCGGCAGATCGGCACGCACAATGGCGCCGCGGTAGCTCGGTTGAACCGGCCGCTCATGGTCCAGCGGCAATTCCAGCAGCGGGTGCTCGGCGCCCAGTTGCTGCTTCCAGTATTCCAGTTGGCGCTCGCCCTCCCCGGCTTCCAGCCAGGCGCGCTGCCAGATGGCGTAGTCGGCGTATTGAATCGCCAGCGGCGGCAGTTGCGCGGGCAGACCTGCAACCTGCGCCTGATAGAGCTGGACGAACTCGCGAATCAACAACTCCCCCGACCAGCCATCGGACACCACATGATGCATGCACACGGTCAGCACATGTTCGGCGTCGTTCAGGCGGAACAGCTTCACCCGCAGCAGCGTGCCGCTCAGCAGGTCGAAAGGCGTCTGCAGCTCGGCTTTGACCTGGGCTTCGATGTCGTCGGAGCTGGCCTGGGCGACTTCCAGCGCCACGCTCGCCTGCTCAAGAATCTCCTGATGAAACTCGCCCTCCACCGACACGAACCGGGTGCGCAGGGTTTCATGGCGCTGCACCAGCCGCTCAAGGGCCTGCGCCAGGGCGCGCTCGTCCAGCTGGCCGTTCAGGCGCACAGCCAGCGGCACGTTGTAGGCGATATTGCCCGGCTCCAGTTGCCAGAGGAACAGCATGCGCTGCTGGGCGTAGGACAACGGAATGCGTGGCAGGTCATGGCGGGTCACCGCGATGGGCAACAACCTGAAGCTCTGCCCGGTCTCGCTCATCTTTGTGAGGATCTGGCGGCGCTGCTCCACAGGCAGGCCGACGAAACGCTGGGCAATACGTTCTGCTGCAGACTTCTCCATGTCAGATACCCGCCATTTCATTCATCATTTTTTCGATATCGGACAAGCCGTCCTCGGTCAGCGACAAACCGCTGCTCTGCAATGCCTGGATAAAGTTGTTCAATTGCGGTTTCTCGAAAACAAGGCGCAGGGGCACATCGATCCCCAGGCCTGAATGGATTCTGGAAATAAGCTGGGCCGCCAACAGCGAGTGTCCGCCCAGCTCGAAGAAGTCGTCGGTCAGGCCGACACGCTCGACCTTCAGTACCTGCGCCCAGATATCGGCGATCTGTTGTTCCTGCCCGGCGGACGGCGCGACATAACGGCGCTGCAACTGGCTGGCATCGGGCTTGGGCAACGCCTTGCGATCCAGCTTGCCGTTGGGGGTCAGCGGCATCTGCTGCAAGCGGACGAAGTGGCTCGGCACCATGTAATCCGGCAAGCCGGCCCGCAGATGCGCCTTGAGCTGATCACGCTGGGCATCGAAGTCCTGCGCCCCATCGACTGCGACCAGATACGCCACCAGTTGCTTGCCTGCCGGGCCGTCGATATCGATGACCGTGGCTTCATGAACGCTTGGGTGCTCCTGCAGGCGGGCTTCGATTTCACCCAGCTCGATACGGAAACCGCGGATCTTCACCTGATGGTCCAGACGCCCGACATACTCGATCACCCCGTCGGCGTGATAGCGCGTCAGGTCCCCGGTGCGATACAGCCGCGAACCCGGCGGCCCGAACGGATCGGGAATGAAGCGCTCGGCAGTCAGCGCCGCCCGCTGGTGATACCCCCGCGCCAGACCGTCACCGCCGATCAGCAGCTCACCTCGGGTGCCGATGGGCAGAACGTTGATATCGTCGCTGACGATGTGCAGTCGGGTATTGGCCAGCGGCCGACCCAGCCAGATATCGTCACTGCGGGTCAGGTAATGGCGCGCCGACCAGACGGTGGTTTCCGTCGGCCCGTAGACGTTCCAGACATGCCCGGCCTGATCGATCAGGCGCTGAGCCAGTTCGACGCTCAAGGCCTCGCCACCGCACAGCACCGTCTTGCCTTGCAAGGCACCGGCAGGCGCGCTGTCCAGCAGCATGCGCCAGGTGGAAGGCGTGGCCTGGATCACGCTGACAGCCTGCTGTTCGATCACCGCCAGCAAGGCGTGCGGGTCCTTGTTTTCATCGGGACGCAACAGCACCACCGAAGCGCCGCGTATCAGCGGCAGGTACAACTCCAGCCCGGCGATATCGAATGACAACGAGGTCAGGGACAGGACCTTGTCCGTGGCCTTCAACCCCGGCTGCCCGGCCATGCTGTGCAGGAAATTGACCAGCGCCTGATGGCCGATGATCACGCCTTTGGGCTGCCCCGTGGAGCCCGAGGTGTAGATCACATAGGCCAGGTTTTGCGCGTGTGCCGGGTTGACCGGGTTTTCCTCGCTATAGCCTTGCAGCCAGTCGCCGGCCTGATCCAGGCACAGGCTCTGGACACTGGCCGGAATCGGCAGACGTTCACGCAGTGCGGTCTGGGTCAGCAACAATTGCAGGCCGCTGTCCTCGATCATGTAGGCCAGACGGTCCTGAGGGAAGTCAGGGTCCAGCGGCACATAGGCACCGCCCGCCTTGAGAATCGCCAGCAGACCGATCACCTGTTCCAGACTGCGCTGCACCGCAACACCCACCAGCACATCCGGGCCGACACCCAGTTCGCGAAGTTTGTGGGCCAGTTGGTTGGCGCGGCTGTTGAGCTGGCGATAGGTCAGCTGTTCGCTGCTCAGGGTCAATGCAAGGGCATCAGGCGTGGCCTGAACCTGGGCTTCGATCAGCGCAGGCAGGCATTGCTCGTTCGGATAAACCGCCGCGCTGTCATTCCAGCCTTGCAGAATCTGCTGACGCTCGGCTTCGCTCTGCATCGGCAGCTCGCTGACCCGCTGGCGGGCATCGATGCAGATGGCTTTGAGCAATGTCAGCCAGTGCTCGGCCATGCGCTCGATGGTCGCGCCATCGAACAGGGCCGTGGCGTAGGTCAGGCCAGCGCTCAGGCCGTCTGCATGCTCCGTAGTCCCAAGGCTCAGGTCGAACTGGGCCGCATGGCTGTCCGACTCAAGGCCCTGGATACTCAGCCCGGACAACTCGCGAACCTCGGCACCGGCCTGAGTCTGGTGATTGAACATCACCTGGAACAGCGGGCTATGACTCAGGCTGCGCTGCGGCTGCAAGGCTTCCACCAGTTGCTCGAAAGGCAGCTCCTGATGAGCCTGGGCCTGCAAGGCGGTCTGTCTGACCTGCTGCAACAGCTCGCTGAAGGTGGTGTGCAGATCGAACTCGGCTCGCAGCACCTGGGTGTTGACGAAGAAGCCGATCAAACCTTCGGTTTCGGCACGGGTGCGGTTGGCAATCGGCACGCCGACGCGAATATCGTTCTGCCCCGAATGGCGATGCAGCAGGCTCTGGAAAGAGGCCAGCAGCAACATGAACAGCGTCACGCCTTCCTGACGAGCCACGTCTTTGAGGCTGTCCACCAGATCAGATTCCAGCTCAAGACCCAACCGGGCACCGGCATGGCTCTGCACAGCAGGCCGTGGCCGGTCCGCAGGCAACTCCAGAATCGGCTGCTGGTCGCCCAGCTGTTCTTTCCAGTAAGCCAGTTGCCGAGCCTGTTCGCCGGCTTCCATCCAGGTGCGCTGCCAGAGAGCGTAATCGGCGTACTGAATCGCCAGTTCACCCAGATCGACTTCACGTCCCTGGCTGTAGCCTTCGTACAGGCGCACCAGTTCGTCGACCATGATCGGCATCGACCAGCCATCGGAAACGATATGGTGCTGGGTCAACACCAGCACATGCCGGTTTTCGCCCAGGTTCAGCAGCCTGACCCGCAACAGCGGACCCTGCTCCAGATCGAAGGGACGCTGCACTTCCTGCTGTACACAGACTTCCAGTGTCTGGCCGACGGGCACCTGCTCGACCGGCAGCGTGAAAACCGACGCCGGATGAACGACCTGCTCCGCCTGCTCACCGCTCTGGCGGAAGGTCGTGCGCAGGGTTTCATGACGGGCAATCAGGGCGGTGAAGCTCTGCTCCAGCGCATCAATATCCAGCGGACCGTTCAGGCGCAGGGCGACCGGCATGTTGTACGCGGTGCTCTCTGGCTCAAGCTGCCAGAGAAACCACTGACGCTGCTGGGCATAGGACAGGCCCAGCGGCTGAGTGCGGTCGGCCTTGATGAAGCCGGGAGCCTGACTGACCTGCCCTTGCCCTGCCGCCTGGGCAAAACCGGCCAGATTCTGGGCTTCAAACAGGTTGCGCAACGACAGTTCGAGGTTCAGTTGCTGACGAATCCGGGAAATCACCTGGGTCGCCAGCAGCGAGTGGCCGCCCAGCTCGAAGAAATTGTCGTTCAAACCCACCCGCTCGACTTTCAGCACGTCCGCCCAGATGGCAGCCAGTTGTTGCTCCAGCTCGCTTTGCGGCGCCACATAGCTGTTCTGCAACTGGCTGGCATCCGGCTTGGGCAAGGCCTTGCGGTCCAGCTTGCCGTTGCCGGTCAATGGCATGGCGTCCAGCACCACGAAATGGGTCGGCACCATGTAATCCGGCAGATGGGCCTTGAGTTCGGCTTTCAGTTGTTCGCGCAGGACCTGATGATCGATGCCTGAATCCTGCGGCACCAGATACGCCACCAGTTGCCCGTCCAGCGCCAGCACGATGACTTCCCGGACGCTGGCCTGAGCCTGCAAGCGCGCCTCGATTTCACCCAGCTCGATACGGAAACCGCGAATCTTCACCTGATGGTCGATACGCCCGGCGTATTCGATCACGCCTTCTGTCCTATAACGGGCCAAGTCGCCGGTGCGATACAGGCGACCGCCGTCTTGGGAGAACGGGTCCGGCACAAAGCGTTCGGCGGTAAGTGCTGCACGGTTGTGATAACCCCGTGCCAGACCGGCATGGCCGATATGCAGTTCGCCGCTGCAACCCAGGGCAACCGGGTTGAAATCTGCATCCAGCACGTACCAGGACAGATCGGGAATCGCCTCGCCAATGGGGCTGGCAGCATTCAGGGTGTCGGCTTTGGTGATGGGGCGATAGGTGACATGCACCGTGGTTTCGGTGATGCCGTACATATTGATCAGTTGCGGGCTCTGGTCGCCAAAGCGCTCGAACCATGGGCTCAGGCTGGTGACGTCCAGTGCCTCGCCGCCGAAGATTACCGAACGTAAAGCCAGAGCCTTTGAGCTGTCGCAAGCAACACGCATCAGTTGCTTGAACGCCGACGGTGTCTGGTTCAATACCGTGACCTGTTCCTGCACCAGCAAGGTATGGAAATCTTCCGGTGAGCGGCTCACATCCCGAGGCACGATAACCAGACGACCGCCGTGCAGCAGTGCGCCGAAAATCTCCCACACCGAGAAATCGAAAGCGTAGGAATGGAACAGGGTCCAGACATCGCGCTCATCAAACTTGAACCAGTCATCGGTGGCCGCAAACAGGCGCATCAGGTTGTGATGGGGCAGCAACGTGCCCTTCGGCTTGCCGGTGGAACCCGAGGTGTAGATCACGTAAGCCAGGTTATCCGGCGCGCTCAGGTTGACCGGATTGCTCTCGGCATAACCTTCCAGCGCATCGCTCAGCGACAGGGTTTTCACTTGCGGTGGCAGCGGCAGGCTGGCCAGTAAGTGGTCCTGGGTCAGCAGCAAGGTAATGCCGCTGTCGTCCATCAGGTAATTCAGACGTTCCTGCGGGGAATCCGGGTCCAGCGGCACATAGGCGCCACCGGCCTTGAGGATCGCCAACAGGCCGACGATCATTTCCAGGCTGCGCTCCACCGCCAGTCCGACACGCACCTCAGGCCCAACGCCCTGCTCCCGCAGCTTGTGGGCCAAGCGGTTGGCGCGACGGTTCAGGGCTTCATAAGTCAGGTGCTGATTACCCAGGCTCAGGGCAATGGCCTGAGGGACGCGAGCAGCCTGAGCTTCGATCATCTGATGAGCGCACTGTGTGCTTGGGAAAACCGCCACCTCGCGATTCCAGTCCTGCAACGTCTGCTGGCGCTCGGCAGCGCTCAGCAATGGCAGGTCCGCGATGCGCTGCTGGATATCGGCTGTCATGGCGTGCAACACATTGCGCCAGTGATCGGCCATGCGCTCGATGGTTGCGGCATCGAACAGGTCGGTGGCGTAGATCAGCGAAGCGCCCAGGCCGTCTTCCCGCTCACAGGTATCCAGAGTCAGGTCGAACTGCGCGGTGTGCTTGTCCGACACCTGGTATTCCAGACGCAGGCCGGGCAACTGTCGGGCCTCGTTCCGGCCCTGGGTCTGGTGGTTATAGGCAACCTGAAACAACGGGCTGCGACTCAGATCGCGCTCCGGCTGCAAGGCTTCCACCAGTTGCTCGAAAGGCAGGTCCTGATGAGCCTGAGCCTGCAAGGCGGTCTGCTTGACCTGTTGCAACAGTTGGGCAACCGTCGTCTGCGAATCGAACCCGGCCTTGAGCACCTGAGTGTTGACGAAGAAGCCGATCAGGCCCTCGGTTTCGGCGCGGTTGCGGTTGGCAATCGGCACGCCGACACGCACATCGTTTTGGCCGGTATAGCGATGCAACAGGGTCTGGAACGAAGCCAGCAACAACATGAACAGGGTCACGCCCTGTTGCCGCGCCACGTCCTTCAAGCGGCACAGCAGTGCGCCATCCAGTTCGACATTGATGCGCGCCCCGCCGTTACCACGCACGGCCGGACGTGAACGATCGGTGGGCAGTTCAAGCACCGGCTGCTGGTCGCCCAACTGGTTTTTCCAGTAAGTCAGCTGGCGCTCCTGCTCACCCATTTCCAGCCAGTTGCGCTGCCACAAGGCGTAATCGGCATACTGGATCGGCAGCGCTGCCAGTTGCGGCTCGCGTCCCTGGCTGCAGGCTTCGTAAAGGCGCAGCAACTCATCGACCATGATCGGCATCGACCAGCCATCGGAGACGATATGGTGCTGGGTCAGAACCAGCACATGTTCGTCATCCCCAAGGCTCAGGAGCCTGACCCGCAACAGCGGACCGTTCTGCAGATCGAAGGGCCGTTGCACTTCCTGTTCGACGTAAGTCTCGACCGTTTCACCGGCCTGCAGACGATCCACATTCAGAGCGAAAGGGCCAGCCGGATGCACCACTTGCAGGGCGTCGTCGCCTTGCTGCTCGAAGGTCGTGCGCAGGGTTTCGTGACGGGCGATCAGGTGTTCGAAACTGCGGCGCAGCGCTTCGACATTCAGGCTGCCGTGCAGGCGCAGAGCCAGGGGGATGTTGTAGGTGGCGCTTTGAGGGTCAAGCTGCCAGATGATCCATTGCCGCTGCTGGGCAAAAGAGAGTGCAGAAGGTTCCTGCGACTCTCTCTTGAAGATTGGCGTGACGGCGTAGAGATTCACCCCCTGTCGCTTCAGCAGTACCGCCAGCGCCTTGCGTTCACGGGCGGACAGCGATTTAACGGACTCAAGCAACTCTTGCACGGGGGTATCTCCTGCTAAGCGATCAAATTATCAATTTCCTCCGCTGATAAACGTTTGAGTGCCTCCAGTGATTTAGTCAATTCGTCCTGTGCATGGTCACTTTTGCCATTTTTTTGCTCGATCACGGCAACCAGACCCGCCACGCAAGGTTGTTCGAACAACTCTTTCAACGAAACCTCGTGCTGCAATTGCTCGCGCACACGCACCAGCATCTGCACCGCCACCAGCGAGTGACCGCCCAGTTCGAAGAAGTTGTCGTTCAAACCCACCCGCTCGACTTTCAGCACGTCCGCCCAGATGGCTGCCAGTTGTTGCTCCAGCTCGCTTTGCGGCGCCACATAGCTGTTCTGCAACTGGCTGGTATCTGGCTTGGGCAAGGCCTTGCGGTCCAGCTTGCCGTTGCCGGTCAATGGCATGGCGTCCAGCACCACGAAATGGGTCGGCACCATGTAATCCGGCAGATGGGCCTTGAGTTCGGCTTTCAGTTGTTCGCGCAGGACCTGATGATCGATTCCTGAATCCTGAGGCACCAGATACGCCGCCAGTTGCCCGTCCAGCGCCAGCACGATGACTTCCCGGACGCTGGCCTGGGCCTGCAAGCGCGCCTCGATTTCACCCAGCTCGATACGGAAACCGCGGATCTTCACCTGATGGTCGATACGTCCGGCGTATTCGATCACGCCTTCAGAACGGTAACGGGCCAGATCGCCCGTGCGATACAGGCGACCGCCATCCTGAGAGAACGGGTCCGGCACAAAGCGCTCGGCGGTAAGCGCTGCACGGTTGTGATATCCCCGCGCCAGACCGGCATTACCGATATGCAATTCGCCGCTGCAACCCAGGGCCACCGGGTTGAAATCGGCATCCAGCACGTACCAGGACAGATCGGGAATCGCCTCGCCAATGGGGCTGGCGGCACTCAGGGTGTCGGCCTGGGTAATCGGGCGATAGGTGACATGCACGGTGGTTTCGGTGATGCCGTACATATTGATCAATTGCGGGCTCTGGTCGCCAAAGCGCTCGAACCATGGGCTCAGGCTGGTAACGTCCAGTGCCTCGCCGCCAAAGATTACCGAACGTAGCGCCAGCGCTTTTGAGCTGTCGCAAGCCACCCGCATCAGTTGCTTGAACGCCGACGGTGTCTGGTTCAATACCGTGACCTGTTCCTGCACCAATAAGGCATGGAAATCTTCCGGCGAGCGGCTGACATCACGAGGCACGATGACCAAGCGTCCGCCGTGCAGCAGCGCACCGAAAATCTCCCACACCGAGAAATCGAAAGCGTAGGAATGGAACAGGGTCCAGACATCGCGCTCATCGAACGTGAACCAGTCATCGGTGGCCGCAAACAGGCGCATCAGGTTGTGATGGGGCAGCAGCGTGCCCTTCGGCTTGCCGGTGGAACCCGAGGTGTAGATCACGTAGGCCAGGTTATCCGGCGAGCTCAGGTTGAGCGGATTGCTCTCGGAATAACCTTCCAGCGCATCGCTCAGCGACAGGGTTTTCACTTGCGGTGGCAGCGGCAGGCTGGCCAGTAAGTGGTCCTGGGTCAGCAGCAAGGTAATGCCGCTATCGTCCATCAGGTAGTTCAGGCGTTCCTGCGGGGAATCCGGGTCCAGCGGCACGTAGGCACCACCGGCCTTGAGGATCGCCAGCAAGCCGACAATCATTTCCAGACTGCGCTCCACCGCCAGTCCGACACGCACTTCCGGCCCAACGCCCTGCTCCCGCAGCTTGTGGGCCAGACGGTTGGCGCGACGGTTCAGGGCTTCGTAAGTCAGGGTTTGATCGCCCATGCTCAGGGCAATGGCCTGAGGTACGCGAGCGGCCTGGGTTTCGATCAGTTGATGGGCGCATTTTGCGCTTGGCCATGCCTGCACGGCTTGCGTCCAGCCAGTCGGCAATGCCAGTTCACCCAAGGAGGCTGACGGCGCAGCGCTCAGGGTTTGCAGCAAGTGGTCGAAATGGCCGGCCAGTTGCGCCACGGTTTCGGCAGCAAAGTGCTTGCGGTCATAGCTGAAACGCACCGACAGCACGTCGCCCGCTTCGACAACCAGAGTCAGCGGGTAATGCGCCTGCTCCTGATTGTGCAGGCCGCTGAAAGCCAGGCCTGCCGGAGCCTGTTGCAAGGCTTCGGATACCGGGTAGTTCTCGAACACCAGAATGTTGTCGAACAGCGCCTCGCCACCGCTGGCCGCCAGACGCTGGATATCGTACAGCGGCGTATGCTCGTACTCGCGCAGGGCAATGTTTTTGGACTGCACCTGTTGCACCCACTCGGCCACCGATTGCTCGGGACGCGGACTGGCGATCACCGGCAAGGTGTTGATGAACAGCCCAAGCTGCTCTTCGACACCCGGCAAGTCTGCCGGACGCCCGGCCACTGTTGCGCCGAAGGTGACGCTGGATTGCCCGGTATAACGCTGCAACAGCAGTAACCAGGCCGATTGCACCAGGGTGTTGAGGGTCACACGCTGCTCGCGGGCAAAATCACTCAAGCGTTGAGTGCCTGCTGCGTCTATCAGGTGGAAGTAATCCCCATAACCCTGCCCGCCTGCACTGGCTTTGAGCGCCTGAACCAGTCGGGTAGGCTCATCCAGCTCTGCCACCTGTTCAGTCCAGAAGCGCTCGCTGGCCTGGGCATCCTGGCGTTGCAGCCATTCGATGTAATCGCGATAACGGCTGCCCTGCTGTGGCAGTGGCTGGCCGCTGTAGCGTTGCAGCACTTCGCCCAGCAGTCGCGAGCTGCTCCAGCCGTCCATAAGGATGTGATGGCTGGTGTAGATCAGGTGATGGCTATTGTCCGCCGTGCGCAGCAGCGCCAGACGCAGCAGTGGCCCCTGGGTCAGGTCGAAACCCTTTTGCCGGTCGGCCTGCGCCCAGTCATCCAGCCACGCCGCCTGCTGATGGCGGGCATCCAGCTCGACAAAGGGCACGACAGCCTGGCGCTGCACCACTTGCAGCGAGTGTTCCAGGTGGCTGACAAAGGCACTGCGCAGCACTTCATGGGCATCCACCGAAGCCTGCCATGCAGCCTTGAAGCGTTCGACATCCAGCCCCGCCACATCGACGCGCAACTGGTTGATGTAATTGCCCGCTTCCTGCTCGAAAAGGCTATGGAACAACATGCCCTGCTGCATCGGCGCCAGGGGATAGATATCGTCGATATTCCCCGCAGCAATCGGCAAACGGCCCAGTTGCGCCTGAGTGAGGGTAGTTAGCGGGAAGTCCGATGGCGTGACGCCCTGCTGGCCATCGAGGCAATGCTCGATCACCGCTGTCAGCGCCTGCTCGTACTGACGCGCCAGCGCCTCGATGGTCGAAGCCTGATAGACCTCGCCACTGAACGCCCAGTCCAGTTGCAACTGGCCGTCGAACACCTGACCGTTGATGCTCAGTCCGTTGCCCAATGGTCCGTCTTGACTCAAGGCATGACCGCAGCTATCCCCGCTCGGCACGAACAGCGCGCCGTCACGCTCGTTGAAGCTGCCGTCGAATTGTCCCAGGTAGTTGAAGGTGACCTGCGCCTGAGGCAAGGCCGCCAGCTCGCGACCAAAACCGGCATCGCCCAGGTAACGCAACACGCCATAGCCGACGCCTTTGTTCGGCACAGCCCGCAGTTGCTCCTTGATGCCGCAGATGCTTGCACCCAGCTCGGCTTGCGGTGTCACCCTGACCGGAAACAGGCTGCTGAACCAGCCGACCGTGCGGCTCAGGTCCATGTCGTCGAACAAGTCTTCACGGCCATGGCCTTCCAGCTGGATCAGCACCGAAGGCTGCCGGCTCCACTGGCACAACACCTGCGCCAGCGCGGTCAGCAACAGGTCGTTGACCTGAGTCCGGTAAGCCGCTGGTGCCACCTTGAGCAGCTTGTGGGTCAGGTCCTTGCTCAGCCAGGACGAAGCATGGGCGACATCGCGGTTGCGTTGCGTGCCGTGCGGATTGTCACAAGGCAACGGCTGGATATCGCCGCTGATGGTTTGCAGCCAGTAATCACGCTCGGCAGCCAGGGTTTCGCTGGCGGCATAACGATGCAGTTGCTCGGCCCAGGTTTTGAGGGAAGTGGTCTTGGCGGGCAATGCCAATGCCTTGCCGGTGTTCAGGGCGACGTAAGCCTGTTGCAGATCTTCCAGCAACACTCGCCACGACACGCCGTCCACCACCAGGTGATGGATCACCAGCAGCAGACGCTGCTCACCTTGCGGCAAGCTCACCAGCACCGCACGCAGCAGCGGACCGTTTTTCAGGTCCAGGCTGCGCTGGGCTTCGTCGGCCAGTTCGGTCAGGCGCGAGATATCGTCCAGCTCATGCACCCACAGCAGGTCGCGGGTGGACAGCGGCCCGAAGGTCGCCTGCCACTGGCCGTCCTGTTGGGCAAAGCCCAGGCGCAGAGCGTCATGCTGTTCGATCAAAGCCTGCAAGGCTGCCAGCAGATGACTGGCTTCCAGCGGGCTATTGGGCTTGAGCATCACTGACTGGTTCCAGTGGTGGCGCTCGGGAATGTTCATCTCGAAGAAGCGCGCCTGAATCGGCAGCAACGGCAAGTTGCCGCTTACCTGCTCAACGACTGCTGCGGGCTTCTTCTGAATCAGTTTGGCCACCGTCGCCAACTGGGCGATGGTCTGTTTCTCGAACAGTTGCTTGGGGCTCAGCTTGAGGCCCTGACGCTTGGCCCGGGCGATGATTTGCAAGCTGAGGATCGAGTCGCCACCCAATTCGAAGAAGTTATCGGTGGTGCCGACTTTCTCCAGCTTGAGCACATCGGCCCACACAGCGGCGAGCTTTTCCTCGATCTCGCCCACGGGTGCTGTGTAACGCTGTTTGACCACGCCCGGCTTGGGCAAGGCGCGCTTGTCCAGCTTGCCATTGGCGGTCAGCGGCAGACGCTCCAGCACCACGAACTGCGCAGGCACCAGGTATTCCGGCAGGCTGGCGGTCAGTTGCTCGCGCAGGGTGTCGACCGAAAGCGTCTTGCCCGCCGCTGCCACGCAATACGCCACGAGTTGCAGACGGGATTCATCCCCCTCGACACCTTGCGCCATCACCGTGGCTTCGGCCACCGACTCGAAGCGCAGCAACACCCGCGCCACTTCGGCAGGCTCCACTCGATAGCCGCGCACTTTTACCTGATCATCACTGCGACCGATGAATTCCAGCAGCCCCTGACGGCTGCGGCGCACTCGGTCACCACTGCGATAGACCCGCTGCCCGTCCCCGGCAAAGGGGTCCGGCACAAAGCGTTCGGCCGTCAGGCCCGGCTGTCCGAGATAGCCCAGCGCCACGCTGTCGCCGCCGATATACAACTCACCCGCGACCTGCTCGTCGCTCGGGTTCAGCACATCGTCCAGCACATAGGCATGAGCCCCCGGCAATGGCGTCCCCACCGGTACGGAACGGGACGGATCGATCACCTGGACTTCATGGGTCAGCACGCCCACCGTGGTTTCACTGGGGCCATAGTGGTTGATAAAGCGACAGCCCGGCTTGAGCTGACGAACCTGCTCGAACAAGGCTGGCGGACACGCCTCGCCACCGACAATCAGCGCATGCTGTGGCAGCACATCGGCGGGATTGGCAGCCTGTAACAGGGCCGTAAGATGACCGGGGACGATTTTCAGCACGCCGACGCGATGCTCGGCCATGTACTCGGCAAAGCCATCCGGATCGAAGCCCAGGGCTTCGGTCAACACATGCAAGGGACGCCCGGAACACAGGGCACCGAACAGCACGGTATGGCCCAGGTCGGCGGCGATGGTCGAAACCAGCGCCATGCTGGCGTCCAGTGCCAGTTCCAGACGCTCAAGCAGACCACGGACATAACTGGCCAGCGCGCCATGGCTGACCAGCACACCCTTGGGCTGGCCGGTGGAACCGGAGGTATGAATCACATAGGCCGGCGACTGCGCCGAAACCACGATGCCAGGATGAGTGGCAGGCTGGTGCTGCCAGAGGCTCGGCACATAGGCCAGGCCCTGACAACCGGCCACTGCCAGCGAAGTCTGGCGCTGATCGCCTTCGGCACACAGCAGCACCCGGGCGCTGGCACCTTCAAGCATCTGTTGCAGACGCGCATCCGGCGCCTTGACGTCCAGCGGCATATAGACGCCGCCCGCCTTGAAGATCGCCAGCACCGCCGTGAGCCAGTCCAGGGAGCGTTCCATCAGCACCGCCACGGGCTGGCCTTCCCTCACACCCAGACTCACCAGATGATGGGCCAGACGATTGGCCGCCTGATCCAGCTCGGCGGTGGTCAGGGTGCGCTCAAGGCAACGGGCGGCCAAGGCATCAGGCTGTTTCTCGACCTGAGCCTGCCACTGTTGCAGCACCTGCGCGGCAGGTTCACGGGCAACTTGCGGAGGCTGAACCGACAACGCGCCGAGGCTGAACAAGGGCGCCTCCGGAGCTGCGAGCAGGGTCTTGAACAGCTCAAGCAGCGCCGGAATGAAGCCCTCGACAGTCGAGCGTTTGTACAGGTCGCTGGCAAAGGTCATGTCGCCATGGATCAGCGTGCCGTCGTCAGTAATGTCCAGCGCCAGATCGAAATGCGCACCGTCCTTGTGGAACTCGTACTCGCTGACCTCCAGACCCGGCAGTCTGAGGGCCACTTTCTGCTTGAGCACCACGTTCTGGTTGAACTTGGCCTGGAAAAGCGGGTTGTGCCCCAGGCTGCGCTCCGGCGCCAGTTGATCCACCAGTTGCTCGAACGGCACATCCTGATGGGCCTGGGCACCAAAGGACGTTTCACGAATCCGGGCCAGCAGATCGAGATAGCTCAGACGCTCGTCCACTTCGCAGCGCAGCACCTGGGTGTTGATGAAAAAGCCGATCAGGCCTTCGGTTTCAGCCCGGCCACGGTTGGCATTGGGCACGCCGATGCGGATATCCCGCTGCCCGGCCTTGCGGGACAGGAACAGGGAAAAACCGGCCAGCACCAGCATGAACAGGCTCATGCCCTGACTGCGGGCAAAGGCATTCAGTTGTCGGGACAGATCGAGGCCGAAGTCGAACTTCAGGCGCTCGCCCTGAAAGCTCTGGGTCGCCGGACGCTGAAAGTCATGGGCGGCATCCAGCAGAGGCTGCTCGTCGCCCAGTTGCTGACGCCAGTAATCGAGTTGCCGCTCGCCCTCGCCGGCTTCCAGCCACTTGCGCTGCCAGATCGCATAATCGGCGTACTGCAAAGGCAACTCCGGCAGCACCGGCTCGCGACACTCGCTGTAAGCCTGATAGCAGTGCACGAATTCCTGAATCATCACATCCATGGACCAGCCATCGGAGACGATGTGATGCATGCTCACCACCAGCACATGTTCATCGTCAGCCAGGCGATACAGGCTGGCACGCAACAGCGGGCCTTTCTGCAGATCGAACGGCTGGCGAGTGCTCTGCTCGACCTGCTGAGCCAGCTCGACCTCGCGAACATCCACCGACAACGCCGACAGATCGACACGTTCCAGCGCCACACTCTGATTGCTGAGGATCACTTGCCGCGGCTGGTCGCCTTCGGTGTGGAAGACCGTGCGCAATACCTCATGACGCTCGATCAGATGATCGAACGAACACAGCAGCGCCGACTCATTCAGCTGACCGCGCAGACGCAGGCCGGTGGTCATCTTGTAGGCATCGCTCAGCGGGTCGAGCTGCCAGAGAAACAGCAGGCGCTGCTGCGCGAAAGACAACGGGATCTCGTCGAAATCATGGCGGCTGACCGGCACCGGCAACAGGCTGAAGTCCTTGCCTTCCTGGCGCAGTCTGGCGAGGAACTGTTGACGCTGTTCCAGGGGCAGCCCGACAAAGCGTTTAGCGATACGTGCAGCAGTAGTCCCGGTCATGCGCCAAATTCCTCCAGTGAATCCATGAACTGGTCCATGTCGCTCCAGTCGTTGTCAGCCGTGTCATCGGTGAGCAGCGCCACTTCGGCGGCCAGATCGCTCAGCACAGGTTTCTCGAACAGGGTGCGCAGCGGCAGGCTGACGCCCAGTTGCGTCTTGATCCGGGCAATCACTTGCGCGGCGAGCAGGGAATGACCGCCCAGTTCGAAGAACTGGTCATCCAGGCCCACCTGCGGCACATGCAGCACTTCCACCCAGATGGCGGCCAGGCAGATCTGCAACTCGGTTTGCGGTGCGCGATACGTGGCTTGCAACTGGCTCGGGTCGGGAACCGGCAAGGCCTTGCGGTCGAGTTTGCCGCTGGGGGTCAGGGGCAGGTTCGGCAAGAGCAGCAGATGGGTGGGCACCATGTAGTCCGGCAGGCTGGCTTGCAGCTGGGACTTGATGCCCTGGCGCAACGCCGCCTGTTCGGCATCGCCGGTGGCCGCGATTTCAGGCACCAGATAAGCCACCAGTTGCGTGCTACCCGCCAGTGGCAGCGCCAGAACCACCGCTTCGCGAATGCCGGTGCACTGTTGCAGGCGCGATTCGATTTCGCCCAGTTCGATCCGGAAGCCGCGGATCTTTACCTGATGATCGACACGACCGATGTACTCCAGTGCACCATCGGCTCCCAACCGCGCCCGGTCGCCGGTGCGATAAAGCCGTTCACCCGCCACGAACGGGTCGGCAATAAAACGCTCGGCGCTCAGCGCTGGCTGGCCGTGATAACCACGGGCCAGACCCGGCCCACCGATATACAACTCACCCACTGCGCCCTGAGGCAGCAGGTTCAACTGGTCATCGAGCACGTACAGACGACGTCCCGCCAGTCCCCGGCCAATGGGCACGCCGCGCCAGGACACGATCTGCGGCGTCAATGCGCTGCAATCATGAATACTCGACACCACCGTGGCCTCGGTCGGCCCGTAGGTGTTGAGCAGTCGCACATGGCCAAGCCCGGCCTGACGCCACAAGCGCAAGCCTTCCACCGCCATGGCTTCGCCGCCCACATGAATCTGACGCAACGCGCCATAGTGCTCGGGTGGCCGGGCAGCGTAATCCTGCACCAGGGTCAGCCAGTACGCGGCTGGCAGGTCCGCCAGGGTAATGCCGTGCTCGACAACCGCCCGATGGAAGGTGCCGCTGTCCCAGAGTCGATCATCGCGCAGCACCACACAGGCACCATGGCACAGCGGCGGATAGAACTGCTCCACAAAGCCATCGAAACTGTTGGTGGCGAACTGCAGGACCCGATCACCTTCGCGCAAGTCGCTGTAGGTCGCGCCCAGGGTGACGAACTCGGCCAGTGCAGCATGACTGATGGCCACGCCCTTGGGGCGACCGGTGGAACCGGAGGTGTAGATCACGTACGCCAGATTGGCCGGATCGACGTTGACATCCAGATCCTGTTCAGCGGCTTCGCCCTGCTCATCCAGCAGGTCCAGACACAGGCACTGGATATCCCCCAGCGACGGCAGATCGGGCAGCAGTTCGCTGCGGGTCAGCAGCAACTTGAGACCGCTGTCCTGCAGCACATGATTCAAGCGCTCGGCGGGAGTCTTCGGGTCCAGCGGCACATAGGCACCACCGGCCTTGAGCACCGCCAGCAAAGCCACGGCCATTTCCAGGGAACGCCCCAAGGCAATGCCCACCAGCACGTCGGGCCCCACGCCTTGCTCACGCAAGCGATGGGCCAGACGATTACTGAGTTGATTCAGTTGTTCGTAGCTCAGGCCTGGAGCCTGACTTTCACCCGCCATGACCAGCGCCTGCGCCTTTGGCGTACGCTTGACCTGCGCCTCGAACAACCGATGCGCGGGCGTGGCAGAACTGGCCCGTGGCGCGGCATCGACATCCATCAATTGCTGACGCTCGTCAGCCGCCAGCATCGACAATTCGCCCACCGACAGTTGCGGATCGGCACAGGCCGAAGCCAGCAGATTGCGCCAGTGCCCGGCCAGACGGGCGATGGTCGCCTCGTCGAAAATATCGGTGGCGTAGGTAAAGGCGGCATTGAGCTGTTCGCCTTCCCCGCTGGTGGCCAGCATCAGATCGCTGGCGGCGGCATGGGCACGTCCGGCGGCAGCCTGTTGCTCAGCGGGCAGATTGGTGACCCGCAGGCCGCTTGCCAGTTGCTTGTCCAACAGATCGGCAACCACCGGCTGATGGTTGAACATGACCTGGAACAGCGGGTTGTGGCTCTGGCTGCGCTCGGGTTGCAAGGCATCGATCACCGCATCGAAGGGCAATTCCTGATGGGACTGCGCGCCCATCGCCGCCTGACGCACGGTCTGCAACAGATCGACGAACCGGGTCTGCGCCGTCACTTCACTGCGCAGTACCTGGGTGTTGATAAAGCAGCCGATCAGGCCTTCGGTTTCACTGCGCGTGCGGTTGGCAATCAGCCCGCCGACGCGGATATCGGTCTGCCCGCTGTAGCGATGCAACAGGCTCTTGAAGGAAGCAAGCAGCACCACGAACAAAGTGACGCCCTGACGCTGGGCCAGGGTTTTCAGGTCCCGCAGCAAAGCGGTGTCCAGGGAGATTTCCAGACGCGCGCCCTGATGAGTCGGCAAGGCCGGATGAGGTCGATCAGTGGGCAGTTCCAGCACCGGATGCTCTTCCCCCAGATGCCCGCGCCAGTAATCCAGTTGACGCTCCTGCTCCCCCGCCTCCAGCCAGCTGCGCTGCCACAACGCATAATCGCGGTACTGCACGGCCAGGGGATTGAGTTGCAAGGTCTTGCCTGCCACCAACGCGTCGTAGCCACGCAACCATTCATCGATCAGCACATTCATCGACCAGCCGTCGGTGATCATGTGGTGCAGGTTCAGCAGCAATACATGTTCCTGCTCAGCGAGGCGCAACAGGCGAATGCTGAACAGCGGCCCCTTTTCCAGATCGAAAGACTGCCCGGCCTGAAGGGCCATTTCCCGATGCGCCGCCGACCAGCGCTGCTCCAGCGGCAAGGCGCTCAGGTCCAGCAACTCGATACTTACCGGTGCAGGCTCAGCCACCCGCTGGAAGGCACGGTCGCCGTCCTGACCAAAGGTCGTGCGCAGGCTTTCATGACGCTCCACCAGAGCACTGAATGCCCGCTCCAGAAGCGCGACATCCAGCGAGCCGTTCAGGCACACCGACATCGGCAGGTTATAGGCCGAACTTTCAGGGTCGAGCTGCCAGAGGAACCACATGCGCTGCTGGGCATAAGACAGGCCATCACGCTCAACAAGCCCAACGCAGGACGGGATCGGGAACAACGAAAAGTCCATGTCCTCCTGGCGCATACCGTCGAGAAACAACCGACGTTTTTCAGGAGGCAGCTCGACAAAACGGCGAGCCAGTTTATGGGCGTGTTCGGGATTCATGCATTGGGTCCTTGCTGAATAGGCCTGACCATGAGGCTTGGTCGTATCAACAAGAACGAACTGGAGACAAAATATTTAACGGAAATTAATGCTTGATAGCTCATGGCCTTGATGCGCAAGAAAATGCGCACCCAAAATCGGTAATAAGCGCTGAAAGCCACGGATCAAAAGGCCTCCAGCCAATACGCAAGGAGTTGCGCAGGTGCGCAGGCCTTTGCGCACTTTTTGCTGAATCCTTCGCCTGGTTTTCAACCGAAAAAACTCCATGTGCCTGTATTTGCTGGAAAAATTTCCGCAGGCACGCTTTTTGACAGTCGTCCCTCCGCTCAACGGGCGTTAGTGCCCCTAAAGACGGAGGAACAAGGGATGTCCGCACCCGCCCATCAGGCGCATTTCAACCTGCACCTGCAAGACGTCAAACATGACTTCAAGGTACTGGCCTTTACCGGCACCGAGGCCATCAGCCAGCCCTTTGCCTTTGAGCTGGAACTGGTCAGCGAAGATCCGGCGCTGGACCTGGACGACTTCCTGCACCGTCCGGCCTTTCTGCAATTCGGCCCCGGCGACATTGGCGTACACGGCCTGATTGATCGCATCGCCCAGGGCGATTCCCGCAGGCGCCTGACCCACTACTCCATGACCCTGCGACCGCAGCTGTCGTACCTGGGCCACCGCATCAATCAACGCATCTTCCAGCAGCAATCCGTGCCGGACATCATTGCCCGGGTGCTGCAGGACCACGGCATCCTTGCCGACCGCTATCACTTCCAGCTCGGCCTGCCGTACCCCAAACGCGAATACTGCGTGCAGTACGACGAATCGGACCTGCATTTCATCCAGCGCCTCTGTGAAGAGGAAGGTCTGCACTATCACTTCCAGCACAGCAGCACCATGCACAAGTTGGTGTTTGGCGATGACCAGACTGTCTTTCGCAGGCTTGACCCCCTGAGCTATCGGCAGGACAGCGGGATGATCACCTATGCGCCGGCGGTCAAGCGTTTCAATGTTCGCCTGGAAACCCGTACCACTCGTACTACCCGCCGGGACTACGACTTTCAGAAACCACGAGTGCCCCTTGAAAGCGCAGTCGATCACCAGATCCTGCCGGACCTTGAGGATTACGATTACCCGGCCCGCTTCACCGACCGTGAGCGCGGCAAGCTACTGACCAGGCGGGCACTGGAACGCCATCGCCATGATTACCGCCTCGCCGAAGGCCAAAGCGATCAGCCGGCACTGGTCAGCGGTCACTTTCTGGACCTGACCGGGCACCCGCAGACAAGCTGGAATCAGCTCTGGCTGCTGACCGAAGTACGCCACGAAGGCCATCAGCCTCAGGTGCTGGAAGAAACCGCTGCTCAAGGACAAGAACCTGCCAGACAAGGTTATCTCAACACCTTCCGGGGCACGCCTTGGGACGTTTTCTACCGTCCGCCCCTTCGCCACCCCAAACCCCGTATTTCAGGCAGTCAGACGGCGATGGTCACCGGGCCGCAGGATCAGGAAATCCATTGCGACCCGCATGGCCGGATCAAGGTGCAGTTCCACTGGGATCGCGAGGGCCGGCAGGATGCCCGAAGCAGTTGCTGGTTGCGGGTTTCGTCCAGTTGGTCAGGTAATCGGTATGGCGCTGTCGCCCTGCCACGGGTCGGCATGGAAGTGCTGGTGACCTTTCTGGAAGGCGACCCCGATCAGCCGCTGGTGACCGGCTGCCTGTACCACGCCGAAAACACCCCGCCCTACGCCTTGCCCGAGCATCGCACCCGCAGCGTCTTCAAGACCTTGAGCAGCCCAGGCGGCGGGGGCTCCAACGAGCTGCGCATCGAAGACCGCAAGGATCAGGAACAGATCTTCATCCACGCCCAGCGCAACTGGGACCAGAGCATCGGTCATGACCAGAAGATCCATATCGGCAACGAGCGCCACGAGCGGGTCGAGGCCAACAGCTACAGCGAATTCAAGGCCGAGGAACACTGCACCGTCAACGCCGACCGCAAGGTGGAAATCCGGGCGAACGATCACCTGAGCATTGCTCAGGTTCAGAACATCAAGGTGGGGCTGGCGCAATTGGTCGAGGCCGGTCAGGAAATCCATCTCAAGTCAGGCGACAAGCTGGTGATCGATGCCGGTATGGAAATGACTCTCAGGGTCGGCGGCAGCTTTATCAAGATCGATCACAGTGGCGTCAGCATCAACGGGCCGCTGGTCAGGACCAATCAGGGCGACTGGCCGGGCATCGGGACAGAGGCGCCGCCCGTACTGCCCATCGCTCCCAAGGCGGCAGATACATCCCCATCCGGCAGAAAACCTCTGACCGTGCAGACCCAACCCAAAACATCCACCTCCAGCCAGGGGGCCGAGGCGCTGATCGTCGATGTCTGGGGCGATCCCGATCAGGGCAGCCAGGTGATTCTGCTGGGCCCGGAGGAACAGCCATGAAAACGTTCAACGACAAGTCCATTACTCAAGGCACCCGCAAGCATACCGAGTACCTCAATGATCAGCGTGCGCGGCTGGCTTTGCAGGTCCCTCGCACCGATGGCGGCGTGCTGCAAATCCCCCTGCTCCCCGATGCCCTGAGCACCAGAGAGGAAGAAAGCATTCAGCGCAATACGCTGCTCTCTGTTCTGCCTCTGGCTCGCCTTCCCGGTTATGACAAACCCAATGAATATCCCAGAGGCGGCCTGCCTCGGCGGGGGCGAATTTATGTGTTCTGGCGCGACGTCCTGTGGCGAGAGCTGGAAACCGATGGCCAGGGCCAACTGTTCGAGGTAGATATCGCTCACTGGCGAGCGGTCGCACAACAACTGGGCAATGCCGACAAGCGCGACCCGGTGGCCGTCAAACAGCAGGTGATTCTGCTGCCGATGCTGCTGCAGGGCCGCTTTGTCGCCGACCAGCTACGGATGGCCTACAGCGAACTGCCCTGGAGCTGGGAATACATCCAATGGCTTGAAAGCGACGCCAGCCGGATCAAGGCTCGCTCTCAGCATATTGCCCGCATCTGGGACACCGCCGTAGTGGGTTCACAGCATTGGAAGACCACACAGGCCAACCCGAGCCTACCGGTCAGCCGTCTGCGCAAAGGCCTGCGTGCCAGGGACTTCAATATTGAAAGCGCCATGGAAGACCCTCTGGATTTCACGCCGGATTTTGCGGCGTTCAGCGATGAAACATTGCTCAAACGCTTGCAGAGGCGTCAGGAGCAACTGGCGCAACACCTCAAACAGCAACCGCCTGCGCCACTGCCCGAAATGGAAGCAGGCGTCGATCTGCTGGACACTTACAAGCTGCGGGACAACACACATCTGGTCGCTCTCATTCTCGAAGACCCGCTGTTTGCCGTACGCCATGCGACTGCGCAGATACGCAACTGTGTTTCCTACCTGCAAACCTTGAATGCCCTGATTGCCTTCCAGCCCCACGGACAATATGCCCAGGTGCTGTACAGCGCCGTGGGCGGGGAGTACATCCACCTGAAAGGGCGGATTGACCTGCCCAGGTTTTATGAAACGGTGTTCGAGCAGGAACGCAAGTCCGGACGCAAATCGCTGGCAATGCATCTGACACGACTGGTCGAATTACTCGACAAGAAACTCCCCGTCGTCCTCATGGACTGGACTTATCGCCACGACGAGGCCTTGCTGGAACCCTACAGCCTGATGGCAGATGCTCTGGGCGCCCTCGAATACACGCCCGCTCAGGCAGATGCCTTGCTGACCGGCATGGATGTTACAGAGCTGGAACCCTCCATCAGGACCCTGGTCAAGAACGTGCTACAGGCCGAGCATCCGCTGGGCACCATGCTGCTGGCCACAGACACCGGACAACCGCCCGAACTGCTCAAGCGCCTGATTGCCCTGCGCGACCGCAATGAAGCACCCCGGCCAGAAGCCATGGGCCTGAGTACCCTGATGCTCAGCGCCTCCTTTGCAGAAAAAGTGGACTGGCCCGGCATAGGCAAGACCTTCGCGTACTTCATGGGCGACCTGCTGGATATCTTCGGTGCCAGCGTCGTGGCGCAACTCAGCCGGCTGTCCAACAGCAGCATACAGATCAAACTCGACCGGCTATTCATGCCGACCTTCAACACCCTCTCGACCCTCTCGACAAAGATGGCGGGCATCCGCCTGATGCCCATGGGCGAAGCACTGGCCGGCAACTATGTGGTGATCGGCGTTCAAGGCCCAGGCTTGCGCAGAGGCCTGACCGACAGCGAACGCAGCGAACTGACCCGCAAGAACTACCGCTACGCCACCCTGCACAGCCATTCCGGCGAAACCCTGGGCAGCACCAGCGCCAAAGGCCAAGGCAAGAACGCCCCGATGCTGCGCAATGTCACGGTGCTTGCTATCCCTGAGGGCCATCCCGAACTGACTCACTACAACAACTTTCGGGTGAACTTTGGAGCGCTGACGCAGGGGATGGAGAAGACCAAGGTGGTGCCTACGTCGATGGTGGGGTTTGCGGTTTATAACTTGATGGTGCAGCTTGAAGCTTTTAAAACCTTTGAGGCTGAGGGGGAAGATCTTCGCGGATTCGCAGGAGCAGGCTCTGCTGTAATGGATCTGCTAGTTGCCATAGGCAGCCACAGCAAACTTATTTTCGGTAAAACTATCGAAAACCACCTGACCAAACCACGTATCAACGTAGAGAAAATCTCGTCCCGCTGGGCAAAAAACCTCGAAAAACAAACAGGCAGTCCCAAGCTATCTTTTCTTCGTGCCTTTGGCGGCATAGCTACATTGATTAGTTCAACAATAAGCGCTTGGGACAGCTATCGAAACTATAACAAGGGTAATTACGCGCTATCGGCAAGTTATGCAACCATTACAGCGGGAAATTTAATATGGCTAGCCTATACCATAGGACTTACTATCAACCCCGTTGCGCTTTTGATCGGGGCAGCACTGGTTATTGGCGGAGCGGTGCTTGCCAATATATTTGATGACGATGAAATCGAAATTGCCGTACGTTATGGTCCCCTCGGCACAGATTCTGCTACCGAAGATTCACTTAAAGACTTTATACATCTAAAAGATCCGCTCATTGCCTACCAACAATTGTCAGGGCTCTTGGGCAAACCCAAAATCAGGGCATTACGGCTGGCCGATTGGCGCAGAGAAGCTTCAACACAACAACTTAAAGCGGTGCAAGAAGCCGATAAACAGCGTACACAACTGACAAACTCCAGAGCACAAACCATAAGCCCCGATAAATACGCTCTGGCCGACCAAGACTGGGTGGTCATCCTGAGCACACCCTTGCTGGGGATGATTAGCAATGACTCAAATCATTTCCAACTATTGGCCCATGAGTTTTGCTCTAACCTGGACACAGCCCAAGCCTACGCCTCAAAACAATATCACTGGCAAGCCACAGGTCAGCCAAAAGTGGCGGCAGTGCCTCTGGATGCAATCAGCATCCTGTATGTCTTGCCTTCTCTTCTTGAGCCCACTCTACCCAGCAGGCGCTTCATCAGAACTGAAGGACTGAGGATCTGCACCCAGATAGAACTGAACATAGAGCCAGACAGTCCGCCTCTGGTACTTCCGCAACCTCATCCCAAAAAGTGGAAAGCATTCACTCCCGCTCATCGCCGGGCACCGTTAGACAAGCCTCAAGCGGATAAAGCCCCTCTTTACTGGCAAGTCGAAACCATCGAGCACCGTCTATGAATGCCCATATTAATCAGCCCTACGCCAATAGCGCCTACCACAGCGACAGCAAGGAACCACTGCCACCACCAAGTTCGCATACCCATCTCAACCGCAATGGTCTGTTCGATACGCACCTTGCGTTTGGTCATTACGCCGGGCTGGACTCGGCTACGGAAATTACTCTGCAACTTGAATGCGAAGAGCATTTGATTTATCAGAAGCAAGAGGAGCGTGGTGAAAAACAGGAAGCATACTGCGATGCAAAACGCTGGAGATTTCAAAACTCCAGCAAGATTCCGCACTTGCTATTTGTAGCAAAACTTATGAGCTTTTCGCTTATATGGGGAATTTGGGGAATAGGAGTTTTCGGCCCCATAAAACCAGCACTAGGATATAAAACTATCGGTACGGAAATGGTCCTCCTAATCTCATCTACATCAGCCATCTTAATAGGCATATCTCTGGCTCTTTACATGACAGAAAAAAAATCCGCTCACTATATGCAATTTGCAGGATTCATTATCTGTGCCAGCCTTGTACTTTGGTTAAGAGGGAGCCTTTGGGGCAACAGCGAAATGCAAATTGCCTTATGGCTAGGCACCTTCCTCTACTTCATGAGCACCATCGGCTTCGATTGCCTGCTCTGGCTGCACAGCAAGGTCAGCCGCCACGACGGCAGTGAGTTCAATCGGGTAGACGGCATGGTGCGTTTCAAGCGGCGTTTCCGGCGTTTGTTTGTCGCGCCTTTTGAAGAGTTCGATCCGGTGCTGACATTGCTGCCCAGCGGTTACGGGTCCCATGACTACACGATCACGCTGTATCACCGTTACACCAACAAGAAGATCTATCTGGCGACCAAGATGCATTCACTGGGGCTGGACAAGGCCAATACCCTGGCGTTCTGGGATTGCCTGCAGCGCTATATGGACGTCACCCAACCGCTACCCGATTTACCGGTGCTGGAACAAAGCCGCCATCTGGACCCCGTCACCGCTGCCCACGACGCCAGCACCGGCCGCAACCCTCGCCGCTGGCGCGATCAGGCCCTGACAGGCTGGAAAACCTCGGGAGAAAAGAAACTCAACGAGCAATTGCAGAGCTATCCGTGGCAACAACAACCTTGCGTCATCAAATCCCGCCTGAGCGAAGAACTCACCATAGAAGCCTGGTACCGCGCTCAGGAAGCCAAGGGCATTCAAGCGACACCCAAGGCTGAGGACTTTGCACGGCGCGCTGATTACGACGAGTCACAGATATGAACGCCTACGCCACTAGCGCCTATCGCAGCGACAGTCAGAAACCACTGCCGCCACCAAGTTCGCATGCCCATCTCAACCGTAATGGCCTGTTCGACACTCATCTTGCCTTTGGTCATTACGCCGGGCTGGACTCGGCTACGGAAATTACTCTGCAACTGGAGTGCGAAGAGCATCGGATTTATCAGAACCAGGAAGAGCGTGGTGAAAAACAGGAAGTGTATTGTGATGCGAAGCGCTGGCGCTTTCAGAATGCCAGCAATATTCCACATACGTTATTTACATCCAAGCTAATCTGCTTTCCTTTTATATGGTTTTCATGGAGCACATGGATTTTCTTTCCATTCCTGGAAGAACTTGGACATGTCTATTCCGGCACAGGACTTACATTGTTAATAGCTTTTTTATCGGTCGTACTGATGTTCGGGTCTTTAACTTTGTACATGACCGAAAACAAGTACCTCCATCACGTTCAGATTTCTGGTTTTCTTATCTGCGCAACCATCGTCCTCTGGCTGAAAAGCAGCCTCTGGGGTAACAGCGAAATGCACATTGCCTTCTGGATAGGCACGCTCCTCTACTTCATGGGCGCCATCGGTTTCGACTGCCTGCTCTGGCTGCACACCAAGGTCAGTCGCCACGACGGCAGTGAGTTCAATCGGGTAGACGGCATGGTGCGCTTCAAGCGACGTTTCCGGCTTTTGTTTGTTGCGCCTTTTGAAGAGTTCGATCCGGTGCTGACATTGCTACCCAGTGGCTACGGGTCCCATGACTACACGATCACGCTGTATCACCGCTACACCAACAAGAAGATCTATCTGGCGACCAAGATGCATTCACTGGGGCTGGATCAGGCCAATACCCTGGCGTTCTGGGATTGCCTGCAACGCTATATGGACGTCACCCAACCGCTACCCGATTTACCGGTGCTGGAGCAAAGCCGCCATCTGGACCCGGTCACCGCCGCCCACGACGCCAGCACCGGGCGCAACCCTCGCCGCTGGCGCGATCAGGACCTGACAGACTGGAAAACCTCGGGAGAAAAGAAACTCAACGAGCAATTGCAGAGCTATCCGTGGCAGCAACAACCCTGCGTCATCAAGTCTCGCCTGAGCGAAGAACTCACCATTGAATCCTGGTACCGCGCTCAGGAAGCCAAGGGCATTCAAGCGACACCCAAGGCTGATGACTTTGCGCGGCGCGCTGATTACGACGAGTCACAGATATGAATGCCTACACCATTAGCGCCTACCGCGGCGATAGCAAGGAACCGCTGCCATCCCCCAGATGGTACGTCCATCTCAACCGCAATGGCCTGTTCGACACGCATCTTGTCTTTGGTAATTACGCCGGGCTGGACTCGGCTACGGAAATCACTCTGCAACTGGAGTGCGAAGAACATCTGTTTTATCAGAAGCAGGAAGAGCGTGGTGAAAAACAGGAAGTATATTGTGATGCCAAACGCTGGCGCTTTCAGAACTCCAGCAGAATTCCATATTTACTATTTGTATCCAAAATAATGAGTTTCTTCCTTATATGGGCCGCTTGGGGCACAGGAGTTTTTGGCCTAATAAAAATCGAACTGGGCTACAAAACTATTGGCACCGAACTCACATTCCTGATAGCACTTTTAGCAGTCTCGCTATCTATTACATCTCTTGCTCTGTTCATGACAGAAAAAAAAGCAGTCCATTACATTCAAATTGCCGGATTTTTTATCTGTGCAACCATCGTCCTCTGGCTAAAAGACTCTCTCTTCGGCAACAGCGAAATGCATATTTCCTTCTGGATAGGCACCCTCCTCTATTTCATGGGCGCCATCGGTTTCGACTGCCTGCTCTGGCTGCACAGCAAGGTCAGCCGCCACGACGGCAGTGAGTTCAATCGGGTAGACGGCATGGTGCGTTTCAAGCGGCGTTTCCGGCGTTTGTTTGTCGCGCCTTTCGAGGAGTTCGATCCGGTGCTGACGTTGCTGCCCAGCGGTTACGGGTCCCATGACTATACGATCACGCTGTATCACCGCTACACCAACAAGAAGATCTCTCTGGCGACCAAGATGCATTCACTGGGGCTGGACAAGGCCAATACCCTGGCCTTCTGGGATTGCCTGCAGCGCTATATGGACGTCACCCAACCGCTACCCGATTTACCAGTGCTGGAACAAAGCCGCCATTTGGACCCCGTCACCGCTGCCCACGACGCCCGTACCGGCCGCAACCCTCGCCGCTGGCGCGATCAGGCAGTAACAGGCTGGAAAACCTCGGGAGAAAAGAAGCTCAACGAGCAATTACAGCGCTATCCCTGGCAGCAACAACCCTGCGTCATCAAGTCTCGCCTGAGCGAAGAACTCACCATCGAAGCCTGGTACCGCGCTCAGGAAGCCAAGGGCATTCAGGCAACACCCAAGGCTGAGGACTTTGCACGACGCGCTGATTACGACGACTGACAAAATGAAAAAGCCCGAATCACCTTGCCGATTCGGTATGCCCCTTGGCCATGGCCACCACCACTTTGCGCTTGCCGGTAAAGGGTGAGCGCGCATGGGCCGAGAGCATGTTGTCCAGCATCAGGACGTCGTTTTCCAGCCAGGGAAAGCTGACGGCGCACTCATCGAGCACGCCACGGACTTCTTCCAGCAGGCTTTCTTCGATGGCTGAGCCGTCGCCGTAGTAGACGTTACGCGGCAGGTCTTCTTCGTCCACCACGTCGAGCAGGGTTTCGCGGACTTCCGGCTGCAGGTTGGAGATGTGGAACAGGTGCGCCTGGTTGAACCAGACCATGTCCTGGGTCACCGGATGACGCGCCACCGCCTGACAGATCTGCCGGGTGCGCAGTTCGCCATCGTCTTTCCACTCGCACTGGATGTTGTGGGCGCGGCAGTAGGCTTCGACAACGCTTTCGTCTTCGGTGTTGAACACCTGACTCCAGTCCACATCCAGGCCGTTGCCGAAGTTGCGCACGTACATCAATTTCTTTTCGACGAAACGGTCACGAATGCGTGCCGGAATCCGGCGATAGATTTCACGGCTGTCGGCGATGGGGGTTTCGCCGCCGGTTTCGGCAGCAATCATGCTGTAGAACCAGATGCGCATCGGCCATTCCAGGGTGTAGGCCTGCTCGTTGTGCAGGGGAATGCTCTGGTGCGCCGGGTATTCGGTGGAGGTGTAGACGCCTTTGGTCACGTTGCTGCGCGGCGTCGAGCCGAATTCATAAGTGAGCAACGGATCGCCAAACCCGGCGGCAAATTCACGGAACGCTTCCGCACCGCCGACATTGAAGCCGCGGAACAGAATCCCGCCGCTGCGGTAAAGATGCTCGGCAACCAGTGGTTTGAATTCGCCCAGGGCTTCCATCAAGTCCAGGCCCGGCTCGGGAGCCTCCACCAGCAGGGGCAAAGTACCGGCCCCGGCCTGCAATGGCCGGATATTCAAACTCAACGCATGACTCATGATGACTCTCCCTTGATGGCAAAGCGTGCGAGCCCCAACGGCCTGACGCTACACCGACGTCCTGATTTAACGTACCCGGCTACCTGAAAATTAGGCCTTTCCCACAGAAAAACAGCTCATTCCCGGCACTTGAAACATTTACTTTCATTTAAGCGAAAGAAATAATTACATCATTTGCATTCTCATTCGTCTTTATTAGATGCAGCGGCAGCATCGGCCAAAAGCCATGACCGTTTTCAGCAAAAAAGAGCCCGCGCCCCTCACCAATGGCCGCTCTGACACCGTGAATCGAGACCGTTCCCCCATGTCAAAGAAGTCCCGCTCAAAAATCTGGTTTCTCGTCCATAGCTGGCTGGCACTGCCGATCTGGTTTTTCGTGCTGATCGTGTGCGTGACCGGCACGCTGGCGGTGGTCAGCAAGGAAATCATGTGGCTGGCCAACCCGGAGATGCGTGCCGTCAAACCTTACGATGACGCGCCGCGCCTCACCTTCGAGCAGATCAGGGCCACCATCGAGCGTAACGAGCCGAACCTGATCATCGGCACCATGATGCAGCCGGACGGTGAATATTTCGCCCTGAGCGTCAATGTCACCTACCCCGACGGGCGCTCGGTGCCGGCCTATGTAAACCCTTACACCGGCCTTATCCAGGGCGTCACGCCAGCCTTCGACTTCCGTCGTTTTACCCGAGCCCTGCATGGCTGGTGGCTGGTGCCGTTCACCAACGGTTATTCCTGGGGCTGGTATCTGGTATCGATCCTCGGTCTGCCGATGCTGGTGTCGCTGATCACCGGGCTGGTGGTCTACAAGAAGTTCTGGAAAGGCTTCCTGAAACCCACACTGCGCTTCAAGCACGGTGCGCGGATCTTCTGGGGCGACTTTCACCGCCTGAGCGGCATCTGGTCGATCTGGTTCATTGCCGTGATTTCCATCACCGGCACTTGGTTCCTGATCCAGGCCCTGCTCTGGGATAACCAGATCAGCATTTCCAGCAAATCCCAGGCGGCGTCCATCATTCCCCACAGCAGCGTGCCCCTCACCGCTGACGGCAGCCCTGCGCCGACCATCAGCCTGGACAAGGCCATCGAAATTGCCAAACAGCGGATTCCCGGCCTGGAAGCCAGCTTCATCAGCCCGCCCAGCAATGCCTACGCCAACATGGAAGTCGGTGGCCGCAGCTGGTATCCGCTGATGTACCAGACCGCCGAAATCAACCCGTACAGCGGTGAAATCGCCACGTCGCACCTGCTGTCGGACCGCAACAAGCTGGAGTTCGTCACTGAATCCATGCGTCCGCTGCACACCGGCGACTTTGGCGGGATCTGGATCAAACTGATCTGGGCCTTCTTTGGCCTGCTGTTGAGCATGATGGTCCTCAGCGGCCTGCTGATCTGGAGCAAGCGCACGGCGCTGGCCACCCTCAACGCCCTGAAACGCGACGCCAAGGCCGAACAGGCCGCAGCCAGGAAACAACAATCGCCGCGACCGTCCCTGGCCACCGAAATCCCGGAGAACACCCTGTGAGCAAGGCCGCAACCGTACAACCCGTTTCGACCCTGGGGCGCCTGTGGCACAAGTGGCGTTTCCATATCAACATCCTGCTGGTGCTGGTTCCCCTGGGTTTCATGCCCAAGTACTTCGCCGACGATGCCCTGCTGCGTGGCGACAAGGGGCTCGGGCAGCGGGAGCTGGGCACCGTTCAGGTCGGGCCATGGAGCATGAAGCTGGCCGAAGAGCGCAATGAAGCACCGATCTTTTCCGGCGCCTCGGGCTACATGAAAAACTTCAATGCCTCGCTGTGCGAAAGCTGCGCCGATCAGGTCAAGGCGACGTACCTGCGCATCGGCAAGCCCCGCAGCCTGCGCACTGCCGGGGTGATCTTCTTCGGCGTGGCCTATCGCATGACCGCGTTCATGCAGATCCCGGAAAACACCGACCCCGATCAGGACCTGTGGATCACTATGGAAGGCTGGGACGGTTCCGTGCATCAAACCTCCATTCCTCTGCATCAAGCCTCACCTTCGACCGTAGCCTGGCTGAAAAAACAAGGAGCCAAAAAGTGATCGTACGCTTCCCGTTACGCCAGTTGGGTATCAGCGCCCTCTTCTTGCTGAGCGCCGGTTTTGCCGGCAACGCCCTGGCGCACAACCCGATGTGCGAGTGCAAACAGATCGACGCCGAGCAGATCCGCTGCACGGGCGGTTTTTCCGACGGCAGCGGCGCGCCGGGAGTGACACTGGACGTCATCGGTTATGACGAAACCATTCTGGTGCCCGGCAAGCTGGGCGAGGATTCGACCCTGACCTTCAAGCGCCCTTCCGCCGAGTTCTATGTGCTGTTCGATGCAGGCCCCGGCCACGTCGTGGAAATCGACCAAGCCGATATCGAGGCCCCATGAGTACATCAACCCGACAGATCGTCCGCCCGGCCGGTGCCGGCCATGAAACCCTTTACGTGCTGCTGTTGTGCCTGTTGATTCTGGGTGTCGCGGCCACGGTGGTGGGCCTGCGCGGCGAAAATCACGAAGTGCAGACCGTCGCCAGTCATCAACTGGATGCCCGACGCGACTTGAGCGCCGCCGAGCAAGGTATCTACGCCGACCTGCGCGTGACCCTGGACGAAATCCGGCTGCTGACCCAGGAGCAACAAGAGCCGATTACCCCTCAGCAACTGGCCGATGAAGGCTTTGCGCCCTTTGCCCGGGACGCCAGTTCCGTGAGCCGTGGCAATCATGCCTGGCAAATGGTCGGGCACTCTTATCTCGGCCTGAGCCCGATGCCGACAACTGCCGGATCCTTCCTGCTGCGCATCGAAGCCGATGACAAGACCGAAGCCGATATCTGGATCACCCGCAAAGACTCGCCAGCCGTACCCACCGACCTCAGCGAACAGGCGCTGATCAGCGCCGGCTGGCAGCAGGTCGTCGCGCAATTCGATGCCGGGGTTACCCGCCAGCATCAACACTGAACCCACGCATTCACTGAAAAGAAGACCGCTTGCCCATGCCTATTTCA
This sequence comes from Pseudomonas lijiangensis, assembly GCF_018968705.1. Lineage (NCBI taxonomy): Bacteria > Pseudomonadati > Pseudomonadota > Gammaproteobacteria > Pseudomonadales > Pseudomonadaceae > Pseudomonas > Pseudomonas lijiangensis. Next base: position 3,632,807 of record NZ_CP076668.1, read on the forward strand.
TTGAAACGCCGTCCATTGCTGCGCGTCGTACTGGTTGGCCTGTTGGCCACGTTGCTCGCACCACTGGTCAATGCCGACCCGGCCAAGCGCCTGCGGATCGGCATCACGCTGCATCCTTACTACAGCTATGTCAGCAATATCGTCGGCGACAAGGCCGAGGTGGTGCCGCTGATTCCGGCCGGTTTCAACCCACACGCCTATGAACCCCGTGCCGAAGACATCAAGCGCATCGCATCGCTGGATGTGGTTGTGCTCAACGGCGTCGGTCATGACGACTTTGCCGACCGCATGATTGCCGCCAGCGAAAAACCGGACATCCCGACCATCGAAGCCAACGCCGATGTGCCGCTGCTGGCAGCCACGGGGATAGCGGCTCGCGGTGCTGGCAAGGTGGTCAACCCGCACACCTTCCTGTCGATCAGCGCCTCAATCGCCCAGGTCAACAACATCGCCCGGGAACTGGGCAAGCTCGACCCGGACAACGCCAAGACCTACACCGCCAATGCCCGCGCCTACGGCAAACGCCTGCGGCAGATGCGCGCCGACGCACTGGCCAAACTCACCAAGGCTCCCAATGCCGACCTGCGGGTTGCCACGGTGCATGCGGCCTACGATTACCTGCTGCGTGAGTTCGGTCTGGAAGTCACGGCTGTGGTCGAGCCGGCTCATGGCATCGAGCCGAGCCCCAGCCAGTTGAAGAAGACCATCGACCAGTTGCGCGAACTGGACGTGAAAGTGATTTTCTCGGAGATGGATTTCCCGTCCACCTACGTCGACACCATCCAGCGTGAATCCGGGGTCAAGCTTTACCCGCTGTCGCATATTTCCTATGGCGAATACAGCGCCGACAAGTACGAGAAGGAAATGAAAGGCAATCTGGACACCGTGGTCCGAGCCATTCAGGAGGCTGGCGCATGACCGCTGCCGAACCGATTTCCCTCGTCAGCCGCGGGCCGGGCCTGACGTTTGCCGATGTCAGCCTGACCCTGGGCCGCACCACCATTCTCGACCGCATCAACTTCAGCGTGCGGGCTGGCAGCGTGCATGCGCTGGTGGGGCCAAATGGCGGCGGTAAAAGCTCGCTGATCAAGACGCTGCTCGGGCAGATGCCTCACCAGGGTGAACTCAGCCTGCAGTGGCCCGGCTCGCCCGGCCTGATCGGTTATGTACCTCAGGCGCTGGAATTCGACCGCGGCCTGCCCATGACAGTCGACGACTTCATGGCTGCCATGTGCCAGCGACGCCCGGCGTTTCTCGGCCTGTCACGTCACTACGCAAAAGCCATCGGCGAAGCCCTTGAGCGTGTCGGCATGCAGGACAAGCGCAAGCGACGCATGGGCGCATTGTCCGGTGGCGAGCGCCAGCGTGTGCTGCTGGCCCAGGGCCTGATCCCGGCACCGCAACTGCTGGTGCTCGACGAACCGATGTCGGCCCTAGATGAAGCCGGTATCCAGGTATTCGAGCGCCTGCTGGGCGACTGGCGTCAGACGGGTATCACCGTGCTGTGGATCGAGCACGATCTTGAAGCCGTCAAACGTCTGGCCGATCACGTGACCGGCCTCAATCGCCGCGTGCTGTTCGATGAATCGGCACAGACCGCACTGACACCCGAGCGGCTGCTGACGCTGTTCTCTGCCCATCCGCGTGCAGCGGACAGCCAAGGGAGTGCTGCGTGATGGATTACGAAAGCTTTCGTCTGTTCATTCAGGGCCTGGCCTCCTCCGGCTACCTGCCGGAAGCCCTGGCCTACGGCTTTGTCGTCAACGCCCTGCTCGCCGGCCTTTTGATCGGCCCGGTGCTGGGCGGCCTGGGCACGCTGGTGGTGGTCAAGCGCTTTGCGTTCTTCTCCGAAGCCGTGGGCCATGCCGCCCTGACCGGAGTAGCCATCGGCATTCTGCTGGGCGAACCCTACACCGGTCCTTATGGCAGCCTGTTCGGCTACTGCCTGCTGTTCGGTATCGTGCTCAACTATCTGCGCAACCGCACCGGTCTGGCACCGGATACCCTGATCGGCGTATTCCTTTCAGTGTCCCTGGCGCTGGGGGCCAGCCTGCTGCTGGTGCTGGCGGGCAAGATCAACGTACACATCCTGGAAAACGTGCTGTTCGGTTCGGTACTGACCGTCAACGGCAATGACCTGCTGGTGCTGCTGATTGTCGGCTCGCTGGTCATGGGCCTGAGTCTGCCGTTGTACAACCGCATCATGCTGGCCAGCTTCAACCCGCAACTGGCCGCCGTGCGCGGCGTCGCGGTCAAGGCGCTGGATTACCTGTTCGTGATTCTGGTGACGCTGATTACCGTGGCTGCGGTGAAAGTCATCGGCGCCATTCTGGTGGGTGCGCTGCTGGTGATCCCCGCAGCCGCAGCGCGACTGTTGAGCCAGTCACTCAAGGGTTTTTTCTGGATTTCGGTCGCCATCGCCACCGTCAGCACCTTGTGCGGCATCCTGCTGCCTATCGTCTTCGACCTGCCCGTGCCGTCCGGCGCGGCGATCATTCTGGTGGCGGGCATCGGTTTCGCCCTGGCTGCCATCGCTCGCGGCACGGTCCCCAGCCTCAAAGGGAATATCGGATAAATGCCTACTCTGCGCACATTGACCCTCGCTCTGGCCCTGACCGGCCTGTTCAGCAACAGCCTGTATGCCGCCGAAAGCAAAAGCGCCAGCCCGGAACCCGTCAGGGTGCTGGCCAGTCTGCCCATCACCTACGGCCTTGGGCAGATCCTGCTCAAGGACAGCGGCGTGGTGCTGGAGCGCGCCGCAGCCGCCAACCTGCCGGGCTCACGCCAGACCGCCTACTTCACCGGACGCGGTGCCGAGGCCCTGCGCAAACTGAGCGTGGAAGCCGATGCGGTGATCGGGCTGCGCTCGATCTGGTCCGACGACCCGCTCTACCCCAATGCCCGACGCAGCAATATCCGCATCACCGAAATCGACGCCGCTCGCCCGGTGGATGGCAGCCTGCCGGGCATCGCCTTGCAACCCGGCCAGAACGTCGATGGCTTGAACAGTCAGCCTTGGCTGGCCAGCAATAACATGGGCCGCATGGCCGATGTGATGGCCGCCGATCTGGTACGCCTGGCACCGGCAGCCAAACCGAAAATCGAAGCCAATCTGGCCGCCCTCAAGCAGCAGTTGCTCAAGCTGAGCGCTGCCAGCGAAGCCCGTCTGGCCAGTGCGGATAATCTGAGTGTGGTGAGCCTGTCAGACCGTTTCGGCTACCTGATCAGCGGCCTGAACCTGGAGCTGATCGACACCCAAGCGCTCACCGACGAGCAATGGACACCCGAGGCGCTGGCCAAGCTGACGTCGACGCTGAAGGAGAATGATGTGACGCTGGTGCTGGATCACCGTCAGCCACCGGAATCCGTGAAAGCAGCTGTTGCGGCGGCAGGCAGTAAATTGCTGGTGCTGGGGATTGACGGGGAAGACCCGCTGGCCGAGTTGCAGGGCAATATCGAGCAGGTGATTGCGGGGTTGTCAGGTAAAGGCTGATTCGCGAATAAATTGGCTCCTGCAACATACCTGTGCAGGCTGTGTGGGAGATTCTATGGTTGTGATCAAGCCATAACCCACCCTTTGGTTTGATATTCGCTCTGATTCTTCATCAGGGCGAATGCCACCCGAGCGAGTTTACGAGCGAGCATGACGAGCACTTGTGTGGTCGCTTTTCCACGGCTGCGATGATGGTCGTAAAACTCTTTCCAGGCACTTGATCGGCTCGCGGACATGGCGGCGTTGTGCAGCAATCGGCGGATCTCCGAGCAACCTCGCTTGGTCAGGGATCGGCGGCCATTTTTTTGGCCTGAGTCAGTCACCCTCAGGTCCATGCCCAAAAAGGCGATGTATGAATCGCTACTCGTGAAGTCGCCTCGGCTGTAAGCCATGACCAGAGCGGTCGCGGTCAGAAAACCGATGCCTTCGACAGCTTGGCATCGGGCGACTTGCTCCAGCAGGCCGGCTTCGCGCAAGACCTCCTTGAGCTTCTTCTGGATCAACAGGTCCAGCCGCTCGATGGACTTGAGGAAAGCTGCGAAGGCGGCTTTCAAACTGGCGTCATTTGCCCAGCTCTGGGTCAGGCTGGTTTTGGCCTGAACCAGCGAAGCCCTGCGGCGCAGAAGGCTTTGCAGCTTGCCATAGACGGCTGGAGGCGGGGTCCAGGGGCGTAGATCTTCGCCTTCGTTTTTCAGAAAACGGGCCAGAAGCCGAGCATCGGAAGCGTCCGTTTTGCTACGACCACCAATGCCTTTACGGTAATTGCTCAGTTGAAAACCGTCGATGATGTAGACGTCAAAACCAGACTCGTAAGCCAGCTCGACCAGATCGACGTGATAAATATTGGTCGCCTCAACAGCAATGGCGGTGGGCCTCGGCAACGTTTTGAGCCAGCGCTTTATGGCGGGCTTTTCATTGGCTATCGAGGTGAGCAGGTCCAGGTCTGCCTGATAGGTAACGAGTTCAATCTTGGCAACATCCACGCCTACGATTGACTGCGAAACGCGCATTGCCATGGGCACTTCTCCACGCTAAGGTTTTACGGCTTGAGGGGGTTCACCCAGAGGCGCAGGCTTGTTTCTATCGTCGCTTGAACGAAGCATTCTTTATCGGCGCTTTTGGTGGAAGGGGTGAGGCGAGGTCTCCCACGGTCTGTACTGTGGCTGCAGTCAGATGCGAATTGTTCGTCCCACCACCCCTTCAAGCTCTACCATACAAGCGAATCGGGCGGCGCTCCGCTCATTCGCGATAAGCCATTGAAGAAAATGAATTTTCTTCGGATGTACAGGCCTCTCGCGAATGAATTCGCTCCTACAGATCAGTGTGTAGTAACAGCCTGTGCTTCCATCTTCTGGCGCAGGCTCAATGGACGCATGTCAGTCCACACTTCTTCGATATAGGCCAGGCATTCCTTCTTGAAGCCGCTCTTGCCCACGGTGCGCCAGCCGTTGGGGATCGCCTTGTAGTCAGGCCAGATGGAATATTGCTCTTCGTGGTTGACCACAACCTGAAAGACGATGTCGTCGCGGTCGAAAACTGAAGTCATTGCTACTCTCCATGGTTATTCAGTGCCGATGCGCCAATTCACAGCGGCTATGTAAAGTGAACGTATCGCTACGTCGAAAAATTAAAGGCTGGCAACGGCCGCCGAAAGCGCTCGGCCGAATATACCGGCCACTTCGTCGATCTGCTCGGCAGTAATCACCAGCGGCGGCAAGAAGCGCACGACGCTGCCGTGACGGCCACCCAGCTCCAGAATCAGCCCACGCTTGAGGCATTCGCGCTGAACCAGCGGTGCCAGACGGGCAAAGGCCGGTGGATGCCCGAGTGCATCGAGCTCGCCAGTCGGGTCTACCAGTTCGACACCCAGCATCAGCCCGCGACCGCGAATATCCCCCAGTTGCGGGAAGTCGCGTTGCAGCTCTCGCAGGTGCCGGGTCAGACGTGCGCCCACGGTGTTCACGTGCTCGCAGACATCATGCTCCTTGAGATAACGCATCACCGCCGAACCTGCGGCCATGGCCATCTGATTGCCGCGGAAGGTCCCGGCATGGGCACCTGGCTGCCAGGCGTCCAGCCATTGGCGATAGACCACCACTGCCAGCGGCAGGCTGCCGCCGATGGCCTTGGACATCACCACTACATCCGGAATGATCCCGGCATGCTCGAAGGCAAACATCTTGCCGGTGCGGGCGAAGCCGCTCTGGATTTCATCGACGATCAGGGCAATCCCGGCCTTCTCGGTGATGCGGCGCAGACCGCGCAACCAGTCCAGGTCCGCCGGAATCACCCCGCCCTCGCCCTGCACCACTTCAACGATCACCGCAGCCGGTAGCTGCACCCCGGCTTCGGGATCGTTCAGCAGGTTTTCCAGATAATGCAGGTTGGCCTTGACCCCTTGCGCGCCACCCAGACCGAACGGGCAACGGTAATCGTAGGGATACGGCATGAACTGCACGCCGGAACTGAGCAAGGCACCCAGCGGTTTCTTCGGACCCAGGCTGCCCATCAGGCTCAAGGCACCCTGGCTCATGCCGTGGTAACCGCCCTGGAACGACAACACGGTGCTGCGCCCGGTGGCGGTACGCACCAGTTTCAGGGCCGCTTCCACCGCATCGGTGCCGGTGGGGCCGCAGAACTGGATTTTCGCTTCCTGGGCCAGTGCCTGTGGCAGCAGGCCGAACAGGTCCTGGACGAACTGATCCTTGACCGGCGTGGTGAGGTCCAGGGTATGAAGCGGCAGTTCGTCGCTGATGACCTGCTGGATGGCCTCGATCACCACCGGATGGTTATGCCCCAGCGCCAGGGTGCCAGCGCCCGCCAGGCAATCGATGAAACGACGACCTTCGACGTCCTCGACATGAATGCCCCTGGCACGCTTGAGCGCCAGAGGAATGCGTCGCGGATAGCTGCGAGCGTTGGACTCCTGACGACTCTGGCGGGCCAGCAAGGGCGACTCGTCGAACTGGTAAAGCGTCTCGGCAGACTGCGCCGGCTGATCCTCAATAAACCTGGTAGCGACTGACATCCGTGCAACCCTCAATACGCTGTCGATAAGCGAAATACTTAAGTGGCCCGATGCACGACCCTTGAGTCGTTCATCGGGCATTCATTGCTTCATTGAAAAACGCGCCAGCCGCTTGCGGATTTACACCCTGTCACAGCTTTTTTATCAGCCGTGCCTTTGCGCCGACGAGAGGCTGATTTACAGCCCTTCCAGTTCAGCCATCAGGTCCGCCAGCCGGTCGAACTTCTGCTCATCGACCTTCTGTCCGCCCAGGCCTTCCAGATGCCCGGCCAGACCTTGAATGGTGTTGAACTCGAACATGGCGCGCAGCGGGACATTGCGTTGCAGCAGCTTCTGCGCACGGGTGACCACTTGCGTCGCCAGCAGCGAATGGCCGCCCAGCTCGAAGAAGTTGTCGGTGATGCCCACCCGCTCGACCTTCAGCACATCGGCCCAGATCGCCGCCAGTTGTTGCTCAAGCTCGCTCTGCGGTGCCACGTAATCGTTCTGCACCTGAGTGACATCCGGCCTTGGCAGGGCCTTGCGGTCCAACTTGCCGTTCGGGGTCAGCGGCATGGCTTCCAGCATCACCAGATGGCTCGGCACCATGTAGTCCGGCAGGCTGGTCTTGAGATGGCTTTTCAGCTCATCGCGCAGCACATCCGTAGCCTGTGCAGGGGCACGCGGCACCAGATACGCCGCCAGCACCTTGCCCAGCGGCCCGTCGATATCCAGCACCACGGACTCACGAATCGCTTCGTGCTCCTGCAGGCGGGTTTCGATTTCGCCCAGTTCGATGCGGTAGCCGCGGATCTTCACCTGATGATCGACACGGCCCACGTACTCCAGCACGCCATCGGCCCTTCTGCGCGCCAGATCGCCGGTGCGATACAGACGCTCGCCCGGAGCCCCGAACGGGTTGGGCACAAACACCGGCACAGTGCGCAGCGGGTCGCTGACATAACCACGACCGACACCGGTCCCGGCCACGCACAGCTCGCCTACCGCGCCCAGCGGCACCAGCTCCAGCGCCTCGTCGAGCAGGTAAAGACGGTTGTTGTCGGTAGGTGTACCGATGGGCAGATAGGTGCTGCGAGTGGACTCTGCATCGACGCGGAAGAACGCCACGTCATCTGAACATTCGGCAGGACCATAGGCATTCACCAGCCCGATATCCGGGTAGCGTTGCAGCCATTGGCTGGCAAGCTCCGGCGGCATGGCTTCACCGGTGGGCAGCATCCAGCGCAGGCCGTCGAGAGTGGCCTTCTCCTCGGCCAATAGCCCTTGAATCAGGGAGGGCACGCTTTCCAACACGCTGATCTTCTGAGCCTGAACATGATTCAACAGAGCCTGCGGATCACGGGCGATATCGTTCGGCACGATATCCACCCGCGCCCCGAACAACGGTGCCGCCAGGAACTGCCAGACCGAAATATCGAAACTCTGCGAAGCGGTCTGGGCGATTACATCGGCATCGCTCAGGTTCAGATAAGGCACCTTGCTCAACTGGTTATTGAGCATGCCGCGCTGTTCGACCATCACGCCTTTGGGCAAGCCGGTAGAACCCGAGGTAAAGATCACGTAGGCCAGGTTGTCCGGCGAGCTGTAGCGTCCCGGATTCTCCTGGGACAGCTCGCTCTGCTGCACGCTTTCCCAGACCAGCAGACGCGGACGCTTCGCTTCTTCGATATCGGCCAGCAAAACCTGGGCCTGTTCGTGGCATTCGTTGCTGCACACCAGCACCGGCGTATGGCTTTGCTGGATGATGCCGCTCAGGCGCTGGTTCGGCAGCGCCGGGTCCAGGGGCAGGTAACCGGCACCGGCCTTGAAGCTACCGATAATCATGCCCAGCAACTCGGGACCCCGCTCGGCCAGCAAGGCAATCGGCTGATCGAAACCGGCACCGGCCTCGATCAAGGCATGGCCCAGGCGGTTACTCAGTGCATTCAATTCGGCGTAGCTGTACTTGCGATCCAGGCAACTGACAACGGTACGTTGGGGATGAGCCACGACCTGCGCTTCGAACAGTTCGGCATAGCTGCGCTCCAGCGGGTAGTCGTGGTCGCTCTGATTGCAGCCATCGAGCAGGAACTCGCGCTCCGTTGCACTGAGCAGCGCCAGTTCGGACATATCGCCATGGAAGCCCTCGATCAAGGCCAGCAGCAGACGCTTGAACTCGCCCAGCATGCCTTGAACCGTGGTTTCGTCGAAGTAGCGCTGGTCATAGGACAGATGCAAGCCCAGGTCATCGCCGGGGTAGCACACCGCCGTCAGCGGATAGTTGGTGTGGGTACGGCCCGAATCCGAAGTGGCATTGAGGCTTTGCGCACGGTCCAGCACCGAGACTTCCACCGGCGCGTTCTCGAACACGAACAGGCTGTCGAACAGCGGCTGGCCCTTGGGCAGTTCGCTGTTTTCCTGGATGGTCACCAGCGGCAGGTATTCGTACTCGCGCAGCTCCATGTTGCTTTCCAGCAAACGGCTGAGCCACTGACGGACGCTGCAACGCTGATCATCCTGCGGAAGGCCCACGCGCAGGGCGATGGTGTTGATGAACAGGCCGACGGTGCGCTGCATCTGCGGCATTTCCACCGGGCGCCCGGCCACGGTCACGCCGAACACCACGTCGCGATCACCGCTCATGCGCCGCAGGGTAAGGGCCCAGGCCGCCTGGGCAAAGGTGTTGATGGTCAATTGATGCTGCTGGGCGAGTTCGCGCAATCGCACGCCATCGACCACATCCAGACGGGTGTAGCAGTCGCCCACCACCATGCCGCCGCTGTCACCGGCATGTTCGCGCAGGAACGGACGGTCGCTCGGGATCGGCGTCGGACGCTCGAAGCCCTTGAGGTTCTGCCGCCACCAGTCACGGGCCTGCACCAGACCACGACGTTGCAGCCAGCCGATGTAATCGCGATAGCGCGGCGGCGCGGCCAGTTGTGCGTCGCGGCCTTCGCCCAGTGCGGTGTAGATGTCGAAGAAGTCGTTCATCAGCAACGAGCGGCACCAGGCATCGATCAGAATGTGGTGGTTGCTCATCATGAACCAGTAGCGCGCCTCGTCGACACGAATCAGGCGCAGGTGGAACGGCGGCTGGTTGAGCAGATAGAAACCGGCCTCGCGCTCGGACTTGAGCAAGGCTTGCAGACGCGGCTCCTGCTCGCTCTGCGCCACATCGCGCCAGTCCAGATAGTCGATGGGCGTGTTGCCGGGTTTATGGATGACTTGCAGCATGGTTTCGCCGATGTCCCAGCAGAACGAGGCACGCAGGGCTTCATGACGGGCGATGACCGCCTGCCAGGCCTGGGCGAAACGCTGCGGGTCCAACTCGCTGTTGATGCGATAGCGGTCCTGCATGTAATACAGACCGGTGCCCGGTTCCAGCAGAGTGTGCAGCAGCATGCCTTCCTGCATCGGGGTCAGCGGGTAGACATCTTCGATCTGGCTCGCCGGAACCGGCAGTGCATCCAGATGCGCCTGATCCAGAGCCGCCAGCGGGAAGTCCGAAGGCGTCAGGCCGCCGCTGCCGTCAGCGAGGCAATGGGCAATCAGCGCCTGCAATTGCTCCAGATAAGCCTGGGCCAGTTCGGCGATGGTCTGGCTCCGGTAACGCTCGCCACTGAAGGTCCAGCGCAGCACCAGTTCGCCGCCATACACCTGACTGTCGATGCTCAGTTCGTTAGGCAGTGGCGCATGAGCGTCATGGGCCGCGCCCGCCGACTCTTCCAGCGGGCGGAACAAGGCATCGCTGCCAAAGCTCTGGTCGAACTGCCCCAGGTAGTTGAAGGTGATCGGCGCGACCGGCAAGGCCTGCATCGCCGCGCGGCTGGTGCCATCAGCCAGATAACGCAGCACGCCATACCCCAGCCCCTTGTGCGGAACCTGACGCAACTGCTCCTTGATCGCCTTGATCGATGCGCCCGGCCCGGTTTCTTCGGCAGATGCAGGCGTCAGTCGCAGCGGATAGGCGCTGGTGAACCAGCCCACGGTACGAGTCAGGTCGATTTCGTCGAACAGGGTTTCGCGGCCATGACCTTCAAGCTGAATCAACGCCGACGCCTGCCCGCTCCAGCGGCAGACCACCTGCGCCAGCGCGGTCAGCAGCAGGTCGTTGACCTGGGTCCGATAAGCGCTCGGTGCCTGTTGCAGCAACTGTCGGGTGCTTTGCGCGTCCAGTCGCACACTGACGGTCTGCGCATGAATATTCTGCTGACCGCCCTGAGGGTTGTCACAAGGCAATTCGGCACCCGGGCCTTTGAGCTGGCGCTGCCACCAGGCCAGCTCTTCACGCAATGATTCACTACCGGCATAGGCTTGCAGACGTGCAGCCCAGTCACGGAAGGCGCTGGTCTTGGCCGGCAACTGGATGGCTGCGGCATCGGCCAGTTGACGATAGACGACTTGCAGATCATCCAGCAGCACGCGCCACGAAACGCCATCGACCACCAGGTGGTGAATGACCATCAGCAGGCGTTGCTGTCCCTGCGGGCCATCCACCAGCAAGGCGCGCAGCAGCGGGCCGTTTTGCAGATCGAGGCTGCGCTGGGTGTCCGCAAACAATGCAGCACACTCGTTCATATCGGTCACACGCGCTTGCAACAGCAGGCTTTCACCGGTCACGGCACGGTGCTCGGCCTGCCATTTGCCCGCGTGGTCACGGAAGCTCAGGCGCAAGGCGTCGTGCTGTTCAAGGACCGCCAGCAGCGCCTGTTCAAGATGACGAGGCTCCAGGGTCGTGGTCGGCTCCAGTACCAACGCCTGGTTCCAGTGCTGACGCCGGGGAATCGGTGTCTCGAAGAACCAATGCTGAATCGGTGTCAGGGCCGATTCGCCGGTCAGCAGCCCTTGCTCGGCCTGGACCACTTCGCTGGTGGTGGCCACGGCAGCCAGGGTCTGAACAGTCTGGTGCTGGAACAGGTCCCGAGGACTGAAATGAATCCCGGCCTGACGCGCACGGCTGACCACCTGAATCGACAGGATCGAATCGCCGCCCAGCTCGAAGAAGTTATCGTTGAGGCCGACTTTCTCGACATTCAACACCGCGCACCAGATGCCCGCCAGGGTCTGCTCCAGTTCGCTGGTGGGCGCCACATAACTCTGACGATTGAGTTCCGGGTCCGGCGCTGGCAAGGCGCGGCGGTCGAGCTTGCCGTTGGCGGTCAGCGGCATGCTGTCCAGCAGGATCAGGTGCGTGGGCACCATGTAATCCGGCAGTTGTGCCTTCAGGTGCGTCTTGAGGGACTCGCGCAGTTGCGCCTGTTGTTCCTCGCCCTGCCCGGCCACCTCAGTGACCAGATAACCGGCCAGTTGCTTGCCCGCTGGCGTATCCAGCGCCAGCACCACGGCTTCGCGAATGGCTTCATGTTCCAGCAGACGGGTTTCGATTTCGCCCAGTTCGATACGGAAGCCACGGATCTTCACCTGATGGTCGATCCGGCCCAGGTATTCCACCAGGCCATCGGCACGCTGGCGCACCAGATCGCCGGTGCGGTACAGACGCCCGCCATTACCACTGAACGGGTCAGCAACAAAACGCTCGGCCGTCATCGCGGCACGTTGGTGATACCCCTGAGCCAGACCGGCACCGCCGACATACAGCTCGCCGGTCGCACCTTGCGGCACCAGCGCCAGATCGGCATCGAGGATATAAGCCACCCGAGCGCCCACTACGCTGCCGATCGGCACACTGGCCTCGCCCTCTTCCAGCCAGGCCGGAGCCAGACTGGCCAGGGGCATGACCACGGTTTCGGTCGGGCCATAGGCGTTGAAGAACAGCTCCGGCTTGAAGACCGCCCGAATACGCTGCAAGTGCTCGCCGGTCAGCGCCTCGCCACCGGTGATGCACATGCGTACCGGCAGCGTCTGGCCCTGAGTCGAGAGCCACTGCGCCAACTGGCTGCCGTAGCTTGGAGTGAAGCCGAGAATGTTCACCTGCTGGCTGCGGATCAGCTCGCAGATTTCTTCGGCATCCCATTGCCCCTGGGCACGCAAGACCACCCGCGCTCCGCTGAGCAACGGCACCAGCAGACGCTCGGTGGCGGCGTCGAAGTTGATCGAATAGAAGTGCAGTTCACAGTCATCGGGACGCATCTCGAAACGACGAATCACCGCCTGACAATGCATGGCGATTTCACCGTGGGACACCACCACGCCCTTGGGCTTGCCGGTGGAACCGGAGGTGTAGATCAGGTACGCCTGATGCTGCGGCAGGCTGATGAAAGGCAGCTCGCTCGTCGGGTAGTCGGCCAGGGCCGGCCTGTCATCTTCCAGGCACCAGCGAGCGACACCCGCCGGCAGTTCGCCCAAAGCCTCGAACAAGGCGGCATTGCTCAACAGCAGGCCGATGCCGCTGTCTTCGATCATGTATTGCAGGCGTTCCAGCGGGTATTCAGGGTCCAGCGGCACATAGGCGCCACCGGCCTTGAGGATCGCCAGCAGGCCGACCACCATGTCCAGCGAACGCTCCAGCGCCAGACCGACCCGAACCTGCGGGCCGACACCACGCTCGCGCAGCATCCAGGCCAGACGATTGGCGCGGCCATCCAGTTCGGCATAGCTCAGGGTTTCGCACGCAAACGTCAGGGCCGGTGCGTCCGGACGGGCTTTGGCCTGTTCGGCAAACAGGCTGTGGATGCACTGATCCAGACGCTGCTCGCCCGCCTCGACGCCCAGGCTGTCGAGCAACTGCTGACGCTCGGCCTCCTGCAACAGCGGCAGTTCGCTCAGGCGTTGTGCCGGATCGGCCAGCAAGGCTTGCAGCAGATTGAGCAGGTGACCGGCCATCTGCGCGATACGCGGTTCGTCGAACAGATCGGTGCTGTAGGTCAGGCAGCAACCCAGGCGATGATCCAGTTCGGTGACTTCCAGGTTCAGGTCGAACTTGGTGGCACGGGCATCGTTGACCAGATATTCGACCGTCATGCCAGCCAGTTCGCGGCTCTGCTGGAATTCCCAGCGCTGCACGTTGCACATCACCTGGAACAGCGGGTTATAGGCCGCGCTGCGTGGCGGTTGCAGGGCTTCGACCAGGTGATCGAACGGCAGATCCTGATGGGACTGGCCTTCGATGACCGTGTGGCGAACCTGTTCGAACAGTTGCTCGACGCACATCTGGCCGTCGAGCTGAACGCGCAACACCTGGGTGTTGAGGAACGCACCGATCAGCCCTTCGCTTTCCGGACGAATCCGGTTGGCCACCGGCGCGCCGATGCGCAGGTCGGTCTGGCCGCTGTAGCGATAGAGCAGCACCGCCAGCGTCGCGGTCATGGTCATGAACAGGGTCAGGCCGTTATTGGCATTGAAGGCCCGCACGCGAGCAGCAAGGTCATCGCTCAGGTCGAAGCGATAGAGTTCGCCCTTGTGGCTCTGCACCGGTGGACGTGGACGGTCGCTTGGCAATTCCAGCAAGGGATGCTCGTTACCCAGTTGTGCCGTCCAGTAATCCAGTTGACGCTGACGCTCACCGGCTTCCATCCACTGACGCTGCCAGACGCTGTAATCCAGGTATTGCACCGCCAGGGGTTCCAGCGGCGAATCACGCCCCTCAAGGAAGGCTTCGTACAGCAGGCCCAGTTCACGGGCAAAGATATCCATCGCCCAGCCTTCGGTGACGATGTGATGCAAGGTCAGGACGAAATAGTGTTCCAGCTCGCCAGCCCGGACCATGCAGGCACGCAGCAGCGGACCGGTTTCCAGATCGAAAGGCTTGTGCGCCTCGCTGTCGGCGAACTCTTGCAGACGACGCTGACGGGCTTCGCCTTGCAGTACCGAGAAATCCTGCCACTGCATGCGCAGGCCGGTTTCTTCGCAGACTTTCTGGCAAGCCACGCCATTGACGCTCGGGAAGGTCGTGCGCAGGGTTTCGTGGCGCAGGATCAAGGCTTGCAGCGCCGCCTCGAAGCACTCGATGTTCAGCACACCGTTCAGGCGCGCCATGCCGCCCACGTTATAGGCCGGGCTGTCGGGCTCCATCTGCCACAGGAACCACATGCGCTGCTGGGAATAGGACAGCGGCACTGGCTGGTTGCGGTCGATCCTGGCAATCGGCTGCTGGCTGTTGCGGGCGCCGGACGCCTGAATGGCTTCAACCTGCCCGACAAACGCCCCCAGCTCACTGGCCTCGAACAGCGTCCGAAGCGGCAGCTCGATATCACAGGCCTGACGGACCCGAGAAATGATCTGGGTAGCCAGCAATGAATGACCGCCCAGGGCAAAGAAGTCATCACTCAGGCCAATGCGCGGCACGCCCAGCACTTCGCGCCAGATAGCGGCGACCTGTTTCTGCAGCCCGGTTTCGGGCTCGACGTGTTCACGGCTCTGCCAGACCGGCTCCGGCAAGGCACGGCGATCCAGTTTGCCGCTGGGGCTCAGGGGCATGCTGTCCAGACGCACCAGTTGCGCGGGGACCATGTACTCGGGCAGTTCAAGGGCCAGGGAAGACTTGATGCGCTCGATCTGTTCGGCGTCGGTTTCCTGCTCCAGCGCTGCCGTGTAGTAACCGATCAGTTGCGGGCCGGAAAGGGTTTCACGTACCAGCACCGCTGCCTGACCGACGCCTTCCTGAGCCAGCAGACGGGCTTCGATTTCCTGAAGCTCGACCCGGAAACCACGCAGCTTGACCTGCTGATCCAGACGCCCCAGGTATTCCAGCGAACCGTCCGCCGCCCAGCGCACCAGGTCGCCGGTGCGATACAGACGTGCGCCCTCTTCGCCCAGCGGATCGACGACAAAACGCTCGGCCGTCAGACCGGGACGCCCAAGATAGCCGCGAGCCAGACCGATGCCACCGATGCACAACTCACCGGCTGCGCCACGGGGCAGGAGATTCAGGTCGCTGTCCAGCACCCGGCACAGCACGTTACCCAGCGGGCGACCGATCGGCGAGCGCTCGGCATCCGTCAAACGGCATTGCCAATGAGTGACGTTAATGGCGGTTTCCGTCGGGCCATAGCGGTTGTGCAACTGCACGCTCGGCAATTGCTCCAGCACCCGGTTGCGAAGTTCGGCAGGCAAGGCTTCGCCACCGGAAAACAGGCGGCGCAGGCTGCTGCACTCCCGGGCCAGAGGTTCATCGATAAACAGTTGCAGCAGGGACGGCACGAAATGCAGCGTGGTGACGCCGTATTCCTTGATGAGCCGGGCAATGCGATGCGGGTCGCGGTGCTCGCCGGGGGCAGCCAGCAACAGGCGGCAGCCGGTGATCAGCGGCCAGAAGCATTCCCACACCGAAACGTCGAAACTGATCGGTGCCTTCTGCATCAGCACATCGGTTTCGTCCAGCGCGTAAGTGGCCTGCATCCATTGCAGACGCTCGGCCAGTGCCGCATGAGTGTTGCCCACGCCCTTGGGCTGGCCGGTGGAGCCGGAGGTGTAAATCACGTAGGCCAGATTGTCGCCATGCAGGTGCAGACCCGGCGCGCTGACAGGCCAGTTGTCCAGATGCAGGGTGTCCATGACGATGGTACTGACGCCTTCGGCGCCCGGCAGATCGCCCAGCAAATGGCTCTGGGTCAACAGCAGTTCAACGCCGCTGTCTTCGAGCATGTAGGCCAGTCGCTCGGTGGGGTAATCCGGGTCCAGAGGCACATAGGCGCCACCGGCCTTGAGAATCGCCAGCAGACCGATCAGCAATTGCGGCGAACGCTCGGCCGCAATCGCCACCTTGACGTCCGGACCGACGCCCTTGTCCCGCAGGTAATGAGCCAGACGGTTGGCCTGGGCATGCAGGCTGGCAAAGTCGAGGCTGCCGCCGTCCCACACCAGGGCAATGCGCTCCGGGGTCTGGCGGGCCTGAAGGTTCAGCAGTTCCGGCAGCAATTGCCCGGCAGGCGCGCAAGGCGCAGCGCCCCAGTTCGCCTGCTCGGCCAGCTCATCGGCAGTAAGCAATTGCACATCGCCCAGCACGATATCGGTCTGCTCGCAGACCTGCGTCAACAGGCGCACGAACTGCCCGGCCATGCGCACGATGGTGGCACGTTCGAACAGCTCGTCGGCGTAGTCGAAAGACAGGTTCAGGCGACCATTGCGATCCTCTTCGCTGTGCAGTTGCAGGTCGAACTTGGCTTCGCGGCTGTGCCATGGCAACTCTTCGGCCAGCAGACCCGGCAGACGGCGCAAGGCGCTCAGGTCCCGTTGCTGGTGGTTGAACATGACCTGGAACAGACCCTGCTCACGGGCCTGGGGAAATGCCTCGACCAGTTGATCGAACGGCAGGTCCTGATTGGCCTGAGCCTCCAGCGCCGCCTGACGGGTTTGCGCCAGCAGCGAGGAAAACGGCAGGCGTGAATCCAGTTGAGCACGCAGCACCAGAGTATTGATGAAGAAACCGATCAGGCCCTGGGTTTCATGACGCGGACGGTTGGCACCGGGCACGCCGATACGAATATCGTTCTGGCCGCTGTAGCGATGCAGCAGGCTCTGGAAACCGGCCAGCAACAGCATGAACGGCGTCGACTGATAAGCCTGGGCGGCCTGTTTTACTGCGGCGCTCAGCTCGTTGCTCAAGCGCAGGCTGTAACGCGAAGCGCTGTCCTGCTTGCGGGCCGAACGCGGATGATCGGTGGCCAGCGTCAGGGTCGGCTGCTCGTCACCCAGTTGCGCCTTCCAGTAATCCAGTTGACGCTGGGCCTCGCCACGGGCCAGCCATTCGCGCTGCCACTGGCCGTAATCGGCATAACGCAACGACAGCGGCGCCAACTCCAGAGGCTGCTCCTGAATGGCAGCGGCATAAAGACGCGAAAATTCGTCGATCAGCACATTCAGCGACCAGCCATCGGCCACGATGTGATGCAGCGTGACCAGCAACTGATGCTCTTCATCGTCCAGTTTCACCAGCGTGACGCGCAGCAGCGGGCCGGTTTCCAGATCGAATGGCAGGCGTGCCTGTTCTTCACGAATGGCCTGGGCACGGGCTTGGCGCTCTTCGCCGGACAGGTCGCTGATGTCGATCATCTGCAGCGGGAGTTCGCTGACCGCGTCGATACGCTGCAAGGCCACGCCGTCCTGCTCGTAGAAACGGGTGCGCAGGGATTCATGACGTTCGATCAGGCGCTGGAAGCTGCTGCGCAGCGCCGTGATGTCCAGCTCGCCCCGCAGGTGCAGACCACCGGGAATGTTGTAGGCACTGCCTTGAGGGTCCATTTGCCAGAGGAACCACAGACGGTTCTGGGCCAGGGATTGCGGCAAAGCCTCGTTGCCCGACAAGCGGGGAATGGCGTCCTGAGTCTGGCCTTCGCGTTGCAGCACTTCGATCTGCGCAACCAGCGCCGCCAGAGTGGGTGCCTCGAACAGCAGGCGCAGATTCAGCTCGATACCCAGCGTATCGCGCAGGCTGGCGACCACCTGGGTCGCAATGATCGAGTTACCGCCCAGCAGGAAGAAATGGTCATCGGCGGCCACCTCCTCCACGTGCAGGTGCTCGCACCAGATTCTGGCTACACGGGCCTGTAGATCAGCGCCGGTGGCTGACACCGCGTCCTTGTCGGCAACCGCGCTCTGCGGGAAGACCGCATAGCTGTCCAGACTGCCATCGGCCAGACGGGTACGGCAGGCAGAACGTTGCAGCTTGCCGCTGGAGGTCTTGGGCAATGCCCCGGGATTGAGCAGCACCACCACGGTCGGCGCTTCCTGGAACGCCTCGGCAACGGACTGGCGAATCATCTTGATCAGCGTCTCGGGAGCCAGGGTTTTCTGCACACTGCGCCCCACTTCCGCCGCGATGCCGATCCCTTCACTGCCCTGTTGAGTCACGGCGAACGCCGCAACCCGGCCTTTGCGAACCACATCGACGTCACGCTCGACCGCCTTTTCGATGTCCTGCGGGTACAGGTTGTGGCCACGCACGATCAGCATGTCTTTCAGGCGACCGGTGATATACAGCTCGCCATGACGCAGGAAACCCAGGTCGCCGGTGCGCAGCCAGGTACGGCCTTCGTGCTCGACAAAAGTCTTGGCCGTGGCTTCGGGATTGCGCCAGTAACCATGGGCGATGCTCGGGCCACAGGCCCAGATTTCGCCCACGCTGTTTTCGCCCAGTACCGCCAGGGTCTGCGGATCGGCAATCAGCACGCCATGTTCAGGCTGGCTGGTGCCGCAACTCATGACCGGATTGCCGTCGCCCGGCTCGGCCACATTGCGTGCCAGGGCACGTTCGTCCAGACGCAGGGACGGAATGCCCTTGCCACGCTGACCACCGGCCACGAACAGTGTCGCCTCGGCCAGGCCATAAGAGGCGAAGAAGCTGTCCGGGGTAAAACCACAGACGGCGAACTTGTCGGCAAAACTGTCCAGGCTGTCCTGACGAATCGGCTCGGAGCCCGAATAGGCCACGCGCCAGCGGCTGAGGTCCAGACGCGCCAGCGCCGAGTCGCTGACCCGCGAACTGCACAACTGATAAGCGAAATCCGGACCGCCGCTGATGGTGCCGCCGTACTCGCTGATCGCTTCCAGCCAGCGCAGTGGCCGGGTCAGGAAATAGGCAGGTGCCATAAGCACGCAAGGCACGCCGCTGAAAATCGGTTGCAGCAAGCCACCGATCAGCCCCATGTCGTGGTACAGCGGCAGCCAGCTGACGATCACGTCATCGGGATTGAGATCAATCCCGAAGCCGTGGCGAATCAACAGTTCGTTGGCAACCAGATTGCCATGACTTACCTGAACGCCTTTGGGCAAGGCGGTGGAACCGGAGGTGTATTGCAGGAAAGCAATATCGTCGTGGCTCAGTGCCGGGCCTTGCCAGCCTTCGGCAATGGTGCTGTCGAGGGTATCGACACACAGCAATTGCGGGGCATTGGCTGCCGCCAGCTCATCCATTTGCAGCAAGGCCGGGCGCAGGTCGGAGCCAGTCAGCAACAGGCGCGGCTCGGCATCGGCGATGATCGAGAGCAGACGCTCCTGGTGGTGACGGCGATTGGATTCCGGCGGATAGGCCGGCACTGCAATCACGCCGGCATACAGGCAACCAAAGAAGGCCGCCACGTAGTCCGGCCCGCTATGGAACAGCAGAATGGCCCGGTCACCCGGCTCAGCCCGGGCTTGCAGCGCGGCGGCGATGGTCCGTGCACGCAGGTCCAGATCACGGTAGGTCAGCACGATGCCCTGATCTTTTTCGTCAGTGAGAAAACGCAAGGCCAGGCGTTCAGGCGTCTGCGAAGCGCGACGCTGAAGGGCTTGCGCCAGGGTATCGGGGAGTTCAAACGCATCCATGATGAGGTTCCTGCTGTATTCGGCTTGCCAAATGAGGTCTGGATTTCAAGAAAAGGCGCGCGCTGTCGGGCACAAACGCGCGTGAGGCAATCAGGGGATCAACCGGCCGCCAGGGCCATTTGCCGCGCTGCGCCGTTGCGCCAGCGGGTCAGGTGCTGCTCGGCGTAACGCCGCAGGTGACGCAGCAGTTGAGCCTGCTCGTCGACCAGATAGAAGTGATGGCCCTCGAACATGTCCAGGGAGAAACCGGTGCAGGTTTCTTCCTGCCAGTCGAGCAGCTCTTCTACCGTGACGCTGTCCTGCTTGCCGCCAAAGACATGGATCGGCACGCTCAACGGCTCGCGTTCGCCATATGTGAAGCTGCCGCAGGCCAGGAAATCGGCGCGCAGGATAGGCAGCATCAATTGCATCAACTCATCGTTGGCAATCACGTTTTCGCTGGTGCCCTTGAGCGTGCGCAACCGGGCGATCAGTTGCTCATCGGTCTTGGCGATGGCGTATTCACTGACATCACGGCGTACCGGCCCCGCAGAGGCAGACATGAACAGGACCAGCGGTGCGGGCAGGCCGCGGGCGCGCAGCACATGGGCCAGCTCGAAGGTCAGCAAGGCGCCGAGGCTGTGTCCGAAAATCGCGTAGGGCTTATCCAGTTCAACACTGATCTCGTCGGCCAGACGGTTGGCCAGCTGTACGATATCGGTCTGCAGCGGCTCGTTCATGCGCATGCCACGGCCCGGCAATTCAAGAGGACGAACGTTCACCCACTCCGGCAGCTTGCGCCGCCACGGGCTGTAAAACATCGCACTGGCCCCGGAAAACGGCAGACAGAACAGCGTCAGGCTCGCAGGAGTGCTCATATCAGGCCCTGCCATACGGTGACGCCGACGAAAAAGCTGCGATGCGCGCGCTCGAAACCCATTGTGTCCTCCTGATCTGATCCTTGGCCGCAGTCGTAGGCGGGCCTGTCATCAATGAGAACGGATGGCATCTGGAAATAATTAGTCGCATCTGAGCGCTGTAAAAGTGCACAGGCATCGAATTGCGCCTTACAGGTGCACTGATTCAATTTCGCATTTGACAATTATTATCATTAAGAATAGTTTACCCGCCGTTCAGCAGGTGCCACCCAATACGGGGACACACCTTCTCCAAGACTCGCAGCAAGGTGAATTCCATGACGGAACAAGTGCTCACAAGTAAGTGTGACTCACCCTTACTCCAGGTTTTTATCGACAACTATCTGCTGTTGGTCAAAATCGCCGCCCGCATCGTTGGCTGCCGCTCACGCGCCGAAGATGTGGTGCAGGACGCATTTTTCAGATTGCGTTCCGCCCCCCAGATCACCCTTTCGTTCAAGGCCCAGCTCAGCTATCTGTTTCAGATCGTGCGCAACCTGGCCATCGATCACTATCGCAAGCAGGCCCTGGAGCTCAAGTACACAGGCCCGGAAGATGAAGGCTTGAACGTGGTGGTTCAAGGTGCGTCGCCGGAAACCTCGCACATCAATTTCTCCAGCCTGGAGAAAATAGCCGATGCCTTGTCGGAGCTGCCGGCGCGTACCCGGTATGCCTTCGAGATGTACCGCCTGCACGGCGTCCCGCAAAAGGACATCGCCAAGGAGCTGGGCGTCTCCCCTACCCTGGTGAACTTCATGATCCGCGATGCGCTGATTCACTGCCGCAAGGTCAGCGGCGTCAGGAACTGAATCCGTTTTCACCAACGCAAAAAACACATCCGGGGCAAAGGCCCCGGATGTGTTTCAGGTATTCAGACTTCTTGAATCAGCGGCTGACCTGGTACTCAGGCTGCACTTCCGGCATGGCCGAAGAGTGGTGGTTGAGGATCTTCCACTGCCCGCCCACACGCTCGTACAGGAAGGTGTAACGCGCCTGCACCTTGCTCTTCTTGCCATCAGCAGCGGTCAGGGTGAAGGTGTAGACACCGCTGTCCATCGCTGCATCAGGGCTCAGACGGCGGATTTCGCGGTAGTTGATCTCACCGACCGGCTTGAGGGCCAGAAAGTGGTCGAAGTAATCGGTGATTTCTGCAGGTGTGGCGCGCACCTTGTTGGAAACCGTTGGCTGCAGAATGGCATTCGGCGCGTAGAGGCTGACCACTGTCTGCGGGTTGCCGGTTTTCAGCGCCGTGTTCCAGCGGTCAAACAGACCCGAGATTTCCTGGTCCTTCACGTCGGACGGCTGCTCGGCCACCATGCGGTAGGTGTAAGGAGCGGTATCTGCTGCGTGAACCAGCGGAGCACTCAGGGCAAAAAGCATGACCAGGGCGGTTTTATTCAGTTTCATCGCAACACTCCTACAGAGATCTGTTCAGGGATTCAGTGAGTGCTACTTTGCCGCTGCGGATGATCTGCGCCATCGGCCAATCGGGGTTATTTGACTATGCCATTCGGCATATAAGCTGCCCGTTCGCATGGAACACCTGCCTTCACAAACGCAAAAAAACACATCCGGAGCAAAGGCCCCGGATATGTTTCGGCTATCAGACTTGTTGAATCAGCGGCTGACCTGATACTCAGGCTGCACTTCCGGCATGGCCGAAGAGTGGTGGTTGAGGATCTTCCACTGCCCGCCTACACGTTCGTACAGGAAGGTGTAACGCGCCTGCACCTTGCTCTTCTTGCCATCGGCAGCGGTCAGGGTGAAGGTGTAGACACCGCTGTCTACCGCTGCGTCTTTGCCCAGGCGGCGAATTTCACGGTAGTTGATCTCACCGACCGGCTTGAGGGCCAGGAAGTGATCGAAATAGTCCTTTATCTCTGCCGGAGTGGCGCGCACCTTGTTGGAAACTGTCGGCTGCAGTACGGCATTGGGGGCGTACAGGCTGACTACTGTCTGTGGGTTGCCGGTTTTCAGTGCATTGTTCCAGCGATCAAACAAACCCGAAATTTCCTGGTCCTTCACGTTGGACGGCTGCTCGGCCACCATGCGATAGGTATAAGGAGCAGTGTCTGCTGCGTGGACCAGCGGAGCACTCAAAGCAAAAAGCATGACCAGGGCGGTTTGTTTCAGTTTCATCGCAACACTCCTACAGGGGATCTGTTCAGGGATTCAGTGAGTGTTACTTTGCCGTTGCGGACCGTTTTCTCCATCGGCCAACCGGGGTTATTTCTCTATGCCAACCGGCAGATAGGCACCCCGCGCCATCACAGGTTTTAATGGCATCATGTTGTGCCCGCGCGGGCATGAACCGACGCCTGGAGTACGACACAGATGCAAAGCCCTCCACATGATCCAGCGAGTGCCCTGGCGATTCGCACGCAATATCGCCAGTCACAAAGCCGTGCCGCACGCCTTCGCCTGCTGGTGGATACCGGACAGGAACTGACCCAGTTGCCTCCCGAAGCCATGCGCCAGCGCGTCTTGCAGCGAGCCTGTGCTTTCGTCGCCATGGACCACGGCCTGCTACTGGAATGGGGAAGCGACAATGTGGTGCGCACCACGGCCTTGCATGGCAGTGAAGAGCGTCTGCGCAGCCTGGAAATCGTCGCCGACACCCTGGCCATCGGGCCGCAATGGCTGGAACGCGACCATGCCACGCTGCCCAATGTACTGACGCTGCCCCTGCGCGGGGCCGACGATGGCTCCTTTGGCACGCTGGTACTGGCGAACAGCGTGAATATCAGCGCCCCCGACAGCGAAGACATTGAGTCCCTGCAACTGCTCGCCACCCTGCTGGCGGCGCATCTGGAAAACAATCGCCTGCTCGAAGCACTGGTGGCACGTGAGCGGACCATGTCCGAACTGGTCAATCAGTTGTTCACCGCCCAGGAAGACGAGCGCAAGCGCATGGCCTATGACCTGCATGACGGGCTGGCACAGACCCTCGCCGGCCTGCATCAGCGCCTTCAGGGTTTTGCCGGTCGCTGCCCGGAATTGCCAGAGCCGCTGGATAACGACCTGCGGGCCATCCTGACCCTGGCCCAGCACTGCGTCGGCGAAGGCCGGCAATTGATCAGTGGCCTGCGGCCAAGCGTTCTTGACGACTTCGGCCTGCTGCAAGCCGTCGACAAGGACGCCGACCGTCTACGGGAAGCCGGTATTAACGTACACTGGCGCTCACGCTCCATGACCCGCCTGCCCAGCCACCTGGAAATCGCCCTGTTTCGCATTGCCCAGGAAGGCATCAACAACATTCTCAAGCATGCCAATGCCGACAACGTGCAACTGGCGCTCGAGCTGCATGACACCACGGCCTCGTTGCTGATCGAAGACAACGGCTGTGGTTTCATCATTAACCAGCAATCAAGGAACAACGGCGTCCAGAAGCTTGGACTGGTGGCAATGCAGGAACGAGCCAGCCTTCTGGGTGGCCGACTGGTTCTTGTCAGCAGCCCGGAATCCGGCACACGGATACGCGCTACCGTCCCTCTCAATACAGACAAGGCAACACTATGACGAACACCTTGCGACTGGTCCTGGCAGACGACCATGAAGTGACCCGGACAGGATTCGTCTCGCTCCTGGCCGGCCACCCGGAGTTCGAGGTGATCGGTCAGGCTTCCGACGGCCAGCAGGCCATCGAACTGTGCGAGCAGATGCAGCCCGATATCGCGATCCTCGATATCCGCATGCCGGTCCTCAACGGCCTGGGTGCCGCGCGCATCCTCCAGCAGCGCATGCCCCAGCTCAAAGTGGTGATGTTCACCATGGACGACAGCACCGATCACCTGGAAGCCGCCATCAGTGCCGGTGCAGTGGGTTACCTGCTCAAGGACGCCAGCCGCGACGAAGTGATTGCCAGCCTGCAACGTGTCGCCCGTGGCGAAGAAGCCCTGAACAGTGCCGTCAGCGCCCGTCTGCTGCGACGCATGACCGAACGCAACAACAGCCGCGCCATCACCACCGAAGCCCTGACGCCCCGTGAGCGCCAGGTACTCGGGCTGGTAGCCAGCGGCTTCAGCAACCGTGAGATCGGCGAAAAACTCGGCATCACCGCTGGCACCGCCAAGGCACATGTGGAGAAAGTCATTGCCAAGCTCGGGGCCGCAGACCGGACCCAGGCGGCGGTACGCGGCGTAGCTCTGGGCCTGGTGAGTCAGTCTACAGGCGACTGGAGGTGAACTTGATCAACGTCACGCGCTGGGAAGACCTTCCCCTACGCGGCAAGGCACTGGTGGCTATTTCACTGCCACTGGTGATTCTGATGCTTTCCCTGGTGCTCATCTACATCGCCGAGCGCCAGACCACTCAAGCTGAAGAAGATGTGCGCAGAGTGCTGCTCGTTCAGGGCGATATCCAGAGCGTTCACACCCAACTCGCCGAAGCGGCAGCCAGTGTGCGCGGTTACCTGCTGACCCGTCGCGAGGACTTTCTACCAGGTTACCTGAACGCCGAGGCGCAGATCGAAGCAGCGCTGGACCGACTCAATACCAATGTGCGCGACCAACAGATGCGCGAACACCTCCAGGCCATCGCGCCGCTGATCGAAACCAAGGTCGACGGACTGGAAACCCTGCGCAATCTGAGCAAGGAAGGCCAGGACGCGATTTCGACCATCCTGATCGAGAACAAATACATTCTCGATGAGCTGCGCGACCGAATCCGCACCATGCGCGAACGGGAAGACACCTTGCTGGCGGAACGCACGGCAGACGCCGCCGAGACCCGCGCCCGTCTTCTGTGGTCGACGTTGCTGGCAGCAGGCTCGGGTGTATTTGGTGCCATCCTTGCCGTATTGATGCTCTCCAGAGGCATCGTGGCCAGGGTGCAGCAGGTGCAAGGCAACGCCCAGCGTCTGGCGCTGGGCCACCCGCTGCTGCCGCAACCGCCGGAAAACGATGAAGTCGGCCAACTGGGCACACGTCTGGTAGAGGCCGGTCAACTGCTGGCCGAACGCGAGCGGGCATTGCGCGAGAACGAAGAGCGCCTGCGCCTGATCATCGAAGGCGTCAAGGATTACGGGATCTTCGCCCTGGATGCCAAGGGTTATGTCATCACCTGGAACGCCGGGGCCGAGCGCATCAAGGGCTATACCGAGCAGGAAATCCTCGGCCAGCACTTCTCGCTGTTCTATCTGCCGGAAGAATGCCCGCAACACCCCGACATGGCGCTGCAAGAGGCGAAACTCCACGGCCGCTACATGGAAGAAGGCTGGCGTTGCCGCAAGGATGGCAGCCGTTTCTGGGCCAGCGTGGTCATCACCGCCCAATACGACAGCAGCGATGCCCTGCGCGGCTTTTCCAAGATCACCCGGGACATCACCGACCGCCGTGCTGCCGAAATCGCCCTTGGCACAGCCCGGGAAGAGGCAGAACGCGCCAGTCGTGCCAAGAGCGAGTTTCTTTCGCGCATGAGCCACGAACTGCGCACGCCCCTGAACTCCATTCTGGGCTTCGCTCAACTGCTGGACATGGACTCCAGCAATCACCAGAAACCTCAGGTCGGTCATATTCTGCGAGCCGGTCAGCATCTGCTGACACTGATCAACGAAGTGCTGGACATTGCCCGGATCGAGGCAGGCCATCTGTCACTCAACCTGGAGCCGGTGCTTTTGCCCGAGGTTCTTCAAGAAGCCTTGAGCCTGGTCTGGCCCATGGCGGCCGATGGCGGTATCCAGCTGGCAGAATTGCCGGAACTGGCAAGCGACAGTGGTGTGATTGCCGATCGTCAGCGTCTGGTTCAGGTGCTGCTGAACCTGCTGTCCAACGCCATCAAATACAACCGCCCCAATGGGCTGGTGAGAATCGAGGTCCAGCAACAGGACGACCGGGTCACCATCAGTGTCATCGACACAGGCAAAGGCATTGCGCTGGATCGACTCGATCAGTTGTTCAAACCCTTCGAGCGTCTTGAGGCCGACTCCAGCGTGGAAGGCACAGGCCTGGGCCTGGCATTGAGCAAAAGCCTGCTGGAAACCATGAACGGCAGCATGACCGTACACAGCACGCCGGGAGAAGGCTGCCGGTTCACCCTGGAATTACCCTATGCACAAGTGCACAAGGCAGAAGAAGCGCCGATTCGCCGGATCAGCGCGATGCCTGCCGAACCGCACCCTGCCCGCGTCGAGCATTACGGCAAAGTGCTGTGCATTGAAGACAATCTGTCGAGCATGGCCCTGATCGAAACCCTGTTGCAGCGCAGGCCCGGCATTCAACTGCTGTCCAGCATGCAAGGACAACTGGGGCTGGACCTTGCCCGGCAGCACGCGCCGCAGTTGATTCTGCTGGACGTGAACCTGCCGGACCTTGCGGGCCGCGATGTATTGAAACGCCTGCGACAATCCCCCAGCACGGCCAACACGCCGGTACTGATGATCACGGCCGACGCCAGTGACAAGACCCACCGCGAGTTGCGCCAGGCCGGAGCTACGGCAATCCTGACCAAACCCATCCAGGTGCCGGCGTTCCTCGCGCACCTGGACCAATACCTACCGGAGCCTTCATGAGCGGCGATTTCCGTATCCTGATTATCGATGACCAACGGCCCAATCTTGAACTGATGGAGCAATTGCTCGCTCGCGAAGGCCTGACCAATGTATTGAGCAGCACCGAGCCACTGAGAACGCTGGACCTGTTCAACAGCTTCGAGCCGGATCTGGTGATTCTCGACCTGCACATGCCGGAGTTCGACGGGTTTGCGGTGCTGGAGCAACTGAATCGGCGTATCCCGAGCAACGACTACATGCCGATCATGGTCCTGACCGCCGACGCCACTCGCGAAACCCGCCTGCGCGCCCTGGCCCTGGGCGCTCGTGACTTCATCAGCAAGCCACTGGATGCCCTGGAAACCATGCTGCGGATCTGGAACCTGCTGGAAACCCGCGCACTCTACAAAACCTTGCGCCAGTTGTTGCCACCGGAAAAGATCGAACTGCTGCGCCAGTATCGGGCACCGGCGCAGGCTTGAGTTCGATTACTTGATGAGAATGACTGGCACCGACACATCATGAATGACACGGTTGGCGACCGAGCCCAGCAGCAAACCGCCGAAACTGCCCAGGCCGCGAGTGCCCATCACCACGGTGTCGCAACCCAGTTGCTTGACAGCCAGCTTGACCTGATCAGCCACATTGCCAAGATCCACGTGAGTCTGATGGTTAATATCAGCCCGCTTCAAGAGCACCACGGCCTCGGCAAGGATTCGGTTGGCTTCATTGAAAAGCCCGGCCTTGACGCCCTCGATCATGTCCGGCGCCAGATAGTCGCTATAAACGACCGGGCTGGCCTGGACGTTGAGCAAATGCACCTGCAGGGGTCGTGCAAGGCTGCCTGACAAACCGATGACGTACTCCAGCGCATGCTTGGAATGAGCCGATCCGTCATAAGGAACCAGTACTTTGTGCATGACATCTCTCCTTGAATGGGTATGTATTCAACATAGTCCCCTTCAAGGCCGGCAACCATCGCAAAGGCGGCTTTGATTGATCCAGAGCAAATCCGGCGTGAATATTTTTGGCAGCCCTTCGCGAATGAATTCGCTCCTACAGTCTGCTGGTGCGTGCGAATCGGGCGGCGCTCCGCTCATTCGCGAAAAAACCACTAATGCCCCGCCAGAAACTCCGCCGCCTGATCCAGCAGCAACAAGGGCTTTTCCGCCTTGTGAATGTCGACTGACAGCAACTGCCGAAAACGTCGTGCTCCCGGAAAACCATGGGCCATGCCCAGGATATGCCGCGTGATATGGTGCATGGTGCCGCCGCTCTCGATATGCGCAGCAATATAAGGCCGCAACGCTTCCAGAGCCTCTGCACGACTGATCACCGGCGCTGTGCTGCCGAACAGTTGGCGATCTACTTCAGCCAGCAGATAGGGATTGTGATAAGCCTCACGCCCGAGCATCACGCCATCGAACGTCTGCAAATGCTCCTGGCATTGCTCAAGGGTCTTGATACCGCCATTGAGAATGATCTCGACGCCCGGAAAGTCCCGCTTCAACTGCGCTGCCACGTCATAACGCAGCGGCGGAATATCACGGTTTTCCTTGGGCGAAAGCCCTTCCAGAATCGCGATACGGGCATGCACCGTGAAGCTGTTGCAGCCAGCCTCATGAACCTTGCCGACGAAATCACACAGCTCGGCGTAACTGTCCCGGCCATTGATCCCGATCCGGTGCTTCACCGTCACCGGAATCGCCACCGTGTCCTGCATGGACTTCACACAATCGGCCACCAGTTCGGGATGCCCCATCAGGCAGGCACCGATCATATTGTTCTGCACCCGATCACTCGGACAGCCCACATTCAGATTGACCTCGTCGTACCCCACCTCTTCAGCCATGCGGGCACAAGTCGCCAGATCCGCAGGATTACTCCCGCCCAGCTGCAAAGCCAGCGGATGCTCGGCCTCGTCGTAGCGCAGAAAACGCTCACGATCACCGTGGATCAATGCACCTGTGGTGACCATCTCGGTGTACAGCAGGGCATTCTTCGACAGGATGCGCAGGAAATACCGGCAATGGCGGTCAGTCCAGTCCATCATCGGGGCGACGGAGAAGCGGCGGGATGGCGCAGGGCTTGATTCACATGGGCTGCAGAGCGTTTCGGGCAACATTTTCAACGTATTTGTACCAGTTCTGGGCCGTGTTAGCGGCCGCTAAACACATGCATGAGGAGGCGAATTCTATCAGAGCGGACTTAATGTCTCACGACATCCGAATCGGCAGATTAAATTTAGTAAATTTAAAATTGAAAAAACTAAATCAAGGCATATAATCTAGTTTATCATGACGAATAATTTACTAAATTGGAGCATGCCATGCGCAGCGAAGCACTTGTTCAATTATCACTGGAGGCTTTGGGTTGCACACAAAAAGAGCTAGCAACGCGGCTTGGCGTTTCTGCGACCCAGATCAGCAAATGGAAAAAAGGAGAGCACCTTTCCTTTGAGATGGGAGAGAAGCTGAGGGTGCTTTCAGGGATTGGCGATCAAGACCCGGAATTTATTGTTTGGAGCAGCTCACGTGAGAATGCTCTGAAATGGGAGCGCCTCATTCATTACCTTGCAGAGATGGCTCAATCGAGTGCGGAGACGGGATACAACTCCCCCCCATTAGTGGAAGACATTGACAATTTGTGCTGGAACACTTTTCACACGCTCCGAGAAATGGGTGTTGAAATTCCTAAAGTATTTCCTGCCGAGCTAGAAATTACTGCCAAAGACAACGAAGACAACGAAGACAACGAAGACAACGAAGACAACGAAGAGTATTGGGAGGCAGTGACACACAACCAATACTCGTCTCTTATTTACAAAATCTTCAAAGCATTTACTGATGTATATGGTTTCTATACCGCATATGTAGAGTATTTGATTAATGACGACATGGAGCTTTTTGATTCATCCATTGAAGAAATCGAGCCAAACCTCATATCTCTAGCCGCCTCAAAAGTTGATGTAAACCTAGAGCTCGCCCCAAGCTTTAGAAAATTCAAATACAAAACTGAAAGAGATTATGAAGACTGGCTTGGCTTAGTGAAAGATAGAGCATTTAAAACTGGAACCCCATTAAAAGCCGAGCTTCTTGATCTTGTATATCATGGTCACGACGGGCTTGGACACGCGGCCGAGGCTGAAAGTCTTGGGTTCAATGCATCACGCATCCACCCTGACATTTATATGAACGAGCTTCTGGTAGGCATGCGAGTTATCCATCAGGTATTGCCGGCCATTTTGAAAAAACTTGGCATCGAAGATGAATTTCAACTGGACGAAAAAGCACTCAGAATCAATTAATCCAACACCGTTTGATTATTACCTGTGTATGCCCACGTACCGCACAACACAGACAAAAGAATCATGACCGCAATGCTTTTAACTTGTAGAGCATACCCCAACATTACGATCAGTTAAGCCAAAAAAACTTGTAGGAGCGAATTTATTCGCGAGACGTCATTGAGGGCGATAGACTTCCTTCAGCTTCACGGGCCTCTCGCGAATAAATTCGCTCCTACAGTTTGCTGCGTGGCACCGAGGCGG
Source organism: Pseudomonas lijiangensis (assembly GCF_018968705.1). Lineage (NCBI taxonomy): Bacteria > Pseudomonadati > Pseudomonadota > Gammaproteobacteria > Pseudomonadales > Pseudomonadaceae > Pseudomonas > Pseudomonas lijiangensis. The sequence continues at coordinate 3,663,443 of NZ_CP076668.1, forward strand.
CGGGCGATCTACTACAAATTGACATGTGCCCCTTAATTGACTGGAAGCAGGGCAAACAATGATTTCAGTGAGACTAGGAATAGCGTTTCCAGTCAGACAACTGGCAGCATCATTTAGCAGCGCCTTCTAAGACCTTGTCCTCTTGATCGAAAGTCAGGCGATCCCAAGGGAACAACCAGCCCCAACCACGCTCAAATCCAGTCTGAACCCCTCTTCCATACCCCCGAGCGTCATCCATTGCCTGCGAATGAGGAAAGCGCGTCATCAAACGTCGACATCATGGTCTGCGACCTTGAGTGGCAGGCAGCGCTCGGGTAATGTCATCCAACCGCACAGGACAGAGCACGCTAATGACTTCCAAGCTGGAACAACTCAAGAAATTCACAACTGTCGTCGCCGATACCGGTGATTTTGATGCCATTGCCCGCCTCAAGCCGGTAGACGCTACCACCAACCCTTCCCTTCTGCTCAAGGCGGCTTCCAGCGAAAGCAACGCTGAGCTGCTGGCCGAGGCTTTCAGTGGCAGCAAGGGTGATATCGGTCTGGCGTCTGACCGCTTCGCCGTTGCCATTGGCCGCAAGATTCTCGATGTCGTGCCAGGGCGCGTGTCCACCGAGGTGGATGCACGGCTTTCCTTCGATACCCATGCGATGATCGAGCGCGGCGAGCGTCTGGCCAGTCTGTACGATGCAGCCGGTATTGGTCGCGATAGGATCCTGATCAAGCTGGCTTCCACCTGGGAAGGTATCCGGGCCGCCGAGAAGCTGGAGAAGGACGGCATCCAGACCAACCTGACCCTGCTGTTCTCTTTCGCTCAGGCCGTGGCATGCGCCGAAGCTGGCGTGTTCCTGATTTCGCCGTTCGTGGGCCGTATCTACGACTGGTACAAGAAGTCGTCGGGCCAGGAGTACACAGGTGCAGAAGATCCGGGCGTGCAGTCCGTGACCCGCATCTACAACTACTACAAGGCTAACGACTTCAAGACCGTGGTCATGGGTGCCAGCTTCCGTAACCTGAGCCAGATCGAACAACTGGCTGGTTGCGACCGTCTGACCATCAGCCCGGACCTTCTCAAGCAACTGGCAGAAGACAACGGCAACCTGGAGCAGAAACTGGCACCGGGCAACGCTGGCGAAGCCCGTCAGAGCCTGTCCGAGAAGGAGTTCCGCTGGGCCTCCAACGAAGATGCCATGGCCACGGAAAAACTGGCCGAGGGCATTCGTCAGTTCGCTCGCGACCAGGAAAAGCTCGAAGCATTGCTCGCCGCCAAGGCCTGAATGCACTAAAGGGCGGCCTCCTTGCGGGGGCCGCCCTTTTTATTGCCCGCTGTTCAGCGCGGCAAGCGTGCAGATTCGCTTATCGCTGCCCTTCGAGGGCATTGACCAGATCATGGAAGGCTTCACGATTGGAGTCGTTCAAGCCCATCAGGATCTTGTGCGCTTCCAGCACCTTGGCCTTGACCACCTCTTCGCACTGATCCTGCGACGGCAGGTCGGTCAGGCACTCGGGGCGCGGGATGGGACGATCGACGATGTTGAACACCTGATCGAAGCCCATCGACTGCAAGAGCCGGGTGATGTCTTCGTGGGTCGTTACCAGGGTTGGCAGCAACCCGACCTTCTGACGCGACAGAATCGACAACTTGGCCAAAAGGCCCAGCGTCGTACTGTCGATGCTGCGGGTTTCGGTCAAGTCGATCACCACGGCCGAGAAATTCAGCGCGGAGAAGATTCTCTCGATTGTCGCATCCAAGGCCGAACACAGCGTCAAACGCACTTCGCCCACGAACTTCAGTACGAAGGTGCCTTCCTGCTCGGCGAACTGGATTCTACCGGTACTCATTCAAGATTCCTGCGTAACACTAACAAGGCGATATCATCCGGCATCTCCCCTAGCGTAGCCAATTCAAAAACCTCCTGAAGTCCTTCCAGGCTTCCACCAGCAGTCTTCACCATTTCCGGCAAGACCGCTTCCTTTTCCTTGAGTGTATCACCGGGCAGAAGATCCAGTATGCCATCAGACAGCATCGTCAGACTGAAGGACTCGGGCAGTTCCAGCTCATGGTCCTGATAGGTCGCTTCATTGAACAGGCCTACAGGAAGACCGCGGCCCTGCAGATAGCGCGCTTCCCCGTCTGAGAACAGCACAGGCAGCGGCAGATGGCCACCGACGGCATAGGTCAGGATGCCGGTGTCTTCGTCGATGACACCACCGACCATGGTCACGTGCTTGCCCAGCTTGCAGCTGATCAGGCCACGGTTGATGTGCGACAGCACGTCCGACGGCTTGAACTCAGGCAATGTGCCGCCGCGCTTGGATTCGAACAGCAGGCGCGTGGTCATGAACTTCAACAGCACCGTAATGAATGCCGAAGACGCACCATGACCCGAAACGTCAGCCAGATAGAACGCCACGCGCCGTTCATCGACACGGAAATAATCCACGAAGTCGCCGGACAGATACAGTGACGGGATGATCTGGTGGGCGAACTGGAACTCATCGATGGCCCAAGGGCTGATCGGCAGCATGTTCATCTGCACCTGACGACCGGCATCCTGGTCTTCCTGCAACAGATGAAGGCTCGCCTCCAGCTCGCGATTGGCCGTTTCGAGCTTCTCGCGGTAGTTCTGGTTTTCCTGAAGCAGACGGGCACGGTCCAGTGCGCGGTGCACGGAATGTTCGAGAACGGCCAGGTCTTCAAGCGGCTTGATCAGGTAGTCGGCAGCGCCAAGGCGCAAGGCCTCGACCGCATCGCTCATGACGCCCGCGCCGGAAACGACAATGACCGGGGTCTGTGGAGAAAGCCCCGTCACCTGACGAATCAGCTCAAGGCCTCCCATCTGGGGCATGCGCAGATCGCAAATGACCAGATCGGGCTTTTGCTGCTCGAATGTCTGTATTCCCTGCAGGCCATTACTCGCCTGGAGGACACTGAAGCCACTATCTTCCAGATAGGCGGCGAGACTCGCACGCACTACGTCGTCGTCATCGATAATCAGCAGTGTGGCACTGGTTTTTGGCATGTGGGCAAACGGCGCCAGATGAGGTTGTGTAGGCGGCCCGGACATGCCGGTACCTGCTTACTGGATTCGCTTCTAGCCTCTCTGCAACGGCAGGTCCGCACTCGGACCGGCAATCAGGTTTCAGAGGTGCCCTTCAAGGCGCAGACGGTACTCCCATCCGACGGGCGTTTCAAGCGTACGACCCTGCTCACTTTACGTCTTTACATCGCAAATCGCCGGGAGTTATAAGAACCTACTAATCAGCAACCAAAACGAAGGGATAGACATGGGCCAAAATGATCGCAGCTACGAGGAGAAACGCGACTACATTCGCATGCGTATCGATGCAGATATCAACCTGCTCCATGCAGGTCAGGTAATTCCGGCCGTCTGCATCGACCTTTCCAGCACCGGAATGCAGGTCGAGGCCCCCCGCTCCTTCAAGATCGGCGACAAACTCAGCGTCAGCATCGATTCGGATCACCCGGCACTCTCGGGACTGTCCGCCCAGACAGAAGTTGTCTGGCTGACGGATATCGAAGGCGGCGGGCAAAAGCTGGGGCTTTCCATCATTTCGATGAATTGATTGCACCATCGCTTCGCGCAAAAGAAAAAAGGCGACCTTGGTCGCCTTCATTCATTCGGTCAACATTACGTAACGATTAAAAATCGTCTTCGACCTGACCATCCTTAACCTTGAATTCGCGGTTCTGCAAATAGGCGTTGCGGATGAAGGTGTATTTGTCACCGCTCACCATGCGCTCTGCCGACAGCAGGCTGGCGCGCATATCGATCAGGTCAGCAGCGCGCAGGCTATTGCGGGTTGGCACATGGTCGATGTAACGGTACGGTTCGGTGTAGGTGTCCGGGTATTTGGCGATGGCATCACGCACAGTGCTCGGGCCGAACAGCGGCAACACCACGTAAGGACCACTGCTTACACCCCAGTAACCCAGGGTCTGACCGAAATCTTCATCATTGCGCTGCAAGCCCATGTGGGTGCCGACGTCGATGACGCCCAGCAGACCGAACGTGGTGTTGACGATAAGACGCGCAGTATCGACACCGGCAGCCTCAGGCTTGGCCTGAAGGATATTGTTGGCCAGGTTGCCCACATCGCCGATGTTGTTGAAGAAGTTGTGTACGCCGTCTTCGACGAATTGCGGAGCTATGTATTGATAGCCCTGCGCAATAGGCTTGAGGGTGTAGGTGTCGAGGGTGTCGTTGAAACGGAAAATGACGCGGTTGACACTCTCCCACGGATCTTCTTCGGCCGCCTGTGCCGCCATCGGAACGAAGGCAACTCCCACACATACACACAACCGAGCCAGACGCCCGGCAAAGCCTGCACCGATCACGGGCATAGCTGAAACTCCTGATCAAGATGATGACGCGCGACTGCGAGCCGATACGCAAGGATTGGCAGTATAAAGCGTTCCGCCAGAAATAAGTCAGTTCTGTCAGTCCGACAGACTTTTAAACACAGTCACCGGACATTCATCCGAATGTCACAAAAGCCCGGTAGCGTTCATGAATATTTCAGAGACATTACCATGCTCGCGCCGGTTGCCAACTCCCTGCCTGACTTCCCTGCCCTGCTGTTCGGCCTCAGCGGCTGCCTGGTGGACTTTGGGGCGCAGGCAGGCATCAAGGCTCAGGAACCGGACTTCGCCCTCGCGACGCCCGGCGCCATCGATATTCTGCAAACCCTGAGCCGCCAGGGCATGCCCTGCGCCTGGATCGACGAACTGCCCGAAAACCTGAGCCATGCACTGGCTGCGACTGTCAGCGAATGGGTCACGGCGGCTCCACGCCCGAACGCAAAATGGCCTGCTCCCGACGCCTGCTGGCTGGCCCTGATGGCGCTGAAAGTGAATCAACTGGAGGGTTGCGTGCTGATCAGCGGCGACCCGCGCCTGCTGCAATCGGGCCTGAATGCCGGACTCTGGACCATCGGCCTGGCGTCCTGCGGGCCGTTGTGCGGCCTCTCTCCTGCGCAATGGCAGGCACTGAGCGACAGCGAACGCGAACAACGCCGCGCCCACGCCACCCTCAAGCTTTACGCTCAGGGCGTGCATTCGGTCATCGATCATCTGGGTGAACTGGAGTCCTGTCTGGCCGATATCGCCCTGCGCCGCAGCAAGGGTGAAAAGCCCTGATACACATCATGCAGGCAAGTCCCGAGTGGATTAGTCTTAATGCATCACGGACCTTTCGCTCGATGCGAGAGTCCATGAAGCAGACTTATCAACAAAGGAGCACGCCATGCCTGCCCGCGAACTGCAAGAACAACTCAATACCCTGCGCGAGCAACTGGAGCACAATCCGCCGCTGTCCGAAGCCGAGCGTGACAATCTCCGTGAGCTGATGGAACAGATCGAAACAAAGATCCAGCTGGAAAGCATGACTCAGGACGCCAGCCTGGCCGATGGCGTCAATCTCGCGGTAGAACGCTTCGAGCTGGAGCATCCGGCCATTGCCGGGACCCTGCGCAATATCGTCCAGACCCTGGGCAATATCGGGATCTGACATAACGAAAATCCCGTCAGATGAAGTAATGCCGATCAGTTAAGGCATATGTCACTTGTGGGAGGGGCCTTGGCCGCGACGACTTGCTTACAGGCAACACATTTCAGCGTCTGAAAGCTGGCTGTCGCGGCCAAGGCCCCTCCCACGAATTGTGACCTTGCCATTGGCTTTCTGAAATGAGTCTCTTAACTTATCAGCATTACGTCAAATGACGGGCTTCTCTGCTTACTGGCGTGCCAGTCGACGGTTATCGACCTGCAATGCTTCAGTACTGCGATAGGGGTTGATATCCAGCCCGCCACGACGCACATAACGCGCATAAACCGTCAGTCTCTCAGGCTTGAGCAAACGCTGCAGGTCGAGAAAGATCCGCTCCACGCATTGCTCATGGAAGTCCGAATGCTGGCGGAAGCTGACGATGTAAGCCAGCAGGCTCGCATGATCCAGCGCCGCACCACGGTACTCCACTACCACACTGCCCCAGTCAGGCTGGCTGGTCACAGGACAGTTGGACTTGAGCAAGTGACTGTGCACACTTTCCTCGATGACACGGGAATCGTCGCAGCGCAGCAGCTCGGGTTGCGGATGGTCGTAGCTGTCGATGCTGACATCAAGATCATCGATACAGGCGCCCGGCAAGCTGGCCACACCTTCGCTCTCGATCTCGGCCAGACGGCTGATACGCACACCGACAGGCTTGCCCGCCGCTGCCGACAGGTCCTTCTCAAGGGTCGCTTGCAACTGCTCAGTGCTCTGGAAGGAGGTCTGGTTCAGCGAGTTGAGGTAAAGCTTGAAGGACTTGGACTCGATGATATTGGGCGAGTCAGCCGGGATGCTGAACTCGGCAATCGCCACCACCGGCTTGCCCGACGGCAGCAGCCAGGACAGCTCATAGCAATTCCAGAAATCGACACCCTGATAAGGCAACGTCTGAGCCGTCAGCCCCAGCTCGGCCCACTTCGCAGCGCGCGGAATCGGGAACAACAGGGATGGCGTGTAGGTGGCGATGTACTCACTGGACTTGCCCAGCGGAGAGTGTTCGGCTGCGGGATGCATGGCGATACCTGGAATCTCATGAATTAACCCGGCAAGTTTATAGGGTTTGCACCGGGCTTTCAGCTTTAACGCCTGCGCGCACTTTGACGCCCGTGCAGCAATGAATTCATTGCTGCACGGGATCGGTCATTCGTAGCGCAGTGCATGAGCCGGCTGCACCTGGGCGGCGCGCCATGCTGGGTAGATGGTTGCCAGGAAGCTCAGGATGAAACCGGCGCTGCAGATCAGCACCACGTCACCACCCTGCAACTCCGAAGGCAGGTTGCTGATGAAGTACACATCGGAACTGAAGACGTGCTGGCCGCTGACCCGCTCGAACCAGCCCACCAGACTGCTGACATTCAGCGCTGCAATCACGCCCAGAACGCCGCCGATCAGGGTGCCGACGATACCGATCACCGTGCCCTGAACCATGAAGATCGCCATGATCTGCCGCGGCGTGGCACCGATGGTGCGCAGGATGGCGATATCCGCGCCCTTGTCGTTCACCACCATGATCAGGGTCGCAATGATGTTGAACGCCGCCACGGCGACGATCATCAGCAGCAACAGGCCGATCATGGTCTTTTCCATTTTCATCGCACTGAACAGGCTGCCCTGGGTGTGGGTCCAGTCATCGGCACGATAATCGGCGCCCAGGCCCGAAGCGATGGCAGTGGAAACCTGCGGCGCCTTGTACAGATCCTTCAGCGCCAGACGCACGCCCTGCACCTGATCGGGCTGCCAGCGCTGCATCTGCGCGGCGTCGGCAATGTTGATCAGCGCCATGGAGCCATCCAGTTCGGCTCCCACCTTGAACACGCCGACCACAGTCAGGCGTTGCAGACGTGGCGTGATACCGCCCGGTGCGCTGCTGACTTCCGGCACGATCAGGGTCAGCTTGTCGCCCACGCTCAAGCGAAAGCGACGAGCCGTGATCTCGCCCAGCACCACGCCGAACTCGCCCGGTTTCAGGTCCTGCAGGTTGCCGCGAATGATGTGCTTGGTCACGATGGAGACTTGATGCTCAAGCGCAGGATCGATACCGCTGACCTGGATCGGTTGCATGGAGCCCTTGTAGGACAGCATGCCTTCCATCTCGGTGAGTGGCACGGCTGCCGTGACTTCCGGGTTCTTCAGGGCCGCTTCTGCCAGCGGCTTCCAGTCGTCCACCGGCTTGACGCCGGCGATCATCGCATGGGGCACCATGCCGAGGATCCGTGAACTCATTTCACGCTGGAAACCGTTCATGACCGATAACACCACGATCATCGCCAGCACGCCCAGCGCCAGACCGATCATCGAGGTCATCGAAATGAACGAGATAAAGCTTTTACGACGCTTTGCGCGGGTATAGCGCGCGCCGATGAAGATGGATAACGGTCTGAACATTCGCGGAGCACCGTAGAAAAAGGTAAAGACCCCGACGCGATGACTTGCGTCGGGGCGGGTCAATCAGCCAGCGACGAGGCGACCGTCTTCCAGGCGCAGTACGCGGTCCATCTGCCGGGCCAGGTTCATATCGTGGGTCACCACCAGAAACGCCGTACGCGACGAAGTGCTCAGCTCACGCATCAGGTCCTGAATACCCTGGGCCGTGTGATGATCGAGGTTGCCCGTGGGCTCATCGAGCATCACCAGCCCTGGCTGGTTCACCAGCGCACGGGCAATCGCGACACGCTGACGCTCACCGCCGGACAACTCCGATGGCTTGTGGGCCAACCGATGCCCAAGACCTACGCGCTCCAGCAAGGCGGTAGCCCGCTTGCGGGCTTCGGGAATCGGTGTGCTGCCGATCAGCAACGGCATGCAGACGTTTTCGAGTGCAGTGAACTCGGGCAACAAGTGGTGGAACTGGTAGACGAAACCCAGCGCCCGGTTACGCAACAGACCGCGGGCCTTTTCATTCAGCGCCGACAGCTCTTCCCCGGCCAGCCAGACACTGCCCTCGGTAGGCGTATCCAGGCCACCGAGAAGGTTCAGCAAGGTACTTTTGCCCGACCCCGAACTGCCGACAATCGCCACGCGCTCACCCGGATGCAGCTCAAGCTGCAGACCGGACAGCACCACGACAGACTCCGGACCTTCCTCGTAGGACTTACCCAGATTGCGGCAACTCAATACAGCTTTATCTAACATGCCCGACTCACTCATAACGTAACGCCTCCGCAGGCTGGGTGCGCGCCGCACGCCAGGCTGGATACAGGGTGGCGAGGAAACTCAGGGCCAACGCAGCACCGCAGACCTGGAACACATCCTGGGCCATCAGTTGCGAAGGCAGATAATCGATGAAGTACACGTCGGCATTGAGGAACTTGTGGCCCATCAGGCCTTCAAGCGCCGAAATCGCCGAGCTGACATTGAGCGCCGCCACAATACCTACTGCCGCGCCGATCAGGGTGCCGACCACACCGATCACGGAGCCTTGTACCATGAAGATGGCCATGATCTGGCGCGGGGTCGCGCCCAGGGTGCGCAGGATGGCGATGTCGCCCTTCTTGTCGTTGACCACCATGACCAGCGTGGAAATGATATTGAACGCCGCCACCGCGACGATCAGCAGCAACAGCAGGCCGATCATGGCTTTTTCCATGCGGATCGCCTGATACAGGTTGCCGTGGGTGCGGGTCCAGTCACGGGAGTAGAAGTTGTTCTCGCCCAGCTTCTGGGCAATTTCCCATGACGTGCGGGGAGCCGCGAACAGGTCATCGAACTTCAGGCGCAGGCCCTGGACCTGATCCGGCTTCCAGCGATGCAGACGCCCAAGATCCTCGAGATTGGTGAGGCCCAGATAGCCGTCCAGCTCACCGGCGCCGACGTGGAAGATACCGACCACTTCAAAACGCTTCATGCGCGGAAACATGCCCGCTGGCGTGAGCGTGACTTCCGGAGCCACGAAGGTCAGCTTGTCACCGATGCCGACCCCCAGCTTGGTGGCGGCCTTGTCGCCGATCACGATGCCGAAACTGCCAGGTGCAAGGCTGTCGAGCTTCCCCTGTTTCACAAAGTTGTCGATGATCGAAACCTTGCGCTCCTGAGTCGGGTCAATACCGTTGAGCAGCACCTTCTGGACCTTGCCGTCATTGGTCAGCAAACCCTGCATCTGGGTGAATGGCGCAACCGCCAGCACCTGCGGGTTTTCCTGGACCTTGGCAGCCAGGCCCTGCCAGTTGGCAATGGGCTCGCCCGATTCGATGGTGGCGTGAGGCACCATGCCCAGCACACGGGTGCGCATTTCGTGATCGAAGCCATTCATGACCGATAACACGACTATCATCACCACTACACCCAGGGCGAGGCCGATGATGGACGTCAGGGAAATGAAGGAAACAAAATGATTACGTCGTTTTGCACGGGTGTAACGCGTGCCGATAAATACAAAAAGAGGTCTGAACATGTAGGGAATTGTTCGCAGGAATGGGGACGTCCGTGTGGCGAGCCTTGACGTGCAGCTTTACACTCGAAACTCTCTGACCACAGCAGCTACCATGGGTTCGCCATGTCGACACTAGATGAAGAAGAACGCCGCGAATACTACCGTATCGAAGACAGCGTCGCACTGGAAATTAACCCCCTGTCTCAGGCCGACCAGGCCAGCCAGGAAGCCATGCGCGACACGTCGGTACTGTTCGATCTGCTCAGCGAGCTGCATGTCAGCGAATTCGAATCCCAGCATCTGTTGCGTCAGCTCGACGAGCGTGACCGGGTGCTCAACAGCTTTCTCAAGTCGCTGAACAAGCGTATCGACCTGCTGGGCCGGGTTGTTGCCCATACCGCGCTGGGCAAGCTTGGCGCACCGCAGCCGGTAAAGCTTTCCGAAGGTGGCCTGCTGTTCACCTCGAACCAGAGCTACGCCCTCGGCGAAAAACTGTCGATCAAGATGGTGCTGATGCCCCAGGCTTCAGGCCTGATGCTGCGCGCCACTGTCATTCACTGTAACACTCTGGAAAACGGCGAATTCGATGTAGGCACCGAATTCGTGGACCTGCCGGACGCCCAGCGTCAGTTGCTCGCACGCCATGTGCTGCAACGCCAGGCCCAGCAACGTCGTCAGGCGCTTGAACAAGGCATGCCCAAGGCCTGAGCCCGTTCCCTTGCACACATCACATTCATGTATTTGGCGCCTTCGAGGCCAGGAGTAATTGTGACGCTTATCTACGGCCACCGCGGCGCCAAGGGCGAAGCACCGGAAAACACCCTGACCAGCTTTCAGGAATGCCTCAAGCACGGCGTACGCCGTTGCGAGCTGGATCTGCATTTGTCTCGCGACGGGGAACTGATGGTCATTCACGACCCTACCCTCAAGCGCACCACGGATCGGCGTGGCAAGGTCAATGAACATCTGGCCGCCGACCTTGTGACCTACGACGCTCGCAAGGGCGGCCCAGGCTGGGTTTCGCCCTGCCCGATCCCGCATCTGGAAGAACTGTTCGAGAAATGCGACTTCGAGCACTGGCAACTGGAAGTCAAAAGCGCTTCACGCACTCGCGCTGCCAATACCGTGCTGGCGATTCGTGAACTGGCTCAGCGCCATGGCTTGCTGGACAAGGTGACGATCACCTCAAGTTCCCGGGAAGTGCTGCGCGCCGCCGTGGAGCTGACGCCGGACATCAGCCGTGGACTGGTCGCCGAATATGCCTGGCTCGACCCGTTGAAGGTCGCCCAGAGCTACGGCTGCGAGATTCTGGCATTGAACTGGACGCTGTGTACCCCGGAGCGTTTGCAGAAAGCGCAACGTCAGGGTTTGCATGTGTCGGTATGGACCGTCAACGAACCTGCGCTGATGCGCAGGCTCGCCGACTTCGGCGTAGACAGCCTGATTACAGACTTTCCCGGTTTGGCCAGCGCCACTCTCGAGAATCGCTGAAATCGGTCTCCCCGGCCGGCTCAGGCCACCGGCCGGAGCCGCTTAAAAAAGCCGGTTCAGACCATCGTAGGCCGCTACCCGATAGGCTTCGGCCATGGTCGGATAGTTGAAGGTGGTGTTGACGAAATACTTGATCGTATTCGCAGCACCTTCCTGGTTCATGATCGCCTGACCGATGTGCACGATCTCCGAAGCCTGGTCACCAAAGCAGTGAACGCCCAGGACTTCCAGGGTCTCGCGATGGAACAGGATCTTCAGCATGCCGACCCGCTCACCGGAAATCTGCGCACGGGCCATGCCCTTGAAGAAGGCCTTGCCCACTTCGTAAGGCACACGTGCCTGAGTCAGTTCATGCTCGTTCTTGCCGATCGAGCTGATCTCGGGAATGGTGTAAATCCCGGTCGGCACGTCGTTGACATACCGCCAGCTGCCGTTGTCCACCAGACTGCCCGCTGCCGAACGCCCCTGGTCGTAGGCGGCACTCGCCAGGCTCGGCCAGCCAATCACATCGCCTGCGCCGTAGATATTGGGAACGCTGGTGCGATAGTTCTCGTCGACTTCGATCTGACCGCGACCGTTGGCCTTGAGACCGATGTTCTCCAGGCCCAGCTTGTCGGTGTTACCGGTACGGCCGTTACACCAGAGCAAGGCGTCGGCCTTGATCTTCTTCCCGGACTTGAGGTGCAGGATCACACCGTTATCCAGGCCTTCGACCTTTTCGTATTCTTCGTTATGGCGAACCATCACGTTGTTGTTGCTGAAGTGATAACTCAGCGCCTGGGAAATTTCCGAGTCCAGGAAGCTCAGCAACTGATCGCGGTTGTCCACCAGCTCGACCAGCACACCCAGACCACTGAAGATCGAGGCGTATTCACAGCCGATCACGCCAGCACCATAGATGATCAGCTTGCGCGGGGTATGGCCCAGGCTGAGGATGGTGTCGCTGTCATAGATACGCTTGTGATTGAAATCGATATCGGCAGGACGATAAGGGCGCGAACCGGTGGCGATGATGACCTGGTTGGCCACCAGCTTTTCAACGACGCCGTTGGCGCATACCACGTCGATGCTGTTTTCATCGGAGAAGCTGCCGGTGCCGAAGAACACATCCACCCGGTTGCGGGCGTAGTAGCCGGTACGCGAGGCCACTTGCTTGGAAATGACGATTTCAGCGTTCTTCAACACGTCCGGGAACGAAAACCAGCGCGGCTCGCCAATGGCCCGGAACATCGGGTTGGTGTTGAAGTGGATGATCTGCTTGACCGCATGACGCAATGCCTTGGAAGGAATCGTGCCCAGGTGAGTGCAGTTGCCGCCGACCTGCCGACGACTGTCGACCATCGCAACCTTGCGCCCCGCCTTGGCGGCATTCATTGCCGCTCCTTCTCCGGCTGGGCCGGAACCCAGTACCACTACGTCGTAGTTGTAGACAGCCATGCGTACTCCTTTAGAACATACCGAGGCGCCACTCTGGCATCTCTGGCTAAATCACGGGGCCCAGTCTAGCGCTGCACCAAGGGGGCGAACATTACCCCTTGGTCGCGTTGAAGGCCACTTTTGTCTGCAATCGATCATTCAGGCTCACTGCGCCTGCACGGCACATAGCTGATCGAACGCCAGGTTGCTGCGAATGATAAAGCGCTTATCGGCACGAATCACAAAAAAAGCAGCAATTTGATGCTGTTGTGCGTAATCCCAGCCTCGCTCCGGCCCCAGAATCAACAACAGCGTAGACAAGCCATCGGCCATCAGCGCCGAAGGATGAATCACTGTCACCGATGCCAGGTCATGAGTCACCGGCGCTCCGCTCAGCGCATCAAGCGTATGGGAATAGCGATGCCCTTCATGCTCGAAGTAGTGGCGATAATCCCCGGACGTCGAAACACCACAACCGTCCAGAGCAAAGATCTTCTGTGCGATCTGCTGATCGTCGCGAGGCGCTTCGAGGGCAACGCGCCACGCCGAACCATCGGGCTTGCGCCCTTTTACCTTAAGCTCGCCAGTGACCTGCACCATATAGTCATGCACGCCCAGCTCATCGAGCCGTGCAGCAATACGGTCCACCGTATGGCCGGCAGCCATGCTGCTCAGGTCTATCTCAACGTCCGCATCCTTGCACAAGCGCCGGTTATCGATGCTCAGATGTCGATAACCCACTCGCTCACGAGCCCGGGCCAGCTCACGTGCCGTCGGCACCTGCTGGACGCGGGACTGGGGGCCGAAGCCCCACAGGTTCATCAAGGGCAGGACCGTCAGGTCGAAAGCGCCTTGGGTTTCACGGGCCAGATGCTCACCGACACGCACCAGTTCCAGCACCGCAGGCGGCATGGCCTGGCATTGACCGGCCGCCATGACATTGAAACGCTCGATATCCGAGTCGCTGCGCCAGGTGGACATCTGCTGATCCACCTCGGCCAGGATCGCCTCGACCTCAGGCTGGACAACACGTATATCGGGCTGACCCGGATGGCGCACATAGCTGACCGAATAACCGCTGCCCATGGTCGGCCCACCAAAGTTCTGCAAGGCAGGCCCGGAATCACAACCGGCCATGACACCGGCAAACAGCACGCACACAACCCTGCCCAGCCACAGCCTCATGGAGCCAGCACCAGAAACAGGCGCTGGGCGATGTCCTTGCCGATGGCACTGCGATAGATATTGACCACGTCCCTGGCCCCTCCCGAATTTCTGATCAGTGACTTGTAACCGATCATCCGCTGCTCGGGCAATTTCAGATGAGCCGCCGTGAAAGCCTGGGCGCTGTCCCCTTCGTTTCTGTAGTGAAAGTGCGCCCACCACAACAAGCGATTGTCCTTGTCACGAATCGCATACTCCTGCAGAAAATCATCGCGCCTGGCGCCCGACATGTTTTTCCTGCCCTCGAAAGAGGAAATATTGACTTCGCCCTGACGGTGCAGATAGCTGACCCGCGCAGCTGTCGGCGGTTGAGACTTGATCATGGCGATACGCAGGCTGCGACCTTCGGCTGTCAGGCGGGTGGCGGCCTCTCGCAACTGCGCAGCATTTTCGGTCAACTGTTGCGACAGATTTTCGGATGTCCTGGCAGTTTCGGTGATCTGCTCGGCAAGCGCGGTCAACTTGTCCGCTCTGGAAACCAGGATGTCCTCGATGTCTTCCGGCTCGTAGGCACGTGTTGCCTGCGAGCGGGCCTTTTCAAGTGCAGGCTCAACTTCCAGCAAAAATGCACGGGCACGCTTTTGAAGCTCACCCGCTGATGCCGGTCGAACAGCGGGCGTCGGCTTTTCAGGTCTGGCAACCTGGATTTCCACCCATTGACCATCCGCATGCTGGTGCCAGGAACTGATCACCTCGCCCGTCTGCGTATTCATGACATCGGCGACTTCACCGGGAAAGTTTGTTTCATTGCGGCGTACATTCCCCACAAAGGAGCGGTAATTGCGGGTCCTGATGACTCTCTTGTAAGGCTGCTCGACCCGCGGCACATATTCGACCACGGCAGGCAAGGATTCGACGTTTTCCTGAATCAGCTTCGCCAGTTGGGCCTGGGTTCTCTCGCACAGCGAATTCAGCTCGTTTCTGAAGTTCTCGAGGTGCAGGGCCTGTTCTCCCGTGAACAGCCCTGTATCGACATCATCAGCAATCCCCTTGGCCTTGTGATACTCGCGCAGGACACTTTCCAGAACATCGATTCGCTCGGCCAGCGAATAGGCATTGGGCCTTTCAAGCTCGGCATGAGAGGCGAACGCGCCATTGAGGCTCATGTCGTTACGCAACGCCTTGAAAGGACGAAACTCATCCTCGAGGACAATAAGCTCTCTACTGAAGCACAATTCCAGATGCGACATCATGTGCTGGAAGTGCCACTCAAGGCCGGAGAACAGCTTGCCTTCATACAAAGTCGTAACCTGCTTGCGCCAGAACTCTTCACCCACCTTGGGCACCGCCCGCAGCTTTTCCCAGAGCGATTCGCGAATCTGCGACCAGTGCACGCCCTTTTCCTGCCTGCTCAGCAGCGTCTTGAACATGCTCAGGTAGGTTCCGATATTCTCATCCGAGAGCACACTCCCGGTCCGGGCCATTTTCGCAACTTCGGTGTTGGCAAGAAGACCGTTTTCAGCTGCCAGCCGACCCTCCAGAAACTCCAGGTAGATCGTCACCCGGGCAATATCCTCAGCCATCTGCCGTTCAGGAGGACGATCCCCGACTCTCAACTCTTCCCACAGGCTCATCCGCTGCTGCAATAGCTCGACCTCCTCGCCCATTGCCTCTTCGAGACGGTCGAAAAACATCTGCCGCAATTCACCAACAGCCGTATTCAGATGCCCGTTGTAGCCTGTGATCTTCTTCACCAGATCCGTTTCCCGTGCATCGAGCTCTGCCAGGCGCTGAGTGATACGGGCCAGATTCTCTGCGTTCTGCAGAGCCATCTGGCGGATGCTCTTCTTCGGTCCACCACCGCGCAGATGCAGCCCCAGGTCCAGGTGCCATTCCTGACCATCATGCCTGAGCCAGGGACCCGGCACCGAGGGGTCGTCGGGACGCACGACACGCACCCCGTCGTCCTCGACCGTGACCCGAAACAGGTCGCTGCCGACTCTGGCCAGCCAGAGGTCATTGAAACTGTAGAGAGCGGCGTTCGCTCCGGAGGCAAGCGGCTTTCCGGTCACCGTGCCAGGCCAGATCTTGAATTTCTCAAGCTCCAGGCGCTGCGCTCCGCTGAGTCGACTGCTCGGTTGCGACCAGGAAAAATCGAGCACTGTGCGGGCGTCATCCAGAGGGCGCTCGACAAGAATTGGAGCCTGACGAACGATCACAGGCTCCTCAGTCACAACCGGCTCCACCAGCATCTGATTACCTGCAAGCAGATTCACGGACGCCAGGTTATTTAGAGAAACCCCGGAATGCAGCAAGACCAGCGAGATATTGAGCAGCAAATCGGCAAGCTCTGCCGGACTTCCCTCCCCCTCCGAGCCGGGCCGGGCAAGTTGTTCGTTGATACCGGACAACAATTGCGCAAGCCACAAGGCATTGGCAACCGGCCCGCTGAACAGCGGCAACACGGTATTGAGCAAGAGCCAGCCGCCGCTTTTGAGCAGTGCCCAACGACTTTCTGCATTGGAAACGGCGTTGCGATCTGCCAGCTTGATCAGCGCCCGGGCATTGGCATTGAACAGGCCATGCATGATGTCTCCCTTGAGTACATCTGTGCCCAGCACCGCTGGCAGGGGTTTTTCCAGTGGCGAGAAATCCGAGCCCAGGCCAAATCGGTTGACATGAGGCTCAGCAAAACCTCCATTGGCATACACCGGACGCGCACTGTCACTGAGCCAGACCAGAATGTCGTCTTGCAGCGCTCCGGGCTGCCTGACCGCTGCGAGCAGCGCCGGCCAGCTGGCATATTCGGTCAGTGAAGTGCGGGCAAAAGGCCTGTAAAGAACATGTGGGCCGACAGATGTGTCCTGCGGGCCGATCACGAACATATTGTCCACCACATCGGCCTGATGCCCTGGCTGGCGAACGAAGGACAAGGGCCGCAGGACTATTGGCTGAATCCCCACAAGCCGGCTGGCCATGCCTGTCTGCATGATGGCGTAAACGGATTGATAGCCCTTCTGGCTCAGCTCGCCCTTGATCTTCTGCTCCAGTGCCTGCAAAGGTAACTGGAGGCGCAACTGATCGGAAAACAGGACCTCACGCCGCTTTGCCTCGGCGGTATCAGTGACCAGATAGCGCTTGAGCAGGTCGGGATAGACCTGGCCGATATCGACGCGCACGGTAAGCTCTTTCAGATAATCCGCCGTCATCCAGTGCGGCAATGGTTTTGCGTCGGTGCGATAGACCGTGATTTTTCCTACGGGCAACCCGGAGAGATTTTCCAGAGCGAATTCGGGAAAGGTCATGATCACCGGCTCGACACTTCCCACCGCAAAAGGCTGATCGCCCGCGGACACACTGGTGGCAGTGACCTTGTCTATTCGCACCTGAATCTGACTGGGCAAGAAGTCCACGCCGTCGAGATGATCCTGAGCGATGGCAATGGCCAGGGACCGGGACGCAAACTCAAGAATCGGCGGCAGCCCGTCATTGAAGGATTTGCCTTTGGCACGCTTCTGGGTCACCGCCAGCGCCCCCATCAAACGGCTGTACTCGTTGCGATCGGCTTCGCGGGCGTTTTTCATCCACAACGGCAGACGTTCGATGCCCAGCGTCGAAGAACGGTTCGATGCAGGGTCATCCGTCTCGAAAAGTCCGCACACGTCGGTCAATGCCGCCAGTGAGTGCTCCAGGCGATCAAGATCATAGACCTGGATGCTCTTGAGCCCCTGTATGCCCACCAGCTGGTTTTCCAGTAGCGCCATGGCCAGAACGCTGAAAACATCGTCTTCAGGCTCATGAATGAACCACCGCACGTCCAGTTGTCCGATCTGATCATCCAGCAGATACGCCAGACTTTGCTCCCAGTCAGCGAGGTTCGACCAGCTCTGGCAGCGCCCCGACAACTGATACATCAAGACCTGCTCATTGCCCTTCTGAGTGTTGAAAATGATCAGGACCGGAAGTATCACCGACCGGGCTTGCGGCTCGTTGACCTGAAAGCGAATGATGCAGGTACGGGGCAACGGGCGCTGTACCGCCAATCGTTCGCGCTCGGCCTTTTCCGGAAACAGGGCGATATCGCGCAACCACTTCCCGGCCATGGAGGCCTGCACACGAGAAGGCGTTGCGCCCAGCCCCTCCAGCAATACCTTCTTGATCTGGCCACCCAGCCAGTCCCAACGGCTGCGGCAATCGACAGGCTCGCCACTGCACTCTCGCCAGTAATCGACCAGTGCCTGCTTGAAGTTCTCGAGCAAGCCCAGCGCCAGTTGATTCACCAGCGTGCCGATACAGGGCATGTCAACCGAAAACGGGCCTGAAGGCCCCAGAAGAATATGTTGTCCGCGGATCCACTTCACACTGGACTGGGCTGCGAAATGCTCCAGCAGACAGTCGACGAGGGTTTGAGTCTCGCCCCCGGCAGACGATGCTGCTGGCACGTTTGCAGTACGGGAAAGGACCGCCGTCTGCGGGTCGATCTGCAACGTCGGATACAACTCACGCAACCCCTGACGCAGGGTGGCCACAGCGACCTGGCGCAGGGTAGGACGCGTGGCAAATTTTTCTGCAATATCGAATGCAGCAGTCATATGAAATCAGCTCCCTTGTTGGATGGCAGCCTTTCAAGCCAGAGGCTCAGGCGCTATTTCAACGAGCTAAAGCCATATATCCCCTCTCCGGCACATAAACAAATACCCCATGCAGCCTTGAAAAAAGGACCGTGCAAACGGCTGTCCTGTAGCGGAAGGTTGTCTTCGGACCAATTTACACATATGGTTACAATTATGCTTCGTGTGCGGGCTTGAGCCTTCGCCGCGGCAAAGCAGGACATAAATACAACGATTTCCCCCTAGCTAGACAGCCTAAGTGAGTATTTCCAATGGCCTCAAACACAGGCAAAGGCAAGGCGATTTTTCGCGTTGTCAGCGGCAACTTTCTTGAAATGTTCGATTTCATGGTCTACGGCTTTTACGCCACAGCCATCGCCAAGACCTTCTTCCCTGCCGACAGCGCATTCGCGTCGCTGATGCTTTCGCTGGCCACCTTCGGTGCCGGTTTCCTGATGCGCCCGCTGGGTGCGATTTTCCTGGGTGCCTACATTGACCGCCACGGTCGCCGCAAAGGGCTGATCATCACGCTGGCGCTGATGGCTCTGGGCACAGTGCTGATCGCCTGCGTGCCGGGTTACGCAACCCTGGGCGTTGCCGCGCCCCTGCTGGTTCTGCTGGGCCGCTTGCTGCAAGGCTTCTCCGCAGGCGTGGAGCTGGGTGGCGTTTCGGTGTATCTGGCGGAGATTTCCACGCCGGGCCGCAAAGGTTTCTTCGTCAGTTGGCAGTCCGCCAGCCAGCAAGCGGCCGTTGTTTTCGCCGGCCTGCTGGGTGTCGGTCTCAACCACTGGCTCAGCCCGGATCAGATGGGTGAATGGGGCTGGCGCGTGCCGTTCCTGGTGGGCTGCCTGATCGTACCGGCCATCTTCATCATTCGTCGCTCCCTGGAAGAGTCGCCGGAGTTCGAGGCTCGCACCCATCGTCCGACGCTGCGTGAAGTCATGCGCTCCATCAGCCAGAACTTCGGTCTGGTGCTGGGCGGCATGGCGCTGGTCGTGATGACCACCGTGTCTTTCTACCTGATCACCGCCTACACCCCGACCTTCGGCAAGAACGAACTGCATCTGTCGGACATCGACAGCCTGCTGGTGACGGTCTGCGTGGGCATATCCAACTTTATCTGGCTGCCGATCATGGGCTCGTTCTCCGACCGTATCGGACGCAAGCCTCTGCTGATCGCCGCAACCGTACTGGCCATCGCCACTGCCTACCCTGCCCTGTCGTGGCTGGTTGCCCACCCGAGCTTCGGCAATCTGCTGATGGTCGAGTTGTGGTTCTCGTTCCTGTATGGCTCGTATAACGGCGCCATGGTTGTGGCACTGACCGAAATCATGCCGGTAGACGTGCGCACCACCGGCTTCTCCCTGGCCTACAGCCTGGCGACCGCAACCTTCGGTGGCTTCACGCCAGCGGCATGCACCTACCTGATCCATGTACTGGATAACAAGGCTGCCCCGGGCATCTGGCTGACCGGCGCTGCAATCCTGGGCCTGGTTGCGACACTGGTGCTGTTCCGCAAGGGCGGGCACAAACTGCAAACCCCGGGTGTTACAGCTACAGCCTGATCACCGCTGTAGAGATGCAACATCACAATGCCCCGACCCTGCGTCGGGGCATTTTCGTTTTCAGACCTTGAGTTTCCATGGCTTGAAACTCAGCCACAGCAGCACACCCGGCAACTGCAAGGCAATCATGAGGCCCAGCGACCATTGATAAGCCTCCACCGGATGCCCTGCGCCCTCGCCCACCGGCCATAGATTCAGCACGATCCCCATCAGCCATTGCAGGAAAAATGCGAGCACGAATACCACCAGATTGAAGGAAGAGCTCACTCTGCCCGCCAATTCAGAAGGCACCGATTGGGCAATGATTGCGTAGTTCATCGTGGTCGATGTGCCAAAGAAACTGAAACCCATGGCAATCAGGTACGGCGAAACGGGCAAGCCGCTGGCCATGAGCACTTGAAAGACGACAAAGATCACCATCCCCGCGCCACAGACCATGATCGGCTGCACCCCGAAACGGCGCAGGTAATCGGTGATGGCGCCAAAGGCCAGGGAACCGGCAACCATGGCGACCGTGCCGAACAGCAGCACGCTGGCCATATCCGGATCACTCAACCCGGCCATATCGTGCAGCCATGGCCCCATCCACAACGACAGCACCGACATGTAGATGGCATGGGCACAGACCGAGTACAGGGCCAGACGCCAGAAGGACCATGACAGATAAAGCTTGCCTACCGCGGCGAACATATCGGCGTAGCGCACACTCTTGGCCTCGTAGGCCCTGGGCACGCTGAAATGGATGATGGCGGCGACACACAAGGTCAGCAGCGCCAGAATCAGAAATGCCTCACGCCAGGTCACCCAGCCGAGCAGTACATGCAGAGGCGTGGTGGAAGCCATGGCCCCCAACCCGCCAATGGACAGCAGACAAGCCGTCACCAGAGGCAAGCGCTCCACCGGCAACCAGATGGCACAAGCCTTGATGGCACTCATCAGCGACCCGGCAACTCCCAGACCGATCAGGCCGCGCCCGATCATCAAGCCCGCTTCGGTACTGGAAACGCTGAAGATCACCGAGCCCAGCACTGCCAGCAACAACATGGGTGCCTGCACGCTACGCGGACCGTAACGATCCAGCATGACCCCCAGCGGAATCTGCGCTGCAGCGAAGGCCAGGAAATACACGCCCGTCAACAATCCCAGGCTGCTGGCGGGCAAACCAAGGTCGGCCTGCAAGTCGACATAGATCACCGCATTGACCGTGCGGAACATGTAAGAGATGAAATGGCCCAGGCCAAAAGGAATGAAAATCGTCAAGAACAACAGGAAGAAACTGCTTTTGAGCTGCTTCTGCGAACAATCCATCGTCGAACCACCGCTCATCAAGCGACTCTCCATAAACAAAACGGGCCGAAACCTGTAGATACAGGATTCGGCCCGTTTGGGGAACTGCCCGGCAAGACCGGGCAGCTACATCATTACTGCGGGAAGGCTGGCG
Source organism: Pseudomonas lijiangensis (assembly GCF_018968705.1). Lineage (NCBI taxonomy): Bacteria > Pseudomonadati > Pseudomonadota > Gammaproteobacteria > Pseudomonadales > Pseudomonadaceae > Pseudomonas > Pseudomonas lijiangensis. Next base: position 3,685,072 of record NZ_CP076668.1, read on the forward strand.
GATTGACGCCGGCGATATCTTCCATGACGCGAACAACCTGGCAGCTGTAACCGAATTCGTTGTCGTACCAGACGTACAGAACAACGCGGTTATCGTTGACGATGGTTGCTTCGCCATCCACCACACCGGCGTGGCGCGAGCCCACGAAATCGGTGGAAACCACTTCCTGCGAGTTCACGAAGTCGATCTGCTTGTGCAGGTCCGAGTGCAGCGCCATGTGACGCAGGTACTCGTTCATTTCTTCGCGGCTGGTGGCTTTCTCGAGGTTGAGATTGAGAATGGCCATGGATACGTTCGGCGTCGGAACGCGGATCGCGTTACCGGTCAGCTTGCCAGCCAGTTCAGGCAGAGCCTTGGCAGCAGCAGTGGCAGCACCGGTTTCGGTGATGACCATGTTCAGCGCAGCGCTACGGCCACGACGATCGCCCTTGTGGAAGTTGTCGATCAGGTTCTGGTCGTTGGTGTACGAGTGGACCGTTTCAACGTGACCGTTGACGATACCGAACTTGTCGTTGACAGCCTTGAGCACCGGCACGATGGCGTTGGTGGTGCAGGATGCAGCGGACACGATCTTGTCGTCAGCCGTGATTTCACCGTGGTTGATACCGTGCACGATGTTCTTCAGCTTGCCCTTGCCAGGCGCGGTCAGAACAACGCGGTCGATACCCGGGCATGCCAGATGCTGGCCCAGGCCGTCGGCATCACGCCATACACCGGTGTTGTCCACCAGCAGGGCGTCCTTGATACCGTACTGGGTGTAATCCACCTCGGCAGGGTTCTTGGCGTAGATGATCTGGATCAGGTTGCCGTTGGCAGTCAGGGTGCTGTTGGCTTCGTCGATGGTGATGGTGCCGTCGAACGGACCATGTACCGAGTCACGACGCAACAGGCTGGCACGCTTGACCAGATCGTTTTCCGCGCCTTTGCGGACAACGATGGCACGCAGGCGCAGGCCTTCGCCACCACCGGTCTTCTCGATCAGGATGCGGGCCAGCAGACGACCGATACGGCCGAAACCGTAAAGCACGACATCGGTGCCTTTGGCTGGAGTGGCGTTTTTCTTGCCAACGACACTGGCCAGTTCGTCACGCACGAACTGCTCGGCGGAACGGCCGTTGCCTTCGGTCTTGAATTTCACGGCCAGCTTGCCCAGGTCCACCGAAGCGGCGCCCAGTTCAAGCTCACTCATCGCTTTGACGAGCGGGAAAGTCTCGTGCACGGACAACTCAAGTGCGTCGGACTGGCGATGACGCGCAAAGCGGTGAGCTTTGAGAATCGCGATGACTGAACGGTTGATCAGGCTGCGGCCATAGATCGAACTCACCACATTGTTATTGCGGTAGAGCTGACCGATAAGCGGGATCATCGCCTCGGCGAGTGCTTCACGATCAATCCATTCACCAAGACACTGGTCGGGCTTCTGAGTCACGGGAACCTTCCACATGTAGGGGCTGAAAAAAGGGGCTACATTATGCCGCCGCCTTTGTTTATGAGCAATGCGCCGTTGTCAGATCAATGCGCACTACATTTGTTCCTTGTACACGCAGGAAATTTCCGAGCAGGACTTTTACGCCTCAAAACCGACCTGAAAACTGACAGGCACCATCTTCCACCGGTACAATCGCCGCCCCTGTCGCAACGCCTGGAGCCTGACCTTCCGTGCCCGTTCTGCGTCTACCGCTTCTTCCTGCCGCTGCAGGCAAACAACACTGGGGCAACCTTCCCGGTGCCGCACTGAGCCTGGCGATTGCCGAGGCCGCAAGCGCCGCCAAGCGCTTCACCCTGCTTTTGACCGCCGACAGCCAGAGCGCCGAGCGGCTTGAACAGGAGCTGAAGTTCTTCGCGCCGACGCTGCCGGTCCTGCATTTCCCAGACTGGGAAACCCTGCCCTACGACCTGTTCTCGCCGCACCAGGACATCATTTCCCAGCGGATCGCCAGCCTCTACAGCCTGCCGGAACTGGATCATGGCGTATTGGTAGTCCCCATCACCACGGCCCTACATCGGCTGGCACCGACCCGGTTCCTGCTGGGCAGCAGTCTGGTGCTGGATGTCGGCCAGAAGCTCGATGTCGAAGCCATGCGTACGCGCCTGGAAGCCAGCGGCTATCGCTACGTCGATACGGTTTATGAGCATGGCGAGTTCACGGTGCGCGGCGCGCTCATCGATCTGTTCCCGATGGGCAGCAAGGTGCCTTACCGGATCGACCTGTTCGACGACGAAATCGAAACCCTGCGCACCTTCGACCCCGACACCCAGCGCTCTATCGATAAGGTCGAGTCGGTCCGTTTGCTGCCGGCCCGGGAGTTCCCGCTGCAGAAAGAAGAAGTCACGCGCTTCAAGGCCCGCTTTCGCGAGCGCTTCGACGTGGACTTCCGGCGCAGCACGATCTTTCAGGACCTGAGCAGCGGTATCACGCCAGCCGGTATCGAGTACTACATTCCGTTGTTCTTCGAAGAAACCTCGACCCTGTTCGATTACCTGCCCCAGGACACTCAGGTGTTCTCGCTGCCGGGTATCGAACAGGCCGCCGAAAACTTCTGGAACGATGTGCGCAACCGCTACGAAGAGCGCCGCATTGATCCCGATCGCCCGCTGTTGCCGCCTGCCGAGCTGTTCCTTCCGGTAGAAGACTGCTTTTCACGCCTGAAAAGCTGGCCGCGTGTGGTTGCCAGCCAGCAGGATGTCGAGCCCGGCGTCGGCCGCGAACGCTTCCCGACCCAGGTGCTGCCGGATCTGGCCATCGAAGCCAAGGCCAACCAGCCGCTTGCCGCGCTGTCGAACTTTCTCGACGACTTTCCCGGTCGCGTGCTGTTCACCGCCGAATCCGCAGGTCGCCGCGAGGTGCTGCTGGAACTGCTGGATCGCCTGAAGCTGCGCCCCAAAACCGTCGACAGCTGGCTGGACTTCGTCAACGGCAAGGACCGGCTGGCAATCACCATCGCACCGCTGGACGAAGGTCTGGTGCTGGAGCAACCGGCGCTGGCGCTGGTGGCCGAGAGTCCGTTGTTCGGTCAGCGGGTCATGCAGCGTCGACGTCGTGAAAAACGCAACGACGGCGGCAATAACGATGCCGTGATCAAGAACCTCACCGAGCTGCGTGAGGGCGCGCCGGTGGTGCATATCGATCATGGCGTTGGCCGCTACCTGGGGCTGGCGACACTGGAAGTCGAAAATCAGGTCGCCGAATTCCTGATGCTGGCCTACGCCGAAGACGCCAAACTGTATGTGCCGGTCGCCAACCTGCACCTGATCGCCCGCTACACCGGCAGCGACGACGAAACCGCGCCGCTGCACCGCCTGGGCTCGGAAACCTGGCAGAAAGCCAAGCGCAAGGCCGCCGAGCAGGTACGCGACGTGGCGGCGGAGTTGCTGGATATCTATGCCCGCCGGGCCGCCCGCGAAGGCTACGCTTTCGAGGACCCGAAAGCCGATTACGCAACCTTCAGCGCCGGGTTCCCGTTCGAGGAAACCCCGGACCAGCAGACCACCATCGAAGCGGTACGCGCCGACATGCTGGCACCCAAGCCCATGGACCGGCTGGTCTGCGGCGACGTGGGTTTCGGCAAGACCGAAGTGGCGATGCGCGCCGCGTTCATTGCCGTACACGGCGGACGTCAGGTGGCGATTCTGGTGCCCACCACCCTGCTCGCCCAGCAGCACTACAACAGTTTCCGCGACCGCTTTGCCGACTGGCCTGTGCGGGTCGAGGTCATGAGCCGCTTCAAGTCCGCCAAGGAAGTGAACGCTGCCGTGGCCGATCTGGCCGAAGGCAAGATCGATATCGTCATCGGCACCCACAAGCTGCTGCAGGACGATGTAAAAATCAAGAACCTGGGGCTGGTGATCATCGACGAAGAACACCGCTTCGGGGTGCGTCAGAAGGAACAGCTCAAGGCCCTGCGCAGTGAAGTCGATATCCTGACCCTCACCGCCACACCGATCCCGCGCACCTTGAACATGGCGGTGTCTGGCATGCGCGATCTGTCGATCATCGCCACACCGCCAGCCCGCAGGCTTTCGGTCCGCACCTTCGTCATGGAGCAGAACAAGCCGACCATCAAGGAAGCGCTGTTGCGCGAGCTGCTGCGCGGCGGTCAGGTCTATTACCTGCACAACGACGTCAAGACCATCGAAAAATGCGCCGCCGACCTGGCCGAACTGGTGCCCGAGGCACGCATCGGCATCGGCCACGGCCAGATGCGCGAACGCGAACTCGAACAGGTGATGAGCGACTTCTACCATAAGCGCTTCAACGTGCTGATCGCCTCGACCATCATCGAGACCGGCATCGACGTGCCAAGCGCCAATACCATCATCATCGAACGTGCCGACAAGTTCGGTCTGGCGCAGTTGCACCAGTTGCGCGGCCGGGTCGGACGCAGTCACCACCAGGCTTACGCCTACCTGCTGACACCGCCACGCAAGCAGATCACCCCGGATGCGGAAAAGCGTCTGGAGGCCATCGCCAACACCCAAGACCTGGGAGCGGGCTTTGTACTGGCCACCAACGACCTGGAAATCCGTGGCGCCGGCGAACTGCTGGGCGACGGCCAGAGCGGTCAGATCCAGGCCGTCGGCTTCACGCTGTACATGGAAATGCTCGAACGCGCCGTCAAGTCGATCCGCAAGGGCGAACAGCCCAACCTCGACCAGCCACTGGGCGGTGGTCCGGAAATCAACCTGCGGGTTCCGGCACTGATTCCCGAGTCGTATCTGCCGGATGTGCATACCCGGCTGATTCTCTACAAGCGCATTGCCAATGCCGCCGACGAGGATGGCCTCAAGGACCTGCAAGTGGAGATGATCGACCGCTTCGGCCTGCTGCCAGAACCCACCAAGAGCCTGATACGCATCACACAGCTCAAGCTGCATGCCGACCAACTGGGCATCCGCAAGATCGATGCAGGGCCCCAGGGTGGGCGTCTGGAATTTGCAGCCGATACTCCGGTTGACCCGCTGACGCTGATCAAACTGATCCAGAGCCAACCCAACCGCTACAAGTTCGAAGGTGCCACACTCTTCAAATTCATGGTCCCCATGGAGCGCCCTGACGAGCGCTTCAATACGATCGAAGCGCTGCTTGAGCGCCTGACCCCGAAAACTGCTTGAAGGATTCATCCATGCGTCTGTTTCGTTCATTGATCCTGCTGCTGACGCTTGTCGCTCCGACAGCTTTTGCCGACAGCCTGTATCAGGTGGAAATGATCCTGTTTCGCCAGCTCGGCGAACCTGCCGCTACACTGCAGTTCGCCCCCGAAGACTGGAGTGCCGGCGCCAGACGCATCGACTCCGGCAACGAGCGAAGCCCGGCCTTGAACGACATGGCCAAAAAGCTTCAGGACAGCGGCAAATATCAAGTGCTGCTGCAAAAGGCCTGGCAACAAAACATCGGCACCGAAAACAGCAAAATGGCCGTGACCAGCGGCCAGGAACAACTCGGCCACTTCCCGGTAGAAGGCACTATCAGCCTGGCAATCGCGCGTTTTACCGATGTATCCGCAGACTTCTGGATCAACCAGCTCGACCCCCATGGCATATTGATCAGCAGTGAACACATGAAACAGACCGCCAGGGTCAAGAACGGCGAGCTGATCTATCTGGATAACAGCAATCTGGCTGTGCTGATAAAAGTTTCTCCCCTTTGAGCATTCAGGAGCGCGGCTGCGCTCCCTTTCTTTTGAGCATCGCTACGGCGTAGGGCTTTTTAAAACTGTGTCGTCCATTCTCGAAAAAGTCCTTGCTTCGGCATGGACACAGCTATTCAAACCCCAGACTCTTGAGCGGGGGTACAGCTATGCCCTGCAAAAACGCATCGCACTCGAAGAGTCCAGCCCGCAGATCATTCGCACCACCTGCCGGGGTTCGGGGTACGAACTCTACACCCAGACCCTGCTGTTCAAGGATCCGGATCGCTACAAGAACTTTCTGGTCTGCAAATGCACCTGCCCGGTACACAATGACTGCAAGCATTGCGTAGCGGCCCTGTATTTCCTGCAGGACCCGGCAAACAGGCAGGCCCTGGCGGCAGCCATGGCTTCCCATGCCCCCGAGGTCGTCGAACATCAGGCCACCCTGCCCGAGCGCCTGATCGACGATATGAAACCCGTACCGCGCCTGATACTGGCCAGTATCGAGTTCAGCGCCTACGAGCCTCGCAACGGTCGCATGCAGCGTCATATCCAGCACCGTGCGGCCCTGGCCTTTGCCTACGGCAAGCATTACGCCGTCGGCACGACCAACGTCAGCATTCTGGTCAGCTCACTGGGCAGCGACCTGGTCAACCAGAAGAGCGACATCATCGAGCACACCGAAACCGAAACCCTGCGCATCCGTCGCCAGGGCGAACAGGAGCGGCAGTATCGCCAGCAACTGAGCGACATCGGTTTCAAGGTCGCCACCCGTCAAAGCAAGGCTCTGCCCGACAGCGCCGGTGACATGTATGAGCTGCCCACCGACAAGGCATGGCTGCATTTCGTCCTGGACGACCTGCCAAGATTGCGCGAGGAAGGCTGGGAAATCGAAATACGCGATGACTTCGGCTTCGATGTCACGCCCGTGGATGACTGGTATGCCGTCATCGACGAGGAAACCGAACGCGACTGGTTCGACCTGGAACTGGGCATCATCGTCAACGGCGAACGCCTGAGCCTGCTGCCGATCCTGATCAACCTGCTGCGCAGCCACCCGGAACTGATGAGCCCTTCGGCCGTTGCCAAGCGCGGCGATGAAGAACAGTTGCTGGTCCAGCTCAACCACTTCACACAGAGTGGCGGCGGCCCGGTACAGGTCGCGCTGCCTTACGGGCGGCTCAAGCCGGTACTTGCGACCCTGGGCGATTTCTACTGGCGCGAGGAAGACAGCAATACCCTGCGCATGAGTCGGGCCGATGCGGCGCGCCTCACCGAACTCGATGACCTGCCGCTGGTCTGGCAGGGCGGCGACCGGCTGCGCCAGTTTGCCGAACGGCTGGTGAACATCAAGGATGCGCCGGTCAGCCTGCCCGAAGGCCTGAATGCCACACTGCGTACGTATCAGCTGGAAGGCCTGAGCTGGATGCAGTCCCTGCGCGAGCTGGAAGTGGGCGGCGTGCTGGCAGACGACATGGGCCTGGGCAAGACCCTGCAGACCCTGACCCATCTTCTCATGGAGAAACAGGCCGGACGCCTCGACCGCCCTGCCCTTGCGGTCATGCCCACCAGCCTGATCCCCAACTGGCTGGACGAAGCCGAAAACTTCACGCCCCAGCTCAAGGTCCTGGCCCTGTATGGCGCCAACCGCCATCAGGAAGCCAGCAACCTTCAGGACTACGACCTGATCCTGACCACTTACGCCCTGCTGCCACGGGATCTTGAACTGCTGGAGAAGCTGCCGCTGCACGTGCTGATTCTCGACGAAGCACAGTACATCAAGAACCCCAACAGCAAGGCGGCCCAGGCTGCGCGCAACCTCAACGCCCGCCAGCGCCTGTGCCTGAGCGGTACACCTCTGGAAAACCACCTGGGCGAGCTGTGGTCACTGTTCCACTTCCTGATGCCCGGCTGGCTGGGCAGCAGCAAGGAATTCAACAGCAACTACCGGACGGCCATTGAAAAGCACGGCAACATGGATCGCCTGCACCACCTCAATGCCCGTATCAAACCGTTCCTGCTGCGCCGCACCAAGGAACAGGTGGCGACCGAGTTGCCGCCCAAGACCGAGATCATTCACTGGGTCGAGCTCAATGACGCGCAACGCGACGTCTACGAAACCGTACGCCTGGCCATGGACAAGAAGGTTCGCGACGAGATTACCCGCAAGGGCGTGGCCCGCAGCCAGATCATCATTCTTGAAGCCCTGCTCAAGTTGCGTCAGGTCTGCTGCGATCTGCGCCTGGTCAACGACGACATGCCGGTTCCCGGCAAACAGGGCAGCTCGGCCAAACTGCAAAGCCTGATGGAGATGTTCGAGGAACTGCTGGCCGAAGGTCGCAAGATCCTGCTGTTCTCGCAATTCACCTCGATGCTGACCCTGATCGAGCAGGAGCTGGAACAGCGCGGCATTCCCTACGCCCTGCTCACCGGCTCGACCCGTGATCGCCGCACACCGATTCATGAGTTCCAGAACGGCAAGCTGCCGGTGTTCCTGATCAGCCTGAAAGCCGGTGGCACCGGCCTGAACCTGACCGCTGCCGACACCGTGATCCACTATGACCCCTGGTGGAACCCGGCCGCAGAAAACCAGGCCACCGACCGCGCCTACCGCATCGGTCAGGACAAGCCGGTATTCGTCTACAAGATGATTGCCCGCGGCACCGTGGAAGAGAAAATCCAGCGCTTGCAGCAGGAAAAATCAGCCCTGGCAGCAGGCGTTCTGGATGGCCGCTCGGCCGGAGACTGGAAGCTACGGGACGAAGACCTGCAGGCGCTGTTTGCGCCATTGCCGGCTGCGCCGAAGAAAGGCAGGAAATAAGTTAAGGCCAATGAATCACTTTGTGGGAGGCAGCTTGCTGGCGACTTCAGCGTACAACGCAGAATATCAGCCAGTTTCAGGCCTTTTTCGCCAGCAAGCTGCCTCCCACAAGTGTTATTTGAGCCTTGACTGATCAGCATTGCCCCGTGGGGTTTATTCCGCCGAAAGCACCCGTGCCAGGGTCGCTTTCACTTTACCCATGCCATCACGCAGCGCCTGCTCGATCTCGGCCATGGTGATGACAGCTTTCGACTTGCCCGCCGCCGGGTTCACCACCAGTGCCAGACAGGCGTAATCCAGCTCCAGCTCACGGGCCAGTGCAGCCTCAGGCATGCCAGTCATGCCGACGATGTCGCAGCCGTCACGCTCAAGACGAACGATCTCGGCCACTGTCTCCAGACGCGGCCCCTGGGTGCAAGCATAGACGCCACGATCACTGAACTCGCAACCTTCAGCCGCCAGCGCCGCAATCAGACGAGCGCGCAACGCCTCGCTGTAGGGGTAGCTGAAATCGATATGAGTGACCTGCTCCAGGTCGTCGGCAAAGAACGTGTGCTGGCGACCGCTGGTGTAATCCACCAGATCATGGGGCACGCAGAAATGGCCGGTTCCCATGGCAGGATGAATACCGCCCACGGCATTCACAGCCAGAATCGCTTGCGCACCGGCCTGCTTCAAGGCCCAGATGTTGGCGCGATAGTTGACCTGATGCGGCGGCAGGCGATGAGGATGGCCGTGACGGGCCAGAAACATCACTTCGCGACCGGCATAGTCACCGATCTGGATTTCGCCCGACGGCGCGCCATAAGGCGTGTTCATGGGCAGGGACTGGCGAATGTTCAGACCTTCAAGCTGGGTCAGGCCTGTTCCGCCGATAATCGCGTAAACCGTCATTGCAAATCCTTAATCGATCAATTGGGCATTGCGCAGCGCCTGAAGCGCCGTCAGCCAGCGCGGATGCTGGCGATAATCCGTCGAAGCATGAGCCTGACCACGCATGCGGGCGATACGCGCCGAAGGCTTGACCTTCAGGCGTTGCGCAGCGCTCAGGGCCAGCTCGGCGGCAGCACGGTCATTGCAGACCAGACCCATGTCACAACCGGCGGTCAGCGCAGCCTCGATGCGACTGGCCGCATCACCCACCACATGAGCGCCTGCCATGGACAGGTCATCACTGAAGATGACACCGTCGAATTGCAGTTCGCCGCGCAGGATGTCCTGCAACCAGCGACGGGAGAATCCGGCAGGCTGCGAGTCGACCTGCGGATAGATGACATGGGCAGGCATCACCGCCGCCAGCTGCTTGCTCAGACGCGCAAAAGGCACGAGGTCCTTGCTGCGAATTTCGTCCAGGCTGCGCTCGTCATTGGGAATTGCCACATGGGAATCGGCTTCCGCCCAGCCATGCCCCGGAAAGTGCTTGCCGGTAGCAGCCATGCCGGCAGCCTGCATGCCACGGATAAAGGCGCCAGCCAGCACGGCGGCACGCTCGGGATCGCCCTCGAAGGAACGGGTTCCCACTACAGCGCTGCGCTGGAAATCGAGGTCCAGTACCGGCGCGAAACTCAGGTCCAGGCCCACGGCCAGTACTTCGGTCGCCATCAGCCAGCCGCAATGTTCGGCCAATGATTCGGCATCGGGCTTCTCGGCAATGGCACGCATCGCAGGCAAACGCACGAAACCCTGTCGCAGACGCTGAACCCTGCCGCCTTCCTGATCCACGGCCAGCAGCAAGTCAGGGCGAACGGCACGAATGGCCGCGCTCAACTCGCGCACTTGCCGCGGATGCTCGATGTTACGGGCAAAGATAATCAAACCGCCCACTTCGGGCTGACGCAGAAACTGACGGTCTTCGGCGGTCAACCAGGTACCGGCGACATCGACCATCAGGGAGCCTTGCAGGCCTGAACTCATAGAAAAACCCTTAACACACCATTACCAATCAATCCGGGCATGGTGCTTGATCCTGGAGCCTCGCGCAATGCGAGCGCATCCAGGAATCGTCAGGCCTTGGCGGCGACGGGGGCGCTCGAGGAGCTTTTGGTGCGTGGTTTGAGCTGTGCTGCGATCATAGCGGCGTCTGTCACACCGGTTTCGGCACGCATGCCGGCTGCCAGGAATGGCACCATCAGACGCATGACCTGCTCGATGGAAGTGTTGACGCCGAAATCGGTCTCGGCAATGGCGCGCAAGGCCTTGATACCGGACATGCTGAAAGCTGCGGCACCCAGCATGAAGTGCACACGCCAGAACAGCTCGATAGGCGGAATGCGCGGCGCGGCTTCATTGACCAGAGTCATGTAGCGGCGGAACACCTTGCCGTACATGTCTTCCAGATAGCGACGCAAGTGACCCTGACTCTGGCTGAACGCAAGCCCCAGCAGACGCATGAAGATCGACAGGTCATTGCCGCTGCGTGGCTGAACCACCAGCGCCTGTTCGACGAGCATCTCCAGCAACTCTTCAAGGGTTGGCTTTTGCTCGGGCCTGGCCTGACGACGCTCCAGCTCACGCTCGAGACTGATGCAGAAAGGCCCCAGAAAACGCGAGAAAACCGCCTGGATCAAAGCCTTCTTGGAACCGAAGTGATAGTTCACCGCAGCCAGATTGACCGACGCCTTGCTGGTTATCAGACGCAAGGAGGTTTCGGCAAAGCCCTTTTCTGCGAACAATTGCTCGGCAGCATCAAGAATGCGTTCAACGGTTTCCGACTGGGCCATGGCTCTCTGCCTAACAAACGAACGTTTGAAACATACGTATCAGCCGGGCCTCTTGTCAAGCGGGCTGTTCATAGAGTGGCCGAACAGTCACTTATCCGACCTCTTGCAGACAGACCGCAACCCGACCGTCGGGCGACGAAAATGAAAAGGACGATTGCCAACACGCCTTCACTGTATATAATCCCAGTCACTGTATAAAAAGACAGAGCGCCTGCCATGATCAAACTGACGCCACGCCAAGCCGAGATTCTGGGCTTCATCAAACGCTGCCTCGAAGACAATGGCTACCCGCCTACCCGTGCGGAAATCGCTCAGGAACTGGGCTTCAAATCCCCCAACGCGGCGGAAGAACACCTCAAGGCACTGGCCCGCAAGGGCGCCATCGAAATGACTCCGGGTGCGTCACGCGGCATCCGCATTCCCGGTTTCGAGGCCAAGCCTGACGAGAACAGCCTGCCGATCATTGGCCGCGTTGCCGCGGGTGCGCCGATCCTGGCCCAGCAGCATATCGAAGAGTCCTGCAACATCAACCCGACCTTCTTCCATCCAAGTGCCGATTACCTGCTTCGGGTCCACGGCATGAGCATGAAGGATATCGGCATCCTCGATGGCGACCTGCTGGCCGTACATACCACCCGTGAGGCCCGCAACGGCCAGATCGTGGTTGCACGGATCGGCGACGAGGTCACGGTAAAACGCTTCAAACGTGAAGGCAGCAAGGTCTGGCTCATTGCTGAAAACCCGGAGTTCGCCCCCATCGAGGTCGATCTCAAGGATCAGGAGCTGGTTATCGAAGGCCTGAGTGTCGGCGTGATTCGCCGCTAAGGAGACGCTATGCAGTTCCATCAAGCACAGTACACGCAATTACCACTGTTCGAGGCGTTCCTGGCCCAGCCCATGGTCCCGATGATTGCCGAAGAACCCGAAAAAGCCTGGAGAAACGAGCCGGAAGCTTTCAGTGAACTGACATTGCGCGGCGCTGCAGGGAACTGCCTGAGTCTCATGGCGCCCATTCTTCGAGAGCTGAGCCAGGATACCAGCGACCGCTGGCTGACCCTGATTGCACCACCGTCGAGCCTGACTCAAACATGGCTGAGGGATGCAGGACTCAACAGAGAGCGAATCCTGCTATTGCAACCTCGCGGGACCCAAAGCGCACTGGAGTTGACTCGTGAGGCGCTTCGGCTGGGAAGAAGTCATACGGTGGTCAGTTGGCTCAACCCGCTGAGCGCTGCAGCTCGCCAGCAACTGGTCAATGCAGCAAGGGTCGGTAATGCACAAAGCCTGAATATTCGGCTGGGCTGATTGCCCGGTCGTTAATGAAGAACTTTCGGGCCGGTGTCCTTTTCGAGTTCACCCTCGGCCAGCCGTCCGGCCATCTGCACACCTACGCTCAGCATCGCCTTGGCAATCTCGACATGCTGACCCTGCATGAAAGACTTGGCATCCGCCGAGAAATCGAGGGTGACCAGCGCCCCTTCATCATCAGCACGACGCAGCTCTATGCGGCCGTCAGGTAGTTCGACAATTTCAAGAAAAGAGGTAGGCATCAGTACAAATACTCCGCGAAAGGCCAGCATTGTAACAGTCTGCCAGCCTGTAGATCATTGGTTTTAGCACTCGCTCAAGCCTTCACGAAAACGAATGGCCAGACCCTTTAGTTGTTGCCGCCAGCCTTCCAGTTCCTCACGAGTCAGCTCAATCGCAGGTTCGTCGTCCAGATTTACCGCCACAATCATGGCCTGGGTGACATCTCCCTTGGGAGCTTTAGGGGCCCGAGGCGGCTCGAACAAGGCGTTATAGGCCGACAGAAGCTGCGCCAGCCAGGTTTCCCTGCTGCGCGCCAACTCGACCAGTTCGGCCATTTCCGGGATTGCTACGGCGTCCAGCACTTCCTGGGTCAGCAACAGCTCGGCTCGGGGCGCACCGGCCTGAGGCAACCGGTAGAAACCGGCAATTTCATGACACAACCCCAGCAGCGCGCCATACAAATGAAACAGGACGGATTCACGCTCGGCCTGCAACAACGCCTGGGCATTGATGGCCTGACCTTTCTCGGCCTTGCCCAGCGCTTCAAGCGCGAGCCCGGCAAAGTAGATCTTCTGATTGGTGCGGGTATAGAGCTCATGGGCCATGGCGGCATTCTCCATAACGGTCAGATAAAAAGAGCATGGCCACAAGCGCCAAAGCTCCCGACAGGGTCAAACCCGCCTGGAGCCTCCTGGGCAAACTGTGCCCGACTTGCGCCGGACACACTTGATCAGCGCTTGTCTTCGACCTTCCAGACACCGCCATCATAGAAGGCACGCCAGCCGGTCGGCTTGCCCTCCACTTCGGTCTGAACATATTGCTCTTTGGTCTTGCGGCTGTAACGAATTACCGCCGGACGGCCATCGGGGTCTTTCTTCGGCGCTTCGCAGAGGAAGTGATACTTGGGATCGATTTCATCCTTGTGCGGCACGATCTCAATGACCAGCGGCGCACGGGTTTCACGGTTCTTCGGGAACTGGCTTGCAGCCAGGAACAGACCGGAAGCACCGTCGCGCAGGATGTAGGTGTCATCGACCTTGTCGCACTTGAGCTCAGGCATCTTCACCGGGTCCATCTTCGGTGGCGCAGCCTCACCGCTCTTGAGCAGCTTGCGGGTGTTCTTGCATTCGGCATTGGTACAGCCGAAGAACTTGCCGAAACGGCCGGTCTTGAGCTGCATTTCGCTGCCACACTTGTCGCACTCCAGGCTCGGACCTTCATAGCCCTTGATGCGATAGGTGCCCTCTTCGATCTCGTAACCCGAGCAATCCGGATTGTTGCCGCAGATATGCAGCTTGTGCTTCTCGTCCAGCAGATAGGCATCCATGGCCGTGCTGCAGACCGGACAACGGTGCTTGCCGCGCAATACGCGGGATTCGGATTCACCCTCGTCATCCTCGGCGATCTCGTCACCGGGAGTCAGGTTGACCGTTGCCTTGCAACGCTCCTTGGGTGGCAGGCTGTAGCCCGAGCAGCCGAGGAAGACACCGGTCGACGCAGTGCGGATCTGCATCGGACGGCCGCACACCTTGCACGGAATGTCGGTCATGACCGGCTGGTTGGCACGCATGCCGCTGTCAGGGGCTTCGGCCACTTCGAGTTTCTTGCGGAAGTCGCCGTAGAACTCATCCAGCACGTTTTTCCAGTCGCGCTCGCCCTGGGCCACATCGTCGAGGTTCTCTTCCATGCCGGCCGTAAAGCCGTAGTCCATCAGGTTGGAAAAGCTCTCGGACAGACGACCGGTAACGATATCGCCCATTTTTTCCGAATAGAAACGGCGATTGTGCAATGCAACGTAGCCACGATCCTGGATGGTCGAAATGATCGCCGCATAGGTCGAAGGACGACCGATGCCGCGCTTTTCCATTTCCTTGACCAGGCTGGCTTCGGAGTAGCGAGCCGGCGGCTTGGTGAAGTGCTGGCTCGGGTCCAGCGTCACCAGTTTCAGGGTTTCGCCCTGCGCCATGTCCGGCAGCACACCGTCATCGCCAGGCTTGGACATCTGCGGCAGTACGCGAGTGTAACCGTCGAACTTCAGGATGCGGCCCTTGGCGCGCAGTTCGAAGTCACCGGCAGCAACGCTGACCGTGGTCGACAGGTACTGGGCCGGCGGCATCTGGCAAGCCACGAACTGGCGCCAGATCAACTCGTAAAGGCGCTCGGCATCACGCTCCATGCCCGACAGCTTGCTTGGATGGGTATTCACGTCGGACGGACGAATCGCTTCGTGAGCCTCTTGTGCGCCTTCCTTGCTGCTGTAGACATTAGGGGATTCCGGCAGGTACTTCTTGCCGAACTCTGTCTCAATGTAATCACGCGCCATGCTGACGGCATCGGCCGACAGGTTGGTGGAGTCGGTACGCATGTAAGTGATGTAGCCCGCTTCATACAAGCGCTGGGCCATCATCATGGTTTTCTTCACACCAAAGCCCAGGCGGTTACTGGCGGCCTGCTGCAAGGTGGACGTGATGAATGGCGCCGACGGCTTGCTGCTGGTCGGCTTGTCTTCGCGCTTGACGATGCTGTAGCTGGAGGCCTTGAGCTTCTCCAGCGCCGCCATGGCCTGTGCTTCGTTGAGCGGCTTGAAGGCCTCGCCATTTTCCCTGGCGACTTCAAAGCGCACATTGGCGCCCTTGGCAGTGCCCAGGTCGGCGTGGATTTCCCAGTACTCTTCAGGAATGAAGGCACGGATTTCGCGCTCACGCTCTACCACCAGCTTCACGGCAACCGATTGCACACGACCGGCTGACAGGCCACGAGCGACCTTTTGCCAGAGCAGCGGCGACACCATGTAGCCCACGACGCGGTCGAGGAAGCGACGGGCCTGCTGGGCGTTTACACGGGCGATATCCAGCTCGCCGGGCTTTGAAAAGGCTTCCTGAATGGCCTTCTTGGTGATTTCGTTGAACACCACGCGCTTGAAGCGGCTGTCATCCCCACCGATGGCTTCGCGCAGGTGCCAGGCAATGGCTTCCCCTTCGCGGTCCAAGTCCGTTGCGAGATAGATGGTGTCGGCATCCTTGGCCAGCTTGCGCAGCTCTTCGATCACCTTTTCCTTGCCGGGAAGGATTTCGTATTTGGCCTTCCAGCCGTGTTCGGGGTCGACGCCCATACGCGACACCAACTGGCGCCGGGCCTTTTCCTTGGGGCTCAGTGCGGGCGCTTCGCTCGCAGTTGCCTTGCCACGCTTGGCGGCAGGTTCCTTGGCAGCACTAGCCGAACCGCTGGTGGGCAGGTCTCGGATATGGCCGATACTCGACTTCACCACGTACTGGTTGCCCAAATACTTGTTGATGGTCTTGGCCTTAGCCGGGGATTCCACGATGACCAGCGATTTGCCCATGGATCAGAAAATTCCTGAAAACTAGATGAAAGACAGAGTGGAGCTTATAAAGGCCACGCTATATATAGTGGCTACAAGGTGAGGTCAAGCACAGGCTGTTGTGCGGCCCCGACTCACGGACGGGTAAAAAGACTCGGCTCGACCTGAACCAAAGCAAAGCGCGGCACTTGCTCGCCGTCAACCTCGACGGACTCGAGGAACATGCTCAAAGGACGTACCCACATCCCGAAATCACCGTAAAGAGCCTGATAGAACACCACTTCTTCCTCGGTTTCGGAATGTCGCGCAACGCTGAATACCCGGTACTCCGGGCCTTTGTAATGGCGATAGAGCCCTGGCTCTAATTGCATGCTGTTGCCCTCTTGAAACATGGCTGAAACAACGGGTAAAAAAATTGCTTTTTCCAAAATACAAAAGCCGGGGACCAGGCCCCGGCTCGCATCAATTCAGGGTCCGTTGACGACAACGGCCCCTTTCAATCTCAGATGCGTTCAAAAACAGTGGCAATACCCTGGCCCAGACCGATACACATGGTCGAGACGCCCAGCTTGCCGCCATTCTGCTTCATTACATTGAGCAAAGTACCCGAAATACGCGCACCGGAGCATCCAAATGGATGGCCCAGGGCAATAGCGCCGCCGTTCAGATTAACCTTCTCGTTCATCTTGTCGAGCACTTTCAGATCCTTGAGCACTGGCAGGGCCTGTGCGGCGAAGGCTTCGTTGAGCTCGAAGAAGTCGATATCGGCAATCCCAAGACCGGCACGCTTGAGGGCTTTCTGAGTCGCAGGAACCGGGCCGTAACCCATGATTGCCGGGTCGACACCCGCCACGGCCATGGAACGGATAACCGCCATCGGCTCGATACCCAGGTCCTTGGCACGCTGGGCAGACATGACGATCATGCAGGACGCACCGTCGGTAATCTGCGATGACGTACCCGCCGTTACAGTACCGCCCTTGGGATTGAATGCTGGCTTGAGGGCCGCGAGACTTTCCAGAGTGGTATCCGGACGGATGGTTTCGTCGTAGTCGAAAACCTTGAGGAAACCGTCTTCGTCATAACCCTGCATCGGGATGATCTCGTCCTTGAACTTGCCCTCCAGGGTCGCCTTGTGGGCGAGCTGGTGGGAGCGCAGGCCGAAAGCGTCCTGTTGCTCACGGGTAATGCCGTGCATCTTGCCGAGCATTTCGGCCGTCAGGCCCATCATGCCCGAAGCCTTGGCGGCATGCAGGGACATGTGCGGGTTCGGATCGACGCCATGCATCATGCCGACATGGCCCATGTGCTCGACGCCACCGATCACGAACACATCACCGTTGCCGGTCATGATCGCCTGGGCCGCCGTGTGCAGCGCGCTCATGGACGAACCGCACAGGCGGCTCACGGTCTGGGCTGCGGAGGTGTGCGGGATCTGGGTCAGCAACGACGCCATGCGCGCGATGTTCCAGCCCTGTTCCAGGGTCTGGTTGACGCAGCCCCAGATGACATCTTCCACCTCGGCCGGGTCGATCTTCGCATTGCGCTCCAGCAACTTGCTGATCAGGTGCGCCGACATGTCTTCGGCGCGGGTGTTGCGGTGCATGCCGCCCTTGGAGCGGCCCATCGGGGTGCGACCGAAGTCGACAATCACGACGTCTCTTGGATTCAAGCTCATACGTTCATTCCTCAGAAGGCGCTTAACCGAAGAAGCTCTGGCCTTTACTGGCCATTTCGCGCAGCTTCGCGGTCGGTTGATACAAGGCACCCAGCTCGGCATATTGGTCAGCGAGGGCAACGAATTGGGCGACGCCGATGGAGTCGATGTAACGCAGCGCACCACCACGGAACGGAGGGAAACCGATGCCGTAGATCAGGCCCATGTCGGCTTCGGCAGCGGTTTCGACGATGCCGTCTTCCAGGCAACGCACGGTTTCCATACACAGCGGGATCATCATCCAGTTGATGATGTCTTCATCAGTCACTTCACGCTGCTCGTAGACAATCGGCTTGAGCACATCCAGCACGCTCGGATCGCTGACCTTCTTGGGCTTACCCTTCTTGTCCGTCTCGTAGGCATAGAAGCCCTTGCCGTTCTTCTGGCCAAGGCGCTTGGCCTCGTACAGAACGTCCACGGCAGAACGGGTATCGTCCTTCATGCGGTCCGGAAAGCCTTCGGCCATGACGTCACGACCATGGTGACCGGTGTCGATGCCGACCACGTCCATCAGGTACGCAGGCCCCATGGGCCAGCCGAACTTCTCCATGACCTTGTCGATGCGCACGAAATCCACACCGGCGCTGACAAGCTTGGCGAAACCGCCGAAGTACGGGAACAGGACACGGTTGACCAGGAAGCCCGGGCAGTCGTTGACCACAATCGGGTTCTTGCCCATTTTCTTGGCGTAGGCAACGGTGGTCGCCACGGCTTCTTCGCTGGACTTCTCGCCACGGATGACTTCCACCAGCGGCATCATGTGCACCGGGTTGAAGAAGTGCATGCCGACGAAGTTTTCCGGACGCTTGAGGGCCTGAGCCAGCAAGGTAATGGAAATGGTCGAGGTATTGGAGGCCAGGATAGTGTTTTCAGCCACATTGGCTTCGACTTCGGCCAGTACTGCCTGCTTGACCTTGGGGTTTTCGACTACTGCTTCGACCACCAGATCGACGTTGCCGAAATCGCCATAAGACAAGGTAGGACGAATAGCATTGAGTGCCTCAGCCATCTTGGCAGGTGTCAGACGACCTTTGTCGACACGGCCACCCAGCAGCTTGGAGGCTTCATTGAGACCCAGTTGAATGGCCTCTTCGCGGATATCCTTCATCAGGATCGGCGTGCCTTTCACAGCCGATTGATAAGCGATACCGCCGCCCATGATCCCGGCGCCCAGTACGGCAGCCTGTTTCACGTCCTTGGCCAGAGCATCGTATGCCTTGGCTTTCTTTTTAAGCTCCTGATCGTTCAGGAACAGGCCGATCAGACTCTGCGCCGCAGACGTCTTGGCCATTTTCACGAAACCGGCAGCTTCGACTTCCAGCGCCTTGTCACGACCGAAGTTCGCGGCTTTCTGGATGGTCTTGATGGCTTCGACAGGTGCCGGGTAATTCGGGCCGGCTTGACCTGCGACAAAACCCTTGGCGGTTTCAAATGCCATCATCTGCTCAATGGGATTGAGCTTGAGCTTGTCCAGCTTGGGCTGACGCTTGGCCTTGAAATCGAACTCGCCGCTGATGGCGCGCTTGACCAGATCCAGGGCAGCAGCCTGAAGTTTTTCAGGGACGACCACTGCATCGACAGCACCGACCTTGAGGGCGTCTTCGGCAGCGTTTTCCTTGCCGGAAGCGATCCACTCGATGGCGTTGTCGGCACCAATGATGCGTGGCAGGCGGACAGTACCGCCGAAACCGGGATAAATGCCCAGCTTGACCTCAGGAAGACCGATCTTCGCCGTGCTGGCAATGACGCGATAATCAGCCGCCAGACACATCTCCAGGCCACCGCCCAGTGCGATGCCATTGATGGCGACGACCGTGGGCACACCCAGGTCTTCGAAGTCGCTGAAGATCCTGTTGGCCTCGAGGTTACCGGCAATCAGTTCGCTTTCCGGCAACTTGAAGTTATCGACAAACTCGGTGATGTCGGCGCCTACAATGAATACGTCCTTGCCACTGGTGACAATCACGCCTTTGACAGAAGCGTCGGCCTTGAGGGTATCAACCACCTGGCGCAGCTCGCTCAGGGTCAGGCGATTGAACTTGTTGACGGACTCACCCTTGAGGTCGAAATTCAATTCGACGATGCCACTTTCAAGAGCCTTAACCGTGATGGCTTTACCTTCGTAAATCATCAACTGATCTCCACAATAGGGAAGCTGAACAATACTCGCCGAACCTTGAGGCTCGACGAGACTACGACGTCGCCGTCGATGAACACGCCAAATCAAGCACACCCGCCGACGTGGTAGTCAGAGTTCTGTCAGAGCCGTCTGACGACCAAACGATCAATTCATACGCCCGTTTGATTTGGGTATGCACACCATCAGGCAAAACCCGAAAATTGTCAATTCGACGAAACATCAATAAAAACGGCGTATTGGCCAGATTGCAGCCTTGCCCTGATTCAAGCCCCCAAGTTTGATTTGGGCCCATTCAAAAAAGTGATAATGCAAAGCTCGGAGGAAACCCCGGACGGGCTTTTTTGCACCGTTGAGGCTCGCAGATGAAAAATACTCGGGAAAAACGCGACAAAACGGAGCGTAAGGTCTAAAGTCTGGCCAGTGCCTGCAAAGCCGCTCATCGGCGCGCAGGATTCGGCGATCTACGGCATTGCACCGTAGCGCCACGAATTATCGGCCTGCCTGGCCAACCCCCAGCCCGATGTTGTTGTCGGGCTTTTTATTGCCTGCAAATCAGACGGCTTCAGGCCAGCGCCTTGAGCACCGCATCGATTTTCGGCAAGACCTGCGGCTCCCCCTTCTCGCCCCAGAACAAGGCAATCATCTGCGTATCGGCCTCGACCTTGAACACGTCCGCCGGCAACGTATTGAAATGATTTATCAGCCCCGCATCCTCACAAGGCTCACGCCAGCGGTTAAGCCAGACACCCGGCTCACTCTGCCAATAAGCCCAGCACGCACTCTGCGAGCCCGAACGAGGCCGATGATATTGGGCGCAAGGGCTTGGGGGCTCTTTGGAGAGCCAGTGAGGCCACTCCTGGGGCGCAAGTTGCATGGCCATTCCAAGACGCCGCGCCTCAAGGCGCAAAGCCATCCTGCCGCTCTGCTGACGCGAGGGGCGCAGCCATACCAGCGGACTCAACATCACACAAATGATTGACAGAACCACCAAGGTCGTCATATTTCTTGTCCCCGCCCGATCAGGCTCTGTACGAAAAGTGGCCGCAACTGGAAATATCCGGCATCGAAATGGATGCAAATGCGCGCCGATAAAAGGAGATCACCGAAAGAGTCGCAGAGCAGACAGCACCCTTGCTCGCCAGCTTTCGCAGCACTAAAAAAATCAAAATAAACAATGGCTTGCAAAAGGGCCTGCCCACAAGCGTGCGAAGAAGCCATACTCACCCTTATCGCAATCCTCTCGGAGGACCTCCTTATGTCGTATCAACACATTCTGGTTGCCATTGACCTCACCGACGAGTGCGACCCAGTCATCCGTCGTGCTCGCGTATTGGCCCAGGCCAGCGATGCCACCCTGTCGATGGTGCACATTGTCGAACCCATGGCCATGGCCTTCGGGGGCGACGTCCCAATGGACCTGTCTCAGCTGCAACAGCAGCAATTCGATCAGGCCAAGGAAAAGCTGGAAAAACTGAAGGAAAAATACCCGGAGATCAAGGCAGGCGAAAGCCATCTGGTCTATGGTCAGCCACGCCAGGAAATCCACCAGTTGGCCAAGAACCAGAAGTGCGACCTGATCGTTGTCGGCAGCCATGGTCGCCACGGCCTTGCCCTGCTGCTGGGCTCCACCGCCAATGACGTCCTGCATGGCGCACCTTGCGACGTGCTCGCTGTACGCCTTAACAAGCCTGAGTAAAGCGAAAAGCCCGGGCATCGCTCCCGGGCTTTTTTGCATTCCCCCCACACACCCGGTGGGAGCGAATTCATTCGCGAGAGGCCGGTACATCCTAAGAGATGTATCGGCTTCAATATCACTCGTCCAGTTCGGCCCAACGCTCCAGCAAGGCATCGAGTTGCGCTTGCAGGCTTTCCACCTGAGCCAGCACGGCCGTGGTCTGCTCGGAAGAGCGCTGATAGAAGCCAGGCTCGGCCATTTCGGCAGTCAGGGCAGCCATCAGCCCTTCCACCTCATCAATCTGCGCCGGCAAGGCTTCCAGTTCGCGCTGCTGCTTGTAGCTGAGCTTCTTTTTCGCAACCGGCATTTCCTGAGCGGCGACCGGTGCAGCCTGTACCACAGCGCTGTTCAGCTCGGCCTTGCCCGACTTGGTATCGGTCACGCCCAGCAGGCGCGGTGAACCGCCCTGACGCAGCCAGTCCTGATAACCACCGACGTATTCGCGAACCTTGCCTTCGCCCTCGAACACCAGCGTGCTGGTCACCACGTTGTCCAGGAATGCCCGGTCGTGGCTCACCATCAGTACGGTGCCCTTGAAGGTCAGCAGCACTTCTTCAAGCAGCTCCAGGGTTTCCACGTCCAGGTCGTTGGTGGGTTCGTCGAGGACCAGCAGGTTGGCCGGCTTGCTGAACAGCTTGGCCAGCAACAGACGGGCACGCTCGCCACCGGACAACGCCTTGACCGGCGTACGCGCACGTTGCGGACTGAACAGGAAATCGCCCAGGTAGCTCAGAACGTGGCGGCTCTGACCATCGATATCGATGAAGTCACGACCTTCGGCCACGTTGTCGATCACGGTCTTTTCCAGATCGAGCTGGTGACGCAACTGGTCGAAGTAAGCGACCTCCAGACGAGTGCCGACCTCGACCTTGCCCTGGGTAGGCTGCAGGTTGTCCAGCATCAGCTTGAGCAGCGTCGTCTTGCCAGTACCGTTGGCCCCCAGCAGACCGATACGGTCTTCGCGCTGCAAGACCATGGAGAAATCCTTGATCAGCGTCGGACCGCCCGGATGGGCGAAGCTGACGTTTTCCAGCGTCATCACCTGCTTGCCGGACTTCTCGGCCGTATCGAGCTGGATATTCGCCTTGCCGGTACGCTCGCGACGTTCGCTGCGCTCGACGCGCAGGGCCTTGAGGGCGCGCACGCGACCTTCGTTACGGGTACGGCGGGCCTTGATGCCCTGACGAATCCACACTTCTTCCTGAGCCAGACGCTTGTCGAACAGGGCATTGGCGGTTTCTTCCGCGGCCAGTGCCGCTTCCTTGTGGACCAGGAAGCTGGCGTAGTCGCCGTTCCAGTCGATCAGGCCGCCACGGTCGAGTTCCAGAATACGGGTCGCCAGGTTTTGCAGGAATGCCCGGTCGTGGGTGATGAACAACACCGCGCCCTGGAAATCCTTGAGGGCTTCCTCAAGCCAGGCGATTGCGCCGATGTCCAGGTGGTTGGTCGGTTCGTCGAGCAGCAGCAGATCCGGCTCGGAAACCAGCGCCTGAGCCAGCAGCACGCGGCGACGCCAGCCACCGGACAACTCGGCCAGGGTCTTGTCAGCCGGCAGTTGCAGGCGGCTCAGGGTGCTGTCGACCAATTGCTGCAGGCGCCAGCCGTCACGGGCTTCGAGCTCCTGCTGGACATGCATGAGCTTGTTGAGGTCTTCCTCGGTCACGCAGTTCTGGGCCAGATGATGATACTGAGCGAGCAAGGAGCCCACGCCATCGAGACCTTCGGCGACCACGTCGAAGACGGTCCGCTCGTCGGCCACAGGCAATTCCTGGGGCAACTCGCCGATCTTGAGGCCAGGCGCACGCCAGACAGCACCGTCATCGGGCTTCTGCACGCCCTTGACCAGCTTCAACATGCTGGATTTGCCTGTACCGTTACGGCCGATGATGCACACCCGCTCACCACGGGCGATCTGCCAGGACACCTTGTCCAACAACGGCATGGCGCCGAAAGCAAGGGACACATCGCTGAATTTGAGCAGGGTCATGATCTTCTCCAAAAACCGGGCGCGCATTCTACCTGAGATCACCCGTGGATGTCGGCATTCATGCCACCGGGCAGCGACAGAGTGTGAAGGCCTTATAACATCCGGTTTCATTCAAGGGCGTTACAGCCTGCGGCAATGCTTTCACCCGAGGCTGGCAAAAGGCTAAGCTAGCGACACTTTTCACGAATCATCTGCTCGGAAGTCTCATGCGCAGTCGCTTGTTCAGCTTTTTATCCTGCCTGCTGCTCTCTGCCACCGCGGCCCAGAACGCTCACGCGGCAGACCTCAGCCAACAACGCCAATATTACGACGAAGCAAAACGGGCACTGGCCAAGGGTGATTCGGGCCCTTATCAAATGTACAAATCGGCACTGGCCACCTACCCGCTGGAGCCCTACCTCGAATACGACGAACTGACGGCGCGCCTCAAGACGGCCAGCAATCAGGAAATAGAACGATTCCTGGCCGAACACGGCGACCTGCCCCAGGCCAACTGGATGAAACTGCGCTGGTTGCGCTGGCTGGCCGAGCGCGGCGACTGGCAGCCCTTCGTCAAGTACTACAGCCCCAAGATGAATTTTGTCGAACTGGACTGCCTGTACGGCCAGTACCAGTTGAACAACAACCTGCGCGCCGAAGGCTATGCCAACGCCGAAAAGCTGTGGATGACCGGCAAGACCCAGCCGGCCGCCTGCGATGCATTCTTCAGCCAGTGGGCCGCCGCCGGCCAGTTGACCGAACAGAAACGCTGGCAGCGTGCCAAGCTGGCAGCCCAGGCTCGCAACTACAGTCTGGCGAACACCCTGGTCAACAGCCTCAACTCACTGGCCCCTCAGGGCAAGTTGCTGCTGGCTGTTGCCCAGAAGCCGGAAATGCTCAATAACCCGGCGCAGTTCGCTCCCGTGGATGAAGCCATGTCCGATGTGGTGGGTCTGGGCTTGCGTCGCCTCGCCAGACAGGACCCGCAAAAAGCCATGGCCATGCTCGACGGTTATGCCGCGACCATGCACTTCTCCCGTGAAGAGCAGGTGGAGATCGCCAAGGAAATCGGCCTGACCCTGGCTCGTCGCTATGACGACCGCGCTCTGGAGGTCATGACCAAATACGATCCCGAGCTGCAGGACAACACGGTGACCGAATGGCGCCTGCGCCTGCTGTTGCGCCTGGGACGCTGGGAGGATGCCTACGAACTGGCACGTCGCCTGCCTCAGGATCTGGCCAGCACCAACCGCTGGCGCTATTGGGAAGCGCGCGCACTCGAGCTTGCCCAGCCGAACAACCCGCTGATCCCGAGCCTGTACAAGGACGTGGCCAAGGAGCGCGATTTCTATGGCTTCCTGGCGGCCGACCGGACACAGAGCCCCTACCAGCTCAACAACAAGCCTCTGGTGCTCAGCCCTGCTCTGATCAACAAGGTTCGCAACACGCCGGGCATACGCCGCGCCCTGGAGTTTCATGATCGTGGCGAAATCGTAGACGGCCGTCGCGAGTGGTATCACGTCAGCCGCTTGTTCAGCCGCGACGAAATGGTTGCCCAGGCCAAGCTGGCCTATGACATGAAGTGGTACTTCCCGGCGATTCGCACCATCAGTCAGGCGCAGTACTGGGACGATCTGGATATCCGCTTCCCCATGGCCCACCGCGACACACTGGTCCGTGAAGCTCAGGTACGCGGCCTTCATTCGAGCTGGGTATTCGCCATTACCCGCCAGGAAAGCGCATTCATGGATGACGCCCGCTCAGGCGTGGGCGCCAGCGGCCTGATGCAGTTGATGCCGGCCACCGCCAAGGAAACCGCCCGCAAGTTCAGCATTCCGCTGGCCTCGCCTCAGCAGGTGTTCGATCCTGACAAAAACATTCAGTTGGGTGCTGCCTACCTGAGTCAGGTTCACGGCCAGTTCAATGGCAACCGGGTGCTCGCCTCCGCCGCCTATAACGCCGGCCCGGGCCGCGTTCGCCAATGGCTCAAGGGCGCTAACCATCTGGCATTCGATGTCTGGGTAGAAAGCATTCCCTTCGACGAAACCCGCCAGTACGTGCAAAACGTGCTGTCTTATTCCGTGATCTACGGGCAGAAGCTCAATTCACCGCAGCCGCTGGTGGATTGGCATGAGCGGTTCTTCGACGATCTGTAAACACTGATGGAGGGCAAGTCAGCCGCGCTGCCTTGCCCTCCTCGACACAGCCAGTTACTCCAGAATCTCCACCGGCATCCCCACTTCCAGTACACCCGGCCCGTCATTGACCATGTTCTGGCCAAACATCACATCCCCCTCGATTTCACGATAGGTCTTGAGCGTCGTCAGAGGCTCACGGTCTTCGCTGCGCTGGCCGGTCGCCGGATCGATAGTGGTCAGGATGCAGCGCGCGCACGGCTTGAGGATGCGAAACTCCATCTCGCCGATGCGGATGCGCTTCCAGTTGTCCTCGGCAAAGGCCTCGGCACCTTCGATAACCAGATTGGGCCTGAAGCGCAGCATCTCCTGAGGACGCCCGATTCTGGCAGACAGATCTTCGAGCGAACCCTGGCCGATCAGCAGCAAGGGGAAACCATCGGCAAACGAAACCTTGTCAGCGCCTGTGCCGTAGCCACTGGGCAGCGAACGTGCGCGGTCCACCGGCACATACACCATGCGGGTCGGCTTGCCGATGAATTCGCTGACCCAGGCGGCCGCCTCCTCTCCCGCATCCGGCACCTGCAAGGTATCGCGCCAGACCGTCACACCGCGCAGAGTCGTCTCTACATCGAGAGGCAGAGCCACATCCAGAGGCTGGAAACCGGGAGCAGAAAGGGTCACGCCACCTGCCGCATTCCACAGAACGGACAGTTGCGACATGTGCGGCAAGGCACGCTGAGTGAAGAAACGCCCGCTGTTTGCGTCCACCAGCATCCAGCGTCGATCACCTGCCAGCCCCAACTCATCGAACGCTGCGCGCTGCAGCACTTCGGCTTTGCAGGATTTGAGGGGGAAACGATAGAGAGAAGCGAGACGTAGCATTGCCTGTTCCTTGGTGGCTCGAAAAACTGCGACATGAACGTCGCAGCTTATACGAGGCACCCCAGGCAAAGCAGCAAATGTTTCAGCCGCCGCAGACCATTATCAGGCGCTGACGCACCACTTCGACCAACTTGTCGGGCTGGAACTTGGAGAGGAAGTTGTCGCAACCGACCTTCTTGACCATGGATTCGTTGAAGCTACCGGACAGGGAGGTATGCAACACGATGTACAGGCTGCGCAAACGCGGGTCGTTGCGGATTTCCGTGGTCAGACGATAACCGTCCATCTCGGGCATCTCGGCATCGGTAAAGACCATCAGCAATTTTTCTTCGACGTTCTCTCCGGCATCTGCCCAGCCTTTGAGCATGTTCAGCGCCTTGAGACCATCGCTGGCAACGTGCAGCTTCAGGCCCAGTTGCGAAAGGGTGTCACGTAACTGCGACAGCGCCACCTTCGAGTCATCGACCAGAAGGATTTCACGCCCCTTTGCGTTCTCCAGAACCGGATCTTCCAGCTTTTCGCGGGACACCTTGGCGTTGTAAGGCACGATCTCGGCGAGGACTTTTTCCACGTCGATAATCTCCACCAACTGGTCATCGACCTTGCTGATGGCTGTCAGGTAATGCTGGCGACCGGCGCTGGTCGGCGGCGGCATGATCGCGTCCCAGTTCATGTTGACGATACGGTCCACGCCACCGACCAGAAACGCCTGCACGGAACGGTTGTATTCGGTCACGATGATGGTGCTGCCCGGGCCTGGAACAAGCGGGCGCATGCCGATCGCCTGGGACAGGTCGATCACCGGCAGCGTCTGGCCGCGCAGGTTGACCACGCCACAGACAAACGAGTGTCGTTGCGGCATCAGGGTCAGTTTTGGGAGCTGGAGCACTTCCTGGACCTTGAACACGTTGATCGCGAACAGCTGACGACCGGCAAGGCGAAACATGAGGATTTCCAGGCGATTCTCGCCCACCAGCTGTGTGCGTTGATCTACTGTGTCGAGAATGCCAGCCATTTATAGCTCCTGAAGCGTTGATCACGATGGGTCTGCAGTACCTGTATCGGCTGCAACAGCCCGGACCTTAATAGCCATAAATACAATGTCCAAGCATTGATGTCACATTACCATCATGCTTTACTGATGTCGCACTGCCTGCGGTCAAATATGACAGAAAACTCTTATTTGACCCTTACAAAAAAACAGACTCGACGCTTTCGAGCCTAGGGGTACCCCTGAGCCCCTATCAGGGCCGACCTGATATTCTCAACTCCCAATAGCCATTATTGTGACGCCATTCACAGTGAACGAATGGAATCATGCCTTTGTTCGTCTTGCAGTCCGACAACGGTTTGGCGCCACTCAAGGCTTCATTTTTCAAATGTTCACAAGCAATCCTTGAGCAACATTCGGAAACCCCCTACATACATTCATTTGAAATCACCATTAACTGTCGTCCATTCGCTGCGGGCGAAACAAATTCGCTATCTGAAATGCGTGGAGACAGAGGATGCTGAACAGTAATGAGTGGCAGGAAAAACACGATCAGTTCCTTAGCAATTCACAGAACCTTCTCTGCAAGTCAGAGGAATGCCTGTCGCACCTGGAAATGATCGGCGACGATGAAGACGCCATCGAAGGCCTGCTGACCAATCTGCTCAAACTGAGCCTCGAAGCACAGAGCGCTTCGATCGAAAGCCTTGCCGATTTCTCCAGAAAGCTGCAGCAGTGGCTCACCGAAGCCTGCCAGTATCCCGGCTTTTCGCCAGAAATCCTGAATACGCTGAAAAGCTGTCTGGAATTGATGTCCTGGCAACTGGAACTGATCGACCCGCAAACCGGCGAGATGCTCATGGATTGCGATGAGCAGCAGGCGCTTCTGGCAAAGTTGTCTGAAATCTCCAGTATCAGCGACCAGTAACAGCAGGTTTGCACGTCATCCCTGCTCAAAGCCCATTCCTTTTTTCAACTTCCCGGACCAGTGGAAACATCCAGAAACATCATTAAGAATGCCCACCGCACCTATTGACCGGCAATTTTCTGTTTACAGAAATGCGGGTTAACCATTAAATCGTCCTTCATTGAAACAGGATGGCTGACCGGGAATGGGCAGGCTCTTGAGTTGACGAGCTGTTATACAACTGCCGGATATCGATCCGCACCGACCATAAAAGTGGCGCCATTCGTTATGCACCTCAGCAGGAAGCTCCCAGGGTTCCGATACCTGAACACGAAAAACGGCCACTGGCTGACCAACGTGCTGTGCACAGGCGCAATCCTGGGCAACATCGGGCTGTTCCTGAGTACCGATGCC
The DNA here is from genome assembly GCF_018968705.1 of Pseudomonas lijiangensis. Classification (NCBI taxonomy): domain Bacteria; kingdom Pseudomonadati; phylum Pseudomonadota; class Gammaproteobacteria; order Pseudomonadales; family Pseudomonadaceae; genus Pseudomonas; species Pseudomonas lijiangensis. The sequence goes on from NZ_CP076668.1 coordinate 3,713,985, forward strand.
CTTCCCCTTCCACTGCTTGTCCTCAACCTGATCACCTTCATCAGCATCTGGCTCACCCGGTTGCGCAACCGCCAGCTGATCCAGCTCAAGCCTCAGGAACTGGCCGAACGGATGCTGGAGGTCCAGGAAAGCGAGCGTCATCGGCTCAGCCGGGAACTGCACGACGACATCGGACAGATGCTCACTGCGGCCAAGATCCAGTGCAACTGGCTGGAGCGTCGCCTGCCCGTAGAAGCGCAATCCCACGGCGCCCAGCTCAATGCCATCCTTGAAGAAACCCTGGATAAAGTGCGCGACCTGTCCAGCATCCTCAATCCCCGCCAGCTGTCGAGCCTGGGACTGGAGGCCAGCCTGCGCGCCCATCTGCTGAAGAGCCTCAGCGACAGTCAGGTACGCTGGAGCCTGGAATGTCAGCAGCGACTGGCCGGCATTCCCGAAGAAATGGCCATGGCCGCCTTTCGTATCGCTCAGGAGGCCGTGACCAATGTGCTGCGCCACTCCCATGCGAAAAACCTGCTGGTGCGCCTGCAGCGCCTGCCCGCCGGGCTTTCGCTCTTTATCTCGGATGACGGCGTCGGCTTCGAGCCGACAGAAAACCCCGCAGATGCCGGCCAGCGCGGCATGGCAGGCATGGCCGAACGCGTCGCCTTGCTCAATGGCTCCTGGAGCCTGCACAGCACGCCGGGTCAAGGCACACAGATCGACGTATTGTTTCCCTGGGCTCCTCGTACCCACGAACGGGCCAATGCACACAAGAAGCCTCAATGACTTGCAATCTACTGCTGATCGATGACCACTCGCTGATCAGGGCGGGCGTACGCGCTCTGGTTTCAGACATTCCCGGCTATGCCGTCATTGGCGAAGCAGCCGATGGCAGCCAGTTGGCGAGCCTTGCGCTCGAACTGCAACCTGACATCATCCTTCTGGACATCACCATGAAGGACACCAATGGCCTGGATGCTCTGGAACAACTGCTTGCGGTACAGCCCCACAGCAAAGTGCTGATCATCTCCATGCACACCGATCCCGACACCATCATGGGCGCCCTGGAAACGGGTGCTCACGGCTATCTGCTCAAGGATGCGACCGCCAGAGAGCTGGAGCAGGCACTGGAAGCCCTGCGCAACGACGAACGCTATCTGAGCCCCGCCATCGCCCATACCGTGATCAACCGGGCCTTGCGCGGTCCGCGCACCAACAGGCCCGAAGCCCTGGACAAATACAACCTCACCGCTCGCCAGCTGGAGATACTGCGTCTGGTGGTACGAGGCAAATCCACCCGGGAAATCGCCAGTGGACTGGGCCTGAGCATCAAGACCGTGGAAAGTCACCGATCGCAGATCATGAAGCGCCTGCAGATCTACGATGTTGCCGGTCTGGTACTGTTCAGCGTGCGTGAGCGGATCATCAGTCTGGACGATTGAGTGCCTGAACCGATCCGAGTACAGGTGAATTCTTCGGCAGATGGACCTGCAAGGCCGCAGGACGCGCCACGAAACGCAGGTTCTCGCCCGACAGCGGCTCACCATCCAGATTGATGTCCAGCCCCTGGGCAGACTTGAGTTCGACCCAGGGCAAGCGGGCACGCACAAACATGTTGTCGATCCCCAGACCACCTTCGAGCAGGCTCTTGAGCGTGCCGACCACTTCCTGGGGCGCTGGCAGGATGCTGATATCGAGCATGCCATCATCGACCATCGCCTCTGGACACAGCACATGCCCGCCTCCGGCCTGACGTCCGTTGCCGATTCCCAGAGCCAAAAGATTGCCACGCCAGTGGAAGTCCGGCCCGACCAGCTCACCATGAGCCGCATGCAGCTCGCTGAAGCGCGACAGCCCGGTAAACAGATAGGCTGCGCCGCCCAGCACCTTTTTCAGGTCTTCGGATGTATTGGCCGTGACCTGGCTGCCAAAACCGCCGGTGGCCATGTTCAGGAACAATTTGCCGCCGACTTCGCCGAGGTCAACCGCACGCGGTTCCACATCCAGCAGATCCAGCGCGTCCGCCACTTCCAGCGGTACGCCAGCAGCCCGGGCGAAATCGTTGGCGGTGCCCAGTGGCAGGATAACCATACTGCTGCTGGTACGAGCCTGGGCCAGCGCTTCGGCTATGTCGCGTACCGTCCCGTCACCGCCTCCGGCAATGATATGCCTGTGGCCTGCGGCCAGCGCCTCGGTGACCAGTCGCTGGGCATCACCGCCCTCCCAGGTCAGTCGCACATCCAGATCCCAGCCTTGTTTGCGCTTTTCCAGCACGGCGTTGCGGACATCCTCGTTAAGCGACTGCTTGCCGTGCAGAATCAGAATCGCTCTGCGTTTTGTCATGACGCCTCCCATGTTCGGTGATCTGTACAGACACAATTTCCGTATAGCACTTGGTGTGACCCCGCCGCGCAGGAAAAGGCCCGTCCCTGATGATAATTTTTTCCGGGGCACCCGCAACGCAGGATTACCCGAAATGACTGGGGAAAAAGCCCTCGAAGGCCCTGCGCAGCGCTATCAAGGGCAAAATAATATCGCCAGAGTGACACTTTTTCTGTGTCATGAGCTTTACTGTCAAGAAACCCCCATTTGAGGTAGTTAACCTTCAAAATGCAGAGAAAAGACTTACGCTATCAAAGGCTTTGGATACCTTGAAGAAATTGACAACACTTCAGAACAACAAGGAAAAAACCAAAAACGACAAATAAATGGCTTTTCTGAAGATAAATAAATAGAAAAGATATTTTTTTGACTCTACGATATGACGACCGACAGATCATGGATCGGTGCTCGAGCCATGAGTGCCATGTAGTGAGGGAGCTTTATGCGGTTGCAACCAGTCGACAGTCTTTCGCTGACACGCACCAGCCTTGTCGAATACTTCCTTTTGGGCATCCGTCTGATACATGGAGTTTCCTGCATCCTGCCAGGGATGCTGATCCTCGCACTGATGCACAACGGCACTATCGAAAACCTCAAGGACTACGCACTGATGCCGCTGTTCTTCAGTGTGGTCTGCGTCCTGATCTTTCAGGCACTGGGGGTTTACTCCGAAGCGCTGTTCAGCAACGCATTGCGCTTGCGCATCATTGCTTTCGCCTGGTCTGCCGCCTTTGGCCTCTTGCTGTTCATGCACCAGACCATGGGCTTTTTCAAGCACCTGAGCAACGAACAACTGATTTTCTGGTACCTCAGCAGCCTGGCCCTGTTCTGCATCGTTCGCTTGTTGATGCTGGTGTTTTTCAAGCACCAGATGCGCAAAGGCATCTTCCTGCAGAACTCCGTGATTCTGGGGGCCACGGAAAACGGCATGCGCCTGGCCGAATACCTGCTTGAGCATCAGGATATCCGTTCGGGGGTAACCGGCTTCATCGATGACCGTATCGGCCGTATGCCCAAGACCGTCGCCAATCTGCCGTTGCTGGGCAACACCAGCGATCTGGAACGATTGATCCGTGAGGAAAAGGTTACCCAGGTGCTGGTTGCCCTGCCCTGGACTGCCGAAAACCGCATGGACTACATCATTCGCGAACTGCGCAGGCTGCCGGTGAATGTCTTGCTGGTGCCGGACATGATCGCCTTCCGGCACACCCACAACCGCATTACCGAAGTCGCCAAGCTGCCGATGTTCAATGCCTCCGATGTGCCGCTCAATGGCTGGTCGCCGTTCTTCAAGCGTGCCGAAGACATTGTGCTGTCGACCCTGGCGGTGCTGGCGCTGTCACCGATCATGCTGCTCATCGCCCTGGCCATCAAGCTTGATTCTCCCGGCCCGGTGCTGTTCCGGCAAAAGCGTTATGGCTACAACAACCGATTGATCGAGGTCTTCAAGTTTCGCTCCATGCATCAGCATCAGGCCGATGCAACCGCCGAGCAACAAACCACGCGAGGTGACGCCAGGGTCACTCGAGTCGGGCGCTTCATACGCAAGACCAGCCTGGATGAGCTGCCACAGTTGTTCAATGTCGTGGCAGGCAGCATGTCGATGGTGGGACCTCGGCCCCATGCAACGGCAACCAAAGCGGCCGGCATTCTCTTCGAGCAAGCGGTGAAGGAATACACGTCACGCCACAGGGTCAAGCCAGGCATTACCGGTCTGGCACAGATCAATGGCTATCGTGGTGAAACAGACACCGTGGAAAAAATCGAAAAGCGCGTCGAATTCGATCTTGAGTACATAGAAAACTGGTCCGTCTGGTTCGACCTTTACATCCTTATGCGCACTGTTCCGGCAGTGCTCTTCACTCGTGAGGCTTACTGATGAGCAACCTCATCCCCTGCATCATCGCCGGCGGGTCCGGCACCCGACTCTGGCCAGTCTCTCGCGAAGCCATGCCCAAGCCGTTCATGCGCCTTCCCGATGGCGAAAGTCTGCTGCAAAAAACCTTCAAACGCGCCACAGGGCTGCCGGAAGTCGAACGGCTGCTGACGGTCACCAACCGTGAAGTGTATTTCCGGACCGCTGACGACTATCGCCAGCTCAACAAGACAAAACTGCCTCTGGATTTCATTCTTGAGCCTTTTGGTCGCAACACGGCGGCAGCCATCGCCGCGGCAGCGCTTCACGTGGCCCGGCTGTATGGCGACAACGCCAAACTGTTGGTGCTGCCCGCAGACCACCTGATCACGGATGTGGACGCCTTCTCGAAAGCAGTAGGAGTCGCTCAGGAACTGGCCGAGCAAGGCTGGCTGGTGACCTTCGGGATTCTGCCGACCAAACCGGAAACCGGTTTCGGCTATATCGAAAAAGGTCAGTCACTCAATGCCGAGGGCTATCAGGTAGCACGTTTCGTCGAGAAGCCGGATGAAGCCACCGCCCAGGGTTATGTGGACGGCGGACTGCATCTGTGGAATGCGGGGATGTTCTGCATGCGCGTCGATGCCGTGCTGCGTGAGCTTGAAATCCATGCTCCCGACGTACTGAAGGCGGTCAAGGCCTGTCTTGAAAAGAGCATCAGCAAGGAAGGCAATCACGAGTTGCAAGTGGAACTGGAGAGTGAACTGTTCGGCCAGGTCCCGGACATTTCCATCGATTACGCACTGATGGAGCGCTCGCAGAAAGTCGCTGTGGTGCCCTGCCAACTGGGCTGGAGCGATATCGGCTCCTGGCAGGCCGTGCGCGAACTCACTGCCGCAGATGCACAGGGCAACCAGTGCAACGGCCAGACCGTATTGCATGACGTGACCAACTGCTACATCGACTCGCCGAAACGTCTGGTGGGTGCGGTGGGCCTGGACAATCTGGTCATCATCGACACACCGGACGCTCTGCTGATCGCCGATGGCACGCGCAGCCAGGACGTGAAAATCATCGCCCAGGAACTCAAGCGCCAGGGGCACGACGCCTATCGCCTGCACCGCACCGTCACCCGGCCATGGGGCACTTACACCGTGCTCGAAGAAGGCAAGCGCTTCAAGATCAAACGCATCGTGGTTCGCCCGCAAGGGTCGCTGTCGCTGCAGATGCACCACCATCGCAGCGAACACTGGATCGTGGTCAGCGGCATGGCAAGAGTCACCAATGGCGAGCGGGAATTCATGCTCGACACCAATGAGTCGACCTTCATCAAACCGGGCCACACGCACCGTCTGGTCAATCCGGGCGTCATCGATCTGGTGATGATCGAAGTCCAGAGTGGCGAGTATCTGGGGGAAGACGACATCGTGCGCTTCACTGACATTTATGGCCGGGCACCGGAAGCGGCCAAGGCATGAAACTTAACGGCAAGGTCATCATGGCAAGACAATCGACAAAGATGAGGAACTGAACCGAAACAGACAGTGTGAAAACGTAGCGAGCGAAGGTCAGGCAAGGCGAAAACAGGCGAGGAGGCGGAGTTTACGTGTTGTAAATGAGCACTCCGAGCCTGTTTTCAACGCAGCATGACCGAGCGCAGTAGTTTTCACACAGTCTGGAAACGCACTGGACAGGCATTACCGGCCACCATGATTTCTTTACCCGAAAGGGAGCCTTATTCGTGCATGACAGGAGTTCAGGACCGATGAAAAGCATTCTGCTGTTAATCAGCGTATTGCTGCTAAGCGCTTGCAATACCCCCGCCAGGGTCGGCTTGCCCGACGACCAGGCCCAGATAGAAGCCGGTCAGGCGGCTGGCCGGGCTCTGGCGGGCAAACCCTTGCCACCGGAACGGATTCGCCCCGGAGATACCTTGCGTATCGTGCGCAATACCGGGGAAGCGCCATCCATATCGGCGTTCACCGCCAACTCCATCTATGAGCTGACGCTGTTTCAGGTCCTCAATGACGGGACCTTTTCCTATCCTTACATCGGTACGGTCAAGGCGGCCGGCCTGACCCTGCCGCAATTGAACGACGTACTGGAAAGCAAGCTCAAGGATGTCTATCGCGAGACCGCCCTGACCATCAATATTTCCCAATCACCGGGTAATACCGTGTTCGTGGGCGGTGCAGTGCGAAACTCGGTCACTCTGCCGGTCAATGTGGCCACCAATCTGGAGCAGGCTCTGGTGGGTGCCGGCGGGGTCGCACTCGATGCAGATGCCCGTCAGGTGGCGCTGCTGCGCCTTGAAGAGGACGGCCTCTACAAGACCTACTTCTTCGATTACAGCAAGTTTCTCTGGGCAGGCGCCGGTGGTCCTCGGGCACCGGTCCTGCTGCAACGTGGCGATGTAGTGTTTGTCCCCAAATCCTCGGTCGGAAACAAGGTGGACGGTGTCAACCTGTACTTCAACCAATTGATTCCTTTCGCGAAATCGATAGGTCTGGGCATGAATTACGAGTTGCGCAACAACAACTAATCGTCAGGGAAAAGACATGATCAATATCCGTTCATTTCGCGATCTGCTACGCCTGTTTTTTATCTTCAAGCGTGAAGTAAAAATCACCGTGCTGGTGACCTTCGTCATCGTCATTCTGGGTGCGTTCCTGCTTCCCAACCGCTATGAGTCCACCGCGCTGTTGCTGGTCAAGCCCGGTCGTGACACCAGCACCGTGCCCATCGAGTTGTCCGACCGCCAGGCGATCGTAGTGCCCAACGGCCTTCGTGATCCGTTGCTGGACGAAGAGCGCATGCTTACCGGTCGCCCGATCATGCGCATGGTGGCCGAGAAGTACCTGAACGAGCTGTCCAAGATCGAGCCTGAAACCGGGGTCATGGCTTCGGTGAAAAACGGCATCAAGTACGTCGTGCGCTCGGTCTTCGAGGCTGGGCACAGCGTGCTGCAATTCCTGGGACTGGCGGAAAAGCGCACGCCGGTCGAACGCATGGCCGAAGATCTGGAGAAGAACTTCAAGGTCCGTCACGAACAGGGTTCATCGGTGATGGAACTGACCTTCACCTGGAATGACCCGGTTACCGCGCAGATCGTGCTCAAGACCTGGATCGACGAATACCAGTTGCAACGCACCAAGACCCTGGGCCGCGTGAGCCTGTACGGGTTCTACGAAACCGAAGTCAAGGCGATTGGCGCCAACATCATTTCGTACAAGCAACAGATTCAGGGTTATCTGAACCAGTTGGGTGCGGTGAGCATTTCCCAGCGCCTGGCCGATACGTCCCAGGGCCTCAATGACCTGCGTACCGAACGCAACAACACCATCCGCGCCATCGCCTCCACCAAGGCCGGACTCGACACGCTGAAGACACAACTGGCAGCGCAACCCAAGACGGTTTCGGCAGGCCGCGAACTGGCGCTGAACCCGAACCGTCAGGACCTGCAGAACCGCATCAACGGCAAGGAAGTCGAGCGTCAGGAACTGCTGCGTTCGTTCAAGGAGCAAGCACCACCGGTACGTGCCGCCAACGAAGAAATCAACAATCTCAAGCAACTGCTCAAGGAGCAGGATGCAACCATCCAGCGCTCCGAAAGCATCACGCCGAACCCGATCTATAACCGCATGCAGAACGTGTATGCCGACCAGCAGACCAGCTACGCCCGCCTGCAAACCCAACTGGCGCAGCAGAACGCGCAACTGGCCCAACTGGAGAGCGACCGCCAGCTGGCCCTGAAACTGGAGCCGGAGCTTTCGCGCCTGCAGAACGAACTGGATGCGGCCCAGAAAAGCTATGCGCTTTACACCGACAGCCTGGAGAAGGCGCGTATCGACCGCGAACTGGATAACAGCCAGATCAGCAACATCGCTACCATCGAAGACGCTACGTTCAACGCCAGTCGGGTCTTCCCGAAAAGCATGCTGATGCTGCTGCTGGCCTTCCCGTTGAGCATTGTCGTGGGCTTCCTGGCGCTGTACTTCTTCTACCTGCTGGATCAGCGCATCCACGACGGCGACAAGATCGAAGGACGCTTTGGCGTGCCGGTCTGGACCAGCCTCCCGGACCTGGAGCGTGCCCAGGATCGCAGTGCGGCCCTGACGGCCAACCTGCACCGGATCTACGGCATCCTGCCTCTGGGTCAGGTTGCAGAAAAAGGCCTGGCCATCGGCTTCACCTCCGTGCATCGGGGCGAAGGGGTGAATTTTGTCATCTCGCGTCTGAGTACCCTGCTGACCGAACAGGGCCATAGCGTACGCACTGAAGGCCGTGGCCCGGCAAAACCGGGAGAGATCGTCTTGATCAATGCTTCAGGCGTCTACGGCAACCAGGAAGCGTTCGTCCTGCTGCGTGATGCCGATCAGATCGTGCTGGTGGTACGCGCTGAACAGACCACCGTACCGATGCTCGAAGATGCCCTGGCCACCTTGAACACTGCATTCAAGAAGGTCGACGGCGTGATCCTCAACCGTCGCCGCTTCGTAGTGCCGGAGCACGTGCTGAACTTCCTGAAACGCATCGGGAGTCGTGCCTGATGCAAATAGCCCTGCTCGCCCCGCTTCCACCGGAGCAGAACGGCATCGCCGATTATGCCGGGCACCTCAAACAGGCTCTGCTGGAGTCGGGCGTGCAGATAAGTACGCCCTTGCGAGGCATCGGCAACGATCCTCGCAAGGCCGAACAACGTGTCGCCGAAACCGACTGGAGTGGCATCGATCTGGTCCATGCCGAACTGGGCGGCGGACGGCTGGCGGAATTTCAGGCATTGCGGGCATTGCGTCAGCGCTTCCCCCATTTGCCCCTGACCGCCACCGTGCATGATCCGGAGCGCCTGGTCTGGCGTCGGGAAAAACTGCCATGGCCGTTATCCCTGGCCAGCAACCTGCGCTCTCCCCTGCCGGAAATCGCCACAGTACTGGCCGACCCGCTGTGCCTGCGCGAAGAGCGTCAACTGGCAAGAAGCATGACCCGTCTGATCACCTTGACCCAGGCTGGAAGTCAGAGCCTGAAACAGCGCATGGGCCTGGAGCAGTCGCAGATGGCCGTGATCAATCATGGCAACCTGGCAATCGAGCCGGTGCCATTGCCGGCCTTGAAGCCTCTGCGGTTGCTGTATTTCGGTTTCATCTATCGCGGCAAGGGTATCGAGGATCTTCTGGATGCTCTGGCCAATGTCTTTGTCGCCCAGCCGCAATTGCGTTCCACTGTGCGCCTGACACTGGCCGGTGGCAGCGAGCCGGAAATGGCCTTCGGGCCGTCGGGCAGCTATCTGGATCAGTTGCGTCTGCGTATCCGGCAACTGGGTCTGATGGATCTGGTGGACTGGCAGCTCGACCTGCCTGCCGAACAGATCCCCCATGTCATCCAGGCCCATCATGTGATGGTCCTGCCCTATCGAGAGTCCAGCAAGCTGAAGATTCTGGGCAAGCTGCGTGGCACCAGCGGCGCGCTGTCCTGGGCCACCGCCTGCGGTCGCGGAGTCATCACGTCGGATGCCCGTTCGTTTGCCGAAGAAGTTTCCCATGGCAACGGCATGATCTACCCTCAGGGCGATGTAGCCGCACTGACCGAGGCATTGAATCGTATCTGCGCGGCACCGCGGATGGCCATCGAGTGGTCCGAAAACGCTACGCGCATAGGCAAGACCCGGGTCTGGAGTCAAACGGCAGAACGTTTCAGGGATGTATTCCGGCAGGCATGCGAGGTGAATTGATATGCGGCGCACATCAAGATCATGGCTGGCCATCGCGGCACTGCTGACAGGCGCGATGACTCTGGGAACCGTCGCTCAGGCAGCGACCGTTCTGCAGGCACCGCGTGCGGTGGTCTGGAAGGACTTCCTGGGCGTCAACGTGCAGTTCCAGTATTTTGCGCCCGAGATCTACCAGCAGCAGATGGAGCGTCTGGACGCACTGGGACTGAACTGGGTACGACTGACCATTCACTGGTCGATCATCGAGCCGGTCCAGGATCAGTACAACCTCACGGATCTTGACAACGCCATGGCTGCCATCAAGAGCCATCGCTACAACACCCTCGCCTATCTGGTGGGCTCGGCCCCCTTCGCCAGCAGTTCGGTCTCTACCGCTGCGAGCCGTGATCAGTATCCTCCGCTGGATTTCAACGTCTTCGCCACACGCATGGCGGCACTGGCCCAGCGTTACCCCCATGTGAACAACTGGCAGGTCTGGAACGAGCCGAACATCATCTGGCTGCCCAGGGCCGATCCGGTTGCCTACGGCAATCTGCTGTTCACTACGGCCAATGCGATCCGCTCTGTCATGCCGGACAAGACCATCGTGACAGCCGGCATGGCTTACTACAGTCAGATGCAATACCGCTCGGACTACATGCTGCAGTCACTGGTCGAAAACGGCCTGGGTTCGCAAAACATTGTGGCGGCGTATCACCCTTACTCCGAATACCCCGAAGGCGACTCGGTCGCGGACCGGGATTTCCTGGTGCGCTCCAATGCCATGAACAATCTTCTGCACAGCAATGGTGTGTCACAGGTGTGGGCCACCGAATGGGGCTGGTCGAGCTATTCAGGCCCGGTGGAAATGCAGGCCATCATCGGTACTCAGGGCCAGGCCGACTACACCCTGCGTCGTCTGGCACTGATGAGCGCCCTGGATTTCCAGCGCATCTTCCTGTTCAACCTCAGCGATCTGGACGAACGCGCCACCGCTCGCGATCAGGGTTACGGCCTGCTCGACCTGCAAGCCAACCCCAAGCCGGTCTATACCGCGCTGCAAAATTTTCTGAACATCACCGGACCGCGCCTGGAGCCAGCCGCTCCGCCAACCGTCAGCACTGTCCCCAATGACCTGTTTGCCGTGCCATGGACACGCAGCAGCGACGGCAAACGTCTGCTGATGTTCTGGAGCGCCACCGGCACCACCCTCAACTTTCCGCAAATCCATGAAGGCATCGTGCATGATCCATTGAGCGGCACCCAGACTCCCCTATCCGGTAGCCAGGGCATCAGCCTGGCACTCAAACCCACCCTGCAAATTCTGGAATGGAATCCATAATCATGCGAATTCTATGGACACTGCCCTATCTGCCATGGCCTACCACCAGCGGCGGCAAGACCCGTGAGTATCATCTGCTGCGCAATCTGGCAGCACGCGGTCATCGCATTACCCTGCTGGTGCAATCCAAGACCCCGCTGGACGATGCCTGCCGCAGCGCCCTGGAACCCTGGCTGGAACGCCTGATCGTCATTGACCGGCGTCCGCTGCTCAGCCTGCGCACCCTGCTGGCCGTGGCCTTCGCGCCACCGCCGATGCTGGCCAGCGTCAACGGCTATGCACCGAAACTGGAGCAGACTTTTGAAAAGCTGCTCGAAGAAGACTGGGACATCATTCAGCTCCAGCACACCTATGCCTTTCAGCCATTCGAAGGGCCGCTCAAGCGCTCAGGCAAACCGTTCGTGCTCACTGAGCACAATGTCGAATCGGCGCTGGGCGCGGCCAGTTATGATCGCCTGCCCCGCTGGGCCAGCTTCTTTGCCGTCTATGACCGCTGGCGCTACCGGCGCTGGGAACTGCGGGTTTTCCGCCAGACCAGCGAGCTGGTCGCCGTCACCGAAGAAGATGCCAAGGTGCTTTCGCGCCTGAGTGGCCGGGCCACGTCCATCGCAGTCAACAGCGTGGATTGCAGCTACTACGCCAATGTTCACGCAGACCGCTACAACCGCCGCCTGCTGTTCATCGGCAACTACGAATACGGTCCCAATGTGGATGCCATCGAGTGGGCGCTGGACGAAATCATGCCGCTGGTCTGGGAGCTGTCGCCCACCGTGCGCTTTGCCGTGGGCGGTTTTGGCATGCCCGAGTCCTGGCGCGAGCGCTGGCCCGACCAGCGCATCGAATGGCTGGGTTTCGTGCCGGACCTGCGAGCCCTGCAAAGCAGTTCCTCGATGTTTTTCGCGCCCCTGCGTCAGGGTGGCGGCTCGAAGCTGAAGATTCTGGAGTCCATGGCGGCCGGCCTGCCGGTGGTCACGACCGGGCAAGGCGTTTCAGGCCTGGACGTCACCCATGGCGAACATTACCTGGGCAGTGAGGAACCGGCCCAACTGGCGCGCCTGATCGCCGACAACATCGACAGCCCTGCACGTCTCATTCAGATTGGCGAAGCCGGAAGAGCCTATGTGCGCTCACGGCACGACTGGTCGGTTTCGGCCGCCCAGCTGGAAGGTATCTACACCCGAATTTCGCCCCCAAGCAAGGATCTCGCGCATGCGTATCGGACTTGATTACCGCGCTGCGGCCGGTTACCCCGTCAGCGGCATCGGCCGCCAGAACTTCGCGCTGGAAGAAGCCTTTCGCGCTCACCCCGATGTGCAACTGCAACTGTTCGGGGTTGCCCCTTACGAACACCCGATCCGGCGCCTGATCCACACGCCACGATGGGCCACCCCGCTCAACTCCGTGCATCGCCTGCCGGATCGCCTGGGTTTCGAGGGCCTGTTCCTGCCCAAGGCCCTGCGCGATACAGAGGTCCAGATCTACGTGGCCAATATCAACATGGGCCTGCCGTTGGGGCGCAAGCCTGCCAACGTACGCTACGTGCTGCAGTTGCATGACCTGTTCCAGATCACCCAGAAGAACAATCATGGCTCGCGCCTCAAGGCCGCGTTCTATCGCCTGACCGACTACCTATCGATTGCCTACTCCCTCAGAGTCGCCGATGTGGTGTGGGTGCCCTCGCAATTCACTGCCAATGAAGTCATACGCCTGTTCCCGTCAGCCAGGAAAAAGCTGCGCATCGTGCCGCTGCTGGTCGAAGGCTTCAAAGATGCGCCTGCTGACATTGCCGCACTGCAATTGCCCGAGCGTTACTGGCTGTGTGTAGGCACCCGCGAACCGCGCAAGAACATTGCCTGGTTCGTCGACGCCTGGCAGAACGCCCGCCTCCAGTTCCCCACCGTGCCTGACCTGGTGCTGGTCGGCGGCAGCGAACCCTTGAACGAATCCCAGCGCCGTCTGCCAGGGTTGCATGTGCTCACCGGCATCAGCGACAGCGAATTGCATGCGGTTTATCGCAACGCCGATCGCCTCTGGCAACCCTCGTATGCCGAAGGCTTCGGCCTGCCAGTGATCGAAGCCCTTAAAGTCGGTACACGAGTCGCGGTCGCCACCGGCTCGTCTCTGGATGAAATCACCCCACCGGACAGCCCGCGATTCTCGCCCACCAACAGCCAGGCACTGGTGCAACTGATGGGGGAACTGTCCACGGCCCCTGAAGAGGACCCCGAAATCTCCAGGACCTGGGCGACCTATTACGCCCACGAAGCTTTCTACAAGCGCCTGCATGAAGCTCTCGAGGAGTTGCGCTGATGCCGGTAGCGATGCCACTCGGATTGTTTTTCGGCCTGGCCTTCGGAGTCATGATCTGGCTGCTGCCAGCCTCCAAGGTCCTGCTGGTAGCGGTCGGGACAGCGTCCATCATTACCGTGATCCGCCAGCCCATCCGCGGGTTGCTGCTGTTCTGTGTGATCGGTGCCTTCATTCCCTACTCCACGATACAGATCGGCATTCGCACCACGGTTTCCGAAGCCCTGATCATGCTGACCTGGGCCAGCTATCTGTTGCAGGCCATGTTCTTCGAGCAGCATCGTGTGCCGAAGATGATGCGTACCGAGCGCCTGCTGCTGGCGCTGATGCTGTTCAGCGCTTTCCCGTTCCTGATCGGCCAGCTCACCATCGTTTCCGACGGCAACGGCCCGATCAACTGGGTACGCTGGCTGTTCAACCTGTCGATCCTGTTTCTGGTGCCACGCCTCCTGCACGATGGCAAGACACTGGAGCACGTGATCATCGCGATACTCACCGGCACCCTGATGATGCTGTTGCTGTCGATTCCGACCTATGTCATCAATGGCTCGGCGTCGGCCATCACGCCGATCCTGGCAATCATGGGCTACGGCGGTCTCGACGTGTTGAGCGAAAGCCTGCTGTCGCTGTCCAGTCGCATGGGCTCGCCTTGGCTGCACCCCAACGTGGCGGGTGGTGCCTTTGCGATGATCCTGCCGATTGCGTTCTGCTTCGGCATCACCCGCAGTGGCGGACCTCGTTCGCTAGGCCTGCTCGTTGCGGCACTGGGCGCCATCGGCCTGCTGCTGACCGGCTCACGGGGCGCACTGGTGAGCCTGATGGCTGTCATGCTGTGGATGGCGCGTCGCCGCCTGCCGTATCTCGGGCGCCTGTTGGTCGGGGGAGGCATCGGTGGCGTGTTGCTGCTGATGTTCTACCCGCCCTTGCAGGATCGTCTCATGGGACTGTTCAGCAACGACGACACCAGTACCGCCATCCGCTTCCTGGAGTACACGCACTTCCCGCAGGCCATGGCCCTGTTTCCGTTCGGCATCGGTTTCAAGATCGACCCTCCCGTGCCGGGCTACACCCAGTTCGGTATTTCCAACCTGTGGCTGAACTTCATCTACAAGATGGGCATTCCCGGCATGTTGCTGTTCATTGCCGTCACCGTGAGCTGGTGGAAGGAAGTCCGTCCGGCCTCAGGCAAGATCACCCTCACCCCTGACAACGCCATTGGCCTGGGCTGTACGGTCGGCGTGCTGTCCGCGCTGTTCAGCGGTCTGTTCGATCACTATTTCAGCTTTACCAGCGTGCTGGTCGCGCTGTTCTGGCTGTTCGTCGGCATCAGCCTGCACGAAGCCAAGCGCCTGCGCACCAAGGCTGCCCCCCCCTTGAAATCCCCCGCCGCCTCAACCGACCTGGGAACACCGCAATGAAACACCGCATGATGCATTCGCATAACCTCAGAGAGGCCCTTCCCGACTACGCCCGCAAGATGGGCGTGGACCTGGAAGAACTGCAGGCCGCCTACCAGTGGATGCTGGACAACGAGGTGTGCTTCGAAACCAGGATCAAGAACACGACCCTGTCCTTTATCTGCTACCTGAATATCGAGCCGCGCATCGAACACCCTCTGGCCCGGCGTTTCTATCGCCTGCTGGCCAGCGAAACCCTGGGCGCGCTGATTCCCCTGTACGGCATCAACTGGCCGACCTTGCGCGACCGCATGCTGCGCACCTGGGAGCAGATCTACAACATCCTGATCTGCAAGATTCCCAGCCACACCTTGCGCCTGCTCTGGCTGCGCATGGGGGGTGCCAAGATCGGCAAGGGTTCGACGGTCTGGCGCAATACCGAGGTGCTGGGCGTGGACA
Organism: Pseudomonas lijiangensis; assembly: GCF_018968705.1. NCBI lineage: Bacteria > Pseudomonadati > Pseudomonadota > Gammaproteobacteria > Pseudomonadales > Pseudomonadaceae > Pseudomonas > Pseudomonas lijiangensis. Next base: position 3,729,416 of record NZ_CP076668.1, read on the forward strand.
GCCTGCGCATCGGCAACGACTCCACTGTCGGCTGGCACTGTCAGCTGGATGCCCGTGGCGGTCTGGTGATCGGCGATCACGTGACCATCGCCTCCCATGTGCTGATCATCGCAGGCGGACACGACCTCAACGAGCCCGAATTCTGGGCAGTGGGCGGCCCGGTATTGATTGGCGACTACGCCTGGATCTGTAGCCGCGCCCTGCTCTCGTTCGGCGCCAACATCGGTGAAGGTGCGGTGGTGGGTGGCGGCAGCGTGGTGTCCAAGCCGATCCCGGATTACGCCATCGTCAGCGGACCGAACGCTGAAATCAAAGGCGAGCGTGCCCGTAACCTCAAGTACAAAGTGGGCGGCAAAGGCCTGTTCACTTTGTTCCATTAAGCAACCTGCCCATGCTCGGCTCGACCCTGTGGCTGACCCTCGCGACGCTGACCGGCCTGGCTGCCGGCTTTGCCCGCGAGTGGTTGCTGGTGGCCGCCTGGGGTGCGGGCAGCCAGAGCGATGCGTTTCTGGTCTCGATGTTTCTGCCCGAAGCCTTGCGCATGTCCCTGGCGGCCGGCCTGCTGAGTGCGGCAGCCTTGCCGTTGTATCAACAGCGTTCTGCCGAACGGCAGCAGCACTGGCTTCAGGTGCTGACACCACGCCTGCTGATTTTCGGCGTGCTGCTCAGCCTGATCCTGAGCCTTGGATCAGGGCTTTGGGTACGTCTGATCGGGCCGGGACTCGACAGTGACGGCTACGCTCAGGCAGGCAGCGGCCTGCACTGGCTCGCATGGTGCGCCCCGGGCTTTCTGCTGCATGCCTTGCTGTGCATTCCCCTGCAGGCACGCTCACGCTTTGTGCTGGCAGGTCTTGGCTCGCTGCTGTTCAACCTGCCGCCCGTGATTTACCTCGCACTGCTCAGCCATTCGGCAACGACCGAGGGCCTGGCTTTTGCCTGCGTGCTGGGCAGCTTGCTGATGCCGGGCGTGCTGTTGCCGACCCTGTTTCGCTCGGGTTGGCGCCCGTGGTCCTGGCAGACCGAACAGGGCGCTGTACGTGAACTGTTTCAGAGAATCGGCCCGCTGTTGAGCAGCAACCTGGCCAGTCAGGGCCTGGCGCTGCTGGAGCGGATGGTCGCCTCGTTGCTGGGTGAAGGCGCGGTGACCTGGATCAACCTGGCACGCAAACTCATCAACCTGCCCTTGATCGCCCTGATGAGCCTGAACCAGGTGCTATTGGGCCTGATGAGCGGCAGCGAAAATACCCAGCGCCTGTCACTGCTGCGCCGCGGCCTGGGCAGCGCCACCTTGCTGACCCTGCCCGCAGTGACCGGCCTGATCGGTGCAGCCGGTGCGCTGGTGGTGCTGTTGCTGCCCAACCAGACCCACGACGGCCCACTGCCACAATTGCTGGCCTGGTTTGCCGTGCCCTTGATGTTCGGAGCCTGGAATGCGCTGCTGGCGCGCTACGCCTATGCCGACGGCGATACTCGTCTGCCGCTGAACTGTGAGTTGATCGGCAGCCTGTGCAACGCCGTGCTGTTGGGCATCCTGCCGTTTTTCCTGGGTCTGACCGGCATCGCCCTCGCAGCCCTGGGCGGCGCACTGGTCACCGGCCTGTTGCTGATGCGTCGCCAGTCCCTGCTCGCCGTGGTCCCATGGCGCAGTCACTGGCTGCTGGCCGCATTGTTCATGTCAGTGGCGGCCCTGTTGCTGCATCCCTTGCAGGATATCTGGCTGCAACTGACCCTCGGCTGCGCCTATGGCGCGGGGTTGATGGTCGGGCTGGCGTTGTGGCTGAAGCCGTGGCGGGCTGTTCACGAGTAACACATGAAGGAAAAACATTCCTGTGGGAGGGGCCTTGGCCGCGACGACCCGCTTTGCAGGCAACACATTTTCAGCGCCTGAAAGCTTGGCTGTCGCGGCCAAGGCCCCTCCCACGGATTGTGATCCAGCCACCTGCTTTTTGAATCAGGTATTCGCGAAAAGCCCCCGCACCCAAAGAAAATCCATCGCCTTCAACGCCGTCTCGCGAATGAATTCGCTCCTACGCGGTCGTGAACTGTGTGGTTTCTGTTGGAGCCTGGGTAACTGCGTACTCCCGCTTCCTGAACAACTTTGCGAAAGGCAAGCGCACGAATAACTTGCGGTGCTCGCCGATATCTTCCTGAATCTTCTGAATCTGCATATGACGCCAGTACCTGCCCGAAATGAAAAAGGGCAGTATCACTCATCTCAAGTGATACCGCCCTTCGAGAGGCCTGCCGAAAATGCTAAGTCTTCAAAGCTGAAACTTGGCTACCAGCACGTTAAAGGACGTGGCCAGACGCGAAAGCTCCTGACTCGACGCACTGGTCTGGTTGGCACCCGCCGCGCTCTGGGTCGAGAGGTCCTGGATGTTCAGCAGGTTGCGGTCCACTTCACGGGCCACCTGAGCCTGTTCTTCGGAAGCCGAAGCAATCACCAGATTGCGCTCGTTGATGGTCGCGACACCATCGGTAATCTTGACCAGCGCCGAACCTGCACGCTCTGCCAGTTCCTGAGTGTTGGTGGCCAGCGACAGGCTCTTGCCCATGGCCGCAACCGCACCGTCGGCACCCGCCTGGACAGTACCGATCATGCCTTCGATTTCCACGGTCGAAGCCTGGGTGCGATGAGCCAGGGCACGCACTTCATCGGCCACTACGGCAAAACCACGTCCCTGCTCACCGGCACGGGCTGCTTCAATGGCAGCATTCAACGCCAGCAGGTTGGTCTGTTCAGCGATGCTGCGGATCACTTCCAGCACCTTGCTGATATCACGGACATGACCGGCCAGTTGCGCAACCGCCTCGGTCGACTGAGTAATTTCACTGACCATGGTGGTGATGCCCTTGACGGTCTGATCCACCTGGCCACGGCCCTGCACAGCATCGTCAGTCGCGGTTTTCGACGCTTCGGAAGTCGACACGGCGTTGCGGGCAACTTCTTCGACCGCTGCGGTCATCTGGTTGACGGCCGTGGCCGCCTGCTGGATTTCGTCATTCTGACGGGTCAGCCCGCGAGTGCTTTCGTCGGTGACAGCGCTCAGTTCCTCGGCAGCCGAAGCCAGTTGCCCCGAAGCGCTGGCGATCTCCTGAATGGTGTATTTGAGACCGCCCTGCATGTCGGACAGCGCATTGAGCAATTGGCCGGCTTCGTCGCCACGATCAGAAGCGATAGGTTGAGTCAGATCCCCCTTGGCGATGCGCTGGGCACTGGCGACTGCAATGGCCAGAGGACCGGTAATCATGCGGGTAATCAGGATGCCCAGAATGATGGCGACGATAAAAGCGATAATGACGCCCGTCGACAGCATCACAATGGCGCTGGACTTGAGTTCGGCAGCAGCAATCGCACCTTCCTTGATCTGGCGATTGTTGGAGTCGATCATGATCCGCACCAGACTGCGAGCCTTGGAGAAACCCTCGCCAGAGAGTTCGTTCAGGCGATTGCGTGCCCCGGCCAGATCACCCGCTGTCATGAGCTCCGTTACTCTACTGGCACCCGCAATGTAAGCAGGCATGAGCTTCTCGAACTCATCCCCGGCGGCTCGCTCATCATCCTCCAGAGGCGTTGCGCGGTAAGTGGCAAACACCTTCTGCATACGCTCCAGATCCGACGCAATTGCCTGACGAACCCTCTCCTTGTCCGCCTCCGGTACGCCGCCATCCTGGGCATCGAGCAACCTGTAGAGCCCACGGTTATGGGCGGTCAGGCTGGTCAGGGTTTCATTGGTGTTAGCCACCGAGACCAGATTGTTGGAAAAGGTCAACGCCAGGGCATCGGCCAATCGACTGATTCCCACCATACCCAGGCCACCTACAGACAGGGTAATCAGAGCACAGAAGATAAAAGCTGCCAGCAACTTGGTCGAAAACTTGGACTGACTCAGAATATTCATGTTGCGAACTCGCAGGAAAGGAGAAGGAACCAGATGCAGAAAATTTCAGGAAGCGTTTCTGTGACATCATATTGCCTTCATTAATTCGCAAAATTTTCACAAATTTTTATTTTTCTGCTTTTCCTTGCTGAGTTCCCTCCTGCAGGACCCCGCAAGCACGCAACATGATGACTCAGAGCAACCCCTGCTCCGCACAGACCTTCACCACCTGTTCGCGAAACCAGCCATTGGCTTCGTCTTCCTCAAGATGCCTGCTCCAGACCATATCCAGAGTGAATTCCGGCAGATCAGGGGGCAGTTCAAATACAGCGACCCAGGAGGCGGTGGCCAGCAGGGTCTGGATGCGGCGTGGCATGACCAGAATGAAATCGGTCCCCTCCAGCAGTTGCAACGCTGCACGGTAACTGTTGGCGCGGGTGATGATGTGCCGCTCGCGTCCCTGGCGCTGCAACCAGCCATCCACCATATTGGTGTCGGACGTCCAGGGTGTCGGGTACACATGATGGCGTTGGGTGAAGGTTTCGAGATCGATGCTGGCGCACTGGGGCGCGAACTGTGCGTCCATGACGCAGACAAGGTCGTCTTCCAGCAGAACCTGCTTCGCCAGCCCTTCGGGAATGCGATGAAAGCCAGGGCCGAAACACAAAGCCAGATCGAACTGGCCCTCATTCAGAGCCTGGGCAGGCAGTTCCTTGTTCAGCTTCTGAACGTTGACGGTCACGGTAAATCCGGCAGCGATAAAGCTGCGCATCAGATGCGGCAGCACCAGCAGCTCGAAATACTCGGGGGCGCAGACTGTGAAGGTTGTCTGCCGGCTGCTGGGGTTGAACAGTTGCAGTCCGTCATGGCACAGATTGACTTTCTGCAGGATCTGCTGCACATGGCTGTGCATGGCAATGGCCTTGCGCGTCGGGCGCATGCCGTTGCGGGTGCTGATGAACAAATCGTCTTCGAAGTTGGCCCGCAACTTCTTCAAGCAGTAACTGACCGTCGACTGGCTGACATGCAGTGCTTCCGACACCAGTGTCAGATTGCGCTGCTCGTAAACCGAAACGAAGACCATAAGGTCCTGCATGTCGAGCTTTCTGAGAGCATTACTGTTGAGCATCGAGTTTTCTCGTGGCACTGACGGCAGATCAAGTCAGCGCTAGCAAGATAACATCAAAACACGATCACGCCGTCTCCCCCTTCAACGTCACCGGATCCTGTGAGGACTCACATCATTACAGGGTGTAACAAACCTCGATACATCAGGCATTTTGCTGACGGCAGTCGCAACGCGCATGAGGCTCCGGCCTTGTAACCACAGCCTTCGCAGGCTCATCGGTTTCCTCTACTTCCAGCCACCAGGTTTCACCACGGCACGGGTACTGGATGTAGAACGGCTGCCCCATGAGCGGCGTGGTAATGGAGACATTCTTCTCCCAGGCCAGCGCCAGAATACGGTCGAAGGGCTCGTGCCAGGCATGCATCGCCAGATCGAAAGTGCCGTTGTGAATCGGCAGCAGCCAACGGCCACGCAGGTCGATATGCGCTTGCAGGGTCTGCTCCGGTTGCATGTGCACATCCGGCCACTGGACGTTATAGGCACCGGTTTCCATAAGGGTCAGGTCGAAGGGGCCGTATTGCTCGCCGATGGTTTTGAAGCCATCGAAGTAGCCGGAGTCGCCACTGAAGAAGATCCGCTGCTCATCCGCCAGAATCACCCAGGAGGCCCAGAGGGTCTGATTGCTGTCGAGCAGGGTCCGCCCGGAAAAGTGCTGTGAAGGTGTGGCAACAAAACGGATGCCCGACACTTCTGCGGATTGCCACCAGTCGAGTTGCCGCACCTTGTGCACCGGAACGCCCCACTCGATCAAGGTATCGCCCACGCCCAAGGGGGTCAGGAAGTGCTCGGTCTTGTCCATCAGGGTCTTGATGGTCATGTGATCGAGATGATCGTAGTGATTGTGCGAAAGAATGACTGCCTTGAGTGGCGGCAGATCTTCAAGGCTGATCGGCGGTTGGTGGAAACGTTTCGGGCCGGCCCACTGCACGGGCGAAGCACGCTCGGCAAACACCGGATCCGTCAGCCAGAACTCATTGTGCAGCTTGAGCAGCACGGTGGAGTGCCCGAGGCGATACACCGTATTGTTCGGGGCTGCCAGCAATTGCTGGCGTGACAGCGACTGGACCGGAATCTCGCCTGCTGGCCGAGTGTCACGTGGCTTGTTGAACATGGCATTCCAGAACACCCCCAGGGTGCGGACAAACCCCAGCGACTTGACCGGCGCATGGTTGCGATAGCGCCCCTCATGACGAGACAAGACAGGCAATGAAGCGGCATCTGTTTTTGGGGGATTCATGGCCATGATGTACTGACTCCTGATAACAGGTCGAGATTCCTGCCGTGCTGAATCAAGCTATACGCACCTTGCGGAACGTGGCGTGAAAATGTGTAACAGTGTTTTACACTACACGGTGTAGTTTTAAGCTTGCATGATTGGCTACGACAAGTAAACTGCCGAGTGTAATTTTCTCTAAACGCACGTTTGAAGCGAACCTATGAAAGCCCCCATGCGACTTACCGACCAGAAACGCGAAGCCATTGTCCTGGCAGCCATTGCCGAGTTTCGTGATCGCGGCTTCGAAGTCACCAGCATGGACCGCATCGCGGCACGGGCCGAAGTTTCCAAGCGCACGGTCTATAACCACTTCCCCAGCAAGGAAGAGCTCTTCGCGGAAATCATTCAACGCCTGTGGGCGTGCGCGTTCCCCTCGCCCGACGAGCCTTACAAGGCCGATAAAGGACTGCGCGAACAACTGCGCGACTTGTTGCGACACAAGATGGACACCCTGGCAGACAGCAACTTCCTGGACCTGGCACGGGTGGTCGTGGGTGCGACCGTTCACTCCCCAGACCGTGCCCAGACATGGATGACCCGCCTCAACGAACGTGAAGAAACCTTCTCGGTCTGGATTCGCGCCGCCCAGAAGGATGGACGCCTGAAACCCGTCGACCCGGGCTTCGCTGCCGCCCAGATGCATGCCCTGCTCAAAGCTTTTTCCTTCTGGCCGCAACTGACCCTCAATGCCGAGATTCTCACCCCCGAGAAACAGACCGAAGTGATCGAATCGGCACTGGACATGTTTCTGGGCTGGTACGAGATCAAGCCCGCTCAGTGATTCGCCTGACGATCTCATGCCGCTGCTCCAGGGATGCCGCAAGACGCTGGCGGGTCATGTCCAGAACCCTCGCTGGCGCAGTGGCCGGACTGCCCGCTTCGAAAGGCGGTGCAGGAGCGTATTCCAGTTGCAGTTGAATCGCCTGGGCACTCTCGTCACCGAAGAGTTCGGCCGCCAGCGTCAGCGCAAAATCGATCCCCGCCGTCACCCCGCCGCCAGTCAACAGGTTGCCATCGCGCACCACGCGCCCTTGAGTGGCAATGACCCCAAAGGCCTCCAGCAATGAATGCGAGGCCCAATGAGTGGTTGCACGGCGTCCCTGTAAAAGCCCCGCTGCACCCAGCACCAGTGCGCCGGTACACACAGAAGTGACATAACGTGCCGTACACGCCTGATCTGCAATGAATGCCAGGGTCTGCTCGTCTTCCAGCAAGGCATTGATGCCCATGCCACCGGGAATGCAGATGACATCCAGCCGTGGGCAACCCTCGAAATCCACCGTAGGCACCAGCGTCAGGTGGGTGCTGGCCTTCAGCGGTTCCAGGGTTTTCCAGACCAGATGCACCTTGATGTCGGGCAACGAGGCAAATACTTCGTAAGGCCCGGTCAGATCCAGTTGCTGTACACCGGGAAACACCAGAAGGCCGATATGCAACGTCATCTCGATAACTCCTGCAGAAAGATGGGATGCATGAACTGTATCTGGACGGCCTCTGGCAGATATGCCATAAACCCCACCAATTACGCCAATCATCTCGATGAAGGTTGCTCCATGGCTGACAGCCAGAAAGTCATTCATATCCTTGCCTTCGCCGACGTTCAGGTCCTGGATGTCTGCGGGCCGCTGCAGGTGTTCGCCTCGGCCAACCGGCGTCTGGAAGGCTTGGGCAAACCGCTGCCTTATGCCATGAAAGTGGTAGCGGCCGAGCCCGGCAGTGTCATGTCGTCAGCGGGATTGGGGCTGCAGACATGGCCACTGCCCAGCGACGAGCCTTGCGATACGTTGATCATCGCTGGCGGTCGCGGCATCGGCGCCGCGATGGAAAATGCAGGCTTGGTGAACTGGATACAGCAGCAGGCAGCAACAGCCCGGCGCGTGACATCCGTCTGCTCGGGTGCGTTTCTCCTGGCGCAGACCGGGCTTCTGGATAATCGGCGCGTGGTCACCCATTGGGACAGTTGCGACAGGCTGGCCAAGCGTTTTCCGAGTTTACGGGTCGATCCCGATCCGATCTTCATCAATGACGGTCCGTTCTGGACATCGGCGGGCGTCACGGCGGGCATAGACCTGGCGCTGGCCCTGATCGAACAGGACCTCGGACATGCCATGGCGCTGGCAGTGGCCCGTGATCTGGTGGTTTTTCTCAAGCGCCCCGGTGGTCAGGCGCAGTTCAGCAACGCACTGTCGATGCAGCAAGCCAGCCATCCCACGCAAAACCGCTTCGCCGAGTTGCATGGCTGGCTGATGGAGAATCTGGATGACGATTTGTCGGTCACAAGCCTCGCTGCCCGGGTAGGCATGAGCGAACGCAGTTTTGTCCGCCACTACAGCGCCCAGACCGGCACGACACCGGCCAAGGCCGTCGAACAGCTTCGCGTCGAGGCTGCGCGACGCCTGTTGAGTGAGAGCACGCTGGGCATCAAACGCATCGCATCACAATGCGGTTTTGGCAGCGAAGAAACCCTGCGCCGCAGTTTTCTGCGGGCCCTGTCGGTCACGCCCCAGGCTTATCGGGAGCGGTTCAGGCACTGAGGCTGCGAGAGCATCAGCCCAGCACTACACCCTGATGCCGATCAGTTAAGAGGCTGATGTCAAAAAAGCAGGTGGCAAGATCACAATCCGTGGGAGGGGCCTTGGCCGCGACAGCCAGTTCAGGCGCTGAAAATGTGTTGCCTTCACGCTAGTCGTCGCGGCCAAGGCCCCTCCCACAAGTAACAGGTGTGCCTTAACTGATCGGCATTAGAATCACACCCCGACACTCGCCAAACCCGATCGACACCTGCCCTTCACGATGACAACGGGCGCGCAGGATCACTTCGTCGCCCGATTCCAGAAAACGACGCTCCTCGCCGCTGGGCAATGTCACCGTTTGCTTGCCGCCTTCGGTCATTTCCAGCAGGCTGCCGAACTGCCCGGCCTGGGGGCCGGACAAGGTTCCGGTGCCGAACAGATCACCCGGTTGCAGCTTGCAGCCGTTGACGCTGTGGTGCGTGACCATCTGCGCCACGGTCCAGTACATGTTCAGGCTGTTGCTCAGGGCCAGACGATAAGGTTCCAGGCCCTGAGCCTTCATCTGTTCGGTCAGCAGCAAGACCTCCAGTTCGATATCCAGCGCACCGTTTTCCTGATCCGCCGGATCCAGCAGGTACGGCAACGGCTGTGGATCGCCTTCGGGACGCGACGGTTGGGGGCTGCGAAACGGGGCCAGGGCTTCGGCGGTCACCACCCAGGGGGAAATTGTCGTGGCAAAACTCTTGGACAGGAACGGCCCCAGCGGTTGGTATTCCCAGGCCTGGATATCCCGTGCCGACCAGTCGTTGAGCAGGCAGAAACCGGCGATGTGCTCGCTTGCCCGATCAATCGCAATCGATGTGCCCTGCTCATTGCCAGGCCCGATCCACACGCCCATTTCCAGCTCATAATCCAGCCGCTTGCAGGGGCCGAAGGTCGGCACTTCCTGACCCGGAGCCAGTGTCTGGCCATTGGGGCGTTTGATGGGTGTACCGGAGATGCACAACGTTGACGCCCGACCGTGATAGGCGATGGGCACGTACTTGTAATTGGGCAGCAAAGGATTGTCCGGACGGAACAGTTTGCCGACGTTCGTGGCGTGGTGGATGCCGACGTAAAAATCCGTGTAATCCCCTACCCTCGCCGGCACATGCAGGCGGCACTCGCTCATCGGATGCAGAAGATTACTGACGGCCTCCAGGCGGGTACGTTGCGGGCTGTCTTCTGCGAGCAAGTGCAACAAGGCATGACGCAAGGTCCTCCGCGCCGTTGCACCCAGCGCAAAGAAGTCATTCAACTGATCACGGCTGGCGACCTCGGCGACGATCTGCGCTTCGCCCTCGAAGAAACCGGCCTGCACCGCTGCTTGCAGATCGAACACAAAATCCCCGATGGCCACGCCGCCACGAGGGCCTGTATCACCGTGGCTGAACACCCCCAGTGGCAGGTTCTGCAAGGGGAAATCGGGATGGCCGTTGGCCGAGGCAATCCAGCTGTGGCGGGTTGAAGAAGCATTCATCAAGGCTGTTCCTTATTGAAGAGGCTGGCCATGTCATTCCAGCAAGCGTCGTAGTCGCGTTGCAGTTGCTCACAGCTCAGGGCGTGACGGCTTGGGCGCAGCACTTTGCCGGTCTCGAACATGAAGGCCAGGGTGTTATCGATCTTGTGGGGTTTGAGCTCGGCGGCGATGGCTTTTGCTGCGGTGGCATTGTCGGGGCCGTGGGCGCTCATGCAGTTATGCAGCGACGCACCGCCGGGCATGAAGCCTTCGGCCTTGGCGTCGTAGACACCCTCGATCAGGCCCATGAATTCGCTCATCAGGTTGCGATGGAACCACGGCGGCCGGAAGGTGTTTTCCGCCACCATCCAGCGTGGCGGGAAGATCACGAAATCGATATTGGCCTGCCCATGCACCGCGCCCGGTGCCGTGAGCACCGTGAAGATCGACGGGTCCGGGTGATCGAAACTGACCGTACCGATGGTGTTGAAACGACGCAGGTCATACTTGTACGGCACGTTGTTGCCATGCCAGCCCACCACGTCGAAGGGCGAATGATCCAGTTGCGTGGACCACAGCTCACCGAGAAACTTCTGCACCAGTTCAACCGGCGTATCGCTGTTCTCGAACCGGGCGATGGGTGCCAGAAAGTCTCGCGGGTTGGCCAGCCCGTTGCTGCCGATAGGCCCCAGATCCGGCAGGCGCAACGCACAGCCATGGTTCTCGCAGATGTAGCCTCGGGCAGTGTCGTCCAGCAGTTGCACACTGAATTTCATGCCTCGGGGCAGTACCGCAATTTCCTGAGGCTCGATGTCCAGCAGCCCAAGCTCGGTAACGATGCGCAACCTTCCCTGCTGCGGCACCACCAGCCACTCGCCATCGGCATTGAAGAATGCCCGCTGCATCGAGGCATTGGCCCGGTAAACGTAAATGCTCACGCCCTCGGCCTGATCCGCGGCACTGGTACTGGCCAGCGCAATCAGGCCGTCGATGAAGTCAGTGGGTTCTGCAGGAATGTCGAAGGCATTCCAGCGCAGTCGATTGGGCGTGATCGGCCCTTGCTCAAGCCCCGTGATCTGTCGGGCCAGGCGCTCATAGCGAGGATGAGCAGCAGAAGGTTTGATCCGGTACAGCCAGGTACGCCGGGCCTCGGAGCGCGGAACCGTGAACGCAGTGCCGGACAGCAGTTCGGCATACAGCCCTAGCGCATGTTTCTGCGGAGAGTTCTGACCGACCGGCAAAGCACCGGGCAACGCTTCACTGCTGAAGTGATTGCCGAAACCGGACTGATACACCAGGGGTTCTCTATTGGAATGAACAGGCATCTGGACCTCTTGTTTTTATTGGGTCGCATAGCGGCGAATCAAAAATCGTAAATCAATTACGAATAACGTAATTTGAGTTTGAGGTGTGGTCAAGCTATAAAGCTGCCTTTCCAGATTGGCGCCCCACTCATGACCGATGAAATCGAAAACCCTGCCAGCGGGCGCCAGCAAAAGGTTCAGGCAGCCGAAGTCGGCCTTGGCGTGCTCAAGGCCCTGGCCGAACTGACACCTTCGACCTCGCTGTCAAAACTGGCCGAGCACTTGGGCATGCCGGCCAGCAAGGTACACCGCTACCTGCAAGCGCTGATTGCCAGCGGTTTTGCCGAACAGGACGGGGTCACCAACCACTATGGTCTGGGCCGTGAAGCCTTGCAGGTCGGATTGGCCTCGCTGGGCAAGCTGGACGTGCTGAAAGTCGCCGCGCCTCATTTGGCCACCTTGCGTGACGAGCTGAATCAGACCTGCTTCCTGGCAGTCTGGGGCAACAAAGGGCCGACGGTGGTGTATGTGGAGCAATCCACAGGCGCCGTCACGCTGGTGACTCAGATCGGTTCGGTATTACCCCTGCTGAGTTCATCTACTGGCCTGGTATTCGCCAGCTTTCTGGATGACCGGGAAACCGCCGCCCTGCGCGACCAGGAAACCCTGCACCTGAACACAGCGCAGCTCAAGGACGTCGAGCAACATGTCGAACAGATCCGCACCCATGGCGTGCATCAGATCCAAGGGTTGCTGATGCCTGGGGTCAACGCCGTGTCATCGCCGGTTTTTGCCATGGGCAACAAGCTGGCGGGAGTGGTGACGGTGGTGGGTTCGAGCGCGCTCCTGACGGGCAAGGCGCAGGACCTGGCGGCCGAGCAATTACTTGCAACGGCACAGGCGATCAGTGGGAGGATGGGGGGCTGAAAGCAGCAAGCCATAAGCTACAAGCTACAAGTGAGAAGCAAAAGCCCACTCGGATCTGCTCTTTCTTGCAGCTTATAGCTTGAAACTTGCCGCTCTCCTCTACTCCGCCATCAACACCCCACGCCGGATCTGATCACGTTCGATCGACTCGAACAGCGCCTTGAAATTGCCCTCGCCAAACCCGTCATCGCCCTTGCGCTGGATGAATTCGAAGAACACCGGCCCCATCAGGGTTTCGGAGAAGATCTGCAGCAGCAGACGACGCTGCCCGCCTTCGGACGAGCCATCGAGGAGGATGCCCCGGGATTTCAGCTCGGCTTCGGGTTCGCCGTGGTCAGGCAGGCGGCCTTCGAGCATTTCGTAGTAGGTTTCCGGCGGCGCGGTCATGAAGCGCATGCCGGTGGTTTTCAGGGCATCCCAGGTCTGGATGAGGTCATCGGTGAAGAACGCCACATGCTGGATGCCTTCACCATTGAACTGCATCAGGAACTCTTCGATCTGGCCTGCGCCTTTCGAGGACTCTTCGTTCAAGGGAATGCGGATCATGCCATCGGGTGCGGTCATGGCCTTCGACGTCAGGCCGGTGTATTCCCCCTTGATGTCGAAATAGCGGATTTCGCGAAAGTTGAACAGCTTTTCATAGAAGTTCGCCCAGTACGCCATGCGCCCGCGATAGACGTTATGGGTCAGGTGATCGATGAACTTCAGGCCTGCACCCACCGGATGCCGGTCCACGCCTTCAATGAAATTGAAGTCGATGTCATAGATCGAAGTGCCTTCGCCAAAACGGTCAATCAGGTACAGCGGCGCGCCACCAATGCCTTTGATCGCCGGCAAGCGCAACTCCATGGGCCCGGTGGCGATTTCCACGGGCTGGGCGCCCAGCTCAAGGGCGCGGCTATAGGCCTTTTGCGCATCCTTGACCCGAAACGCCATGCCGCACACCGACGGCCCGTGCTCCGCCGCAAAGTACGACGCCAGGCTGTGGGGCTCGTTGTTGAGAATCAGGTTGATCGCGCCTTGGCGATACAGCACCACATCCTTGGAGCGGTGGGTCGCGACCTTGGTGAAGCCCATCATCTCGAAGACAGGCTCAAGGGTATTGGGGGTCGGTGAGGCGAATTCGATGAATTCAAAGCCCATCAGGCCCATCGGGTTTTCGTAGAGATCAGCCATGGTCTGGCTCCTTGCAGGAAAAGTGAGAACGCGAGACAGCTCGAATCACTTTTCTGCGGGCGGCGCACAGGGAACGCCCCGGACGCTGCGGGCGAGGAAGTCACCAAAAATCAGTTGCAGACCCAGTGTTTTCATAAATCTCAGTCTAGTCCGGCTTGTCCGGTTGTGTGTCCGGGTGGGCCTTCAGAAAGGCAGGAAATTGCAGCGCCTGCTGCTCGACCCGGGCGATACGCGGATAAGCGCTCAGGTCGACCTTGAAGCGCCGCGCCGCATAGACCTGCGGTAGAAGATACACATCTGCCACGCTGGGCACATCACCCAGACAGAACACCGTCCCGTCAATCAACTGCTCGACGGTATTGAGCCCTTCGCGTATCCAGTGGCCAATCCAGTCGGTAATGGCGGCCTCGTCATGACCCAGGCCGCGCAACCGGTTGAGCACCGAAACATTGTGCAGCGGATGGGTATCGCAACCGATCACCGCCGCCACTGCTCGCTGCCTGGCACGCAACAGCAAATCCGTGGCAAGCAGAGGTGGCTGCGGATAGCGTTCTTCGAGGTATTCGATAATGGCGGGCGACTGGGTAATGACTTCACCGCTCTCAAGCTGCAAGGCCGGTACGCGGCACTGAGGATTGATGGCCTTGTAGGATGGCTTGAGATGTTCGCCGCCGTCAGCCACCAGATTGACCGGGATCGCGGTGTAATCCAGCCCCTTGAGTGCCAGGGCGATACGCACACGATAACTGGCCGTCGAGCGGTAGTAGGTAAACAGGCCAGGCCAGACGGTGTCTCGTGGGTGCGAATTCATCCGCGAATGCTCGTTATTATTTTTCGTAAATACATTACGTTATGCGTAAATTGCGGTATCGCCCGTCACCTGTCAAGCAATCCCTCACGTCCAGCCTTGCAGCCGCAACGTCGAGCGCACCAGTCGCTGCTCTTCGTTTTCGATCTCCCGCAGGTTTTCACTGATGCTCTGGATATGCGCGAGCGCGGCCTTGCGGGCCTGCTCCGGGAGACGGCCGGTCACGGCGTTGTACAGACGGGCATGCTGGCGGTCGATCTGGCGTTTCTGCGGTTCGCGGTGATAAAGATTGTTGACCGAGGCATAGACGGTGTTGAGCAGCAGATCGGTGAGCGAACGCAAGGTCTGCACCAGCACCGGGTTGTGGGAGGCCTCGCAAATGGCCAGATGGAAAGCATGATCGAGCCGGGCATGCTCGCTGGCTTCAAGCGCCTGGCTCTGGGCCGCGACCAGGGCGTCATAGCTGCGGGTGATCAGGACAAAATCGGCATCGGTGCCGCGCAAGGCCGCCAATCGCGCCGATTCACCTTCCAGCAGGCTGCGCACTTCAAACAGGTCATACAGGGTGCGCGGTTGCGAACCGAACAGATGCATCAGCGGCGATACCTGCTGCTGGCTGTTCATGTGGGCGACAAACGAGCCTTTGCCCTGCTCGGTTTCGATAATCCCCCTCGCCCGCAGCAGCTTCAGCCCTTCACGCAAGGCCGTACGGGAAACGCCAAGCTTTTCGGTCAGGCGACGCTCGGAAGGCAAGAGCTGCCCGACCTTCAGGACGCCATCGACGATCAGCCGCTCGATACGCTCACAGACCACATCCGCCACTTGTGTCGGCCGCGGCTTCGTAGAACCGTTCATCCTCGCTCCAACTGGTATGACCAGATTCAGTGAAAAACCGATGGCGAACCAGACCAATAACAACCCATTGATTAAAAATGTATTTTTCAAGATACAGCGCCACAACCTCTTGAAAAACTGGTTCGACCACTCCTGTAAAGCATGGACAGTAAGGCCCGCAGCACCAATGATGCAAGCCAGTCGCTGTACGCAAGCCCGACAAAAACAACAGTGGGTTGCACCATGAATATTCTCTACGACGAACGCATCGACGGCGCCCTGCCCGAGGTCGACAAGCAGCAACTGCTTGATGATCTGCAACGGCAGTTACCCGACCTGGATATCCTGCATCGCCCCGAAGAGCTTCGGCCCTACGAGTGCGATGGCCTGTCCGCCTATCGCACCACGCCCATGCTGGTGGTATTGCCCCGGCACCTGGAAGAAGTCCAGACCTTGCTCAGGCTGTGTCACGAACGGCGTGTGCCGGTGGTGGCTCGTGGCGCAGGCACCGGTCTTTCCGGGGGCGCCTTGCCGCTGGAGAAAGGCGTGTTGCTGGTAATGGCGCGCTTCAATCAGATCCTGGAAATCGACCCCGCCGCCCGTCTGGCCCGCGTCCAGCCGGGCGTGCGCAACCTGGCGATCTCTCAGGCAGCAGCGCCTCATGGCCTGTATTACGCGCCGGACCCTTCTTCGCAGATCGCCTGCTCCATCGGTGGCAATGTCGCGGAAAACGCAGGCGGTGTGCATTGCCTCAAGTACGGCCTGACCGTCCACAACCTGCTCAAGGTCGAAATGCTCAGCGTCGAAGGTGAACCCATGACCCTGGGCGGCGAAGCGCTGGACTCGCCGGGCTTCGATCTGCTGGCGCTGTTTACCGGCTCCGAAGGCATGCTGGGGGTCATCACCGAAGTGACGGTCAAGCTGCTCCCAAAACCGCAGGTGGCCAAAGTGCTGCTGGCGGCTTTTGATTCGGTGGAAAAAGCCGGGCGCGCCGTGGGCGACATCATCGCGGCCGGGATCATCCCCGGCGGGCTGGAAATGATGGATAACCTGGCGATTCGTGCGGCCGAGGATTTCATCCATGCCGGTTATCCGGTCGATGCAGAAGCCATCCTGTTGTGTGAACTCGATGGCGTCGAAGCCGACGTGAACGATGACTGCCAGCGGGTCCGGGAAGTCTTGACCCGAGCCGGTGCCACCGAACTGCGTCAGGCCAGGGACGAAGCCGAACGGGTGCGCTTCTGGGCTGGGCGCAAGAATGCCTTCCCGGCGGTCGGGCGTCTGTCGCCGGATTACTACTGCATGGACGGCACCATTCCGCGCCGTGAGCTGCCCGGCGTCTTGCAGGGGATCACCCGACTGTCCGAAGAATACGGCCTGCGGGTCGCCAATGTGTTCCATGCCGGAGACGGCAATATGCACCCGCTGATCCTGTTCGATGCCAACCGGCCGGGGGAACTGGAACAAGCCGAGAACCTGGGCGGCAAGATCCTTGAGCTGTGCGTTGCGGTGGGCGGCAGCATCACCGGTGAGCACGGCGTCGGACGGGAAAAGATCAATCAGATGTGCGCCCAGTTCAACAGCGATGAGCTGACCTTTTTCCACGCCATCAAAGCGGCTTTCGATGCCAGCGGCATGCTCAACCCGGGCAAGAACATTCCGACCCTGCACCGCTGCGCGGAATTCGGCGCCATGCATATCCACGGAGGCCAGTTGCCCTTCCCTGAACTGGAGCGTTTCTGATGGCCACGCCCCATGACCGCGATGCCAGCCAGAGCCTGCTCGATCAGGTCACTCTGGCCCTGCAAGACGCTACGCCATTGAGGATTCAGGGCGGCAACAGCAAGCATTTCCTGGGCCGCAACGTGACAGGCAAAGTGCTCGATACACGCGAACACCGGGGCATTGTCAGCTATGACCCCACGGAGCTGGTGATTACCGCTCGCGCCGGCACGCCGTTGAGCGAACTGATGCAAGTACTCGATGACGCCGGGCAGATGCTGCCCTGCGAACCACCGGCGTTTGGCGAAGCCACCGTCGGAGGCGTCGTCGCCGCCGGGCTGTCCGGGCCGCGCAGGCCATGGTCGGGCTCGGTGCGGGATTTCATGCTGGGTACGCGGTTGATTACCGGGCTGGGCAAGCATCTGCGCTTTGGCGGCGAAGTGATGAAAAACGTCGCCGGTTACGACGTGTCACGGTTGATGACCGGCAGCCTGGGTTGCCTTGGGCTGTTGACCGAAGTCTCTCTCAAGGTCCTGCCCAAACCGCGACAGTGCAGCAGCATTGCTCTGGAAATGAACAGCGCCCAGGCTCTGCAACGTCTGGCTCAATGGGGACAGCAGCCGATGCCGATCAGCGCCGCCAGTCATGATGGCCGTGTCCTGTATCTGCGCCTTGAAGGAGGCGAAGGTTCGGTAAACGCTGCACGGGACCGACTCGGCGGTCAGGCACTGGACGCCGGTTACTGGCAGGACCTGAACGAACAGCGCCTGGACTTCTTTCTCGACAGTCGCCCGCTATGGCGCTTGTCGGTCCCCAACAATACCGGCGTGCTGGACTTGCCCGGCGAGCAGTTGATCGACTGGGGCGGCGCGCAACGCTGGCTGAAATCCGACGCCGAAGGCGACACGATCCGCCAGATGGTCAAGGCCATCGGCGGCCATGCAACCTGCTACCAGCCGGGTCACGAAGACAGTCCGTTCCAGCCGCTGGCCACACCGCTGCTGCGCTATCACCAACAACTCAAGGCCCGGCTCGATCCTCATGGCATCTTCAACCCTGGCCGAATGTACGCGGAGTTCTGACCATGCAGACCACCCTCAGCGAACACGCCAGACAATTGCCTCGCGCCGAAGAGGCCGAGCGCATCCTGCGCAGTTGCGTACATTGCGGTTTCTGCAATGCCACCTGCCCCACCTATCAATTGCTCGGCGATGAGCTGGACGGCCCTCGCGGGCGGATCTATCTGATCAAGCAGGTGCTGGAAGGCAATGAAGTCACCGAGAAAACCCAGTTGCACCTGGACCGCTGCCTGAGCTGCCGCAATTGCGAAACCACCTGCCCGTCCGGCGTGGATTATCACAACCTGCTGGACATCGGACGAGCCGTGGTGGACGCCGCCGTGCCTCGCCCGCTGGGCCAGCGCCTGTTGCGCGACAGCCTTCGCCATGTGGTCCCCAACGCAGGGCTGTTCAAGTCCCTGACGCAACTGGGCAATACCTTTCGGCCATTGTTGCCTGACAGCCTCAAGGCCAAGCTGCCGGTCTCGATACACCCGGCGGGCACTCGCCCGGCAAACCGCCACGAGCGTCAGGTTCTATTGCTGGAAGGTTGCGTGCAGCCCGGCCTGTCGCCCAATACCAATGCCGCGACCGCACGGGTGCTGGATCGTCTGGGCATCAGCGTGCAGCCTGTCAGCGAAGCCGGTTGCTGCGGCGCCGTGGACTATCATTTGAACGCTCAGGACACCGGACTGGATCGGGCGCGGCGCAATATCGATGCCTGGTGGCCCGCCATTGAAAGCGGCGCCGAATCCATCATCCAGACCGCCAGCGGCTGCGGTGCCTTCGTAAAGGACTATGGTCATCTGCTGCGCCATGACCCTGAATACGCCAGCAAGGCCGAGCAGATCAGCGCCTTGAGCAAGGATCTGGTGGAAGTGCTGCGCGATGAACCGCTGCAGACGCTTGGCATCAAGAGCGACCTGCGCGTGGCGTTCCACTGCCCTTGCACCTTGCAGCATGCACAGAAACTTGGCGGCGAAGTCGAACGGGTGCTGACGCGTCTGGGCTTCAACCTCACAGCCGTGCCGGACGGGCATTTATGCTGTGGCTCGGCGGGCACCTACTCCATCACCCAGCCAGCGTTATCACGTCAATTGCGCGATAACAGAATGAACGCTCTGGAAAGTGGCAAGCCAAACGTTATAGCCACTGCCAATATCGGCTGCCAGACTCACCTGTCGGGCGCCAACCGGACACCGGTAAGGCACTGGATCGAACTGATCGACCAGGCCCTCAACCCTGCCGAATCTCACTGAAAACCACTCTGGAGAATCCCATGAAAATCAAAGCCGTTCTGACCCAGACCGAAGTCAGCCAGATGCTGACTGCCGCCCGCAACGAGGCGCTGGCCAATGACTGGGCGGTGTCCATTGCCGTGGTCGATGACGGTGGTCACCTGCTGGCCTTCGAGCGTCTGGACGGTGCAGCCGCGATCAGCAGTTACATCAGCATGGAAAAAGCCCGCACTTCCGCGCTGGGTCGCCGCGAGTCCAAGGGTTATGAAGAGATGGTCAATGGTGGTCGTACGGCATTTCTCAGCGCCCCTTTGCTGACATCGCTGGAAGGCGGCGTGCCGGTGATTGTCGATGGCCAGGTCATCGGCGCCGTGGGCGTTTCCGGTGTGAAAGCCGATCAGGATGCCCAGGTGGCCAAGGCCGGGATTGCGGCGCTGAACGCCGATTGATTGCCGATTTTTCGCGACTGAAGTCGCTACAGAACATTGCTGATCGGTCAAGGCACACACAACACTTGTGGGAGGCAGCTTGCTGGCGAAAAAGGCCCTGAAACTGGCAGAAATTCTGCGTCTGTACGCAAAAATCGCCACCCACAAAGTAATTCATTGACCTTGACTGATAGGTATTACGCCCACAAAACCACCAGGGATGAGGCCTGACCATGACTGATTTCATTAAATGCCAACGCTTGAAAGTGGCGGTCACTCTGCAACGCTTCGTCGATGAAGAAGTCCTGCCGGGCACCGGAATCGATCGTGAAGCGTTCTGGGAGGGATTCGATGAGCTGGTTCATGACCTGGCTCCGCTGAACCGCGACCTGCTGGCCGAGCGTGATCGTCTGCAAGGCGAGCTGGATAAATGGCACAAGGCACATCCCGGCCCGATCAGCAATATGTCGGCCTACCGCAGCTTTCTGCAATCCATCGGTTATCTGCATCCGGTACCGGAGCAGGTCTGCGCGACCACCTCCAATGTAGACCTGGAAATCAGCGATCAGTCCGGCCCGCAACTGGTGGTGCCCGCCAGCAACGCCCGCTACGCCCTGAATGCGGCCAATGCCCGCTGGGGTTCGCTGTATGACGCGCTGTACGGCACCGATGTGATTCCCACCAGCGAAGGTGCTGAAATCAGCGCCGGCTACAACCCTCTGCGCGGCGCCAAAGTCATTGTCTTTGCCCGCGAACTGCTGGACGAAATCGCGCCCCTCGCCCGTGGCACGCACATCGATGCCCGGCATTACGCAGTCAACGATGGCAAGCTGGTGATCAGGCTGGCCGACGACAGCGAGACCGGTCTGCTGCAGCCGGAAAAATACCTCGGCTATCAGGGCGACCCTCAGCATCCTACTGCCGTGCTGCTAAAGAACAATGGCCTGCATGTCGAAATCCAGATCGATCACAAACACGCCATCGGCAGCAATGATGTGGCCGGTATCAAGGACCTGCTGATCGAGTCGGCGCTGTCGACCATCATCGATTGCGAAGACTCGGTGACGGCCGTGGATGCCGACGACAAGGTGTCGGTCTATCGCAACTGGCTGGGCCTGATGAAGGGCGACCTGAGCGAAGACCTGGTAAAAGGCGGCAAGACCATCACCCGCAGCCTCAATCCAGATCGCGCCTACAAGGCAGCCAACGGCGGTGAGCTGAAACTGCCGGGCCGCTCGCTGCTGCTGATTCGCAACGTCGGCCATCTGATGACCAACCCGGCCATTCTGGATCGTCAGGAACATGAGATTCCCGAAGGCATTCTCGACGGCGTGATAACCAGCCTGATCGCTCTGCATGACCTCAAGCGCCGTGGCAATTCACGGGCAGGCAGCATCTACATCGTCAAACCCAAGATGCATGGCCCGCAGGAAGTGGCCTTTGCCGATAATCTGTTCAGCCGTATCGAGGACCTGCTCAAGCTGCCAAGACACACCCTGAAAATGGGCATCATGGATGAAGAGTGCCGCACCAGCGTCAACCTCAAGGCCTGTATCGAAGCGGCTTCGGCGCGGGTTGCGTTTATCAACACCGGTTTTCTGGATCGCACCGGCGACGAGATCCACAGCGCCATGCAGGCTGGCCCGGTGCTGCGCAAGGGCGACATGAAAAACACGCCCTGGATCAAGGCTTACGAGCGTAACAATGTGCTGGTCGGTTTGAACTGCGGCCTGCGCGGACGGGCGCAGATCGGCAAAGGCATGTGGGCAATGCCTGATCGCATGGCTGACATGCTGGAGCAGAAAATCATCCATCCACAGGCAGGCGCCACTACCGCCTGGGTGCCCTCACCGACCGCGGCGACGTTGCATGCCCTGCACTATCACAAGGTCGAGGTGCGCAAGATTCAGGAAGAGCTGCAACAGATAAAACTGGCCGATATCAGCGAACAACTGCTGGATGACCTGCTAAGCATCCCGGTTGTCGACAAGCCTGACTGGTCTCTGGATCAGATCCGCGCAGAAGTCGAAAACAATGCTCAAGGCCTGCTCGGTTATGTGGTGCGCTGGGTCGAACAGGGCGTCGGTTGCTCCAAGGTGCCAGACATCCACAACGTCGGGCTGATGGAAGACCGGGCAACGCTGCGCATCTCAAGCCAGCACATGGCCAACTGGCTGCAGCATGGGGTCATCAAACGGGAGTTCGTGCTCGGCATTCTGGAGCAGATGGCCAGAGTGGTCGACAAGCAGAATGCCGGAGATTCGCACTACCACCCCATGGCGACGGACTTCAAGAAATCCGTCGCCTTCCAGGCCGCCTGTGCGCTGGTGTTCAAGGGCAGCGAACAGCCCAGTGGTTACACCGAGCCGCTGTTGCATGAGTTCCGGTTGGAGTTCAAGAAAATGAATTGAGCACATTCTGTAGGAGGAGGCCTGATTTCAAAAAAACGAGGGATAGGGTCACAATCCGTGGGAGGGGCCTTGGCCGCGACGACTTGCTTACAGGCAACACATTTTCAGCGCCTGAAAGCTGGCTGTCGCGGCCAAGGCCCCTCCCACAAGTGACAGGCATGCATTATTCGCTACAGGGATCAGGAGCTTTCGCGCACCACCAGTTCAAAACCCAGATCCACATGAGGTGGCTGGGCCAGCCCTTCAAGCAGGCCCAGCAGTAGTTGTGCGGCACGCTGGCCGACCTCCTGGCGGGGGGTGCGGATCGAGGTCAGGCGCGGGACCATATGGGCCGAGCCTGGCAGATCGTTGAACCCCACCAGGGAGACCTGCTGCGGAATCGCAATGCCACGACGCAAGGCTTCCAGGGATGCGCCCTGTGCCAGGTCGTCGTTGCAGAAAAAGATCCCGTCCACATCCGGATGCCGATCCAGCAACTGAGCGAACAACTCGCTACCCAGACCGATGGAAGACGGTTGCGGCGTCGAGACTTGCAGCTCGGGGTCGAACAGCCCGGCCTCTTCCAGCACCTGCCGAAAACCCGCACCACGACGCAATACCCGTGGGTCGAGCTGAGCGGCCATATACACAAGACGCTTGCGACCGCGCCCCAGCAGATGACGCGCTGCCTGGGCTCCGGCGTCTTCCTGGGAAAAGCCGACACAGTACGCCTCGCGTTCGGTGTCCAGCTCCATCATGTGCACACAGGGAATGCCGCTGGACTCCAGCATCTGGCGCGCCGCCGGTGTGTGGTCGAAACCGGTCAGCAGGATGCCTCTGGGCCGGTTGACCAGATGGTTGCGCAGCAGTTTTTCTTCTTCGTCGGGGGAGTAGTGATAGTTGCCGATCATCACTTCCAGCCCGCGCGTACGCAGAACGCCCTGAATGGCTTCCAGGGTTTCGATGAACAACTGGTTGGAGAGCGACGGCACCAGCACCACGACCGTCTGGCTGCAGGATGAAGCCAGGGCCCGGGCTGCGGGATTGGCGACATAGCCAAGGTTCTGCGCTGCCGTGCGAACCTTGTCCACCAGCTCCGGCGCGACAGTGGCAACACCACGCAATGCCCGTGATGCCGTGATAGGCGATACGCCAGCCAGTTGCGCTACTTCATTGAGGGTCGGACGGCCTGTCGAGCGGGAACCAATGCGTGTCATTTATTGCCAACTAACATAGGGGTTGCAAAAAGTGTTCATTGCCCCCTAAGGTAGCGCTGTCTCATGGACCGTGACAATGCTTTCTCGCGGCTGATCACTGCGCAGAACAGCCTGCAATGGCATGGCTACACCTAAAACAACGACAAGAACTGGAACAGACCAGACTGAATCTTTTGTCTACCGGACAAAGACAGCGCTGTCTCCAGATGAGGTATCTAATGTGACAACTGCGAAAACTGCTATTTCCGCCATCGTGGTGATGGGTGTTTCCGGCTGCGGCAAGAGTGTGGTCGGCGCAGAAATTGCCCTCAACAGTGGTGGTCGCCTGATCGAAGGCGATGTCTTTCACCCTGCCGCCAACATCGAAAAGATGAGCGCCGGTATCCCCCTCAACGATGAAGACCGCGCCGGCTGGCTGACCCGCCTGGGCGAGGAAATGGCTGCTGCCCTGGAAAACGGCGAGCGACCGGTCCTGACCTGCTCTTCCCTCAAGCTTCGCTACCGCGAACGCCTGCGCGAAGCCGTACCGGGTCTGGGCTTTGTCTTTCTGGAGTTGAGCAAGGAAGTCGCAACCGACCGCTGTGCCCACCGACCGGGGCACTTCATGCCGGCCAGTCTGGTGGACAGTCAGTTTGCGGCACTCGAGCCACCCCATGGTGAACCCCGGACACTGATCGTCGATGCGACTCAGTCCGTAGACACCATTGGCAAGCAAGCTGCGGCATGGTGGGAAGCCTCACGAGTCGGCTAAAGGCGTGAGCGCGAAAGACAGCGCTGTCTCAAAAACGGGACAGCGTCGAGTTGCAGGGCGAGATCGCTCCAAGATCACGCCATTGAATGGCTCCTAAAAACAAAGACAACCGGAGAGACCTCCCATGTTCGGTATGACCCATGAGACGTACCTGCTGATCGATGCGCTGGTAACCGTCGTCGGCCTTGTGCTGCTGATTACCAAATTCAAAGTCCACCCCTTCGTTGCACTGACCATTGCAGCGGGCTTCCTGGGCCTGACCTCCGGGATGCCGGTGGAAAAGGTCATGAAATCGTTCCAGGACGGTTTCGGTGGCGTACTGGGCTTCGTCGGTATCATTCTTGGCCTGGGCACCATGCTCGGCAAGCTGATGGCCGACTCGGGCGGCGCGGATCAGATCGCGCAAACGCTGATTCGCACCTTCGGCAAGCAGAAAGTGCATTGGGCGATGATGCTGTCCGCGTTCCTGGTCGGTATCCCGCTGTTCTTCGAGATCGGCTTCGTACTGCTGATCCCGCTGGTGTTCATCGTGGCGCGTCGCACTGGCGTATCGATCGTCAAGATCGGTATCCCGCTGCTGGCAGGCCTGTCGGCCGTTCACGGCCTGGTACCGCCGCATCCGGGTCCGCTGCTGGCTATCGGGATTTTCGGTGCCGACATCGGCAAGACCATTTTCTATGGCCTGATCATCGCTCTGCCGACTGCCGTCATTGCAGGTCCGATCTATGGCAAATGGATTTCCAGATACATTCCGGGCACGCCTTCCCAGGAGCTGATGGATCAGATCGCCAAGGAGTCGAGCACACAAAACCTGCCTGGCTTCGGCATCACGCTGGTGACGATCCTGCTGCCGGTATTCCTGATGCTGCTCAAGACGTTTGCCGACGTGGTATTCCCGCCGGAAAACATGTTCCGCATCTGGATGGACCTGATCGGTCACCCGATCAGCGCCCTGCTCGCAGCCCTGCTGCTGGCGTTCTACACCTTCGGTTCGGCACGTGGCTTTGACCGCACCAAGATCATGAAGCTGCTGGACCAGAGCCTGGCACCTGTCGCGGCAATCGTTCTGATTGTCGGCGCGGGGGGTGGTTTCAAACAGATGCTGGTGGCCAGCGGCGTGGGTGATGTAATCGGCAACATGGCGGTGCAGGCGCAGGTCAACCCGCTCCTTCTGGCCTGGCTGGTGGCTGCGGTCATTCGTATCGCGACCGGCTCTGCGACTGTCGCAACCATTACCGGTGCCGGTATCGTTGCTCCAGTAGTGGGCCTGATTCCGGGCGTCAACCGTGAACTGCTGGTATTGGCTACCGGTGCGGGTTCGTTGATCCTGTCCCATGTAAACGATGCCGGTTTCTGGCTGGTCAAGCAGTACTTCAACATGACCGTGGCAGAAACTTTCAAGACCTGGACCGTCATGGAAACCATCCTCTCGGTGGTCGGCCTGATCTTTGTCCTGTTGCTGTCGATGGTCGTTTAACGACGTCCGATGCAATGAAGTCTTCGCGGACACTAGATGCCCGCGAAGACTGTTTCCCTGCCCCGGCATCGTTTTCTTACATGCCGCCCAAGACCCGTCCTTTATACGAACCCCGCACTTGAGCGAGCCCCGTGAACACAAGGCTC
Organism: Pseudomonas lijiangensis; assembly: GCF_018968705.1. Classification (NCBI taxonomy): domain Bacteria; kingdom Pseudomonadati; phylum Pseudomonadota; class Gammaproteobacteria; order Pseudomonadales; family Pseudomonadaceae; genus Pseudomonas; species Pseudomonas lijiangensis. The sequence goes on from NZ_CP076668.1 coordinate 3,755,189, forward strand.
TGGCACACTGCGCGCACCTGCATGGCGCTGTAAAACGCGCTCGGATTCAGCCTGAAATCCTATTTCCTACGCTCAACTACACGCTTTCACTTTGAAATATCAGAAAGCTCGGGCAATGTTTCAAAGTAATGCCTACGCTTACATATGTCGGGGAGTTGGCCTTCTCAACGCCCTCCTGAAAGCTGGCGGTAATGGCGAGGTACGCTGCGGCTCACGTTACTTTTTACTTTCCACCAGTAATTACGGGCATTTTCGTGCCAAAACGGGCAGAATTGGCGTACTCGTCGTATCGATGATGCAAATCTCGATGACAAGAAAATGACCCGAGGGAATTAATTTCAACGCTGCAACGTCATACGATGGATGCATTTGGATGTACTCGGCAACAATCACCACGCAAAGGCAAACGCCAGCCTCTTGAGAGAGGCGTTTCAAGAGGCCATCAAGGAAAAGATTATGTTGATACTCACTCGCAAAGTAGGCGAAAGCATAAACATCGGTGACGAAATCACCGTGACGATTCTTGGCGTTCAAGGACTGCAAGTCCGGCTAGGTATCAATGCACCGAAAAATGTCTCCGTGCATCGTGAAGAGATCTACAAGCGCATCCAGGCAGAACTGGCTCCAAACCAAGACCCACAATAATTCCCGCGACACCCTCCTCTATTCAGCTGATCTGCCGTCCAATCGGCAGATCGGCCATACGGCGCCTCAAGGGGCGCCGTTTTTTCCCCCTGCCTTCAAGCCCCGCCACTCCCGGCCCTGACCACTTGTCATTCACCCGGAACATCGCTTCAACCCCGTAAGTCCACCTCAAGCAAGCAGATCAATGCCAGCCCGTTGTACGTAGTGAGCCGCGCATTCTCTTTTACCTGACGACACGAATACGGTGAATGACGATGGCAACCATCAATGACCCCACCATCAGCGGCAGCAGACCGACAGGCCAGGAGCCTTTGTCCGGCTTGCATGACGACACGCTGAATCCTCTGGACCAAACGAAGGAGCAAGACAACGCGCCATTCGATCAGTATCGCGACACAGCAGCGGATCAGATCGACAATCTGGCAAACGACGCCCAGTCAGCCGCAAGACAGATCTCGGACAACGACACCCTGGGCCTGTCCCGGTACGTCTCGGATATCGCCCAGGGTCTCAATGGCCTGGCAGAAAAGCTGCGAGGCAAGAATACCGATGAATTGTTACAGGATGCAGGAAAGCTGGCCCGTGATAATCCGATGCTGTTCATCGGCGGCAGTGTTGCCCTTGGCCTGGGGCTTTCACGGCTACTCAAGGCATCGATACCCGCCACAGACAGCACCTCTTCGGCCAGCGACACCGCTTACGACCCCATCAGCCCGTCGACACTTGCCGCAGAAGAAATGGTCGCCACTCACCCGCACTCCGACGATGTCCTGCACAGCGCCAGGCCCGGAATGGGCATTCCCGATAGTCCTGCTGCCACCGAGTTCAACGATGATCCTGTCGATGACCTCTCCCGTACGGGCTCTACCGGGAATGACCTGCCGAAAGGAGGTGTGTGATGAAGACACCACCCGATATTCCAGAAGGGTCCGAAAACGATACTTCGGTACTGGGCCTGATCCGGCAACTGGCGCATGAGGTCCCCGCGCTGATCAACAAGGAAATAGCGCTGGCCAAGGCTGAAATCAGGGAGTCGGTCCAGACCTCCAGGCAAGCACTCATGTCCATCGGCATCGGTGCAATCATGATTCTGGGCGGCTTTATCGTCCTGCTGCAGGCAGTGGTCTATGTGCTGACCCACTTCATGGCCTCATGGCTGGCGGCCCTGATTGTTGCCGTGGTCGTGATGATCGTGGGTTATCTGATGATCATGGCCGGCAACAAGAAGCTCGAGCCCTCCAACCTTGCACCGGAACGTACCGCCAGCACCTTGCAGAAAGACAAGGACGCCATCCAGAGGAAAGTCTCATGAGCATAGACAGCAGCTTCGACACCCCGGAAAACTTTGAGGCGCAATCGCAAAAGAGTCCGGAAACCCTGGAGCAGGAAATCGATGAACAACGTTCCAATATCGGCAATATCGTCGATGCGCTCGAAAAGAAGATATCCCCTGGCCAATGGGTCGATCAGGCCCTGGCCTACGTTCGGGAAAACGGCGGCGAGTTTGCGGGCAATCTGGGCAATAACGTCAAGGCCAACCCGGTGCCTGCCGTGCTGGCATCGGTGAGCATACTCTGGCTGATGCTGGGCAGCCGCACGCCCTCCCCCGGCCCTTCGGTGATCGATAACGCCGGCAGGAAGGTCAGCGACATCGCGGGAAGCGTGGGCGACAGCCTGAGCAGCGCAAAGGCACGGATTCAGGAAACCGCAGCCCGCATGAAAGACAAGGGTAGCCAGGTGACTGACAGTCTCGGGGAGAAATTCTCGTCCTCCTCAAGCCACGGCACAGGCGACACGCTTCAGGAAAAACGCCTCAGAATGCAATCCAGCGCCAGCACTCTGTTGCGCGAGCAGCCCATGACCGTTGCCGCCATAGGCTTGGCGGTGGGGGCGATCATTGGCGCGGCCTTGCCCGCCAGTGAGCGTGAAAAGCAGTTGATCGGTCAGGCCCGTGACAAGCTGATCAAGACACCTGCACAGCAAAATGGCCAGGAGCGGTTTTCGTCGACAGGCACTGGCCCCACTCCCGGCGGGTCGTCCTTGTCGGACCGGCATGACGGCCTTGGCGAACCCTTGCCGGGCACCTCGTCAGGAACCTCGCCCGGCCTGGGGTGAGGCTCAGGCAAACAGCCCGGCAGAGGCCGGGCCGTTTGCAACGGTCATGGTTTAATCGCTTTCACTTGAGAAGACACTGCACGATTCTGTCCTTCACCAGCAGACGTCTTTCCTTGAGTTTCTTGAGTTCATCGTCAGCAATCCCACCCGCCAGTCCCTTTTCGGCATCGATCACCCGAGTGTCTGCATCGTCGTAGTCAGCGAGCAGTTGCTGCAACTTCGCATCGCCCTTGCTGCGCTGTACAACCTCTTCCCGGGTCAGTTGCAAATCCGCGAATAGATCATGTTTGACTGGCATGGATGACATCTCCTGTAAAACGACTGAATCATGAGCCTAGCATCTAGACTCCAGGCACGACTCAGCCCTGAAAGTTCAGGACAAGCGACGTCTGGGGCGCCCATACGGGAGCGCGTTCTTCCCGTTGCAACACATGGCTCTGACGGGAAGGTTCGAGGGACAGGGTCTTGTCCTGCAACCTCGCCAGTACGGCGTCGATCACCGCCCGGCTGGCATCATGGTGAAACTGCCAGACGCCATAGATACGCCCATCGAAAGAGGGTTCGCTGCCCAGTTTCGGGTCAGCTTTCAGGCCAGCGCCTATGCCGAACAGATGCAGCCCCTTCAGGCGACGGCCGAACTGATCAAGCGGACAGCCCGATGCATCGGAATCCAGCCCGCCCTTGGTCTCAGACAGACGCAAGGCACGACCGTCCGGGTCAGTAAGGGACGGCAAGCGTGGCTGATACCCCGTGCACTGCACCACCACCCCGGACTCGGCCAATGCCTGCTCCGCTTTTTCATAGTGCCCGTCAGGCCCGCCGTTGGTCTGCAGCAATTGCACGCGAACGCCCGTCTTGCCGATCCGTCCGTTCCTGAGCGCTTCGCAGCCGATATCCAGCGCTCTGTAGCGCAAGCCACCGGAGCGGTTGATACGGCCCGATATCGGACAGATATCGGATTGCGGATCAAACTCATAACCGGCCGCCACGGCCTGCTCGGCACTTTCATAGAACAGACGAATTCGCGTGCGGTGGATCAGAGTCACTTCCTGCAGACCGGCGAACTCCAGGGCATCGGCCAGGTTCTCCAGGACCGAAAAGGCACTGTGGGAACCTCCGACCACTGTTATTCGTCTGCCACTGGCCAAAGCCGGCGCGAAGACTTCACGCAGTTGAATGGCGTTCATGCGAAGGAGCTGGTCAGAGCTCTGGATATTCATGGAAGTCGACAACACCAGCCCATCCTCGGCCAGACCACGAACCAGATGCCGGGGATCCTGACGACCACCCAGGTTGAGCACCAGGGTTCGGCAATGGATCAGGCGCATGCAGCCTTCGGTTTCCACCTTGAGGCAGAACCCGTCTTCTTCACAAATCACCTCGGTAATAGTCGTGCAACGCCAGATCTTCGCCCCGTAATGACGAACGATATGGTTCAACAGCAGGCTGGATGCCTCAGCCATCAACTGGCCGACATCTGACAACTGCGGAGCACTCTGGGCCTGGCCTCTGATGCGCCAGTAGGCCGGTGAAGACTCCAGAGGCTTGAACACCTCACTCAATGCAGGGTCTCGCAGGCAATCAATGAAGACATCCCCAACCGAGTTGGCCGTGATGCGGTACTGCCCCAACATCCCCGTTCCGGGATTGTCGCTGGCATCGACCACGATCAGGCCATTGCGCGCAATATCGGCCAACGTACCACTTTTCAACGCGTTGAATAAAAAGCCCATGCCCGCGAGCCCGGCGCCTCCTACAACACATCCACATGCTGTTTCCAACTGTTCTTCAAACATGATGAGGCTCCATCGTCATATAAATACGTTGGTGCAATCCAGAAGTTCTGGAAGTTCTACGCAGGGCACAACGCTCAAGAAAAAGAGCTTGAGCAAAAGAATGCTTGTTATTTATTCATGAGTCGCGCATCACGGCATTGATACAGAAGCGAGATTCAAAAACCCTTGGCTCAGCATAAATAATTTCATATTCAATAAAATTGAACATAAAGCTACCGCCAGCCCGTTAAATGGACAGGGATCGAACACTCAAGAAACCTGGGACATATCCAGCCGAAACCGGATAGAAGAGAAAGGGTTGAATGAATATTTGCAAAGAACCGGCAAAGTGTCAAATAATCCGCAAAGCCCGCTTACAAAATGACAATTTTCTATTAACTACATGATAAATATGGGGATATTTTTTTGACACCTCGACAGGCAGCCCATGAAGACCATTTTCCCGGCAATTCATGCCGTTTTATTTTTACATCGCATGGCTGAAAATCCGCAAAAGACCAACGCCAGCAAATTGACCCTTCGCAAGAACATGCGTGTGTCATACGAAAAGACTCAATAAACGCCCACACTGAAACGCCCCGGTCATTGATGAACGAGGCGTTGTGAGAATATCGCGTTACGAGGGAGCCTGAGACGACTCAGGCTATGTGATAGTGGGGTTGAAGCTGTGCGTGGTGAGCATGCTCATCGCGCAGCTCAGCGACCAGATCGGAAATATCACGGCTGGTCTTGAGCCTTTCCAGAGAAATTCCGGTTACTGAAAGCTCTATACGTCCGGTGGATGGGTCAGTGATCTGCACCGACAGGGTGGTCCTTGCGGGCGAAAGGCCCGGCACCACCGTACAGGTACAACTCAACGGTAAAAAAGCAACTTCAATGATATTTCGCAATTCCAGCGTAGACAGTCCACAAGCGATCATTTGCCATCTCCTTATTTTCAAGCGCTGCAGGTTTCAGCAGTTTGCCAATGCTTTTTTAGTTTCCCGCCCAAGCAAGACATTCCATTGCCCGCCAACTAATTACTGACACTTACTGCATATAAACCTGTTTATACGCCTCTCCTTTCTGCCAGGCAAATGTCTCACCTGCACACCAATATAGCACCTCACTGGAATTATTCAGGATAATTGGCAGAAAAAACGTTTCACTACAGCACTTCAGCGCTTTTATGCTCACGCCCGCCAGAAAAACAACTTATTTATCCATTGAAAAGACTGACAGACGGTTCAGGAACCGACGAAAAACAACAGCAGGCGTAATGCCGATCAATCAAGGCACACCGGTCACTTGTGGGAAGGGCCTTGGCCGCGCCGACTTGCTTACAGGCAAAACATTTCAGCGCCTGAACGGGCTGTCGCGGCCAAGGCCACTCCCACGAACAGAGTATTAATCCGGTGTTCTGGGCAAACGCAGGTGGATCAGGGCCACACGCGCCCCATGCTTGTCTCTGCGCTCTTCAATGGCAAAGGGTCGAAAACCCATGCGCGGATAAAACAACAGGCCTGGAACATTGTGGTTGAAGCATGACGCCGTCAGCTCGGTGGCCTCGTGCTTGTCGAACGCGATATTCATCATGCAATTGATCATATAGCGCCCGACCCCCTTGGCGCGGGCCTTGGGAGCAATGATCACATTGCCCAGCGAGCAGCGGCCCCGAAAGTCCGAACGGGAAAAATTGGCAAAACCGACCACCTCGCCATTCATCTCGATAACGGTGGAGTCAAAACGATTCTCCATGGCTTCTTTGAGCTGAGGCGCTGTCAATGGATAGACCGCCCGGGGAAACATGTAAAACAACTCGTCGGCATTCTGAGGCAGCTCACACACGATAGGGATGTCTTTCTCTTCCATGGGACGGTGATGGAACATTGAGCGGTAACCTCTCGGAGAATGTGAATGACAAGCGATAAGACTCTATACGACCCGACAGATTCCGCACCGCCGTATGACAGAATCAAGACATAAAGTCCTGCCGGACGCTACTACTAAGACTATCGGCTCTCTGACGGGGCAATATTCTGTAACCGATTTTCCCCGCACCGGCTTGCAAGGCGATGGCAGAACCGGCATTTATTTCACTTTTGTTGATCGGACGTCGCTCTCATGCCGATATTCTCTCTTGCCCGCATCAAGGCCCGCCGATTTACGTGGGCATGCATGGCGGCCCTCATCATCGGCTTGCCCGTAGGCTGTGCGGTACTGGAGCACAAGGAGCGCGAACTGGTCTTTCGCATCGAGCCCGGCAATGCCAGCTGGTACAGCGGCCTGCCTGCCGACGTGCAGGAACTGGAGCTCAATACGCCCTCCTTTGGCACATCGCAGAATATCCACGCCTGGTGGTGGCCTGCGACGCGCAAGGATGCTCCGGCGATTCTGTACCTGCACGGCTCACGCTGGAACCTTACCGGCCAGTTGTTCCGCATCGAACAATTGCGGGCACTGGGCTTCTCGATTCTGGCCATCGACTACCGGGGCTTTGGCCAGAGCATGGGCCAACTGCCGTCTGAAGACACCGTCTATGAAGACGCGCGAATTGCCTGGGATCGCCTCAAGCAGTTACAACCAGACCCACAGCGCAGGCTGATCTACGGCCATTCCCTGGGCGGTGCCGTGGCCGTGGACCTGGCTGCCGAACTGGGGCGTGACGCCAGGAAAGACGATACACCGACCCAGGCTCGAGGACTGATCATCGAATCCACCTTCACCAACCTGGCCGACGTGGCCGCTGCCATCGCCAATACCTCGCTGCCGGTACGCTGGCTGCTTTCCCAGAAATTCGATTCGCTGGACAAGATCGCAGACATTCACATGCCGGTGCTGATCGTACACGGCACCGACGACCGCTATGTACCGGCACGTTTCAGCGAGGAGTTGTTCGAGGCGGCACAAGAGCCGAAAAACCTGTTGCTGGTGCCAGGCGGCACTCACAACAACAGCATGCGGCTGGGCAGACAGGCTTACAGTCAGGCCATCCAGACATTGCTGAAGGCGACGGCATCACCGGAGCAGGCGAAGAAAGAAGAGAACAGGCAGAAGCAGGCGGGGTGAAGGTTGCCGTGCCGAATTGCTTCGGCACGGCATCGATCGGTCAGATCAGCCCTTTGCCGGCGGCTTCTTCAAGAGCGCTACGTGCCAGTTGCTTGACCAGCAGGTCCGTGGACTCGTTGAAAGGCACCGCAAAGATCAGGAGCAACTGAACCCAGGTCGTCAATTTCTCTTGTTTACGTACCTGGCCCAGCTTCTTGCCGTCCTTGTCACGGAAGGTCAGCTCAAGCGACAAGGTGTTATCAAACGTATTGGGGATCAGGAAAAGAGTGAAACCTGTCAGAAAAGCGCCTGCCAGATTACCTTCCTCATGATTGCGCAGCGTCGCGGTGACGTACACATCGGATGATTGCTGCTCGGTTGTAACCCCGGAAAAACGCTGGCTATCCTTGAACTCCTGAAGCAACAGCTTTTCCAGACCTGCGATATTGGTATTCGTGTTCATCGCATTGTCGTTATGAGCATACTCGGCAAGCACTTTGAGGTAGACGGCAGGCTTTTCCTGCTTGGCCGCAGCAAGCGGCCACTGCCCTGCTGGTGTCAACTCGTGATGGGAATACGTCATGCAGCCTTGCAGGCTCAGGGAAAAAACAATGGCCAGCAACGCAAGAAACTTGTTCACGGAAATATCCTTATTCTTTCGGAAGTTGTTGAGTGGCATCTTTGAGCAGGATGTTGACCAGCTCGGTCAACTGATGGGAACCCAGGGTCATGTTGTAATAGTCGTTATCCCAGAACCCCGTGTTCTGATCGCGCTTGACCACCTGCCGTGAAGACGCCAGTTGCTTGCCGGTGCGATCCGTGATGCTCAGTTCACCTGCAAGATCATAGGTATCGACATAGATAGGGCCGTTGACCCAGATCCAGACCGTCAACGTCAGCAAGGCACCAGGAAAGTAGCCAGGGTGAGGCGCACGCTTGCCCTTGAGAGAGGTGAAGTTGAATGTCAGCTCGACATCCTTCTCGCCGACCTTGGCCGGGAAGACGATCATTTTCTGGAAGAACTCGCCTCGCTCGATGTAGGTATTGATCTGGCTGGTCAACTGAACGCCGATATTACGGCGTACGTCAGCTTTGATGCTCTCATCAGAAACCTGTACATCCTTGACCGAGGCCCCCACAGGCAAGGTGTGTTCAGCCACTTCAATGGGAGGGGCAATCGGGCCAGCAGGCGTGAAGGAGACACACCCCGTCAACATCAGCCCCACGAAGCCGATCACCGCGCACTGCAACTTATTCATTTAACGAACATCCTTGAGATGTAGCCGAAAAGCGCCATCTGACCTTGAAAAAGTAAGGGTATGCCACAGGCTCTCGCCTGTCCGTGGCACGCAAAAGATGGCTAAGCGCCATCTAGGGCGGCGATTGTAACCACTCCGTATCAGGCTTGCTAATCAATTGATGCTGCGAGGAAAGGTGCGACAGCGGGATGCGAGGGGGGAGGAAGAAGCTTTACGGGGCGATGCTTACGCCAGGCGAATTCATATAAGCATCTCGGGGACAGTTACAAAACCAACGCTCCGACCCTGGAGCGGCAATTCTGCACTTCAGTATTTGATTCGATAAATATTCAACAAGGTTTCATTGGCATATATATATTCCACCTTGCCGATAAAGGCGCTGTGCTCCAGCCAGTCATTGGGGCCCATGGCGACCTGGAATCGCGGAGTGCAGGTACATTCATAATGACCGGCAGTAACAGGCCATACACCGTCCTGAATTTCCTGCTGACCGGTTTCATCCAGAACGAGCACGCCTTCATTGATGACGTTGATCAACTCACCCAGGTCCGTGCGCAAGGTAAAACGTGCATTCAAGCGGGCAACTTCGCCAGAATTCTCGATAAAGAAATCGGAACCGCCCGGCAGCACCACGCCTTGAAACTGCTGGCCGAAGAACTCACCGCCCACAATGGAAGTATTACTGCGAAGACCGTCACTGCATATGCCCAGAAACGTCGGGGCATCGGTGCGCAATGTGATAGTGAGAACCTTTTCCAACAAAGGAACCTTTGTTGTTGCAGTCAGGGCGCGCTCGGTTCTCTTGCGAGAGTCGTTAAAGTCAATGACATTCATATATACCTCTCGCTTTGTCTATGTGCGTAAGTCAGCACATATCATCATTACATTTTCAAGTCATTAAACTATCAGGAATTTACCAAGTTTCTGCTCATCCCAGTTTGCTTGTCAAGATAATTGTACTGGCCAGTTTACTTAATATGATAAAGGTCACATTAACGATCCCGGCAACAAATCCTTGCCATCCTTCTAAAAAAGACTAAGTTGTACGATGACGGATGAGATCTGGAGATCCACTCGCCAGACCGATCGTCCGCCCTACTCTAACTACAAGAAAAGGACCTGTTCATGAAAAAGCTCAAACTGCTTGTGGGTTTTCTGTGTCTCTTTACGGGATTCGTATCCGCCGCACCCTCCTCCGATGAAAACGATGTGGCGGCTGCCGTGGACAAACTGACCCAGGCCATGTGGCACAAGGATATCGGGCAACTCAAGGCGCTGACCGCAGACAACCTCTCCTACGGCCACTCCAGCGGTAATATCCAGGACAAGCAGGCATTCATTGCCGACATCGAAACCGGGAAAAGTGCTTTCAACGAGCTGAAAATGCTCAATCAGAAAATCATTCTATCCGGCGATGTCGCCATGGTCCGCAATCACTTCTCGGCTCAGGCGGTGAACAGCGGCAAAGTGGTGCCGACTGAAATCGAGAACTTCCAGATCTGGCAGAAACAGAACGGCCAATGGCTGTTGATTGGCAGACAAGCGTTCCGTTTCTGATTCAGGCCATACGGACGGCTGTGTTCACTGCGAACCGAACATGGCCGTCCAGTAAATCCCCGCATCGCTCTTGGGATCTATGGCATAAGCGGCGCCCAACTCCCGGAAGCCCGGATTCATCAGGTTGGCGCAGTGACCGGGGCTGGCCAGCCAGCCATCGACAACCTTGCGTGTGGTGTCCTGGCCAGCGGCGATGTTTTCGCCGATCTGCTGGGCGATGTAACCGGCAAGCTCCGCCCGGTCTCCCGGCGTACTGCCGTCGCGGCCCTTGTGATCGAAGAAACTGTTATTGGCCATGGACCGTGTATGCCCTTCGGCCGCCGTCGCCAAGGTAGCGTTCCAGGTCAGCGGCGTCGTGGCATTGAAGGCCTGGGTGCCACATTGACGTGGCTGGTTACGGGCCGTATTGATCAGTTCAAGCAGCTTCTGACCTTCGGCCTGCCAGTCTCCCAAACGCGCAGCCAGCAGCGAGCGCGCCAGTACGATGCGCCACTCCCGCCCTTCACGACTCACACCAATATCGACGAATTGCGGGTCCAGCACCACCTGACAAAAACTTTCCTGCACCGCTTTCATCGCAGACTGCGCATCTCGCGGCCCGGACAGGCTGATGGCCTGCACTGTCACCATCGGATAGGACGCACGCGCCAGCGCCTGCTGCAAATCGCCCGAACCGGTGGCAGGCAAGACCAGTCGCGAATCGCTGACCAGTGGCGGCAGCTCCATGGAAACCTGCCCCCCACAGCGCTGAACCTGACTGCGATAGAGATTGATCGATTCTGCCAGTTGCGTTTCTTCGGTAGCCAGCGCATCGACGGAAGACAACGACACCACAGCAATAAGGAAAAGGGATGACAAGACGCGCATGAAAGAGCCTACCTTTGGACCGGACCTGCACATGATGCGCGATTTGCCCGGCAAATTGCACTCTGCCGGGTACAGCCTGACTCATCGCGAATAAAGTGCAGTCACCTCCTGGGCAGGCAATGGCTTTCTACAGGGGAAATCAGCCAGCCAGGCGGCGTGCCTGGCTGCCGAAAAAGCTCAGGCATCCAGTTGCAGGTTCTTGCGAATGCCAGCATCCAGCACACTCGCGGGCGCGAATCGACGCAGGAACTGCAACTGTCTGGCGGTCTTCCCGGAGGTATAGCGAAGCTTCGGCCGCTCGGCCTTTGCGACCTGCAACACGACGTCGGCAACAACCGAAGGATCGTCAGCATTCGCCATCGCCTGCCTGATCACCGTCATCATTTTTGCGCGAATCGACTCATATTCCTTGAGCGGTGCATCCGGCTTGATGGTGTTGGCATCGAACTGTGTCTTGGTATAGGCAGGTTCGATAACCGAAACCCTGACCCCACGGGTCCGCAATTCATGATCCAGTGCCTGGGAATAGCCCTCTACCGCATGCTTGCTGGCGGCGTAAAGCGCAACATAAGGCATGGGAACCACGCCCAGAATCGAGCCTATGTTGATGATCCGGCCACTGCCCCGCTCAATCATGTGCGGGACAATTGCACGGGTCATGCGCACGATGCCCAGAAAGTTGGTATCGAAAACCGCTTTGGCCTGCTCGATCGAGCTTTCCTGCGCAGCCGCTGGGGCAATGCCGATCCCCGCATTATTGACCAACAGATCAATACGCCCTTCCAGTCTCAACAACTCGCTGACCGCCGCATCGACGGAGGCATCGTCAGTCACGTCCAGCGCCAGTAACGGGAAACGCCGCTGACCCGCATGATCGGCGCGTCGGCTCGTGCCATAGACCGTGTAGCCCGCGGCCAGGAGTGCATCAGCCGTGGCTTCGCCGATACCTGAAGACGCGCCCGTCACAAGTGCCACTGGTTTATTGGCTTTCATGAAAGCACCTTCAGCGCGAAACAGTCTGATAACGTTCTGCGGCATGCGCCTGCCTGATCTCCGACAACAGGCCTTGCCGCGCAGCATCCAGAGCGTCCCAGCGTGCAGCCTCGTGCAAGGGCGGAATCGTCACCCCTTCACGCCGGTCAAAGCCGACCAGAGCGGCATCTACCAGTTCGCCCACTTCCATCACTTCAGGCAGCGTATTGATATCAATGCCTGCACGCTCCCAGATCTCGGTGCGGGTTGAAGCTGGAAGAACGGCCTGTACATAAACCCCTTTGGGGCCAAGCTCCAGACTCAGGCCTTGAGAAAGGAAGAGCACGAAAGCCTTGGTCGCGCCGTACACCGACATGCCGAATTCCGGTGCAAAACCGACCACCGAGCCGATATTGACGATGGAACCTTCACCCGCTTCTACAAGCCTTGGAGCGATAGCACCAGCGAGGCGGACCAAGGCCATTGTATTCAATCCAACCATTCGGTTGAGGTCGTCGGCAGTCTGGTTGAGGAAACCTCCGGACTGGGCGATACCGGCATTGTTGATGAGGATTCCGATGCGGGTGTCATCGCGCAGACGCTCCTCGACGGCACTCAGATCCTCGGCGCGAGTGAGGTCGGCCTGAAGAATGTCGATGGTGACGTCATGTTCCTGGCGAAGATTCGCGGCAAGGGTTTCCAGCCGTCCCTTGTCGCGGGCGACCAGTACGAGGTTGTGGCCACGGCGTGCGAAGCGTTCGGCGTAGGTTGCACCGATGCCGGAGGAAGCGCCGGTGATGAGGACTGTCGAAAGGCTGGTCATGGGGTTGCTCTCTTGAGTGAGGGGAACGAGTACCGGAAAAGATGCCGGGCCACGTCAATCCGTGGCCCTGCCGGCTTTACTGCGCTTGAGAATCTGCGAAGGTCGGATAGTCGATATAGCCCGCCGCACCACCGCCATAGATCGTGGCCGGATCGGGCGCAGCCAGAGGCGCTCCGCTGCTCAATCGCTCGACCAGATCCGGGTTGGCAATGAACGGACGTCCAAAGGCGAACAGGTCGGCCTGATCCTGGTTGAGCCGGGAAGTGGCGAGGTCCAGGTCATAGCCGTTATTGGCGATGTAGGTGTTCTTGAAGCGCCGACGCAGGGAGTCGAAATCGAACGGTGCCACGTCACGAGGCCCGCCGGTCGCACCCTCGACCACATGCAGATAGGCAATGCCCAGAGCATCGAGCTGATCGACGATGTAATCGAACTGAGCCTGCGGATCGCTGCTTGAAACCCCGTTGGCTGGCGAAACCGGCGAAATACGAATACCGGTACGTTCAGCGCCGATCTCGGCGACCACTGCCTGGGTCACTTCCAGCAACAGCCGCGCACGATTTTCGATGGAGCCGCCATAGGCATCGGTGCGCAGGTTGGAGCCATCTTTGACGAACTGATCCAGAAGATAGCCATTGGCACCGTGAATCTCGACGCCATCGAAACCCGCAGCGATGGCGTTTGCCGCAGCCTGGCGGAAATCATTGACGATGCCCGGCAGCTCATCGAGCTCCAGAGCACGGGGCTCGGAAACATCCACAAAGCTGTTGTTGACGAAGGTTTTGGTCTGGGCACGGATCGCAGACGGCGCAACCGGAGCAGCGCCATTGTTCTGCAGATCGACGTGGGAAACACGTCCGACATGCCACATTTGCAGGAAGATGCGCCCACCCTGGGCATGCACGGCATCGGTGACCTTGCGCCAGCCGTCGATCTGGGCCTGCGAGTAAATGCCCGGCGTGTCCTGATAACCCTGCCCTTGCTGGGAGATTTGCGTGGCCTCTGAAATCAGCAGACCGGCCGACGCCCGCTGGCTGTAGTAAGTCGCGGCAAACTCGCTTGGCACAAACCCGGCACCGGCGCGATTGCGCGTAAGCGGCGCCAGAACGATCCGGTTGGAGAGCGTCAGGGAGCCAAGGGTGTAAGGCTCGAACAAAGTCTTGTCGGTCATGTTTCCTGCTTCCACGTCGATTGGGAGAGTTGCTACAGGAGCAGCGTCGATTCCTGTAGCGAGCCGCCACAATGATGATGATCATAATCTTAATCGTCAACAGTTTTGATGATGAACGACATCAATGTATAGTGACCACCTGAGCGTCAGCAAAAAAGGCATCCGGATATGAGAGTCAGCAAAGCACAGGCACAGGCGAATCGGGCGCACATCGTCGAGACGGCTTCCAGACTGTTTCGTGAACGGGGTTATGACGGCGTGGGCGTCGCGGATCTGATGGCGGCGGCAGGCTTCACCCATGGCGGGTTCTACAAACACTTCGGCTCCAAGGCCGACCTGATGGCAGAAGCCGCTGCGAGCAGTTTTGCCAAGAGCGTGAGCAATAGCGAAAACATGAGCGTTGAAGAGTTCTTCACGCTTTATCTGTCTCGCCAGCACCGCGATGCGAGGCATGTGGGCTGCACGATGGCAGCGCTCTGCGGAGATGCGGCGCGCCAAACCCCGGAAGTCAGGACCACGTTCGCCGAAGGGATCGAAAACATGCTCGAAAAAGCCGGTTCCGAAGGCTCGGACACCAGCGATGCAGACCAGCAGCGAACCCGAATGGTCAGCATGCTGGCCCACGCTGTAGGCGCAATCGTATTGTCACGCTCCTGCCCGGATGACTCACCGCTGGCGGATGAGATTATCGATGTGTGCCGGGCGGAGATACTTGCGAACTTTTCGACGGACGTTAAAGCCTAGGCTTGCGAGCCACTCACCAGTACAGGCCCACGCCCGCCACTGCGCAATGCGCCCTCACCCAGGCGTTCCACCACCAGCGCTGCGGCGTGACGGGTCATCTCGTCCAGATGCCGATCGCGCTTTTTCTCGGCGTCCACCATGGCCCTCTTCCCGTGTTGCTTGAGCAGGTACGCATGAATCTGCTGCACCTCCACTGAGCGATAGATGGGTGCGACATCCAGCACGGCCAGCAGGCCATCCGTGCCATGGTCCCGGGTGTTCATGATGACTTGGGGCCCACGCGCGCCAATCACCTGAAAACCCAGCGACTCGAAACACGGCACCTTGCCAGTGACACAGCAGAGTTCCGCATGCGGGTAACGGCCAAGCATTTTCTGCAGCATGGCTCGTGCGATGCCACGGCGGCGGTGGTTTTCCCGTACGGCCATATACGCCACGGCACAGGCCTGAGGATCATCCTTGACCGGCAAGTACAGGACAAAGCCGGTCACGATGGAGGGATCCTCTTCATCCAGCGCCACGATCAGCTCCACCGCAATGCCTTTGGAGCCGTCCATCCCATCCAGGTAGAGATGGACCTCGTAGCCGATGCCGTATTGATAAAGGTTGTAGAGCGGGTTGCTCGGGGCGATGGCGACCATGCTGATGTCGGTGACGTAATCGACCACCATCTGCAGAATCTGGCTTTTGATGGCTTCGGGAGGTGTGGCTTCAAGCAGGGTGACAATGGACATCAAGCGTGTGGCTCCGGGGCTTACCCATGACAATGTGGCAGCGCCATCATAACGCGCCAGAGCCTGAAGCACGGAAGAATAAAACGCCTACCCGAAAGCACACTTGCCCGACATACAGATAGCCACTATCTTAACATCATCGCAAAAAGAGAAACTTCAAGAAACATATTAACAGCGACATACAAATAACAGTTCTCATCTACGCCTCATTGTGTCCCCCTTATGTACGTCATTCACATTTATCTCAATCGCCCCGATTAGTTTTTACGATTACAGATAAATGCTCAGCGGCCTAGGATAAGTCCGCTGAATACAAAAATATGAGGGATTCAAAAAATGCCGTTTTTAAACTGGTCTGGCCAAGTGCTGCGTTTGACTGCTGTCGGCTTAATGGTTATTCCGACCGCTTATGCAGCTGATACATTAACCCGCGACAATGGTGCCCCGGTGGGCGATAACCAGAACTCACAGACTGCCGGTCCTCAAGGGCCTACGCTGTTGCAGGATGTGCAGTTGCTGCAGAAACTCCAGCGTTTCGATCGCGAGCGCATCCCTGAGCGTGTGGTTCACGCCCGTGGTACAGGGGTTCGTGGTGAGTTCACCGCCTCGGCCGACATCAGCGACCTGAGCAAGGCCAAGGTGTTCAAGTCGGGTACAGCGACCCCGGTTTTCGTGCGTTTCTCTTCCGTCGTGCACGGCAACCACTCGCCTGAAACATTGCGCGACCCCCATGGTTTTGCTACCAAGTTCTATACCGCCGATGGTAACTGGGACCTGGTGGGTAATAACTTCCCCACCTTCTTTATTCGCGATGCCATCAAGTTTCCCGATATGGTTCACGCCTTCAAGCCTGATCCTAGAACCAACCTGGATAACGACTCGCGCCGTTTCGACTTCTTTTCCCACGTCCCGGAAGCAACTCGCACTCTGACACTGCTGTACTCCAATGAAGGGACACCTGCGGGTTACCGCTTCATGGACGGCAACGGTGTACACGCCTACAAACTGGTGAATGCCAAGGGCGAAGTGCATTACGTGAAGTTCCACTGGAAATCGCTGCAAGGCATAAAGAATCTTGATCCGGCACAAGTGGCTCAAGTGCAGTCCAAGGACTACAGCCACCTGACCAACGACCTGGTTGGCGCGATCAAAAAAGGCGATTTCCCGAAATGGGACCTCTACATTCAGGTGCTCAAACCAGCCGATCTGGCGAAATTCGAGTTCGATCCGCTCGATGCCACCAAGATCTGGCCTGACGTACCTGAGCGCAAGATCGGTCAGATGGTCCTGAACAAGAACGTCGATAACTTCTTCCAGGAAACCGAGCAGGTCGCCATGGCTCCGGCCAACCTGGTACCGGGTATCGAGCCTTCCGAAGACCGCCTGCTGCAGGGTCGCGTGTTCTCCTATGCCGATACGCAGATGTATCGTCTGGGCGCCAATGGCCTGAGCCTGCCGGTCAACCAGCCGAAAGTTCCGGTCAACAACGGCAACCAGGATGGCGCGATGAACACTGGCCACACCACCAGTGGCGTCAACTACGAGCCAAGCCGTCTGAGCCCGCGTCCGTCCGATACTCAGGCTCGCTACAGCCAGTCTCCAGTAAGCGGCACCACCCAGCAGGCGAAGATCACCCGCGAGCAGAACTTCAAGCAGGCTGGTGATCTGTATCGCTCTTACAGCGCCAAGGAACAGACCGATCTGGTCCAGAGCTTTGGCGAGTCGCTGGCTGACACCGACACCGAAAGCAAGAACATCATGCTCTCGTTCCTCTACAAGGCTGATCCAACCTACGGCACTCGGGTAACCGAAGTGGCCAAAGGCGATCTGGCCAAGGTCAAGGCCCTGGCTGCAAACCTCAAAGACTGATCAAGTCGATAGCCGGCCCCGCAAGGGGCTGGCTGTTTTTCAGGAGAACGCCCATGCGAACCTTACTTTTCGGGTTGGTGCTGTTTGCCGCCGTCGCTCAGGCAGAAACACCTTCGGACCAGACAACCAACCAGTTACGCACTCTGTTTTTCGACGCTTCCCGTGAGGGAAACAGCGAGATGATGACCACCTTCATCGACGCTCACTACGACCTGAACATCCAGGATGAGAAAGGCTATACCGGGTTGATTCTGGCGGCCTATCACGGCCACGAACAACTCGTTACCCAATTGATCGATGCCGGTGCGGATCCCTGCACCAAAGACAAACGCGGCAATACCGCCTTGATGGGCGCCATTTTCAAGGGCGAACTGAGTATCGCCAAACGCCTGGTCGAAGCCGATTGCGCACCCGACCAACGCAATAACGCCGGTCAGACGGCTTCAATGTATGCCGCGCTGTTCAAGCGCACCGAAATTCTGCAGGCCCTGGCAGCCAAAGGCGCCGACCTGAGCCTTCGCGACAGCATGGGCAATGATGTGAACAACCTGTCCAGAGGTGAGTTCCAGGCACCGGCAGTCCAGTAGGAGCGCCGCCCGATTTGACCATCCCGTGGGAGCGAATTCATTCGCGAGAGGCCATTCCAGGCGATGCATTTTCTGTGGATGTACCGCCCCGCTTCGCGAATGAATTCGCTCCCACAGAGACTGGTTTTCCCACAGAGACTGGCTTGCTTACCCCACCTTGAAAAACGCAACCTTCCCGGTCAGTCGATCAGCCAGCTCCGCCAGCTCTTCACTGGAACTCGCCACTTCCCGTGACCCGGCAGCCGATTCAAGGGTGGAGCTGTGGATGCGGTTGATGTTCTGTGCAACATCATCCGCCACGGCATTCTGCTGAATCGAGGCGCTGGCGATCTGGGCATTCATGCCATTGATGGCACCGACCTCTTCGCGAATCCGGCTCAATGCCGCCTGGGCATCACGGGTCTGCTCGACAGTCGTGCGGGCCAGCTCACAGCTCTGCTGCATGATCCGCGTCGCGCCTTGCGTGCCGCCCTGAAGCTTGCTGATCATCTCGCGGATTTCCTGGGTGGACTCCTGAGTCCGTGTCGCCAGGGAGCGCACTTCATCGGCCACGACCGCAAAGCCGCGCCCATACTCACCGGCGCGAGCAGCCTCGATGGCAGCGTTGAGCGCCAGCAGGTTGGTTTGCGCGGCGATGGAGTTGATCACCTCGATCACGGTTTCAATGTTCTCGCTGTCCTTGGAAACCTGATCCACCGTCTGGGTAGCCTGTTCCAGAATGGTCGCCAGTTCCTGAATGGTCGTGGCGGCCTCCCCAACCATGCGATGGCCACTTTCGACCTGAACGTCGGCAACCTTGGTCGCCTCGGAAGCCTGGGAAGCATAGCCCGACACCTGGCTGACCGAACCCGCCATCTGGTTGATAGCCGTCGCGATATGCTGGGCTTCATTGGTTTGCAGACTGATCTGGCGATTGTTGTCGGCCGAAGTAGACAACAGTCGCACCGAAGAATCGGTGACATGGGCCGCCGCAGCCCGCACTTCACTGATGGTCTGGGACAGATTCCCCAGAGTGCTTTTCAGGGTGCCCATGACGCTATCGGGGTAATCCGACTCGATCTTCTGATTCAGATCGCCACCCGCCAGCCGACGAATCACCTCGGCAACCTCTGCGGGCTCAGCGCCCAGCGTGGACCTCACAGAGCGAATGATCGTCATAGACACACCGATGCTGAGCAAAACCGCGACCGTGGTCGCAATCACCATCAGCAACATGAAGCCGCCAGCGGCTGCCTGCACCTTGTCGAGCAGACCCTTGATCTGCGCTTCTTCATGATCGATCAATGCATTGATGCGCTTGAGCCATTCGCTGTAATCGGCAGAGGTCTGGGCCAGCAACATGGCCTGCGCACCCGCCACGTCGTTGTTGCGACGCAACTCCAGCACCTTGTCAGTCGAAGCCAATGCCTTGCGCTCGATATCCTTGATGTCCTGCAGCAAACGTTTCTCTTCGCTGGAAACGTTCCTTTTCTCGTTGAACAGACGATCCATCGGCTCGGCCGAATCGTCATAGTCCTTGCGCAGGCGCACGATTTCGTTCAAATGCCGATTGAGGTCCTGATCGCTATTGACCAGCACGGCATCGCGAATGGAAATGGCGCGGTTATGCACACTGCCACGGAAGTTGATGGCATAGCGTTGGATCAGCGCAGAATTGTCGCTGACATACTTCAAGCTATCGTCAATAAACCCGACACGCTGAATGCCCACAGCGGTCACCAGCACCAACAAGGACAACACAGACGCAAAGCCCAAGCCGATGCGTTTGGCCAATGAAACGGGTTTACTCATGACACACCCCAGCGAGAGTGAAAGTTGCAGAACAGATAGCCAGTGGCTATCAACGAACGCAATCTACTCCCACTCAGGCTATGGGCACAATTGAATCTGGAGTTATTACTCCATAAATATTCTTAATGCAGGAAAAGGCCCGGCGACACGAGGGATCGCCGGGGCAATCAGTCTTCCAGATTGAGCATTTCATGGATGCGACTGGCAAAGGCTTCCATGGTAAATGGCTTGGTCAACACCCACATGCCCGGCTCCAGATGGCCGTTGCCGATAATCGCGTTTTCCGCGTAACCGGTGATGAACATCACCTTCAGATCAGGCCGAAGAATGCGGGCGGCATCAGCCAGTTGCCGACCATTCATACCACCAGGCAAGCCGACATCGGTCACCAGCAAGTCCACCCGCATGTCGGTGCTCAGCAGTTCCAGCGCCGTCGCCCCTTCTGCTGCTTCCACCGATCTGTAGCCGTGATCTTCGATCACTTCGCTGACCAGCATGCGAATGGTCGGCTCGTCATCAACGATCATGATCGTCTGGGTAGACTCGGCGCGGATGTTTTCTGCAGGCTCCAGCTCCGGGTCGTACAACTCCTGCGGCGCGCCCAGATAATGCCGAGGCAGATAGAGACACATGGTCGTGCCCTGATCCTTCTCCGAATAGATACGCACCTGACCACCGGACTGCCGCACGAAGCCATAGACCATCGAAAGCCCGAGCCCCGTGCCCTGCCCCAGCGGCTTGGTGGTGAAAAACGGATCGAAAGCGCGATTGATCACTTCCGGCGTCATGCCCGTACCGGTGTCGGTGACGCAGAGGGAAAGATATTGCCCGGGAGGCATATCCCGCGCCACACAAGCGCGCTCGTCGATCCACTTGTTGGCGGTTTCAATGGTGATGCGACCGCCTCCAGGCATGGCATCACGCGCATTGAGGCACAGATTCAACAGGGCATTTTCCAGCTGGGGCGCGTCGATAAAAGTCGACCACAACCCCACTGCCGTCACCACTTCCACCGTGATATGCGGCCCCACGGAACGACGAATCAGCTCTTCCATGCCGATCACCAGCCGATTGATATCGACCGGCTTGGGATCAAGGGTCTGGCGTCGTGAAAAGGCCAGCAGACGATGAGTCAGCGACGCCGCACGCTTGGAAGCATCACGGGCAGCAGCGACATAACGATCAATCTCGTTATAGCGCCCCTGGCTCAGGCGCGTCTTGAGCAGTTCCAGCGAACCGGTAATGCCCGTCAGCAGATTGTTGAAATCGTGTGCAATTCCGCCCGTAAGCTGGCCGACGGCCTCCATCTTCTGCGACTGGCGCAAGGCTTCTTCGGCCTGAGTCAGACGAGCCTGCTCCTGAAGACGCTCACTCACGTCATAGGCAAACAGGTAAGCGCCGATCTGCTTGCCATCGACGTTACGCAGAATGCTGTAGCGAATCTCATAGTGTCGGGTGTCATCCGCCGAATCGCCAAAACGGGTGACCTCGACGAACTCCTCCCCTGCCAGCGCCCGCTCCCAGAAGCCACGAACGACCTCCTGGCTGTCAGGCCGATGCTTGAGCAACTCAAGCATGTTGTCGCCAACCTTGGGCGTGACACCGAACAGACGCTGAAACTCTCGCTCGGCAGAAGCGTTGATCGCCAGCCAGCGGTACTCGGGATCAATGACATGAATGAACGCATTGGTCCCGTTAACCACATCGGACAACACCTTACGCTCGGTAACCGCCTCGATGATGCGCGCTTCCAGCGTCTCGTTCAGTTGCCGCAAGGCCTCTTCGGCACGCTTGCGCTCGGTAATGTCCTGGAACAGCACCGCTACCTGGTTGCGACTGGCCGGCTCGATACGAAAAGCCGTCAGCGCCAGATAACGCCCGGTCGCCACCAGCTCCCGCTCAAAGCGGATCGGCTCACCGGTGCGCAGCACCTTGCCATAGAACTCGACCCAGCCATCGGCCTCGTCGGGGACCATCTTGCGAAGCGTCTGCCCGACGACATTGGGAATACCGGCATGAAAGGCATAGGCCGGATTGGCCTCGATATGGATGTAGTCACTCAAAGGGCCGTGCGGACCATCGAAAAACTCAATGATGCAGAAACCTTCATCCATGGCATTGAACAGGAAACGGTAGCGCTCCTGAGACGACGCCAACTCCAGCTCGGCTTTCTGCCTGTTGGTGCACAGCTGATCTTTGAGGCTCAGGTTTTCCTGTTCAAGCGCCTTCAACTGGCTTTTCAGGCTTTCAATCTCGGTCGGAGTCAATGCTGCTGTACCTGGAGGTATTGATTACGCTGTTTCACATTCCGCAGAAATGCATGCACACGCTACGAAAAAACGGCTATTACCAAAAAAATTAGTGGCGCTTTGAAATCATTAGAGCACTGAGATCTCAGCAAATTCCATCGCAACTCCATGAAAAGAGCGTTGGGCGATAAAAAATATCCAAACAGATGTACGAAAGATTTAAAAAGCCTCCTGACGAGTGAGTTTCTGATGCCTGCGCAACCACTCATCCACCAGATCCCCCATGGTCTTCGCCGTACCATCGCCAATCCAGGCCATGAACGGGCGGTCGAACCTGAAATCCGGACCGCAGTGCTCCGTCATGAAGCGCCGGACATTCTGGGTGTTCTTGTAGGTGGCGGTGACGGGGGTGGATTGGGTGATGGGGTCGGAGTGCCAGTTGAAGGGCATGGGAGTGGCCTGTGTGAATAATGGGGCGTTGTGCCAGGTGGCAATGTTTCATGCTACCCCACATTCAATCCAAGTGCTGGCTTGGGCCAATAACCCAAGAGCAACAGCGCACGAGTTTGCTGCCTGGTTTTATAAGACTTTCGCCGAATAGCGGAAACTGTTTAGCTGCCCTATCGGTTTTCGACTAAAAGTGGCTGTATAAAATGAGCACTAAAATTTATTCAGCTGATCGATTTATCCAGATTGACGCCCCCAGTTCACTACCGATATCAAGTCACTCTTGACGATCTTTGAGTTATTACACGGATCGCACAAATCAACATTAACCACACAGATCAAGAGTTAACAAGCATGCATAAGAATATCCGTCTAGGTCACATCAGTTTAAGTTTTCATGCGGCAAGCGCAGCACTTGTTCAGCGTGTCCTTGAACGGCACGGTTATCAGGTTGATGTCCGGTCGGCACCTCACGAGGAGATGTTCAAGCGGCTCAATGAAAGGCATATAGATATGCTGGTCTCCGCCTGGTTGCCTGCCAGTCATGGTGCTTACCTCGCAGCCTGTGAAGTACCCACTACTCGCCTCGCAACTCTTTACGAGCCCTACTGTATCTGGGGAGTGCCGGATTACATACCCCATGATGTGGTAACTTCTGTTGCTGACTTGCTTCGACCTGATGTCGCAATGCAGATGAGTAAACGCATCCAGGGAATCAATCCTGGTGCCGGTATCAGTCGCTTCTCGAAAGAGATCATAAAAAACTATAACCTTGACGATCTGGGCTACTATTTTTCGGAAGGTACCGAAGCTGATTGCTTCAACCGTTTTGAAGAGTCTTATGCGAGGAAAGAATGGTTTGTCATCCCTTTATGGCAACCCCAGTACCTCCATCATGGGTACAATATTCGGGCCTTACATGAGCCTCTGGGGCTTTTAGGCGGGACGGATCAAGCCACTCTCATCGCCATCAGTGATGTCGTACAGTCGATGCCCGAGCAACTGGTTGAGGAGCTGACTTCCTTGAATCTGGGTAACACTGCAATCAGTGAAATTGACTATTTGATCAATAAAGACAAGCGCTCGCCTCTTGAGGCAGCAGATATCTGGCTGAGCAGCTTTTCCAATCAATGAACACTCATCAAAACAAGGAGCAAACTCCTCGCCACGACTAGTTCGCCATAAAAGTTTCAAGGCGAGAAGAAAGAAAGCTTTTAAGAACCTGGACTGCCGGAGTGATAGATGTTCGGTGGGCGCAAACCAGCTGAAGAGGTGCAGGCTGCCCGTAATTTTCCGGAAAAACTTCAACCAGACGCCCATTGCGCACATCATTAACCACATCAATCCTGGATTTATAAATTATCCCGAAACCCGCCACAGCCCAGCGACGAACTATATCAGCGTCGTCACTGACACGGTCACCACTTACCTGCACGGTTTGTACACCTTCAGAAATATTGAAACTCCAGCGCTCGTGAGTTTGCTCGCCCATGACGTATCTCAAGCAGTTGTGACTGGCCAGTTCTTCCGGAGACTTCGGGGTGCCGTGCCTTTTTAAATAGGCGGGCGATGCGCATACTGTTCTTCGGTTCAAGGGAGCGAGTGACAAGGAGACTAAACTTGAATCGGCTAATTGGCCATATCTGATGCTGGCATCAAGATGCTCGCTATAAAGGTCCGCTACCTGATCGCTGATGCGCAATTGAAGTTGGACTTTCGAATGCATCTCCTTGAACTCGTCAAGCCAGGGCAGCAAAACATTTCTTCCCAAGTCTGAAGGCATCGACAATCGTATGGTCCCGGCAATTTCCTGGCGATCCTGTATCAATAAATGCTCTCCCTTCTCCAGGGCCTCCAGTGCCTGTTTAGCATGGGGCAGGTATCTTTCTCCATCATCAGACAGTCTCAACCGCCTTGTAGAACGTATAAATAACCTGACACCTAGAGAACTCTCCAAGCGGTGTACAGCGCTGCTGGCCAAAGCCGGAGAGATTGAGAGCAAACGGGCAGCCGCTGAGAGGCTTCCCGCAGTTGCTGTGGTCACGAAAATCTGTAAATCATCGAGTCGAACGATTTTCTTCACTTTGACGAAATTCTTTATGTGTCCATGGCGTTTCACATCATAAGCGTAACAACGATGATTGCCTAGTATTCAAACAGGAGCTGGCAATGAATATTGTAAAACGCTTTACGCTGTCTGCCATTATGTCCGCCATCATGGTTACGGCGCACGCTGATACACAGAATAATCTGCATGTAGTTGCTCAATCAGATACCGCTGTATGGAATGCGGTTGCCGTGGATCACAGCGGTTCGCTTTATGTGTCAGGACCGAAATGGATGGGCTCACAAGCTCCGTCTGTTTCGAAGTTGGATGGTAACGGTCATCCCCAGCCGTTCCCGAACGCTCAGTGGAATAGTGACGACTCGAAAGTTCCCGCCAAACAGCGCTTCATCAATGTTAACGCTATGCGAGTCGATGAGCAGAATCAACTCTGGATAGTTGATGCCGGAGTGACTGGCTTCGGGGGCAAGGTTATTCCTGGCGGAGCAAAACTGGTGGTTATCAACTTGTCAACTGGCCAGGTTGATCAGGTCATCATCTTTGATGAGAAAACCGCTTTGGCAGGTAGCTATATCGATGATGTCCGCCTCAATGGTAAGCACGCCTATCTGACAGATGCCGGCGTGCCTGGAATTGTTGTGGTGGATATTGAGACAAAAAAATCTCGTCGAGTGCTTTCCAATAGCCAGGCAGTCCGTGCTCCAGAAGATCGGGATATCATTGTAGAGGGCAAAGTACTTCGGGCACCTGACGGTAGCGCTTTAAGGGTACATGCTGATCCGCTCGAAGTTTCGAGCGATGGTAAGTGGCTCTATTTCGCGCCTTTGGAAGGGCCCTGGTATAAGATCGAGACTCGCTGGCTGGACGATTCCAGCTTATCGGCAGAAGCCCTTGCTCAAAAAGTTGAGTTTTGGCGGGACCTTCCACCCGTGGGAGGCACTGTCATGGACAAGAGCGGTAATTTCTACTTCAGCGACTTGGCGGAAAACAGCGTCAAACGCATAACCAAGTATGGTGCGATCGAGACTGTTGTAGTTGATAGCCGCCTCCACTGGGTTGATGCCCCCGCTTTTGATAGTCAAGGAAGGCTGTATCTCCCTGCTGCGCAAGTCGACCGTGTTGCCTTGTTTAATGGCGGAACTTCGAAAGTCGAACGTCCACTCAAGATATACCGCCTGGATCCCAAGTAGGCTTTAGAGGGTTCATCAGGGCTTAAACTTATTCAGATAAGCCCTGATGCGAGGATTTAGATTGAGACAGGGGTATGCCGACACTATTTAATTGCAATGACAGGTTGATCCGTCACGGCAAAAAAATCTTGCGGGCGTAAGTTTAAAATAAAATGCTTTTCATAAGCGCATCAGCGCCTCAATTCAGGGCAAACCATTACCCACCCAGAATTCTGGATCAGCGTTTGTGGATGGTTGCTCTGAATATACGGGCAAGAGCCTGTGCACTATCAGCTTTGCTTTACCTTCAATATTACGTTTCAAGGTCCTGAACGCTATTCCTCCAGCATGCTTGACAAGAGCCTGCTCGGACTTCCATATCTCAAGTATTGTCCATTGATTGAAGTTGTCTGCATTCTGAAACAACTCGTACTGGAGGCATCCTTCTTCGCATTGCGTCGCATCGACCGCCTTTAATAAAGCCTCTTGCACTTCCTTTAAATAAGGCTCTTCTGCGATGACGTGAGCAACAATATATATTATCTCGACCATACGCGATTACTCTGGCTGTGATATTCAGAGTCTGCATGAACTGCATGCCGGACGATACCCGGGTTTTCGAAGAAACAGTTTATTCAAAACGGACTTAATCATCTCAGACCTGAGTTGCATAAAATACGACCTTGAGCGAACCAGCCTCTGCCTACGGGGGCAAGCAACAGTCGCCGCAGAGCGGCTACCCCATCAGGGCTTCATGTGAGTATTGTGCCGACCTGGCATTTTCAAGGAAAAATTTTGATGTCTGTTAAAGGGAAGCTCCGCTTATCCACTCGTGTTGCGGCGGCGCCTGATGCCTTGTCCAGCCTGTTTATCAAGCAGGTCGTAGTCCGCAATAAAATGGCGCTTGGAATCATCATGGCTACCTTGTTGCCTGCCGCAGCCCCAGGCTTTGCTGCCACTAGAGAGCCGCAGGAGCTTGAGCCCATGGAGGTCGTTGCTCAGGCGGACGACGAGGTCGATCAGGCACGCAAGCAACTGGAAAGACGAGCCGCCAGCACTGCACTGGTTGATGGTGAGCGTTATCGTGACGGTCGTGCCAGTACTGTGGTCGATGCCATGAGTTACGCCCCTGGCGTGCTGGCTCAGAGTCGGCATGGCGACGAAGCCCGTTTCTCGATTCGTGGCTCGGGTATTCAGCGCGGTTTCCTGATGCGTGGAATCCAGCTCTATCAGGACGGGATACCGCTTAATCACGCCGACGGCAGTGGTGATTTCCAGTCCATCGAGCCGTTGGCAGCACGTTACATCGAGATTTGGCGCGGCGCGTCGGGCCTGGAGTATGGTGCCAATGGTCTGGGCGGAGCAGTGAACTTCGTCTCGCCGACCGGCCGTGACTATCCAGCGCTTTTATTACGTGCCCAGACCGGTTCTTACGACCTGCGACGAAACCAGCTTGCCATTGCTGGCGCTGATGAGGTGTTCGATGGTTTCCTGAGCATCACCGACAGCCATCAGGATGGTTACCGCCATCAGTCCGCAAGCGACTCTACCCGCTATTTCGGCAATATTGGCGCACGTCTGTCCGAGGTGCTGGAGGCCCGACTCTATTTGACGCATCTGGAAAGCAAGCTGGAAATGCCCGGCAGTATTTCCGAGGCGACGATGCGCGATGATCCACGTTCGGCTGCTGCGAACTATGAGCGACTCGATGCACATAACGACTATCGAATGGATCGTGCGGCATTGAAATTGAACTGGCAGGCCAGTGACCGCACCAGGATCGAGAGTTCGATCTATCTGGCCGACCGCAAGCGTGACCACGCCATGACCTACGCTGTGCTGCAACAAGACTTGCAGGACGTGGGCCTCGGGCTACGTAGCGTTACCGAATTCGGCTCACCGGAACTTACCCGAGAGCTGGTTCTGGGGGCCAATATCTCGCGCCTGACGGGTAATGAAAAACGCTTCACCAATGTCAATGGCAAACCGGGAGGCCTGCCCCGTCAAAGCGACCTTGAGGCCAGCGACAGTTCGTTCTTTGTCCAATATAGCCATGGGCTGACCGAAGCCTGGACCTTGCAGATCGGAGCCCAGACCGTACGTGCGACGCGCAAGACCGACTACAAAGGATTTCCGGCCACCAGTTATGACGAGCGTTATGAGGGGCTGAGTCCGAAAGTGGGCGTACTTTTCGAGCCCACTGCGCATAGCCAGTGGTACGCCAATGTCAGCAAGGGCTACGAGGCGCCTCCGTTCGGGGAAATCGTCGTCAATACGCAACCCATCGCTGAAGATCAGGAGTCCACCACATTGGAGATCGGCTACCGCCATCGCGTCGGTGATCTGCAACTGGACGCGGCGGTATACCGCTCCTGGATCGACCGTGAACTGCTTTCATTGACCGACAGCCAGGGCAATGCACTGGGCACGGTGAATGCTGGCAAAACCATTCATCAAGGCATCGAGCTCTTCGCCAGCATGCCCATCAACGATCAGTTGCTGATGCGGATGAACTACCTGTTCAACGACTTCCGCTTCGATGGCGATTCAGCATTCGGAGACAACCGTCTGGCCGGCGTTCCACGACAGATGCTGCGTGGCGAGCTGAAATGGTCACCCAGTCGCTGGATTTACGTCGCGCCTTCGGTGGAGTGGCTACCCGGGAAAACCTACATCGACCATGCCAACACGCTGTCCAGCAACGGCTACAGTTTGCTCAACCTGACCGTGGGCGGGGAGCTCGACGTACATACCCGCTGGTTCGTCGAAGGTCGCAATCTGGGTAACCGCACTTATGCCGCATCCACTGCCGTACAGGCCAACGTGCGTGGTCAGGATGGTAATTACTATTTCCCCGGCGATGGACGCAGCTTGTACCTGGGCATCGAGTGGCGCCTTTGAAGCAGCTTTCAAACCGTTTCTGCGCCTTTGCAGGGGTTGGGTGGGAGGCGCTTGCTGGCGCCTTCAGTCTACAGACGCAGAAAATCTGTCAGCTTTCAGGCCTTTTCGCCAGCAGGTTCTTGGGCGTACGTTTCTCACCCCCCAAATGCGAACAAGCTGATAGTTCTGCGAGGGCGTTGCATGTTTTACAACGCCCCGCTTATTCCCTTTCCAGCCCGAACACCACGCTCGAACAATCTGGTTGTGGAGGTATTTACAGACCGAGGTCAGACAGGCTTGGGTGGTCATCCGGGCGGCGTCCCAGAGGCCAGTGGAACTTGCGCTCGCTCTCTTTGATGGGCATGTCGTTGACGCAGGCGAAGCGACGGTGCATCAGGCCATCCGCTTCGAATTCCCAGTTTTCGTTGCCGTAAGAGCGGAACCAGTTACCCGAATCATCATGCCACTCGTAGGCGTAACGTACGGCGATGCGATTGTCGGTGAAGGCCCAAAGCTCTTTGATCAGGCGGTAATCAAGCTCTTTTTTCCATTTGCGAGAGAGGAAACCTTTGGCTTCTTCGCGATTGGTCGCAAATTCGGCGCGGTTACGCCATTTGGTATCCAGCGTATAGGCAAGCGAGACCTTTTCGGCATCGCGGCTGTTCCAGCCATCTTCAGCGAGTCGGACTTTCTCGATTGCCGTTTCACGGGTGAACGGAGGAAGTGGCGGGCGAGTTTGTGCATTGGACATGGTAGTGCCTCCAGGAGAATTGGATGTGTCGTTTATTTAACGTTTTTGGAACTCAAGCGCCTGCAAAGAGGACTCTTTAAACAAGAGCCGTACAACTTTCTCAGCGATTATCGTCACAACATAAATGCGTCACGATAATCGCTACCTACATCAAAGTCTTAAATGATCCAGTTTATTCGAACGGGTGCAGGGCAGCCACGCGGTCCAATGAGCGTTAACGTCATCTTTTAAATCGCACGTCTTGCGACGTGTCATTTTTTAAAGCGATGCCTATTTAATCAATAGTCGTGCAACTTCCCTTGCGTCATCGACGGCGTTGTAATCGCCCATCACGCGTGCCATCGTGATTGCACCTTCGATCAATATCAGCAGTTGTCTCGCCAGGACAAAGGGTTGCTCTGCATTCAACGGCTCGGTCAGTTCGAGCGTGTAATCCAATAATTTCTGCTTATGCAGCTTGGCGATATGGCGAACAGGATCATCGGGATCTCCAACTTCTCCGGCTGTATTAATGAATGCACAGCCTCGAAATCCGTCTGACTCGAACCATCCCTTAAGCACCGTAAAGATGTTGAGGATACGGTCTTGCGGAGTATCCGCTTTATCACACTCCGTTCTGAACCACTGCATCCAGCGAACATCTCGTGCGTTCAACGCTGCCGCCGCCACTTCATCTTTGGTCGCGAAATAGCGATAAATGCTTTTACGAGCTACGCCCGAGGTTTTCACCAAAAGGTCCATACCTGTCGCATGAATGCCGTTCTGATAAATAAGTTGCTCGGCGGTCGCAATAATCTTTTCTCGAGTGTCTGTCATTTGGGTCTCCATGGACTCAATGTAGAACGATCGTTCTCCATGGTCAAGCACCAATTGGAAATCTCCATGATCAACTGAGGTCATCAAGCCTCAAGGCCGCGGCGAGCCTGGGCTTACGGTTGAATGAGCAGGCGCAGATCCGAACTCAATCGCTGTGAAAGCTACGCTTCTGGGGGGAATGGGATAGTCAATTCGGAGCACGCTGGCATGCTATGAAAATGGCACCAGGAGCGGTTTTGGGGCAGAGGGAGGGGTCGACGCGGATTTGCTGAAACTCTGCGAGGGCGTTGCCTATTTTACAACGCCCCGCTTATTGCTTGGTCAAGGGTTTAGTGCATGCGTCTTAACGAGTGCAAAAACCCTCTACTCGATCAACCATTGCCGCCACCTCCACAAGAAATCAACTCGATGAGCCCCATTTGGTACCACTTGTTCTGGCAACTCCAGCCGTGTTCAAAAGTAAAGGCACTTGCGGTGCCGCTAAACGCGAGCCCCACTGAAAGGGCGAGCGCCGTTCCAATTGTCAAACGTGCTTTCTTCAGTCTGTTTTTCATGGAGACTTCCTCTATCACTCGGTTGCTGTGCGGTCTAGCAGGTGAAGGGGCGGCGGTGTCAGAACCAGCCGCTATTCCTGTGGCAAAGCTGCCACTCTTTGCTTTATCGAACTGCGTCTGAACAAAGACAGCCGAGGAGTGGCTACTACTGAAACAGCGTTGGTTCAACGACACACTCCTCAGGTCCATTTGATTACGCAGAGCCAGCGGTATCAATAGTACAAGTGAGCTATTTACTCATTCTGAAGAGACACTACATATTCCACAGAGAAAGGCTGCTGATCCGGACTGACGCGCCGAAAATGGCAGGCAGCTTCTGGCCGATTACTGCCTCGTCGCCAACAGGTCAGCAAGTTGAAACACCGACAATTTCACCATCCCAGACGCCTCTACCAAAGACAATCTGTACTACACCCACCACAGCCACAAACGACTTTTCCCTTTCTCTTGAACGAAATTTCCTAGAAAATCCCACCCCCTTGCGCCCACCCATACAGGCCACTAATGTGCGCCGGTCGCTGCATCGCAGTGATCGGGTTTAGTCGCCCAATTGTGTTAGGCGCATGGCGTCGCCAGAGTCAGATGATTTTTTCGTCTGCACTTTATGGTGGCCGTGCCCAGGGCACCTTCGGGTGCGCCGGATCCTAACGCCCGGTCGACTAACCTGTGCACGGCTGCCACCTTTCGTTTAGTCGCGACAGGAGACAGCATTCCCTTAGCGTTAGGAATCTCCAACATGCTCAATGCAGAACCCGCTTTACCTATTGACCACCCTTCCCTTTCCAGCCCGAACACCACGCTTGAACAATCTCTGTGCTATGCCTCGGAACTGCTCAGTTGCGCGGCCGCCACGGCTTATGAAAGCAGTGACCATCTGAATGGAACGCAACGGCATCTGGCACTTTCCGTTGTGCATCTGGTGGAAATGGCCAAAACCGTGGTTGATCGTTCGCTGAACGGGATTGAAGCACGCTGAACCGGACTGGTCTTGAAAACGTCGAGATGACATTTAAGTATTCAGCGTTTCTCAGCTCGCAAGACAGTGCTCTACCAACGCCTTTGCCATATCTTGCTGACTATTCGCGTAACAGCCGCCCAACTGCCAGAAACAAAAAAGCCCGGCGAACCGGGCTTTCTCATACCAAGCGCTGCTTATTTAGCAGTTTTCAGCTTGATGACATCACCGGATACGGTGGTGGTGTAGCCGTTCAGGACCCAGGCCCAGAACCATTTTTCCTGCACTTGAGTATTGATCAGCGCATCTCCGCCTTTCGCCTGGATAGCAGAATTCTGAGCGCGAACAAAACGATCATTCTGACGAATAGGGATCAGACCGAAAAGCATCAGGCCTGTAGCACTTGCTTCACTGTGACCAACGACAGTGTACTGGTTGCTATCGTATTGCTGAGTTTTCATAGCGGTGCCGGTGCAACCCGCCAGAACCAGACCACATACTGCAGAAGCGATGACTTTACTAAACGACTTCACGATGTTTCCCCATGCGATATAACCCGAATCCAATTTTCGGGCGGCGCCACTTTACCTGAAGTGCTCAAACTTTTGATGTTTTTTACACCCATGCCTGAACACACGCCGTTCTCGTATTGGTATACATCGCTCTTGGGTAAAGTTGTCTATTAGTATCCAGGCAGGATTCGATCGGTAAGCACTAGTGTTGTATTTCAAAGTCACGCACTTGACGCTCGTGCTGCACGAGCGACCGAGGCGAGAATGTCTTCTGAACCGGCAGATATTATGCGTCTGTACGCTGCAGTCGCCAGCAAGCTGCCTCCCACAATGTGTGATCGGCGCAAGAAGCCCCGGTTTACGGAGTGAGAGCCACGTCTGAAAGCTTGACCCCACACATCTCGGCAAGCACCTGCACCACCAGCGCATGATCCTGTCTCTGAGGCAGACCCGACACAGTCACGACGCCTATGAATCCAACACCTTCGACCTGTAAGGGGAAGCTGCCGCCGTGGCATGCATAGTCGCGTGGAGAGAGAGCCATGGAAGACTCCAGCGAGTGACCGTCTTCAAATGACAAGCCCACTCGATAAGAACTCTGGCCCATCAACTCCACCACATTTCTTTTTCGGCGGGCCCAGTCAGCATTGCATGAAGCGGTTCCGGGCATTGCGTAGAAAAACACCGTCTCGCGAGCAAGTCTGATTTCAATCGTCGTACCCACCCCCGCCTCTTCGCACAGGGTCTTCAGCCTGAGCCCAAGTGCCCATGCTGCAGCGTTGTTGAACGCTTTGAACTGGAGAACCTTTTCCTGAACCGCGATACGCTGCAGATCTTCCTGTCGCTCAATATTCATCGAATGTAAGTCCGGTGTTCTGACGTCTGCGAAAGACTCGCTTTGAGATATGCGGGTAACAATACAACACCCATCCAGTGATTACAGGACTATCAAAACTCCAACTGCGCCGAAAAAGCCACAGTCCGCGGATCCCCCAGATAGTTGCTGTTGAGCCAATACTTCTTGTCAGTCAGGTTGCTCACGTTCATGCGCAGGGTCAGGTCATTGTTGCCCAGCGCCATGCGGTAGCGGGCGCCGGCATCGAAGGTGGTGAAGGATGGCAGGCTGTAGTTGTTGGCTTCGTCTGTGTATTGCTTGCCGGTGTAGAACGCTCCGCCAGTCACTGCAAAGCCTGGCGCGGAGGCAATGTCGTATTCGGCATAGACCTTGGCCAGTTGCTTGGCGACGTTGATGGGCGTGTTGCCGTCGTTGGCCGCTACGGCGCCCTTTTTCACTTTGGGATCGAGCAGGGTCAAACCGCTGACCAGCGTCAGTTGCGGGGTGACTTTTCCAGTAACGCTGAATTCCAGGCCATTGTTTTCCTGGCGACCGTCCTGAACGTAGACCCGGGCGCTGTTGGTGTAGGCGTTGGGTTTGTCGATGTTGAAGGCTGCCAGGGTGATCAGTGTGTCGCCGATGCTGGCCTTGGCTCCGATTTCATATTGTTTGCTGATCTGGGGGGCCAGGCCGGTGCCCGAGTTGATTGCTCGCGAGGGTGCTATGCCGCCGCTTTGCAGCCCTTCGATATAGGTGGCGTAGGTGGTCAGCCAAGGCACGGGCTTGTAGATCAGCGACACGCTGGGTGAAGTCGTGCTTTCGTCATATTCGGTTTTGCGCGGGATGGCGGAGTTGACGAAGTCGTTGTTGTAGGTCTGGATCCGGGTGTGGGTGACGCCGAGGATCGTCGACCACTGTTCGTTAAAGGTGATGATGTCGCCGATCAGCAGGTTGTGGGTGTCACTGGTGCTGGAGAGGTGCTGGGCGCCGTGACCGATGGAGTAACCCGGCTTGCCGACTTGCGGTTGTTCATCGAGCGACACGGCCGGGCCGGTGACCGAGCTGTATTGCTGGCTCGGGATATGGTCCTGGTGCATCAGGGTACGTGCGGTATTGCCCTGATAGCCCAGCGTCAGCTTGTGATCGAGGGTGCCTGTCGCGAACTGCGAATCAAGGAACAGATAGCCGGAGTACTCCCGGGTTTCAAGGGGCGCAAACGCATACAAAGGCTGGGTGTACACGCCCGGCGCATCGATCTGCGGGCCGGTGTAGGTGTATTCCTGGGTGTATTGCTGTGCCGCAACCGCCCCACGCAGACTGAACGTGTCATTCAAACGCCATTTGGCCCGCACGCCCGCCTTGTCGGTCTGGTTGTCGGTGAACCCCCATCTCTGGCTGTAGAGCTTGTCGGTGTCCAGTGATGAGGCACTTGGCCGGAAGGCCTGATTGGCGAAGAACCAATAGCTGGTGAGGCCGCGGGTCTGGCTTTCCTTGTGGGAGGCGTCGAATTGCACTTGCAGGTCGTCGCTGATGTTCCAGTCCAGCGCCAGGCTGATCATCTGCCGACGACGCTTCTGCAGATCGATGGCGGTTTCGCCATCCTGAGTCAGGAGGTTGAGTCGGTAGGCAAACTTGCCTTCGCTGTCGATCGGGCCGCCGAAGTCGCCGTGCAGGTAGTAGTTCTCGCCGCCGGCATTACCAAGGGTGACGCTGTTGTAGCGCTGGTAGGTCGGACGCTTGAGCACGTAGTTGGCCAGGCCGCCAGGAGACGCCGGGCCATACAGAAAGCCCGTGAGGCCGGTGATCACTTCCAGTTGTTCGGTGTCTTCTATGAAGTTGCCAGCATCGGCGAGTGTGCTGAAACGCAGGCCATCGTTGGCGATGTTCAGGCTGGCGGAGCTGCTGAAACCCCGCACGTTCACAGCACTGGCGTAACCGGCACTTTTGGGGGAGTAAAGCTGGGTGAAGGGGTTGCGCTTGAACACATCGTCGAGGGACGTGGCCTGCATGTTCTTGAGCAATGCCTGAGACGTCACGCTCATGGAATAAGGCGTGTCCTGCAGTTTCATGCCGCCCAGAGCGCCGACATTGTTGATGCTGTCGCTCACATAACCCGCCGCTTCCGAGCCTTGCAAGGCGGCGCTGCTGGCATTGATATCGACATTCGGCATGGTCAGCGTGCCTGCCTCGGTACTGACTTTGACCAGCCCATAAACCCGATCCCCCAGTTGCACCGCCTCAAGCCCGGAACCGGCCAGCAGTCTGGCGAGGCCTTGCTCCGCGCTGTAGTCACCCTCCAGTCCCGGCGAGTTCAAGCCCTGAGTCAGGGCCGGGGCGAACTGCACGGTGATTTTCGCCTGCGAGCTGAAGCCGGCAAGCGCCTGGGACAGGCTCGCTGCCTGGACGGTGTAATGCCGGGTCGCTCCGTCTGCCAGAGCACACAGCGGCTGAGCGGCCAGAGCCAGAGTCAGCAATGACAAAGCGAGCCTGTTGCGTGTGGTTGCACACGGGATACGAAGATGAGCCATGGAGCAAAATGTCCTTTGGTGATTTACAGATTCACAACCAAGGACGAGCACCGCAGAAAAACGGGCCAAAAAAGACGGTGTGAAAAATCACGTTTTGCTCACCGTCACCCAATAACGGGTTCGATAATTCACGGTAACCGGGAGCGTGATCGGCAGCGCGGCGAGGATGGCGTCGCTGTTGTCGAGCTGGAAGCCACCGCTGATACGCAAGGCCGATGCGCTTTCGTCACAGTGCAGCCGACCCGGTCGATAGCGGGTCAGCTCCTGAAGGAAATCCCCCAGCGGCATGTTCTCGGCCACCAGCTCGCCTTGTGTCCAGCGGGTAGCCAGCTCGCTGGCCGGACGCAAAGGGCCGAAGGCATCTGCGCTGAAAGACACTTGTTCTCCGGCTTCCACGACCTGTGGCGCTGCCTGCTCGGGCGTGGCCCGAACCCGGCCCTGGAGCACCGCAAGTTGTGTGGTGCCACTGAGTTGACGCACGCTGAAGCGCGTCCCCAAGGGTTCCATGAGCCCTTGTGCGCTGGCCACTCGCAGAGGACGGGCATCGACGCCGGTACGGATCAATATCTCCCCGCGCACCAGACGGATCAGCCGCTGCCCGGCATCGAATCGCACGTCGATGGCGCTGTCGGTGTTCAGGTCGACCACGCTTCCGTCAGCGAGTGTCAGTTGCTGCCGTTCGCCTGTGCGGGTTCGGTAGTCGGCCATCCAGCCCTGGTCGGAGCCAAAGCGATAGCCAAGGTAGCCAGCGGGCGCAATGGCAGCCAGCACCAGCAGCGTCTTCAAGACCTGACGTCGTTCGCGGTTGAGAGTGCCCATGGCAATGGAAGGCGGCAGACCACCCAATTGCTGTTGCACATGCTGCACCCGCTGCCAGGCACGCTCATGCTCCGGGTCGGCCGCACGCCACCGCGCACAGGCCTGCTGTTGCGCGGGGCTCAGTGACTGCTCATGCATCAGCACAAGCCAATGGGCGGCCTGACGGGCAACATCGCGACTGATCGGTGCCTGTGCGGACATTAAAACGTCACGTCGCTCAGGATGCAGGCTTCAAAGGCAGTGGCCATATGACGCTTGACCGTGCGCTCGCCAATGCCCAACTCCCGGGCGATCTGCACATAAGTCAGGCCATCGATCTGCGCCAGCAGAAATACCGCGCGCACGACGGGCTTCAAGCGGTCGAGCAAGGCGTCGAGCTGGAACAGGGTTTCGCGCATGTGGCATTGCTCTTCCGGCGACAAGGCAAAAGCCTCGGGCACCTGGGCGAGCATGTCGAGATAGGCCCGCTCCAGGGACTGGCGCCGAAAGTAGTCGCAAACCAGCCGTTGCCCCACCGTCGCCAAATAGGCCCGTGGACGGTCCAGGGTCAGGGTTTCGCCGGTTTTACGCTGTGAAGTGAGGATGCGCAGAAAAGTATCCTGCGCCAGATCCGCCGCCTGGCTGGTGCAACCCAGACGATGATAAAGCCAGCCCGTCAGCCAGCTGTTGTGCTCTGCATAGAGAAGCCCTATACGATCCTCGCCCACGACGCGCCTCCCCAAAGAAGCGGCGATAATAATTGATAATGATTCTCATATCAATGCGAGTCCATACGGGCCAAAGTGGCCGAACTCTCAGCCTGCCTGCTCGTCCTCGAAACCTGTATGAAGTAGCGGCCAAGCCCCCTACCACACGTGACAGTCAGGCCTTGACTGGTCGGCCACTCACCCAAACATCCCCACCACCTGCCATGGCGTCATCTTCGTCACCATGATCAGCACGATAACGAACATGCCCGCAAAACCCGGCACGCCCAGCCAGAACCACTTGCGATAAACGGACTGGTACTCGGCGCCCAGTTCTGCGCCCGAGTGAACCGCCGTCAGAGCCATCGTCTGCAATTGCTTCTGCAGTACCAGCACCGGCAGCCAGAGTGAGCCGACGCACAGGAAAATCACCAGTGAGGTCAATACCCATTCCGTGGTCAGGGGCAGGCCCATGATTCGGGTCAGCAGGTAGCCGGTAATGATCTGGAGAAAACCCGCCGGGGTGGTAATCCAGGTGTCGAAGCGCACCACCATTCTGGCGACATGGGCGATGACGTGGGGGTTTCCGGTGCGGCTGGCGGCGATGAGGTACAGGTAAGACCCCATGCCGAAACCAAACAGGAAAATCGCCGCGATGATATGGGTGTATTTCAGAAGAAGGTAAGTCATCGGTCAGCGCTGCGCGTCGGAAAACTGTACTGACAGATGAATATTCAACGGCTCGTTGATCGCCGCCAGGTACTCGTCAACGGTGATTTCGCCCACGCAGGCTCGGGCACCGGGCTCAGGCGTGTAGCCGCGATTGACCTTTTCCATCAGGGCGACGGCTGCGCAACTGGGGATTTCCGGGCCTTTGTCATTAGAGGCCGTCAATTGCACTGTCATCAATAGCGGCCTTGCGTCATGGTCAAGGCCGTGGACATCGATGAACATCGCACTTTTGCCATCCCCGAAACGCTCGAACCAGGTTCCCCAGCGATGCAGCCTCGCAGCCCATGCTGGAACGGAACGGATCAAACCCACCTTTACCGCCAGAGCCAGCAAGTAATTAGCGACGCCTCCGAGTTTCAAACCCGATCCCGCCTTGAAGCTCAGGTTGCGGGCACCATAGCGCCCGGCAAAGATATCCATATCGGGCACATCGACATTGGCCAGGAGCCGGGTGCCCATCATCGGCATCTTGCGCAGGACAAGCCCCTGCCAGCCGGAAACCGCATGCACCCGCCCTTCCTTGAGCTGATTGATCGGCTTGCCGGCATAGGCCAGTACCCCTTCGATGGTCGACAGACCGGGCATTTTCGCCGACGAAGAAATGCCGTGGTTGATGGTGTCGATGCGGGTAAAGCGATGACGATGCTGATCGATGATGGCCGAAGACAGCGAAGGCACGGAACTGCAACCGCTGAAGATCGCCACGCCTGCTGCTCTGGCCCGGGCATCGAGCACGGAAATACCGTTGACGAAATGGCGACAGTCGGACAAATCGCAGTAATTGACCCCGGCATCGATGCAGGACTCGGCAATGGCATAGGATTGCCCCTGAAACGGGCCAGCCGTATGAATCACCCAATCAATGCCCATTTGCGCCAGGACCGGTTTCAGCTCTGCGCCCATGGCGTTGCCACACCAGCCTTGCACCGCCTTGCCAGACTGCCGCCCAAGCGCCTCGACCTTTTGAGAGAGCTTTTGCGCATCACGCCCTGTAATGACCAGTTCGATATCGGGAACGGCTGCGAGATGCCGGCAAATGATGCTGCCGAAATTTCCATAACCGCCGACCACCATCACCCTGAGCGTCATTCACATCTTCCCGATATTCATTGATTCATGCGGCGGCAGCTTCGCTGATATGCGGCAGGCGTTCAAGTTGAGTCATGCATCACGTGTGGGAGGCAGCTTGCTGGCGACAGGGCCGATGAGTTTTATGGAAAACCCGGCTCGACGTATAGCCAAAGGCTTACACGAGCCAAGGACAATTCGCTCTTTCTGCCCTTCGAGAAGGCTCGTAAGATTGGATCCAACAACTGATGAACAGGAAGTTCATCAGGATCAAGG
The DNA here is from genome assembly GCF_018968705.1 of Pseudomonas lijiangensis. NCBI lineage: Bacteria > Pseudomonadati > Pseudomonadota > Gammaproteobacteria > Pseudomonadales > Pseudomonadaceae > Pseudomonas > Pseudomonas lijiangensis. Next base: position 3,794,488 of record NZ_CP076668.1, read on the forward strand.
ATGATCGACCATGGCTCGGATGGCTGCCGACAGGGAGTTGGAATGGTCTTTGGAAAAGGAAAAAACCCGCTTCGGCGGGTTTTTATTTGCCCGCAGAAAAGTGAACCAGACGGCTCAGCGCCTCATCTCTTCAATTGGAATCTGCAACAGTCCCCTCTTGAGCGGCTTCGGCAGCCATCTTCAATCGGTCAGCCTTGCAAATGTATTTAGGCTTGCTCTTGGGTGCCAGTTTGGCACTGGCCTTCTTGGCGTGTGCCTTCAACAGCTGCTGGATCTTTTTACGGCGATTCATGTTTCCCACTCACCTTGCGAATGCCTGGATGATATCAGCTTGAGATAGCGAGCCAGAGCCCTGAAGAGCCGGTTGATCAGAGGCCATGGAAAATTTCACAGCCGACGTATAGCCAAAGGCTTACACGAGCTGAGGACAATTCGCTATTTTTGCCCTTCAAGAAGGCCCGTAAGATTGGATCCAACAACTGGTGAACAGGGAGTTCGCCAGGATCAAGGACGATCGACCATGGCCCGGAGGGCTGCCGGCAGGGAGTTGGAATGGTCTTTGAAAAACCCGCTTCGGCGGGTTTTTATTTGTCTGTAGAACCCTTCGCGAATGAATTCGCTCCCACAGTGCCCCCCACAGATTGTGCTCATCATGCGTTTGTTAGGCGGGCACCAGCGTCTCCAGCAGCCACGACCCTGCCGGTCCCAGGCTGCGCTGGCGTGACCAGATGACATCCACCGCCGAACTGCGCGGCCAGCCAGACACCTTGAGTTCTTTCAACAGCCCGCTGGCGTAGCGTGACACCAGCCAGCGCGGCAAGGCCGACCAGCCAAAGCCGAAGCCCGCCATGTCCATCAACAGCAGATAATTGGGCGCCGACCAGTTGCTGTAGCCACTGGTGGGCAAGTCGTCGGTGGGGACGTTGTGGTCGATCAAGGTATTGAGGCGCAGCGCCCGGTATTCGGACAGTTGCTGATAATTGACCTGCTCCAGCGCAGCAAGCGGATGGGTGTGGGCGACGAACAGGCCGAAGTCCGCACGCTCGACAATGGTCGCGTGGCCGATTTCCGGCGGATAGCTCGCCTGTGCCGACAACAGGCCCAGAGACGCCCTGCCCGACTGGATCAGGTTGATCGCATCGCCATGTTCGGCAAACACGCATTCCAGCTCCAGTTCGGGAAAGCGCTGGTCCAGTTCCGTCATGCGCACTTCGAACTCGGAAAACTGATTGGCATCGGACAGCACCAGGGTCAGGCGCGGCTCGGCACCTGCCGCCAGACGCCCGGCGGTGCGGCGCAGGCGATCCGAAGCACTGAGCACATCCTCGACACGCCCCAGCATGGCCTTGCCCGCTTCGGTCAGGACCGGCTGACGCGCGGAGCGGTCGAACAGCTCCAGCCCCAGATCGATTTCCAGCCGGGCAATGGCTTCGCTGATGGTGGACTGGCTCTTGCCCAGACGACGGGCAGCGGCGCTGAACGAACCCAGTTCGACGATCTGGGCAAAGGCTTCAAGGGCTTCGGGTGAAAAACTCATGGGCGGCCTGCTATCGGTTTTTCCGATGGAAACGATTTTCACTTTAGCCCAATGACCGATGAGAATGCACCCATACCGCAACACAAAAGGTCATCTGTAATGAGTCAGACAAACCACAAGCCCTCCCCTGCATCGACTTTGCCTGCCAAGTCCTTCAAGGAGCGCATCCTGCACGCCACCCTGTTTGAAGTGTGCGGCGTGATCATGATCGCGCCGCTGCTGGCCTGGGTCATGGGGCATTCGCTGGGCATGATGGGGGCCATGACGGTGATGATTTCCACAGTGGCCATGATCTGGAACATGATCTACAACACCCTGTTCGACAGACTGCGCGCCCGACTCGGTTTCAGCATGAGCCTGGGCAAACGCGCACTTCATGCCTTGGGTTTCGAGGGCGGACTGATTCTGGCCGTGGTGCCACTGGCGGCCTGGTGGTTGTCCATCAGCGTGCTTGAAGCCTTTCTGCTGGATATCGGCATCCTGCTGTTGTTCCTGCCTTACACCATGCTGTTCAACTGGGCCTACGACCTCGTGCGCGAGCGGGTCATGCAGCGCCGCCTGTCCAGATGTGGCGAGGCCTCACGGTCCTGAATGCATTTGCCGTTGGATTGCAGTGAAAGGGTTCGGGCACAATCATCGGCCCACAGTGACGATAAGGTCTGTCCGACATGACCACGGAAATTCTCAAACTGGCTGCCTTCAGCGACGGCGATCAAGGCGGCAACCCGGCAGGCGTCTGGATCGGTGATGCACTGCCCGATGAAAACACCATGCAGCGCATTGCCGCCGAGGTCGGTTTTTCGGAAACGGCTTTCGCAGCGCCGTTGGACGATGGATGGCGTGTACGCTACTTCTCGCCCCTGGCCGAAGTGCCCTTCTGCGGCCATGCCACCATTGCCCTGGGCGCCGCACTGGCCGCGCAGCAAGGCGACGGGCTGTTCAAGCTGACGCTCAATCAGGCGCAAATCACGGTCGAAGGCCATGCCCGTGGCGAACTGACCTCAGCCGCCCTGCAATCGCCCCCCACTCACAGCAAAGCCATCAGCCCGCAATTGCTGGAAGAAGCCCTGGCTCTGTTCGGGTATCAGCACAGCGATCTGGATGAGCGTATTCCACCTGCGGCGATCAATGGCGGTGCCGGGCATCTGGTGCTGGCGCTCAACAGCCGCTCGAAGCTCAAGGCCATGCACTACGATCAGGAAGCCGGACGCCAATTGATGGTGCGCGAAGGCTGGGCAACCATCGTGCTGGTGTTTGCCGAAAGCGAGCAGTTCTTCCATACCCGCAATCCGTTCGCCTTCGGCGGTGTCTACGAAGACCCGGCCACCGGCGCGGCCACCGCAGCACTGGGCGGCTACCTGCGTGATATCGGCTGGCCCCACGGCGGCGTGATCAACATTCTGCAGGGCGAAGACATGGGTAGCCCGTCACGCCTGCGCGCCGAAATCCCGGAGCAGATCGGCAGTTCGATCCGTGTGTCGGGGATGGCGCGCAAGCTGTAGAAATCTTCAGGTTTTAAGCTGGCTGCCACTGATCGCCACGCCCAGCAACATCACGGCAACGATCATGAAGGCCAGCTCCAGGCTGCTGACATGGGCAATGAAACCGATGGCAGCCGGCCCGACCAGAATCCCCGCATAACCGACCGTGGTGATGGCCGGGATCGCGACGCTTTCCGGCATGGTGGTCTGTCGGCCGACAGCGCTGTAGCAGACCGGCACGATATTCGAGCAACCGGCGCCCACCAGTGCATAACCCAGCAAGGCCGCTTCCCAGGCTGGTACCAGCGTGGCAATCGCCAGACCGCTGGCAGCGCACAGACCGCCCAGAATGATGATCCGGTTGGAACCCAGCTTGCGCACCACCTCATCGCCGAACAGACGTCCAAAGGTCATGGTCACGGCAAACACGGCGTAACCCAACCCTGCATAGGACGTTTCAACACCCCGCAGCGAGCTGAGGAAGACCGCGCTCCAGTCGAGCATCGCCCCTTCGGCAAGAAACACGGTGAAGCACAGCAGGCCGATAAACAGCACCACGCCACGGGGAATCGCGAAGGCAGGCCCTTCGGACTTGCTGCCATAAGGCAACAGATGCGGCGTGGCCTTGGCCAGTGCGGCAAGGGTCAGCACAACCACCACCAGCATCGCCACCAGCGGCGAAGCCCCCAGGGTCAGCAGGACGCTGACACCACCGGCCCCGACGATACCGCCCAGGCTGAACAGGCCATGAAAGCCCGACATCATGGTCTTGCCGCTGGCCCGCTCGACAATGACCGCCTGGATATTGGCCGTGCAATCCACCCCGCCCATGCTCGCACCGAACAGAAACAGGGCCGCCACCAGCAGCGGCAGGCTGGAAATGGTCGCCAGCAAGGGCAGGCACAGGCAGATCAACAGGGTCGAGCAGACCAGCAGGCGCCGGCAGCCATAACGAGAGGCCAGCGCCCCCGCCAGCGGCATGGACAGAATCGAGCCCATGCCCAGGCACAGCAATAATAAACCCAGCGTGCCGTCATCCAGACCGATCCTGGCCTTGGCATAAGGCACCAGAGGTGCCCAGGAGGCGACGCTGAAACCTGCAATGAAAAACGCTATCCGGGTGGAAGACTGCTCCTGCCGGGCCTTTGTTATCTGGGCCTCGTGGCTGAAAGAGGTCATGCAAACTCCTTGAGAACACCAGACAGAATCGTGCTGGCAAGCCTGACAGCCTAGCAAACTCAGGGAGCATTCCATATGTGCAGTGTTTATCAAGGGTGGATTTGTGCAGACCATGTAGGAGCGGATTCATCCGCGAAGATGGCCAGCAGAAATACTCCAGCTATTTTCAAACCTTCGCACTAGACTACGCACCTTTGCAGTGCATCCCGCTCGCCCATCCATCAAAGAGGCCGCTGTGTATAAAGGTGTCGTGCTGTCGGTCATGGCGTCGGTGCTGTTCGCCGTCATGTACTTCTATACCTCACTGATGACACCCCTGACCGGCGAGGAGATCTTCGGTTGGCGCATGTTGCTGACCGTGCCTTGCGCCACGCTGTTCATGCTGTTCAGTGGCGACTGGAAACTGGTAAGTGCGCTGGCCGGACGCATCCGGCAGCAGCCGCTGCTGGTGTTCGGCATCCTGCTGTCTTCGCTGCTGCTGGGCGCGCAACTGCTGATCTTCATGTGGGCGCCGTTGCACGGGCGTAGTCTGGAAGTGTCCCTGGGTTATTTCCTGCTGCCGCTGACCATGATCGCCACGGGCCGCATCGTGTACGGCGAACACCTGTCGCATCTGCAGAAGATCGCCGCTTCGCTTGCCCTGATCGGCGTCGGCCACGAACTATGGCGGCTGGGCAGTTTTTCCTGGGAAACCCTGTTGGTGGCGCTGGGTTATCCGCTCTACTTCGTCCTGCGGCGCAAGCTCAAGACCGATAACCTGGGCGGGCTGTGGTTCGACATGCTGTTCATGCTGCCCATCGGCCTGTGGTTCATTGCCAATGGCAACCCGATGGCGGCTCAGGACGAACCCAAACTCTACTTCCTGATCCCGCTGCTGGGCATCATCAGCGCCTCGGCCCTGATCAGCTACATCCTTTCCAGCCGCATCCTGCCATTCAGTCTGTTCGGCCTGCTCAGCTATGTGGAGCCCGTACTGCTGGTGTGTGTCGCACTGCTGCTGGGTGAAAGCATTGGTCGTGATGAATGGCTAACCTACCTGCCGATCTGGCTGGCGGTGGTGGTGCTGGTCATCGAAGGTGCCCGGCATATGCTGGCCCAGCGTCGTCGGGATGCTGCCTGAGCGCCAGGCCGATCAATGCTCTGTAAAACGCTCCAGTTGCATTTCCTGCAGGCGACTGAGGGTGCGGCGAAAGGCAAACGACAGATACCCCTGGGTGTACAACTCGTCCATGGAGGTCTGCGCCTCGATATACAGCGGGATGCGCCGGTCGTAGCACTCATCCACCAAAGCGATGAAGCGCCGCACGCCGTCATCGTTGGGTGACAGTTGCGGCAGTTGTCGATCCCCCGCCGCCACTTGCTCGACACCATCCTCGGTCCCGCGGGCAATCTTCGCTTCGCGCTGGGCGGCGCTCAGGGCCGGGACTTCGCCAAGCAGGATCACCGAGAAACGATCGCATAACGCAATGAAATCCATGGCCGCCAAGGGCTGCTCGCATAGATCCCGGTAACGGCACCAGACCGTGGTGTCGGTGTGCTGCACCACGTTGATGCTGCGATAACCGAGCATCACCTGCGAGTCATACACCGTCTGCCCGCCACTCAAGGCCTTGAAGATATCCCCCAGCGCACTGGCCTGTCCCGGCTCGGCAATCCAGTAACGCTGATGCAACTGACCGGGATGCAGGCGATGATCTTCGCCGCCGTCCACGGTCACCACATCCATGTACTGCTGGATCGCAGCGATGGCAGGCAGGAATCGCTCGCGGTTATGGCCGTGACTGTATAGCTGCTCCGGTGGCTGGTTGGAGGTGCAGACCAGCACCACGCCTTCCTCGAACATCACCTGCAACAGGCCGCCCAGAATCACCGCATCGCCGATATCGGTGACAAACAACTCATCGAAACACAGCATCCGCACCTCGCGGGCCAGCTCACGGGCCACGACTTTCAGCGGCTGGGGCGTGCCCATCAGCTCGAACATGCGCTTGTGGACCCAGCGCATGAAGTGATGAAAATGCTGACGCCGGGCCGGTACGCTCAGGCTCTCGAAAAAACGGTCCATCAGCCAGGTCTTGCCGCGCCCCACAGGCCCCCACAGATAAACACCCTTCGGTGCCTTGCCCTTTTGCGCCAGCGCCAGATAACACGTCTGCAATTGTCGGGCAGCCTGAAGTTGCGCCTCGTCAGGCTGAAAACCACGCTGGACCGCTCGTTCATAAGCATCCAGAGGAGACACGACATCCATCGAAAACGCACCTTAGGCTTGGAGAAAATTTGCCAGCATATAGAAGCACGAGGCAGATGATAGTCGCTCATGACGACTTTTTAACTGGTCGGTTAAACGCATATTTCGTAACATCTGCCCCCTTCTTTTGTATGCCGACGGCTGTGACGCAGTACGTTCGCCCTCAGGTAAGTCATGAAACCACTCCGTATCCGCACTGAAGTCCTGGCCGGACTCACCACTTCCTTTGCCCTGGTGCCCGAATGCATCGCCTTCGCCCTGGTGGCTCACCTCAACCCGCTGATGGGTCTTTATGGCGCGTTCATCATCTGTACCCTGACCGCGTTGTTCGGCGGGCGTCCGGGCATGATTTCCGGTGCGGCGGGTTCCATGGCCGTGGTGATCGTGGCACTGGTGGTGCAGCACGGCGCGCAGTATCTGCTGGCTACCGTGGTGCTGGGCGGATTGATCATGATCGCCTTCGGCCTGCTGCGCCTGGGCAAGCTGGTGCGCATGGTGCCCTATTCGGTGATGCTCGGCTTCGTCAACGGCCTGGCGATTGTCATTGCACTGGCGCAAATGGAGCACTTCAAGAGCGGCGAAGCCTGGCTCAGCGGCAATGGCCTGTACCTGATGCTGGGGCTGGTTGCCCTGACCATGGCCATTGTCTACCTGCTGCCACTCCTGACCCGTGCCGTACCACCCGCGCTGGTGGCGATTCTCAGTGTCGGCCTGCTGGTGTATCTGCTGGAACTTCCGACCCGCACCCTGGGCGATATGGCGCACATTGCCGGTGGCCTGCCGTCACTGGCCTTGCCCGATGTGCCCTGGAATATGGAAACCCTGCAGATCGTGATGCCCTATGCCGTGCTGATGGCGATCGTCGGCCTGCTGGAAACCCTGCTGACCCTGAACCTCACCGATGAAATCACCGAAACCCGTGGCCACTCCAACCGCGAGTGCATCGCCCTGGGCGCGGCCAATATGGCGTCCGGCTTCTGCGGCGGCATGGGCGGTTGCGCAATGATCGGCCAGACGGCCATCAACCTCAGTTCCGGCGGGCGTGGTCGACTGTCCGGCGTGGTGGCAGGCGTCATGATCCTGATGTTCGTGCTGTTCCTGTCGCCGCTGATCGAGCGCATTCCCCTGGCGGCGCTGGTGGGCGTGATGTTCGTGGTGTCCCAGCAGACCTTTGCCTGGGCATCGCTGCGGGTGCTGCACAAGATCCCCATGAACGACATGCTGGCGATCATCGCCGTGACCATCGTCACCGTGCTCACCGATCTGGCAGCCGCCGTGGTGTTCGGCGTCATCATCGCCGCCCTCAACTTTGCCTGGCAGCAGGCCCGCGAGCTTTACGCCGACACGCATCTCGAACAGGACGGCAGCAAGCTCTACCTGATGCACGGCACCCTGTTCTTCGCGTCCACCGCGCGTTTTCTCAACCAGTTCGACCCGGCCAATGACCCGCAGCATGCAACCGTTGACTGCCGCCATCTGAACTTTGTCGACTACTCGGCCATTGCCGCGCTGAAAACCCTGCGCGAGCGCTACAGCAATGCCGGCAAACATCTGCGCGTGATCCACCTGTCAGAACGCTGCAAGAAACTGCTCAAGCGCGCCGGAGCCCACGACAGTTGAGCGACCTGAAACATATAGGTCATATCTTGAGAAAGAACGTTTATTGAGACCCTGCCTGTAAATGGTAGGGTCTGCTCCCTCAGCGAATACGAGGACGTTTCACATGCAATGGACCCCAACAGGTGTTGCCGCGGCATTGCTGCTCATGATCGGCAGCACAGCCTTTGCTCAAGGCGAAGCACCGGCTCTGGACAAGACCGTGAATGCCGAAGTCCAGAGCCTCATGCAGCAGTACAGGATTCCGGGAATGGCCATTGCCATCACCGACAATGGCCAGCAGCGCTTCTATGACTTCGGGGTGGCCTCCAGAGACAGCCAGGCAAAAGTCGGCAACGACACGCTGTTTGAACTGGGCTCGCTCAGCAAGCTGTTCACCGTCACCCTCGCCACCTGGGCTCAAGCCAACGGCCAGCTTTCCCTGACCGACAACATCGACACTTATGTGCCCCAGTTGTACGCCAGCCGCCTGGGCAAGGTGCCGCTCTTTCATCTGGGCACCCATACCGCCGGAGGCTTTCCCCTGCAGTTTCCCGATGCGATACGGGACAACGGGCAGATGATGAGTTACTTCAAGGCCTGGCAACCGCAATACCTGCCCGGCACCCATCGCAGCTACGCCAACCCCAGCATCGGCTTGCTGGGCATGATCGCGGCCAGCAGCATGAAGCTGCCGTTCAATACAGCCATGGAGCAGCATCTGTTTCCGGCTCTCGGCATGACCAACAGCTACATCGATGTGCCCGCCAATCGACAGTCCCGCTATGCACAGGGTTACAACAAGCAGGACGAGGCTGTCAGGCTCAACCCCGGCGTGCTGGCCGCCGAAGCCTATGGCATGAAGTCCGGCAGCGGTGACCTGATCCGCTTTGTCGAAGCGAACATGGGAATTGTGCAGACCGCGCCTGCGCTGCAACGGGCCCTCGCGGATACCCGGACCGGCTACTTCAAATCAGGCCCGTTCACTCAGGACCTGATCTGGGAGCAGTACACACTTCCCGTCAAACTGGAAACGCTGCTCGCAGGCAACTCCAGCAAGATCGCCTACGAAACCCAGACCGCTACCGCCTTGACCCCACCCTTGAAACCGCAGCAGGACGTGTGGATCAACAAGACCGGTTCGACCAATGGCTTTGGCGGATACGTGGCGTTTGTACCCGGCAAGAAGCTCGGCATCGTGATCCTGGCCAACAAGAACTACCCCAATGAAGAACGGGTTCGTCTGGCATATCGCATCCTTGAAGAACTGGGCTGCTGCTCGCCTGATTGAATGTGAGTGTGGGTGGCTGTATGGATGGCTGTGTGGGAGCGGATTCATCCGCGAAGACGTCATTGAAGATGATAAATATGTGTGGGATGCACCGGCCTCTTCGCGAATGAATTCGCTCCCACGGGCTATCGCTACCCCTACCTGAACCCAACCTGAACAGCATAGGCATCACCGGAAAAACAACTGGCTCTCATTCGGGAATGAGTATCATTATGTTACTTATTGTTTCAGCCAAACAGCTTGCTGAAACACCTCACCCCGAAGCCTTTACCCCGGTGAACCATGCTTGTTCCGTTTTTGATCATGCTGCGCGAAGGTATTGAAGCCGCGCTTATCGTTGGCATCATCGCCAGTTACCTGAAACAGACCGGCCGCGGCGAGTGGATGCCTGCGGTGTGGATCGGTGTATTCCTCGCCGCAGCCCTGGCCCTGTTCGTCGGCGGTGGTCTTGAGCTGATGAGCGCCGAGTTCCCACAAAAGCAGCAGGAGCTGTTCGAGGGCATTGTCGGTCTGGTGGCCGTGGGTATCCTCAGCTCCATGGTGTTCTGGATGCGCAAGGTGGCCCGCTCCATCAAGCACGCCCTGCATGCCTCCCTGGACGCCGCCCTCGCCGGCTCGAAAAACCAGACGTACGCCCTGATCGCCATGGTGTTCTTCGCCGTGGCCCGGGAAGGTCTGGAAACCGTTTTCTTCCTGCTCGCCGTCTTCCAGCAAAGCGAAGGCTCCAGCGCGCCCCTCGGCGCCCTGCTCGGCCTGCTGCTGGCCATCGGTTTCGGCGTGGCGATCTACAGCGGCAGCATGCGTCTGAACCTGAGCCTGTTCTTCCGCTGGACCGGGTTGTTCATCCTCGTGGTAGCCGCCGGGATTCTGTCCAACTCCGTGCAGGCACTGCATGAAGCCGGCGTGTGGAATCACTTGCAGGATGTGGTCATCGACTTCAGCGCAACCCTGCCGATGGATGGCCCGCTCGGCTCGGTGCTGGCCGGCATGTTCGGTTATCAGGATGCACCGACCGTCAGCACCCTGAGCGCTTACCTGATCTACCTGATCGGTGCGCTGGTGCTGTTTTTCCTGCCCCATACCCCGGCAGAAAAACAGCAGCCCTCACCCACTTCCGTCACAAACGAATAAGGGCCTACATGTCGAACCCTTCCTCTGAGCTTTCCGGGAAAGCCAGGCCTCCCCGTGCCTTGCGACTGGCAGTCGCCGGCTCCGTGATCCTGATGGTCGCTGCCGGTGGCCTGTTCTACTACGCCTCCCAGGTGGCCTCGAAAAAACGGGCTGCCAACAGCGGCAATGAAACCGTGGTCAACATCCACGCCCACAACTGCGAACCCAACGCGCTGACCGTGCCTGCCGGCAAGAACGCCTTCCGTATCGTCAACCGCTCCGAACGCGCCGTGGAATGGGAAATCCTCGACGGCGTGCTGGTGGTGGAAGAACGGGAAAACATTGCGCCGGGCCTGAGCCAGGTGATCAACGCCAACCTGCAGCCCGGCGACTACGCCATCACCTGCGGCCTGCTGAGCAACCCGCGAGGCACCTTGCATGTCACCCCGACCGCCGAGTCCGAGGCCCGTGCCAAGGCGCGTCCTTCCATGGTTGCGTTTATCGGCCCGCTGTCCGAATACCGCGTGTACCTGAGCCAGCAAAGCTCGGCACTGATCAAGGCCGTCACCACCTTGCAGCAGGCCATCGAAGCCGGTGACCTGAACGCAGCACAAGCCGCCTACACCCCGGCCCGCACGCTGTATCAGCGCATTGCCCCAGCCTCGCAGCGCCTGGCCGAACTGGACAACGCCATCAACGCACGCGCCGATTACTACGAAAAACGCGAGCAGGACCCTGGCTTCAGCGGCTTCCATCGCATCGAGTACGGGCTGTTCGAAAAACGCAGCACCGAAGGCCTGACTCCCGTGGCGCAGCGTCTGCAAACCGATGTTGCCAGCCTCAAGCAGCAACTGCTGGCGCAAACCCTGGCCCCCGAGCAACTGGCCGATATCGTCGCCCGCAACATGAACAGTCTGGCCGAGGTGCGCAGCAAGGGCGAAGAAGAGCGCTACAGCCACAGCGACCTCAATGGTTTCGCCGCCAACCTGGAAGGCACGCGCAAGGTCATCGACCTGCTGCGTCCGCTGCTGGCCAAGAGCGCAGGCGCTCTGCTGCAAACCCTCGACAGCACGTCGGGCGCCCTGGATGAACAACTCAAGGCGCTGAAAACCGACAACGGCTACCGCCCTTACGATCAGGTCGATGCAGCGCAGCGTCAGGCCATCGCCGACAAGGCCAAGGCCCTTGCCGATGCGCTGCACGGAATCGACTCGGCCCTCGGCCTCTCCGACCTCTGACTGATGTGAACAAGTGACTACGATGAAAAACCCGGAATCCGATAACGCCCCCCACTCCCTTCAGCGCCGCCGTGTTCTGCTGGGGCTGGGTGCCGCCGGTGCCGCACTGGCAGGCAGCAGCCTGAGCGGCAACGCCCTGGCCGCCGCCACCGCCCAGGTCACCGAAGCACCCAACAGCGACAAGACCCAGGACCACAATGCGTTCCATGGCATCCACCAGAGCGGCATCGTCAACCCGCGTCCGGCTGCGGGCATGATGGTCGCCTTCGATGTGCTGGCTGCCGACCGTGAAGACCTGGAGCGCATGTTCCGCACCCTCAACGAGCGCATCGCCTTCCTGATGACCGGCGGTCCGGTGGCTGAGGTCGATCCGAAACTGCCGCCGCTGGACTCGGGCATCCTTGGCCCGGTGGTCACACCCGACAACCTGACCATCACCGTGTCGGTGGGCGAGTCGCTGTTCGACGAGCGCTTTGGCCTGACTGCCGTCAAACCCAAGCGCCTGAGCCGCATGACGGGTTTCCCCAACGATGCGCTGGAAGCCAGCAGTTGCCACGGCGACTTGAGCATCCAGTTCTGCTCCAACACCCCGGACACCAACATTCACGCCCTGCGCGATATCGTCAAGAACCTGCCGGACCTGCTGCTGGTGCGCTGGAAGCAGGAAGGCACGGTGCCGGCCCAGGCCCCCAGGAAGCCGGGACAGCCTGCGGAAAGTGCGCGCAACTTCCTGGGTTTCCGTGACGGCTCGGCCAACCCGGATTCCAACAACCAGAAGACCATGAACGAGCTGGTCTGGGTCCAGCCCGGCAGCGACGAACCCGCCTGGGCCGCCAACGGCAGCTATCAGGCGGTGCGGATCATCCGCAACTTCGTCGAGCGCTGGGACCGCACGCCCTTGCAGGAACAGGAATCCATCTTTGGCCGCACCAAGAGCACCGGCGCGCCCATGGACGGCAAAGTGGAAAGCGATGTGCCGAATTATGCCGCCGACCCCCATGGCAAGAAGACCCGCATGGACTCGCACATTCGCCTGGCCAACCCGCGCACGCCGGAAACCCAGCGCAACCTGATCCTGCGTCGTCCGTTCAACTACTCCAACGGCGTCAACAAGAACGGCCAGCTCGACATGGGTCTGCTGTTCATCTGCTACCAGAGCGATCTGGAAAAAGGCTTCATCACCGTGCAGACCCGCCTCAACGGCGAGCCGCTGGAGGAATACCTCAAGCCGTTCGGCGGTGGCTATTTCTTCACCCTGCCGGGCGTGACCAGCGACAAGGATTTTATCGGCCGCTCATTGCTGGCCGCCGCAGCAACTGCCAAAACCGCATGACCTTCAATCACCTGACCCGGAAGACAACCATGAAAAAAACGCCTCTGGCCTTGCTGCTGACCCTTGGACTGCTTCAGACCCCACTGGCCGCGTTCGCTGCCACGGCGCCGCTGGACCTGGTCGGCCCGGTTTCGGACTACAAAATCTACGTCACCGAAAACATCGATGAGCTGGTCAGCCACACCAAAGAGTTCACCGATGCGGTCAAGAAAGGCGACATCGCCACGGCCAAGAAGCTGTACGCGCCGACGCGGGTCTACTACGAATCGGTAGAGCCGATTGCCGAGCTGTTCAGTGACCTGGATGCGTCCATCGACTCACGTGTGGACGATCACGAGCAAGGTGTCGAAGCCGAAGACTTCACCGGTTTCCATCGTCTGGAATATGCCCTGTTCTCGAAGAACACCACCCAGGATCAGGGCCCGATTGCCGACAAGCTGATGGCCGACGTGAACGACCTGCAAGCCCGCGTGGCCGACCTGACCTTCCCGCCCGAGAAAGTCGTCGGTGGCGCTGCTGCCCTGCTGGAAGAAGTCGCCGCCACCAAAGTTTCCGGCGAAGAGGACCGCTACAGCCATACCGACCTGTATGACTTCCAGGGCAACATCGACGGCGCGAAGAAAATCGTCGACCTGTTCCGTCCGCAGATCGAGAAACAGGACAAGGCCTTCGCCACCAAGGTCGACAAGAACTTCGCCACCGTGGACAAGATCCTGGCCAAGTACAAGACCAGGGATGGCGGCTTCGAAACTTACGACAAAGTGAAGGAAAACGACCGCAAGGCCCTGGTCGGCCCGGTCAATACACTGGCCGAAGACCTGTCCACCTTGCGCGGGAAACTGGGGTTGAATTAACTCTTGGCCTTGTTCGCGGATGAATCCGCTCCCACAGGGATTTGTGTCATCCCGTGGGAGCGGATTTATCCGCGAAAACCCCAGCACCTCATCAAATCCCGCTGAACCAGTTATACCCCTGATCCTCCCAATACCCGCCCGGATTTTCGTTGCTCACGAATATCTCGACGATATGCTTGGGGTTCTTGAAGCCCAGCTTGGTGGGTACCCGTACCCGCAGCGGGTAGCCGTAATCAGGCGGCAAGGCGACATCGCCGAAGTCCAGGGCCAGCAAGGTCTGTGGATGCAGGGCCGTGGGCATGTCCAGGCTTGAGTAGTAGCGGTCGGCGCATTTGAACCCGACGAAACGCGCCGTGGTGTCCGCACCGATATATTCCAGAAAGGTCTTGAGCGGCACACCGCCCCACTGCCCTATTGCGCTCCAGCCTTCGATGCAGATCAACCGCGTGATATCCGTGCGCTGCGGCAACTTGCGCAAGGCTTCGAGGGTCCATGACTGCTTGTCGCGCACCAGCCCCGAAACCGCCAGCCGATAGTCGGACAGCTCAACTTCGGGCACGTTGTATTCCGGGTAGAACGCATTGAACGGGAACGGGTTGGTGATCTGCGCCTTGCTGTAGGTCGGTGCCAGTTTCTGGCCACTGAACAGCCAGGCCTGAACCCGGTCGTTCCAGCGCGACATGGCCCACAGCGCTCGGTCCACCTGATCGCCGTCCTGCAGATTACAGCCGGTCAGCATCGACATGGCACCCACGGTCAGCCCGGCACGCAGGAACGAGCGGCGCTGGATATCCACCAGTTGCTGTTGTTGTGCAGGCTCCAGACGGATGCGCTGGGTGATGCGTTTACGAGGTTCATTCATGGCCGGGGTTTCCGTGTTCAGCCGGCAGACGCCCGCCAGTAATCATGGGCAACAAGGTGCGCGGGACCAGCACGACCAGTGCCAGGTGAACGATGACAAATGCGCCGATGGCCGACATCGCGCCGAAATGCACCCAGCGGGCAGCGTCGTAGCCGCCCATCAGGCTGGCCAGTTCCTGAAACTGCACCGGTTTCCACATCGCCAGCCCGGACAGCACGATCAATACGCCCATGGCCAGCACCAGCCAGTACATCAGGCGCTGGACGGCGTTGTAACGCCCCTTGATATGGGCCAGACGAAAGCGCAAGGCATCGACGATATCGCGCTTCACCTCGGCAGGACGTACCGGCAGCAGGTCGCGCTTGAAGTGGCGACTGAACACGCCATACAGCACATAAACCAGGCCATTGATCACCAGCAGCCACATCACTGCAAAGTGCCAGGCAATCGAACCGCCCAGCCAGCCGCCAAGGGTGAGCGATTTGGGAAAGGTAAAAGCCATCAGCGGCGCAGCGTTGTAAATCCCCCAACCGCTCATGAACATGCAGACCATGCCCACCGCATTGACCCAATGGGTCAGCCGCACCGGCCAGGGATGAATGGGACGGGTTTTCATGATTGTTCTCTCAGAAGTTAACCGAGCGCGGGCTGATTTCAAAAAGCAGGTGGCTGGGCCACAGTCCGTGGGAGGGGCCTTGGCCGCGACAGCTTCAGTTCAGGCGCTGAAAATGTGTTGCCTGTAAGCAGGTCGTCGCGGCCAAGGCCCCTCCCACAAGTGACTTCATATGCCTTGACTGATCGGCACTCACTCCATGTATCAATCACATCGGCGGTGTATACCCATCCTTGCCAACCGCAATCCCACGAGCAGACTTGCCGTCATCGGCGGGGAACAGCACGATCTTCGCGCCTGCTTTCAACTCACTGCGCTGGCCCGGTTCGACATAGGCAATCGGCACATCTTCAGGCACCACCAATTGTTTCTCGCCGCCCTTGTAGAGCACGCTCAAGGTGCGGCCATTGGCTTTGGACAAAGTGCCCACCGTACCGTTGGTCATGGTGCCGGTGCTGCCATCGGCGTTTTCCCAACCATAGTGGCCTTCGCCGCTACCTTTGAGGCTGGCTTCGAACACAGTGACTTCCAGCGCCTTGAGCGTACCGTCAGCCTGGGGAATGGCTGCCGAGCCGACAAAGCTTTCCGGCTTGATGGTGTCCAGATCGGCCTTGGAAACCAGGCGGATGCCGGTCTTTTCGGTCAGTTGAATGCTCTGGTGCTGGCCGGCACGGGTCGTGAAGTTCAAGGTGTCGGCCTGCAGGCTCTCGACCGTGCCACGCATCGGTTTGACCACCGGCAGATCAGCGGCCTGGGTCATGACGGCGGCACTGAGCAACAACAGGCCGAAGGTAGTGGAAAGCGCAGTCTTCATCGGTTATTCCCTGACAGATTGAATGAAGCGCCATCATTGCTCCGCTACCGGTACTGCAAAATGACCTGCCAATGACATTTTTGTCATTCACGAAACCGGCTGTTCAATGACAAAAATGTAACCGACTTGCCGCTGGCAACTGGTTAGACTGCCGACACCGGCGCGACTCAAGGCGCCTGCCAGAGTGTAGCCAGCATCACGATGCATATCCTGCTGATTGAAGACGACACCAAGACCGGCGAGTACCTGAAAAAGGGCCTCGGCGAATCCGGCTATCAGGTCGACTGGGCTCAACACGGTGCCGACGGCCTGCACATGGCCCTGGAAAACCGCTACGACCTGATCGTGCTGGACGTGATGCTGCCCGGCATCGATGGCTGGCAGATCATCGAGGTGCTGCGCGCCAAACAGGATGTGCCGGTGCTGTTTCTCACCGCACGGGATCAGTTGCAGGACCGGATTCGCGGCCTGGAACTGGGTGCCGACGACTATCTGGTCAAACCCTTCTCTTTCACCGAATTGCTGCTGCGCATCCGTACCATCCTGCGTCGTGGCGTGGTGCGTGAAGCCGATCATTTCCATCTGGCCGATCTGGAGCTGGACCTGCTGCGCCGCCGCGTCACCCGCCAGCAGCAGGTCATCGTCCTGACCAACAAGGAATTCGCCCTGCTGCATCTGTTGTTGCGCCGCGAGGGCGATGTGCTGTCACGGGCACAGATCGCCTCCGAAGTCTGGGACATGAATTTCGACAGCGACACCAATGTGGTGGATGTGGCCATCAAGCGCCTGCGCAGCAAAGTGGACCTGCCCTACCCGATCAAGCTTATCCATACCGTGCGCGGCATCGGTTACGTCTGCGAGGTACGGCCATGCACCCCGGACGCCAGCCATCCCTGACCCTGCGCTCGACCCTGGCTTTTGCGCTGGTGGCGATGTTCACCGTGGGCGGTGCGGGGCTTTATCTGTATGAGGCGATGAAACAGAGCGTCCTGCAGCGTAGCGACCATGCGGTACTCGCCCGGCTGGATCATTTTCGCAAACTGCTGCGCTATGACCTGACTCTGGACAACCTCAAGGCCAGCCCGCAGTTGTTCGAGAACATGCTCGACAGCGAAGAAGACATTTTCATCATTGGCGAACCGGGCAAGCCGCCGGTGATTGCCGTGAACCCGCAACGCGCTCCTCTGCCGGAACTGCCAACGGTCGCTCAGGACCAGCCCCTGAGTGCCAGCGACATGCGCAGCGGCATGAGCCTGCAAGGTGTGCCGCTGCGAGCGGCAGCATCCCTGGCGATGTCCAATGGCGTGGAATTGCGCTTGCAGGCCGCGCACCTGATGGTCAAGGAAATGGCCATGCTCGCCAGTTTCCGCGAACGCATCTATGCCGCCATGACGCTGACCTTTGTGCTGACGGCCTTGCTGGGGTATGTGCTGTTGCGACGCGGCTTGCGCCCGCTACGCCAGATGGCAGCCCATGCGGCCGGTATCTCCCCGACCAGCCTGCATGACCGCCTCGATACCCGCAACACGCCGGTGGAACTGCAACAACTGAGCGACGCCTTCAACGCCATGCTCGACCGGCTGGATGACGGCTATCAGCGCCTGACGCAGTTTTCTGCCGATCTGGCCCATGAAATCCGTACACCGGTGGGCTCGTTGATGGGGCATTGTCAGGTCGCATTGCGCCAGACTCGTAGCGTCGATGACTATCAGGCCTTGCTGGCTTCCAACCTCGAAGAACTGGAGCGGATTTCACGGCTGGTGGAAAGCATTCTGTTCCTGGCTCGTGCCGACGAGGCCCAGGCGGTTCTGGAACCTCAGCCGCTGCAATTGCAGGACGAACTGCAACGAGTGACGGGCTATTTCGAAGGGCTGGCCGAAGAGCGGCAACTGGAGCTGCATGCCAGTGGCCAGGGCAAGCTGGACGCCGACCCGATCCTGCTGCGCCGAGCCTTGAGCAATCTGGTCGCCAACGCCATTCGCTATGCCGACGAAGGCAGCCGGATTCTGGTAAGGGTCGTGTCTCTCAAGCATGAACAACGAATCGAAGTGGAAAACGAAGGGCCCGTGCTGCCCGCTGCAACCCTGGACCGGCTGTTCGACCGCTTCTACCGTGGCGACTCCTCGCGCCACGAAAGCTCCGACTCCAACGGCCTGGGGCTGGCCATCGTGGCGGCGATCATGCACTTGCATGGTGGTCGCGTCGAAGTGGCACAGCCTCAGGCCGGAAGGATCTGCTTCAGCCTGGTATTTATCGGTTAAGCCTTCTTGTCGTGGGCAATGGTCAACTTGTAGAAAGTCGCCGCGCCCCCTTCGTTGGTGTACCCGGTGTTGTCCTGGGTATAGACCCCGGCCTTGAAGTAAAACAGTTTGGTGCTCCAGGCCGAGTCCAGGCTGGCGTTCCAGATATGGTCGTAGGCATTGACCGTGAGACTCCCGGCGGGCGTCAGATGGATGCTGTAGCTGAAGCGCTCGTTGAGCGGAACACCCTGGGCAACCATGATCACTTCGATTTCCGCATCCGGGCTGCGACGAAACTTGGCGACGATATTGCCGGTCTGCAGTTTTTCCTTGTACTGATACTCGACCTTGAGCAACGGCTCGGTGCTGCCATAGCAGTGGATCTGACCAATCACGATCTTGCCGCTGGAAGGCACCTGGTTGACGGTCAGCGACGCCCGCAGAAAATTGTCCGCACTCGAGTAAGCCCAGTTGTGGGCTCGACCATCCGCCGTGGTCTCGCGCAGCTCGGTACGTGGGTACTTGGCATTTTCCGTGGTGGAGCCGGTGACCGGTGCCCAGAAAAACAGGGTATTTCCGGAACGGAAATATCCATCCTCATAGCCACCCATGAGTTTCGGGGTGTCGATGGTAGTGGCTGGTGTTCCGACAGGTACGGAAAGATTCCAGGTGGCGAGGTCGATCATGGGGTTGCTCGCAAGGTGCGCCTTGGCACCGGCAGGATGGCTCTGGAACGGGCGTTTAGCACCCGTTGGATTCGTCCTGACTATCGGCTGAATCGTTTATTTTTTAAACACCACCCAACGGCATATTGGCGTCAAAAGAAAGTCGCAAAACACCCAAAGCCACTACTTTGATGCCATTTGTATCGAAAGTTTGACAAGTGGACTTTTTGTTCTAAGCGGTGATTTATTTGGAAAAAGTCAAGAACCGGGTGCGTCATTTTTTTGAATGGCGATCGCCGAAATGAGCGTTTTTTGCGGAAAATTGCCGACAGACGGTAGCAATTATTTTCAATATTCGAGGCACTTTTCAAACCAGAGACTGTCCTGACGACCGTTCATCGCCCTTTCACCCACACTGTGGGAGGGGCCTTGGCCGCGACTTCAAAGCTTTCAGGCGCTGAAAATGTATTGCCTGTAAGCAAGTCGTCGCGGCCAAGGCCCCTCCCACAAGTGACTTCATATGCCGCATTACTCCTGCAAAGGGAGCGTTACGCAGGAGAAAGGACAGGTTCCGGCAGGCGAATGAACACGGTATAGGTCGCGCCTTCCATTTCCTCGAAGGCAATCAGCTTCTCGACCAGAAGCTCACTGAGCACCTTGCCGGCATTGAGCAGCAGCATGCCGTTATCGGCGTTGAGGTTACGGGCCAGCACCATGCCCGCACTCAACTCACGAGGTTTCATGGCCTTGACCAGCGGGTCGCCCAGAGTGATATCGGAGCGGTAGACCGCGCAGGCCTTGATGAATCCTTCAAGCAGGCAAGGGTCGTACCAGCGCCCGCTGTACTGGCGAATAAACACCAGCGCTTCGTCGCTGTTCATGCGCCGCTGAAGAATCAGGCCATGCTGCAACTCGATGAAGTCCACCGCCAGCTTGAGCAGACGCGAACCGAAAGGAATCGCCTCGCCCTTGAGCCGGTCCGGGAACCCCGTCCCGTCCCAGTGTTCCTGATGGTGCAGGATCAAGCGGGCTGCATCGCGCATGGGGTCCAGGGTCATGAGCAATGATTCGCTCTGCTTCGGATAGTCCCGATAGCGTTCACGTTCGGTGTGGGACAACTGGTCGACAGGCGAAACGATCATGTTGTCGCTCCAGCCGAGCTTGCCGATATTGTGCAACGCGGCCGCCATGCACAGGTCGCGGCGGCTGGCTTCATCCAGCCCGTTAACCTGACAGTAAGTGCGCACCAGATCGATGACCTGCCGGTTGGTCTGCTTGTCCGCAGGCAGGCGCTGATTGACCAGCAACGAAAAGAGCTCGGTGCTGGTGGCATAGCTGTGCTTGAGTTCGTCGTAGGCCAGGTCGAGCATGTCGGCGGTCTGCTGCACCTCGGATGTGCGCGCCAGCACGCGCTTCTCCAGGGTGGCATTGAGCAGTTGCAGCGCTTCGTTCTGATCGTGGGTCAGTTGTTCGAGACGTTGCCGCTCGCGCTCGGAATGCTGATGGGCCAGGGACTGGCGCAAGGTCAGCAGCATGTCCTCGTCATTCCAGGGCTTGCTGATGTAGCGATGAATGCCGCCTTCGTTGATGGCCTTGACGATCATGTCCAGGTCCGCATAACCGGTCAGCAACAGACGCATGGTAGAAGGGTAAAGCTCATGGATGCGGGCCAGCAACGTGGAGCCATCCATGTGCGGCATGCGCGCGTCGCTCATCACAAGGTCGATGGGGTGTTGCGCCATGATGTTCAGGGCTTCTTCGCCGCTGTTGGCGCAGTGAATGGTGTACCCCTGGGTTCGCAGCAGACGGCGCAGGCTGCTGAGAATCAGCTCTTCGTCGTCGACCAGAAGCACGTTCGGTTTGAATGCACCGGCAGAAACAGACTTGTCGTCCATCGCGAGTACCTCGCTTGGCGGTAGGGGCACATTTGTTCTTGTGAAGTGCCAGATCATCATGCGCTTGGATCTTGTCTTGAGCATAGCGGGCGATTGAAAAATAGTGGCACTTTGCAATTATTTCCGATGAAAGCTCACCCGCAGCGCTATGCTCAAGTCAGTCAGGGACGCTTCCTGTCATCCACTCGACCGTTGCCGCAGGTGTGCCATGAAAATCCTGTCCAACCGACGCATTCTCCTGATCGATGGCACCCCCGCCACTCACGAAGACTTTCGCAAGGCGCTGGTGCCCGACAGCAGCGGCCAGGCTGATCTTTACCTGATCGAAGCGGCCCTGTTCGGCAATGACATGCCGATCATCACCCACCACTACCTGCTCGATTGTGTGTACGACGCGCCAGACGGCCTGCTCAGGGCGCAGCAGGCGCTGGATGACGACGAGCCTTACGCGCTGGCCTTTGTCGACATGCATCTGGCGGAAGATGCGCGGGTCATCGAAAAACTCTGGCAGATCGACCCGCGCCTGCAAGTGGTGATCTGTACCGCGCAGTCCGACTATTCGTGGGAAACCCTGATCGATCGCCTGCAAGGTCATGAGCGGCTGCTGACCCGCAAGAAACCCTTCAATGACATTGAAGTGCAGCAACTGGCCAATGTGCTCACCACCAAATGGGAAATGACCGAGCTGGCATCGGTGCAGATGGACCGGCTCGAACAACTGGTGGAACAGCGCACCGAAGAACTGACCCGCACCAGTGAAGAACTGCAACATCAGATCGACGAGCGCAAACACCTGGAAAGCCAGTTGGTGCAATCGGAAAAACTGGCTTCGCTGGGGCAACTGGCGGCCGGTGTGGCCCATGAAATCAATAATCCCATCGGTTTCATCTCGTCCAACCTCGGCACCCTGGAAAACTATTTCGCCCAGGTGAAGGAAATGCTGCTGGCCTACCGGGAGGTCGAGCAAACACTGCCACAAGGACCGGAACGGGATCGACTGGCCGAACTGCGCGAGCGCATAGAGCTGGATTACCTGATCGATGACATTCCGGTGCTGATCAGTGAATCCAAGGAAGGCATCGACCGCGCCGGGAAGATCGTCAAGGATCTCAAGGCCTTTTCCCGGGTCGACAGCAACGAGCAATGGCAGTGGGCCGATCTGCATCTGGGCATCGACTCGACGCTCAACATCGCCGCCAACGAAATCAAGTACAAGGCCGATGTGATCAAGGAATACGGCGACCTGCCGCAGATCGAGTGCCTGCCCTCGCAGATCAATCAGGTGGTCATGAACCTGGTGGTCAACGCGGCACAGGCTATCGGCAGCGAGCGCGGGCAGATCGTCATTCGCACCGGCCAGGAAGACGACACTGTCTGGCTGGAGGTGGCCGACAACGGTTCGGGCATGGAGCCGCAGGTCATGCAGCGCATCTTCGACCCCTTCTTCACCACCAAGCCCGTGGGCAAAGGCACCGGGCTTGGCCTGTCGCTTTCATATGGCATTGTCAAAAAGCATGGCGGCAGCATTGGCGTTTCAAGCCAGGTGGGGATCGGCACCACCTTCAAGGTGGTACTGCCGATTCATCAAGTCAAAACCGGCAATTGACGCACGGTGCCACGACCCTCGGGAAATTTACGGTTGACGGAAAGACTTTGTTACAGGATATTATTAGTTAGCAAGCTATTAATATCCTCACTAACAATATCGTCCCTAACTAAATTTCCGGTCACCCATGTCACTCGATTCACTTCACAGGGCCATCAGCAGCGGTATGGTCGCCGCCTCCCGCCAATGGCGGCGTATCTGCCATGCCACGCTGTCCACTTATGGCATCTCCGAAGCCTGCGCAGGTCCGCTGCTGGCCATTGCGCGCCTGGGCGACGGCGTGCATCAGGTGAAAGTGGCCCAGGCCGCCGGTATGGAAAGCCCGACCCTGGTGCGTCTGCTGGATCAGTTGTGCGCATCCGGCATCGTCTGCCGCACCGAAGACCCCAACGACCGCCGCGCCAAGGCCTTGAGCCTGACCGAAGACGGCCGCAGGCTGGCCGGTGCGATCGAACAGGAACTGACTCGCCTGCGCGCCGACGTGCTCAAGGGCATCGACACTGCCGACCTCGAAGCCACCTTGCGCGTATTCAAGGCCTTCGCCGATGCGGCTCACCCTGACAGCGCAGGTCAGTCGTGAACGGTTTCTTCGCCGGCTTCCCTCCAGCCCGTGACTGGTTCTATGGCGTACGCACTTTCGCCGCGGCCATGCTGGCGCTGTATATCGCGCTGCTCATGGAAATGCCGCGACCTTACTGGGCCATGGCGACGGTCTATATCGTTTCCAGCCCGTTCGTTGGCCCCACCAGTTCCAAGGCCCTGTATCGCGCCCTGGGCACACTGGCCGGTGCCGCCGCCTCGGTATTGCTGGTGCCGATCTTCGTGCAGACGCCTTTGCTGCTGGCGATTGTGATCGGCCTGTGGACCGGCACGCTGCTGTTTCTTTCCCTGCACCTGCGCACCGCCAACAGCTACGCGCTGATGCTGGCCGGCTACACCATGCCGCTGATTTCCCTGCCGGTGGTGGACAACCCGCAGGCGGTCTTCGAGATTGCCGTGTCGCGCACCGAAGAGATTTTCCTGGGCATCATCTGTGCTGCCGTGGTGGGTGCCATGTTCTGGCCGCGTCGCCTGAAGCCGGTGTTCCAGAGCACCACAGAACAATGGTTTCGCGACGCCAGCGCCTACAGCGAACGGTTCCTGGGCCGCAGTGCCCAGGCCGAAGAAGTCGGCGCACTGCGCAATTCCATGGTCGGCAGCTTCAACTCGCTGGAACTGCTCATCAGCCAGTTGAGCCATGAAGGCACCCGCAAGCAGACCGTGCGCCACGCCATGGAACTGCGTGGACGCATGATTCACCTGCTGCCGGTAATCGATGCCCTGGACGACGCGCTCTGGGCACTGGAGCGCCGCACGCCGGAACTGCTGGCCAGCCTCTCGCCGCTGCTGGTGGAAACCCGCAACTGGCTGGACAACACCGCCCAAGGCCCGCAGCGGGAACAATGGCAAGTGCTGCACCACGAGCTGGAGCGCCTGCAACCCGACGCCGCGCAACTGGATGAGCGGGAACAACTGCTGCTTTCCAATGCGCTGTTCCGACTGGGTGAATGGATCGACCTGTGGCTGGACTGCCGCACCTTGCAGTACGCCATCGATACCGACGATCAAACGCCCTGGCGCGCCGTCTACCGGCACTGGCGTCTGGGTCGGCTTACGCCGTTTCTGGATCGCGGCCTGATGCTGTATTCGGTGACTTCGACGGTGCTGGCAATTATCGCCGCTTCGATACTGTGGATCCTGCTGGGCTGGAAAGACGGCGCCAGCGCCGTGGCCCTGGCCGCGGTGTCCTGCAGCTTCTTTGCCGCCATGGACGACCCGGCACCGCAGATCTACCGGTTCTTTTTCTGGACACTGATGTCGGTGGTGTTCGCCAGCCTGTACCTGTTCGTAGTGCTGCCCAACCTGCATGATTTCCCGATGCTGGTGCTGGCCTTTGCGGTGCCCTTCATTTGCGTCGGCACGCTGACAGTGCAGCCGCGTTTCTTCCTCGGCACGCTGCTGACCATCGTCAACACCTCGTCCTTCATCAGCATCCAGAGCGCTTATGACGCCGACTTCCTGAACTTCCTCAACGCCAATCTGGCGGGCCCGGCCGGGCTGTTGTTCGCCTTTATCTGGACGCTGGTGTTCCGCCCTTTCGGCGTCGAGCTGGCCCTCAAACGCCTGATCCGCTTCAGTTGGCGCGACATCGTGAGCCTGAGCAAACCGGCCACCCTGGCCGAGCACCGGCACATGGGCGTGCAGATGCTCGACCGTCTGATGCAGCAACTGCCGCGCCTGACCATCACCGCCCAGGATACGGGCATTGCCCTGCGCGAACTGCGGGTCGCCCTCAACATGCTCGATCTGCGGGCTTATACGCCGCGAGCCCCACTCGCTGCCCAAAGCTTGCTCAATCAGGTGGTGGATGAAGTCGGCAGCTACTTCAAGGCCTGCATCAAGGCCGATGAACGCCTGCCTGCGCCCAAAGGGCTGCTGATGACCATGGACCGGGCGCGTCGCTCGCTCACCGCTCAATCGATGGGCCAGGACCAAGCACGCATTCACTTGCTGCATGCCCTGAGCGGCCTGCGTCTGGCACTGTTGCCGGGAGTCGAGATCGTCAGCGTTGCCGGGGAAACCACTGAACAACCGCCCTATGGCATCGATGGAGCGCCTTCATGATTGGTGATCTGGATATCAGCGGCATTTTCGTGCCCACCTTTCTGGCGATCATGGGCATCGCCTACCTGCTGTTTCTGGGGCTGCACGCCGTCTTGTCGCGCGCCCACTTCTACCGCCTGGTGTGGCACCGGGCTTTGTTCAACGTAGGTCTATACGCTTTGTTGCTCGGCGCCGTGGATACTCTCAGTCGATACCTGATGACATGAAAAAACCATTACTGACATTGGGCCGCGTGGTCCTGACTCTGCTCGTTGTGCTGCTGGCTTCCGTCGTCGTCTGGCGCATGGTGATGTACTACATGTATGCGCCCTGGACCCGGGACGGTCATATCCGCGCCGACATCGTGCAGATCGCTCCGGACGTTTCCGGCCTGATCCAGAAAGTCGACGTGGGCGACAACCAGCAGGTCAGCAAGGGCCAAGTGTTGTTCACCATCGATCAGGACCGCTTCCAGCTGGCCTTGCGTCAGGCTCAGGCAACGGTTGCCGAACGCCAGGAAATCTGGGAACAGGCGCGGCGCGAGAACAAGCGCAACAAGGGCCTGGGCAATCTGGTGGCCCGCGAGCAACTGGAAGAGAGCCAGTCCCGTGAAGCCCGCGCCCTGTCGGCCCTCAATGAAGCCCGAGTGGCTGTGGACGCTGCGCAACTGAATCTGGATCGTTCGGTGATCCGCAGCCCCGTGGACGGCTACCTCAACGACCGTGCGCCGCGCCCCCATGAATTCGTGTCGGCAGGCCGCGCCGTGTTGTCGGTAGTGGATACGGCGTCCTTCCACATCGATGGCTACTTCGAAGAAACCAAGCTCGATGGCATTCATATCGGCCAGGGCGTGGACATCCGCGTGGTCGGCGACAACGCGCGCCTGACCGGCCATGTGGTGAGCATCGTCGCCGGTATCGAAGACCGCGACCGCACCAGCGGCTCGAACCTGCTGCCCAACGTCAACCCGGCGTTCAGTTGGGTGCGACTGGCACAGCGCATCCCGGTGCGTATCGCCTTTGACGAAGTACCTGCGGACTTCCGCATGATCGCCGGGCGCACGGCGACAGTCTCGATCATCGACGACCGTCAGGGAGCGGCACAATGAAACACGCCACGCACATGGCCACGCTGGGTTTGGGGCTGCTGCTGTCGGCCTGCCAGATGGTAGGGCCTGATTATGAACTGCCCAAGGACAGCGCCATCAATCGCCCGGACCTGCAAGGCGAACTGGCGGGCCAGTCCGTCAATACCGTTTCGGCACCGGTGCCGGAACACTGGTGGCGTCTGTATCAGGACCCGCGACTCGATGAGCTGGTGCAACAGGCCATGGCCTCCAACACCGACCTGCGAATCGCCGCCGCCAACCTGCAACGCGCCCGCTACCAGACCGCCGAAGCCCAGGCCGCTGGCGGTTTCACCAACAGCGCCAAA
Organism: Pseudomonas lijiangensis; assembly: GCF_018968705.1. Lineage (NCBI taxonomy): Bacteria > Pseudomonadati > Pseudomonadota > Gammaproteobacteria > Pseudomonadales > Pseudomonadaceae > Pseudomonas > Pseudomonas lijiangensis. The sequence continues at coordinate 3,821,127 of NZ_CP076668.1, forward strand.
GTGGGTGCCCAACGCCTGCAGGAATCGGGAGAAGCCTTTCTGCTGGCCGATAAAGTGCCGGTGGCCAATGTCGGCGATGTGGGGCTGACCACGTCCTATCAGTTCGACCTGTTCGGCACCTTGCAGCGCGGCATTGAAGCAGCCCAGGCCAATGTCGATGCCAGCCAGGCCGCAGCGGATACAGCGCGCATTACTCTGGTCGCCGATGTGGTGCGGGCCTATACGCAGGTCTGCGCCGCCAATGAAGAGTTGCACATCGCTCAGGAGTCGCTGGACCTGCAACAACAGAGCGTGACCCTCAACCAGCGCCTGCGCGATGCCGGGCGCGGGGATGAAACCCAGGTCACCCGCTCACAAACCCAGTTCAAATCCCTGCGCGCCGAACTGCCCCGCTATCAGGCCTTGCGTCAGGCCGGGCTGTTCCGCCTGTCGATGCTGCTGGCCCGGCCCGTGGACCAACTGCCCGCTGGCGTCAGTACCTGCAACGAGCTGCCGCATATCGCGCAAGTCATGCCCGTGGGCGATGGCGCCGCCCTGCTCAAGCGCCGCCCGGATGTGCGCCAGGCCGAACGTCATCTGGCCATGGCCACCGCGCAGATCGGCGTCGCCACAGGCGAGCTGTACCCGGACATCAGCATCGGCGCAACCGTGGGCAGCATCGGCATCCTCGAAAACCTCGGCAAACCGGCAGCCAACCGCTGGGGCTTCGGCCCGCTGCTGAACTGGACCGTGCCGTCCAACGGCTCACGGGCACGCATCCACCAGGCCGAAGCCTCGACCCAGGCCGCGCTGGCGCGCTTCGATGGCGTGGTCCTCAACGCCATCCGCGAAACCCAGACCGGTCTGGCGCAATACACCGCCCTGCTGGACCGACGCGATGCCCTGAAAGAAGCCGAGCAGTCGGCCCAGGAAGCCGCAGAACAGACCCACCGCTTCTACAAGGCCGGCCGCGCCTCGTTCCTGGCGGATCTGCAGGCGACACGCACCTACACCGACGTGCGCGCGCAGATGGCAGCGGCCAATACCCAGGTGGCCATGGGACAGATCGATCTGTTTCTGGCACTGGGTGGGGGTTGGGAACAGGAAAAAAGCAGCCCTCGACAGACTCCTTGAGTTCAACTCATAAGGGGGCAACCAAAGCCCCCTCAAGCCTTGCCCGGATTCAGACAGTGCAACGACTTATTGTATTGAAAATGACAAATATCAATACGATATCCGCCCCACCGAAAATTGGCGTCAAATATTATCAATATATTCAGCCAGTTCTCGCCCGCCCCCAGTAAGTGACCACCGTTCTTGAAGCGCCCTATTGATCACCGCCCGAAAACAGGGCGGCACGCATCGACTGGCCGACAACGATGCCCTGTTTCAGCCCGCACTCTATTTAACTGTTTTTTTGTGCTTGCTAGCAGATTTCAATAATGCTATTAAATAGCTGCGCCATTATTTGGCCACCACCAAACTATAATCAAGGATGACGGCCATGCATGGCGCACTTCTCTTCCACTAGACCTCCATTCGAGTGTATCGACTTTGTAAGTTGACGATAACACTGTCTTACAGCGTTATAAGGCATTGCCCTGCACGCCAGATAACAAACAGATAGAAAGCTGACTTGATGTTATTCAAGTCTTTTTTGTTGCGCCTGCACTTATTACCCATAAACCAACACGTCTTACTGACTTAATCAACCCGAGGAAAATATCATGAGCTGGCCAGGCAAAGGTGTCGATTATTATGCCTACGTGGAAACCAACGAATTCACTACCCTTTTCCAACAACCCACCGATTGGGGTGATAAAAAGGCCTCCTATCAACTTGATACACCGAACACGATGCAACATGGCAATCTTCAAATCTCGGAAAACGATATCGGTTATCTCTCGCACACCGGACGCTATAGCTGGCAACTTTCAAAGAACCAGCAACCTATAGCGGACCGGTATGCAGATATTGCCCCGTTTACCGGAAACCTTGGCGATACCACCCTGGGCAACATGCTGCAGACCCCTTCCCTGTTCGGGCAGGGCTGGGCGGTTTCCTATGGTTTTTACGACAGCGGAAGCGGCAGCGGCGGTCTTACCAACCAGGACCAGTCTTATGTATACGCCACAGGCGACATGTCAGGCTGGATGGGAGATCTCGCCAACAGCATGGGAGCGGCACTGACGGAAAAGCCGTTTTCCACCTTTGCATTGCCGGGTGCCCATGATGCCGGCATGTTTGATCCGACCCTCCTCACAAACCTGTTGAACAAGGCTGAGTTCCTGGCCGCCCTCACAGGCGTATTTGGCTCTGCCATCGCGCTTCTGGCCAAACCCATTGCCTTGCGCGCAATCATCAACCTGGCGTTTACCCAGAAAGACAACATCACTGCACAGCTCAACCTGGGGACCCGCTACTTCGACTTCCGTCCGGGATATTGCTATCAGAACATTACGGACGGCATCTATCACCAGCACAACCTGATTCCAGGCTATTCGTATCAGAGCTTCCTGGAAGACATTCTGAGCTGGCTGGATCATCATCCGACGGAAATTGTCATCATCAGCCCGAACTTCCAGGGTTTCGCGCAAGATGCGATGAAACCGGCACCCGATGTACTCGACGGGATGCTCAATACTGCACTGGCCAACACCCAGACACAGGGCAAGATCGTGCCCGGTTACAAAGGCGATCTTGCCTCGAGTTATACAAAGCTGCTCTCGCAATCGAAACGCCTGATCCTGCTACCGCAGACCGACTCGACTGAAGATGCCTCCAAGTACGATTCCTACAACGGCAGTTACACCACAACAGACGTCAGCAACATACTGGCTGCACTAAATGGCATGAACGCCTCCACTCAAGCCAAAAACGACTACACCGTGCTGCAACTTCAAGGAACAGCCAGTGGAGTGGACGGGGCAGCCGGTCCCGCCATTGTGACCCTGAGCGATGCCTCTTCTCCGTTGATGTCAACCAAGCCGGGATTCGACTTCCATACCTATCCGTGGCTGGTCGAGAACGTCGCCAGCAATCTGAGCGCATCGGGACTTGTCGTCTTTCTCAACGACTTCTGTGACAACGCCCTGGCTTCCATTGCGAAACAGATCACACAGGCCAGAGCCGGGAAACTCTAGTTATCCGTACACTCAATCATTTGTAACAAGCCTGATAATAACAGCCAACTCTTGCATGTAAGGGAAGTACCAGCATGGGAACAAAACACAACGCGACCATTTTCATCACCAATGACACGGGCGGAAATGCTGACATTATTCTGTTCCACACAGACTCGAACGACCACAGACAGTCTGGGCAATGGTCTGCACAACCGGGACAAACTGTCGGCCCACTGGAAGTTACTTTTGAAACAGGTCTGGATGTCATTGATGTTCTGGATTACTGGTCCGTCATGGTCAACGTCAGGGATGGTAAATCGCCGGGTCACTACGCCAATACAGGCACAGAGGCAAATAATTACAAGAAGGAATGCCAACTACAAAGCAAGGATGTAGGGCAAACCACTACTTTCTCCGTGAGCACCACGAAGTTCAATATTACATTGAAATCAGGTGGATGCAGTGATGGTATGAAAAAGCTGGCACCCGCTGCCACTGCCCCCATCACCCACGTATTTGTCGTCATGCTGGAGAACCATTCGTTCGACAATATATTCGCCATGTCCGGGATTCCGGGCATAACGGCAGCCACGACCAATGACTCGAACACTTACAAGGACGATGTCTATAAAGTTCAGGCAAGTGCTCCCGTGAGCATGCCAACGGATCCGGGGCACGAGTTCAATGATGTGCTGGAACAACTGACCGGGGGGACCAACTTCGTCAAAGGTCAACCTTACCCCACCATCAATAACTCTGGATTCGCCTCCAGTTACGCGACATCGATAACAGAGTTCCCCTACACACCACCCTCCAGCGAACAAATCATCGACGTCATGTCGTGTTTCGACACACCGACTCAATTGCCTGTCATCTATAACCTGGCGACAGAGTTCGCTATATGCGATCACTGGCACTCTTCCATTCCAGGGCCGACATGGCCGAACCGCTTCTTCGTTCACGGCGCTTCGTCGGCCGGTTTCGACGACAGCCCGAAAAATGAGCAGATGTTCGCCTGGGAAACAACCGATGGATTCGTCTACCCCAACGGCTCCATTTTCCAACGGCTCAAAGATGCCAACATCCAATACAGGATCTACAACGACTCCCAGGTTCAGCCAAAAACCTATCTGAGCCTGTACAGCGATCAGCCTGAACGAGGAACACCATTGGGTGCGGTCCCACAGGTTGCGGCCCTTAAAGGTCTGTCAGTGTTTGATATTGAATCCCTGCAGCACTTTGCGAACGACCTGCAACAACCCTACCCGTTTTCTTACACCTTCATAGAGCCTCATTACGGGAATGCCGGCAATGATTATGCGGGCGGCTCATCACAGCACCCGATGGATGACGTCTATGGTGGAGAGCACTTGCTGCAGGCCGTCTATGCCGCTATCCGCAACTCGCCTTACTGGAACACCAGTCTATTGATCGTCACTTACGACGAACATGGCGGTCTCTATGACTCGGTCACGCCAGGAACAATAACTGCACCGGGTGATAAATTTCCCGCTGGCAACAACACCCATGGTTTCGACTTCACGACAGCAGGCGTTCGAGTGCCAGCCATCGTGGCATCCCCGCTGATTCCCAAAGGCACGGTGGACTCGACGCTGTACGACCATGCTTCGGTTCCTGCGCTGCTGGAAAATCTCTGGGGCTTGAAGCCTTTGACGCAGCGAGATGCCAATGCCAATACCCCGCTGCATCTGCTCTCGCTGACCACTCCACGCGATACACCCAGCGCACTGGCCGATCCGAAGGCAGCAGTGACAAAAACCAAGGCTACACCGAGCGAAACCGAGAATGCTGCAAAACTGGCCAACCCCGTTCCCGTTTCCGGGAATCTGGCGGGCACCCTGGCCATTCTTCGCAAAATGGACGCAGAGTTGTCAGCAGGCAAACCTGCCGGATTGCTTCCCGAGCAAAACCTGGCTGGCATCGGACTGCTTGCTGCCACAGGCCAGGTCGCCACCGTCCAGACACTGGATGACGCAGAGCAATATGCCCAAGAGGTTCTGGAAAAAGCACACCAGGCCAGAGTCCAGAGAAAGCTCGCAGACGCTGACAAGAGTTAATCCGAAACGGCTGACGCTTGCGTACGGGTTACGCAAGCGTCAAAAGAAAATGGATTATTCCCGATGCCGGGCATTAAGCTTTCGCAATACTCATTGCGAGAGCAACCATGAACACCACCCTCAGCCGCCGCGAGCGGCTGCACAACATCATTTTCCAGACCGACACACCCGCCGGGCGGAGTTTTGACAAGATTCTGCTGATTGTCATTCTGCTCAGCCTGCTGGTGACCATGGTCGACAGCATCGAGGAGATCCATCGCGATCACGCCACCCTGTTCGCCTATATCGAATGGGGCTTTACGCTGGTCTTCGCCATCGAATACATCCTGCGCCTCTACTGCTCACCAAGGCCGCTGAAGTACGCCTTCAGTTTCTATGGACTGGTGGACCTGCTGGCCATCGTACCGGGAGTGCTGGCGATCTATTACAGCGATGCCCAGTACCTGCTGATCGTGCGAATCATCCGCATGCTGCGCATCTTCCGGGTCCTCAAGCTCAGCCCTTATCTGAAGCAGGCCCACTATCTGGTGGAGGCCCTGCGCGGCAGCAGGCAAAAGATCATCGTGTTTCTGGTGAGTGTCTCGACCCTGGTCACGGTGTTCGGCACCCTGATGTACGTGATCGAAGGCCCGCAACATGGGTTCACCAGCATACCCAAGGGCATTTACTGGGCTATCGTGACCCTGACCACCGTGGGCTTTGGCGATATCGTGCCCAAGACGCCACTGGGGCAAATGGTGTCGTCCATTGTGATGATCATCGGTTACTCGATCATTGCCGTACCCACCGGTATATTCACCGCCGAACTGGCCAATGCCATGCGCGGCGAACAGCTCAGGCATGACTGCCCGGTGTGCGTGAAAAAGCACCATGAGCACGGCGCAGCCTTCTGCTCGCGGTGTGGCAATGCGCTGTTTCCCAAGGTAGAAGACCAGGCATAAGCAAATACGTTTTTAATCTTTAGAAGGCCCAGACTCTGCGGCTATAGTCGCGGCATTAGGCCATCAGCCCATAACAATGACTGTCAACTCAAGGAACGTGCAGTGAAAAAAATCTTCGCCGCCTCGCTACTGGCCGCAGGCCTGGCTTTCGCCAGCGCCGCTCAGGCCGCTCCGACTCTGCTCAACGTCTCCTACGACGTGATGCGTGACTTCTACAAGGACTACAACAGCGCCTTCCAGAAGCACTGGAAAGCCGAACACAAGGAAGACGTCACGGTACAGATGTCCTTCGGCGGGTCGAGCAAGCAGGCGCGTTCCGTGATCGATGGCCTGCCGGCTGACGTCATCACCATGAACATGGCCACCGACATCAACGCCCTGGCCGACAATGGCGAACTGGTTCCCAAGAACTGGGTGACCCGCCTGCCGAACAACAGCGCGCCCTTCACCTCGGCCACCGTTTTCATCGTGCGCAAAGGCAACCCCAAAGCCCTGAAAGACTGGCCGGACCTGATCAAGGATGGCGTCGAAGTCATCGTGCCTAACCCGAAAACCTCGGGCAATGGTCGCTACACCTACCTGTCGGCCTGGGGTTACACCCTCAAGAACGGCGGTGATGAAGCCGCCGCCCGCACCTTCGTCGGCCAGTTGTTCAAGCACGTACCGGTGCTCGACACCGGTGGTCGTGGCGCAACCACCACCTTCATGACCAACCAGATCGGCGACGTGCTGGTGACTTTCGAGAACGAAGCGGAAATGATCGCCCGCGAATTCGGTCGCGACCAGTTTGAAGTGGTCTACCCGAGCGTTTCCGCCGAAGCCGAGCCGCCGGTGAGCGTGGTCGACAAGGTCGTGGACAAGAAAGACTCCCGCGCACTGGCCGAAGGCTACCTGAAATACCTGTGGTCCCCTGAGGCCCAGGAAATCGCCGCCAACAACTACCTGCGCCCACGGGACGCGACAGTGCTGGCCAAGTACAAGGACCGCTTCCCGAAAGTCGACTTCCTGTCCGTGGAAAAAACCTTCGGTGACTGGCGCACCGTGCAGAAAACCCACTTTGTTGACGGTGGCGTGTTCGACCAGATTTACTCGGGCAAGTAAGTCGACCCGGGCCTCACCGGCGCTGTTGCGTCGGTGAGGCCTTTTTGTTTTTGCCGTAAGCGAAAAGCCGCCCTCGCCCGCCCCAAGCTCACGAAATGCCGAAAATACAGGACATTTCTTACAGGCTTATCCCTTTCCCATGAGTGAACTTTCCTAGAAAATCTTCCCCCCTTGCATGGGCGTTTTTGGCTCTCTAGGCTGTGTCGGTCACTGCACATCAGTGATCGGGTTTAGCAGCCTGGGGACATAAATCACCATGCAAAAGTACCGCTTATGGCGGCTTTGCGTGGGGCACCTTCGGGTGCGCCGGTTTTTGGTGATTTTTCCCCGGTCTGCTAACCCGCGACAAAGCCGCCACCCTCAATCGTTTAGCAGCGATTGTCCGGTGGCTTCCTCACGGAGAAATCATCATGAAAAAAGTAACGCCCGATCCACCCATCTTTTCACTCGAAGAATCCCTGCTGCATATCTCCGAGCTGCTGCGTTGCGCAGCCGCAACCGCTTACGAATCCGGCGACAGCCTCAACGGCCCGAAACGCGACCTGGCCTTTTCAGTCGTGCATCTGATCGGCATGGCCCGAAAGGAACTGGACCGCTCGCTGGAGCGGGTTGAGGTGCGCTGACCTGTACAGTGCTCCTACGTTCTGATACCGATCAACCAAGGCACACACAAAACCTGTGGGAGGCAGCTTGCTGGCGAAAAAACCTGAAAACCAACAGATATTCTGCGTCTGTACACTGAAGTCGCCAGCAAGCTGCCTCCCACAAAGTGATTTATGAACTTCTGATCGGCATTATTCTGTGGGATTCATCCGCGAGAGGCCGGTACATTCAAAGAAAATGCATCACCTCACAGCCCACTCAATTCCCGAACTGCTTCCCCAACCCCGCTGGCACCCCACTGGTATCCGTCGACTGCCATGGCCCGTTCGGGCTGGTGGACCAGCTCCAGCCGTTGTTCCATTGGTAGTAGGTGCGCTGGCGGTAGAAGGTGTTGGTCTGGTCTTCCATCACGTACACGCCCATGCGCGCATCCCAGTGGCTGTTGCCGCCCGGTGGCGGGGCGAAGCTGGCGGAGGTTTTCGGCGCGGGTGCCGGGGCCTTGGGCGGGGTTTTGGGGGTGGTCGGACGTGGGCTGCCCGGTTGCTGGCCGCCCGGCAAGGACTGGATGGGTTCCTGGCCATGGGGTTCGGGTGGCTGAACCGCACAAGCACTCAAACCAAGAGCCAGACCCAATAAGGTAATGCGTGCGGTGCGGTACATAAGCGACTCTCTATTTGTCAGGACTGTCGATAGTTAAGGCCTGCTGCGCCGTGATGCTACTGGCCAGTGGCTGGCTGCGGCCGATCCACTCACCCGTGGTTGGCTGCCCTGCACGGGACACCCGTGCAACCAGTTGGACTTGCGCAAAGTTCGACAGTTTCAGTTGCGGCATCATTGCGTCGGAATCACCCAGTTCGACCTGCGCAGGCAGGTCGGCCACGGTGATGCGTTTGACCGCCAGAGGTGCCGGTGGGCCATTCACGGCGCGGGCAAAGATGAACACGCTGTCACCCGGTTGGACACTGGCCTTGAGCGCAGGTGCCAGATCCACACGCACCTTGATGCGCGCAGCATCAGCCACGACGGGAACCGCTTTGATCCCGAGGTTTTCACGGGCGCGGGCAATGCCGCCTTCCAGTGCCGGACGGGACGGGTCCTGTGGGGGCAATACGCTCAGCAAACGCGTCCAGTAATCCACCGCGATCTGATAACGCTCGCTTTCATAGGCTGCGATACCCAGCAACCCGAGGCTGGTGGCTTCTCGCGGATCGGCCTTGAGGGCTTCGTCGGTAAGGGCCTGGACCTGAGGGGTAAATTGCTTGTTGCTGGCGAAATACAGCGCCTGAGCCCATTGCCCCAACAGTTCCGGCTGACGTCCGGCCAGGGCCACGGCGCGCTCGAGCATTTTCGCGGCATCGCCCGGACGCTCCTGGGCCATGTAGCTGCGGGCCAGGAAGTAGAACCCTTCGGCAGAGTCCGGCTGGGCTTCGACAGTGCGCTCCAGGCGGCGGGTCATGTCTGCCAGGGACGTCGGCGGCTGGGAGAACTCACGGGCCAGTTCGACCTTGTCGCTGGCCCCGTAATGCAGGTACAACCCCAGACCAAGAGCAGGCACCAGTACCGCCGCAAGCAAGGGCATGGCTTTGCCCAGACGCGTATTGCGCACAGGGCCCGTGTCTTCGGTATCGGCCAGCAATTCCCGAGCAGCCTCGGCACGACCGCTCTGCATCTGCGCGGCCGACAACACGCCCTCCTCCTGCTGGCCTTGCAACTCGGCCACGCGCTCCTGATACAGGGCGACGTTAAGGGCCGTGCGATCCTCTTCCGGTTGCACATGACGACCGCGCAGGACCGGGATCAACAAGAAACTCAGGGCCACCAGCAACAGCAGGCCGGCTGCCATCCAGAAATCGATCATTCTCGGTTTTTATCCAACAGGTGGGCGAGGCGCTGACGCTCCTCGTCGGAAAGAACATCGGCTTCTTCGCGTTGCTCACTGCGACGACGACCAACAATAACGCCAATCACGACCAGCCCCACAAGCAGCAACCCGGCCGGGCCGAACCAGAGCAGCCAGGTGCGTGAGCTCAGTTGCGGGTTGTAGCGCACGAATTCGCCGTAACGATTGACCATAAACTCGATGATCTGCTGATTGCTCTGGCCTTCACCGAGCATGCGGTAGATCTCCTTGCGCAGGTCGGCAGCAATCGGCGCGTTCGAGTCAGCGAGGTCCTGGTTCTGGCATTTGGGGCAACGCAGTTCCTTGGTCAGTTCGCTGTAGCGGGCACGCTCGGCTTCGTCGCGAAACTGATAGGCATCGATGGCTGCCTGGGCAAAACCGGCCAAGCCCAGGCTCAGTACAACAACAGTCAACCAGCGCTTCATGGTCTGGCCTCATCGACCAGCGCCTGATACAGCCCGGCCAGTTTTTCACGCCAGACCGTCTCGTCGATCACCCCGACGTATTTGTGGCGGATGATGCCCTTGCTGTCGATCAGGAAGGTTTCCGGCGCGCCATAGACGCCCAGGTTCACGCCCAGAGTGCCCGCTTCATCGCGGATATTGAGCTGATAGGGATTGTGGAAATCCTTGAGCCACTTGATGGCGTCGGCGTTCACATCCTTGTAGTTGATGCCGTAGATCACCACGCCTTGCTGCATCAGTTTGTTGAGCACCGGGTGCTCGACCCGGCAGGCGATGCACCAGGTTCCCCAGACGTTCACCAGTGCCGGTTTGCCCAGCAGGTCGGCGCGGGTCAGGACCTTGTCACTCTCGACCTGCGGCAGAGAGAACTCGGGGAACGGCTTGTCGATCAGCGCCGAGGGCAGTTCGGCAGGGTCCAGGTACAGACCGCGATAGAGAAACACTGCGACAACCAGAAAGATTGCCAGTGGCAGCACCATGATCCAACGCTTCATACCGCTGCTCCCGTCATGCCCAGCGCGTCACTCACTTTGTTTTTGACCTTGACCCGGTAGCGCCTGTCCATGGCCGCCAGAATGCCACCAAGACCGGTCAGCAGGCCGCCGAACCAGATCCAGCGCACGAACGGTTTGACGTGGACACGTACTGCCCAGGCGCCATTACCCAGGGGTTCCCCGAGGGCGACATACAGGTCGCGGGTCACACCGGCATCAATGCCGGCCTCGGTCATCATCGATTGCTGAACGGTGTAGAGGCGTTTTTCCGGATGCAGCACCGAGATCACTTTGCCGTCCTGCAAGACCCGCACGGTGCCGCGATCGGAGGTGAAGTTCGGCCCTTCGTAATGCCTGGCTCCCTCGAACACGAACTGATAGCCGCCCAGTTCGGTGGATTCGCCGGGTGCCAGACGCAGATCCCGCTCGGCACTGTTCTGGCTCGACAGCACGACACCCAGGGCGCAGACCGCAATTCCGATGTGAGCGAGCTGCATGCCCCAGTAACTGCGGGTCAGGCCGCGAGCGCCCTTGAGCAAGCCTTTGTGACGAGTCTTGTCCAGCAGGTCGCGAACGCCCGCCAGCAGCACCCAGGCCGCCAGCATGAACGTCGCCATCACCGCCCAGTGGAAATCACCCAGCACAAGACCGGCGATAACCGCCAGAATCGCACTGCCGATCAGCACCGGCGCCAGCATGCTTACCAGCCATTTGAGTGGCGTGTCTTTCCAGCGCACCAGCACGCCGACCGCCATCACCACCATCAGCAGCCCCATCAGTGGCACGAACAGCGCATTGAAGTACGGCGGGCCGACGGACATCTTGGCGCCGCTCACGGCATCGAGCACCAGCGGATAGAGCGTGCCGAGCAGAATCATGGAGGCCGCGACGACCAGCACCAGGTTATTGCCCAGCAGCAGCGTCTCTCGGGACCACAGGCCAAAGCCCACCTGGCTTTTCACCACCGGGGCACGAACAGCAAACAGCGTCAGCGAGCCGCCGACCACCACCAGCAGGAAGATCAGAATGAACACGCCACGCTCGGGATCGGAGGCGAAGGCATGCACGGAGGTCAGCACGCCTGAACGCACCAGGAAGGTCCCCAGCAGGCTCAGGGAAAACGCTGCAATGGCCAGCAATACCGTCCAGCTTTTGAATACGCCGCGCTTTTCGGTGACTGCCAGCGAGTGAATCAGCGCCGTGCCCACCAGCCAGGGCATGAAGGAGGCATTTTCTACCGGGTCCCAGAACCACCAGCCGCCCCAACCCAGTTCGTAATAGGCCCACCAGGAGCCCAGGGTGATGCCAATCCCCAGAAACGCCCAGGCGACGATGGTCCAGGGCCGCGACCAGCGTGCCCAGGCCGCATCCAGACGCCCGCCCAGCAAAGCGGCGATGGCAAAGGCGAAGGCCACCGAGAAACCGACATAGCCCATGTACAGCATCGGCGGATGCACGATCAGGCCGATGTCCTGCAACAACGGGTTGAGATCCCGGCCATTGGCCGGAACCTGGGGCAGGATGCGCGAGAACGGGTTGGAGGTCAGGATCAGGAACGACAGAAAGCCGACGCTGATCATGCCCATCACTGCCAGCACCCGGGCCAGCATGATCTGTGGCAATTGCCGGGAGAAGACCGATACGGCAAAGGTCCATCCGCTGAGGATCAAGGCCCAGAGCAGCAAGGAACCTTCATGGGCACCCCAGACAGCGCTGAACTTGTAGTACCAGGGCAAGGCGCTGTTGGAGTTCTGCGCAACGTAGGCCACTGAAAAATCGTCGACCATGAAGGCATACGTCAGGCAGCCGAACGCGAAGACCAGAAAGCTGAATTGCCCCCAGGCCGCGGGACGCGCCAGGCCCATCCACAGCCGGTCGCCTCGCCAGGCACCCAGCAGCGGCACGATAGCCTGCACGACTGACAGGCACAGCGCCAGAATCATGGCCAGATGGCCGAGTTCAGGAATCATGACTCAACCCTGCTTGGATGGTGTGGGAGATGGAGCCGGAGCGGACTGGCCGCTTTCCTGCAGCGCCTTGGTCACTTCGGGCGGCATGTACTTTTCGTCATGCTTGGCCAGCACTTCATCGGCGACCACGACGCCTTCGGCATTGAGTTTGCCCAGCGCGACAATGCCCTGCCCTTCACGGAACAGATCCGGCAGGATGCCACGGTAGGTGATGGTCACCGACTTGCTGAAATCGGTGACCACAAAGCGCACATCCAGCGAGTCGGCCGAACGTTGCAGCGAGCCCTTCGCTACCATTCCGCCTGCCCGGATGCGCGTGTCCAGCGGCGCTTCGCCGTTGGCGATCTGGGTCGGGGTGTAAAACAGGTTGATGTTTTCCTTCAGGGCGCTGAGCGCCAGGGCCAGGGCAATCCCGACCCCGGCCAGTATCGCGAGGATGATCAACAGACGCTTTTTGCGCAGCGGGTTCACTTCTTGCTCTCCCAGCGCAGACGACGCGCCTCTTGTTGCAGGTAACGCCGACGCGCCAGCAACGGCAGCGCCACGTTGAGAATCAGCACGAACAGGCAGATACCGTAAGCCGACCAGACGAACAGGCCATGACGGCCCATGGCCAGAAAATCAGCGAATGACTCGAAACTCACTGTGCGCCTCCGCTGTTTGAAGAGGTCGGACTCTGACCCAGGCTGTTGAGGATTTCGGCTTTCACCCAACTGGTCCGCGACTCGCGCTTGAGCACTTCAAGGCGCATGCGCACCAGCAGGACCGCCCCGAAGAAGCAGTAGAAACCCAGAGTGGTGAACAGCAACGGCAGCCACATTTCAGCAGGCATGGCCGGCTTTTCGGTGAGGGTGAAGGTCGCGCCCTGATGCAGGGTGTTCCACCATTCCACCGAGTATTTGATGATCGGGATGTTCACGACCCCGACGATGGCCAGCACCGCACAGGCCTTGGCGGCGCTGTCACGGTTGGTGATGGCGTTGCCCAGGGCAATCAGGCCGAAGTACAGGAACAGCAGAATCAGCATGGACGTCAGCCGCGCATCCCACACCCACCACGAGCCCCAGGTCGGCTTGCCCCAGATGGCGCCGGTGACCAGTGCCAGAGCAGTCATCCAGGCACCGATGGGCGCGGCGCTTTGCAGGGCGACGTCGGCCAGTTTCATCTTCCAGACCAGACCGACCACGCCACAGACCGCAAGCATCACGTAGCAGGACTGGGCCAGCATGGCAGAAGGCACATGAATGTAGATGATGCGAAAGCTGTTGCCCTGCTGATAGTCAGGCGGCGCAAAGGCCAGGCCCCAGACCGTGCCGGTGCCGATCAGCAGCACGGCGGCAATGCTCAGCCAGGGCAGCAGGCGCCCACTGATGCCGTAGAACCACTTCGGAGAACCAAGCTTGTGAAACCAGGCCCAACTGATGCTGTTTTTCATCACGCTGCTTTTCATCACGGTGCATTCCGGGTTTTTACTGATGGCCAGCCTTTGCCAGCCTCAGAACCTCAATTATTCGCCGACGCTGATCTTCAGGCCTGCGGCTATTGCAAAGGGTGTCAGGGTTACAGCCAAAGCGGTCAGGCTGCCAAGCCAGAGTAGATAACCGGTTGCCGGCATGCCTTGCAGGGCCGCTTGCAAGGCGCCACTGCCCAGGATCAGCACCGGGATATACAACGGCAGGATCAACAGCGCCAGCAGCAGGCCGCCACGCTTCAAACCGACGGTCAGCGCTGCACCGACGGCGCCCAGCAGGCTCAGCACCGGTGTCCCCAGCAACAGGGAAAACAGCAGGACCGGCAGGCATTGAGTGGGCAGACCGAGCATGAGTGCCAGCAACGGTGCCAACAATACCAGTGCCAGCCCGGAAAAAACCCAGTGTGCCAGTACTTTGGCCAGTACCAGAAGCGCCAGAGGGTGTGGCGAAAGGACCCACTGCTCCAGTGATCCGTCCTCGAAATCACTGCGGAACAGCCCGTCCAGCGAGAGCAGGACCGATAAAAGCGCCGCGACCCAGAGCAACCCTGGCGACAAGGTTTGCAACAATTGAGTCTGTGGGCCGACCGCCAGAGGGAACAATGCAATCACGATAGCGAAAAAGACCAATGGGTTGAGCAGCTCCGCCGGGCGACGCACAAGCAGTCGCGCCTCACGGGCCAGCAGCAGGGTAAATACATTGCTCATACCGACCACTGTCCCAGATCAATATCCCTGTAACCCGCAGGCATGCGGCTCAGTGTGTGGTGGGTGGTCATGACGATCATTCCGCCTTGTTCGCAGTGTTGGGCCAGATGGTTTTCCAGTTGCGCGACACCCTGCTTGTCCAGGGCGGTGAAAGGCTCATCGAGAATCCAGATCGGTGGCGCCGCCAGATACAGGCGCGCCAGTGCGACTCGGCGTTGCTGACCAGCGGACAGGGTATGGCACGGCACGTCCTCGAAACCCTGCAACCCCACGGCATCGAGCGCCTGCCAGATATCAGGCGCCTGCACCGGCTGATGCAGGGCACAGAGCCAGCTGAGGTTTTCTGCCGGTGTCAGCAGATCCTTGATCCCGGCAGCATGGCCGATCCACAGCAGGTTGCGGGCAAGCTCGGCACGCTGACCTTCAAGGGGCTGGCCATTGAGGCGGACTTCTCCGGTTGTGGGCTGCATCAGGCCGGACAACAACCTGAGGAGGCTGGTCTTGCCACTGCCATTGGGACCGCTGATCTGCACCATGTCGCCCGTTTCGAGGCGCAATTCAAGGTTCTCGAACAGCATGCGCCAGTCGCGTTCGCAGGACAGACTTGTCGCTTCCAGAAGAGGTGTCGCCAGGGTCATCGAGGGCTTCCAGCATGGCATTGGCACGTCGAGGGACAACGTACAGGACACGGACAGAGAAAGGGAGGGTTCAAGTCGGCATTGAAACAGCCGTTACATTGGTGCAACTTTATCTCCGGGCCATGCGTGGCCGACATTATACATGTGTGTCCTGATACCAAGAGGGCAACTTCCACAGGTCGAGATTCAATGACGGGTGATATCACCAGCGTTCCTGCCGCGGCACCGACTACCGCCCTGTTGAAGGCAACGGTGACTCAGGCGCAGGTCCTGACCTTGCTGCAAGCGGCAGAAAATCTGGTGCCCGAAGGCCAGACTGCCGAAGCCGAGGTGCTGACCCTCAAACAGGTCAACCAGCAATTCCAGTTACTGCTCAGGCTGGCACTGAGCAATGGTAGCCAGACCAACCTGCCGGTCAACAGCAGCCTCCCCTTCACGCCAGGCACCACCCTGCAAGTGGCTCAAGCATCGCCCAATGAACTGACGCTGACCTTGCAGCAGATCAACAATGCGTTGAAAAACTCGCAGACCAGCATCGATCTCAAACAATTACCGGTGGGCTCCCTGCTGCAAGGCAAGGTCATGACCAGCCAGGTCGTCAATCAACTGGCCGGAGCACAGAGCTATCGCTCGATCGTGATGCTGCTCAATACCGCTCAGGCCGGCACTATCCTGACCATCGAGAGCCCCAAGCCGCTGACTGTCGGCAGCCTGCTCAGCGCCCAGGTGCAGGGCAACCAGTCGTTGAACTTCGTGCCCCTGCCCGGCCGCCTCGATCAACTGGCGGTCGCGCAGCAACTGGCCACCCAGCAGAATCGCCAGGGCTCGCTGGAAAACCTGATTGCCGCCCTGCAGAACCTGCCGCGCTCCAACCCTTCGATTCCGGCGCCATTGCAGGCCAGCATCAACCAGATACTGGCCAGCATTCCCGATATCGAGCAGATGAGAACGCCGGGCAATGTCGCCCAGGCCCTCAATTCCAGCGGCATGTTCATGGAGGCCAAGCTGCTGGCGGGCCTGAGCCCGTCGCTGGCGCCGGACATGAAGGCCAACCTGATGCGCCTGATCGCGCAGGTGCTGTCTGAACTGCCGGGCAATGCTTCGTACAACGCAGCGGCTGCGTCCAATATGCTGACGCGGGTCATCCCCAGCACCATCCGCAATGCCCTGGGCACGCTGGGTCTGGTAGCGCCGCGCCCGCAACCCACCAGCTTCCCTCTCCCCTCCCGTGACGTCAGCGGCGGCGAGAAGGAAGAAGATCTGGAACTGCTGCTCAAACTGGCGGCTGCTGCGGTGTCGCGCCTGCAAAGCCATCAACTGGGCAGCCTGGAACAGACCCGGACCAATGCCGACGGCACGCAGGTCACCACCTGGCAGATGGAAGTACCGATGCGCAACGCACACGACATCGTGCCCTTGCAGGTCAAGATGCAGCGTGAAGAGGCGCCGGAACAGGAAACCGCCGAGGATCAGGATGGCAACGAAGTCAAAGGACCACGGGAAAAACTCTGGCGCATAGACCTGGCCTTCGATATGGAGCCACTGGGGCCTTTGCAGGTCAGTGCGCAGTTGATCAGCGGCACGCTGTCGAGCCATCTGTGGGCAGAGCGCCCCGGCAGTGCGGCCCTGATCGGCCAGGAGCTGGGTTATCTGCGGGAACGGTTGATCGCCTGCGGCCTGGCGGTGGGCGAACTGGCTTGCAGCCAGGGGGTTCCTCCACAAGGCCCGCGCACCACACTCGAACAACGCTGGATCGACGAGAACGCCTGATGAGCCTACCTGACCACATGCCGCGCCAGGCGATCGCCCTGACCTACGACGGCCAACAAGCCCCGACCCTGAGTGCCAAGGGCGACGATCAACTGGCGGAAGCGATTCTGGCGATTGCCCGGGAGCATGAAGTCCCGATCTACGAAAACGCCGAGCTGGTCAAATTGCTGGCGCGTCTGGAACTGGGTGACAGCATCCCCGAGCCGTTGTATCTGACCATCGCCGAAATCATCGCCTTTGCCTGGCATCTCAAGGGCAAGTTCCCGGCAGGCCAGGACCCGGATGCTCCGCCGATCGAGCGGGATATCACGCCACGGTAAACAGCGCCGCACTTCATACCGCCGTCGCGAGCAAGCTCCCTCCCACGAGTTTTGTGGGAGGGAGCTTGCTCGCGACGGGTCAAGAAGGTATTTGCGCGAGAATCAGGAAAGGCTATTGATCAGCCGTATTGCGATGCAATTTGCTCATCAATTGCGCTTCGGCCTGGGTCAGGCCGCAGGATTGAGTCAGCTCATCGACACTTGCACCCATGCCGACCAGGCGTGCTGCCTGGGCGAAGGACAGCGTGGAGGGATCGCGCTGTTCGAGTGCCGTGAGCTTGTCAGGCAGCGGTGCAACCATCGCACGCAACTCATGCAGGTCCTCCCCCATGCGCACCGTGCCGTTCTGGAAGGTGTCCACACGCTTGGCCAACTCCCGGATCCGCTGGTCCCGCAAGGCACTGGCCTCATCACGCTCAGCGTCAAGAACCCGCTGACGTTTGGTATGAGCCAGGAACATTCCCAGGGTCACGACCCAGAGAATGCCCAGGAAGACAACTGCCGCCTCAAGAATCAATCAGATGTTCTCCAGCTCGGACCACTCTTCTTCGGACATCATCTTGTCCAGCTCGACCAGAATCAGCAGCTCGCCGTTCTTGTTGCAGACGCCCTGGATGAACTTGGCGGTTTCGTCGTTGCCCACGTTCGGCGCGGTTTCGACTTCGGACTGACGCAGGTAAACCACTTCCGCCACGCTGTCGACCAGAATACCGACGACCTGCTTGTCAGCTTCGATGATCACGATACGGGTGTTGTCGCTGACTTCCACCGGAGCCAGGCCGAAGCGCTGACGGGTGTCGATCACGGTCACGACGTTACCGCGCAGGTTGATGATGCCCAGCACATAGCTTGGCGCACCCGGCACAGGAGCGATTTCGGTGTAACGCAGCACTTCCTGGACCTGCATCACGTTGATGCCGTACGACTCATTGTCCAGGCGGAAAGTCACCCACTGCAGGATAGGATCTTCGGAACCTTGTGCAGACGTCTTATTCATACCGCTAACCCCTCACGTGTGTACTCTGCGGGCAACGCCTCTGGCGCCAACCCATGATTATCTCGATTTGTTCAACTGCTTGACCGCGCCACTGGCTATCAACTCGGCCAACTCTGCAACATCCACCAACGCGCACATATGCTCGATCACTGTTCCCGCCAGCCATGGACGCTGACCGCGATGGCCCCGCCATTTGATCTCGGCAGGATCGAGGCGCAGTGAACGGCTGACCTGATGCACGGCCAGCCCCCACTCGTAGCCTTGAACCGAGATCACGTACTGCAATCCCTGGCGAAAATCGTCGCGGTAGCGATCAGGCATGATCCAGCGCGCTGTATCCAATACTTTCAGGTTGCCTGCCTGGCTGGGCAGGATCCCGAGAAACCAGTCCGGTTGCCCGAACAGGGGTGTCAACTCCTGGCCTGCCAGAGGGTAGATCGACCCCAGGCATATCAGCGGTACGGCCAGCGTCAAACCCGCCACATCAAACAACAGACACTCGAAAGGCTCGTCGGCCCAGGCCGGACGCCCTTCCCGGTTCGGCGGTGGAGTCGGCGTGCGTTGTTCACCCGTGGTGCTCAACTGAACGACAGGCTCGACCACTTCCACTTTCGGCACTGCAACTTCAGCAACGACCACCGGCGCCGGCACCTCTACAGGTACCTCGACAGGCGTCACCACCGGAACAACAACCGGCGCCGCCACTGCAACGGGTACAGCCACCGGAGCGGGTGCCGCAACGGCCACTGCAACGGGTTTGACCTGCTGCCTGCGCGCATCGAGAGCCTGCTCTTCGAGCACTGCAGCCTGGAACTCGTCGATGGTATCCGACGGTTCTTCAAGTTCTTCAGTGGCATCCTGAAGCAAGGAGTCCAGATACGACTGCAATGCCAGTTTTGGCCGTGTAGCAACTTCTAAAGGGCGGTTCATACCGGGGCCCAACGAAAAATGGAGCGAGTGCCACCTGATAAGCTTATCGGCCGCATGGAGGCCTGACTTGAGCGGGCTGCACAGAAAGAATAAGGACGCACGTCAAGCCACCTGAACCGTAAGCTGCTCGGAGAGCATATGTTTGAGCAGTGCCCGGTAAGCCATGACCCCGCGGCTCTTGCCATCGTTCTGGGATGGCGTGATACCGGCACGGCTGGCATCGCGCAGACGGGTATCAACAGGCACGTAGGCTTTCCAGACGTGATCGGGAAAACTGTCACGCAGCAGCTTGAGCGTGCCCATGGAAGCCTGGGTCCGACGGTCAAACAGGGTCGGCACGATGGTGTACGGCAACGGTGTCTTGCGAGAGCGGTTGATCATCGCCAGGGTATTGACCATGCGCTCCAGGCCTTTGACGGCCAGGAACTCGGTCTGTACCGGAATCGCCAGTTGCTGACTCGCAGCCAGGGCGTTGACCATCAGGACACCCAGCAAGGGCGGACTGTCGATCAGGGCATAGTCAAAATCCTGCCACAACTGCGCAAGGCTCTTGGCGATGACCAGCCCCAGACCGCTCTGCCCCGGCGACTGGCGCTCAAGGGTGGCCAGGGCCGTGCTCGAAGGCAGCAGGGAAATACGTTCATCGCTGGTCGGCAGCAGCAACTGGCCGGGCAACCCGTCAGGGACCGAGCCTTTGTGCAGGAACAGATCGAAAACGCTATGTTCCAGCTCATCGGGGTTATGCCCGAAGTAGCTGGTCATGGAGCCGTGGGGGTCCAGATCGACCACGACCACGCGCTTGCCCGCGTCAGCCAGTAATCCGGCCAGGGCAATGGTCGTAGTGGTCTTGCCGACTCCACCTTTCTGATTGGCTACTGCCCAGACTCTCATTGATGTTTTTCCTTCCGCACAACGACGACCATATCGATAACGACTGCTAGAGGGCGGGTGACGGAGAATTGACGGCGTTCGCTCGTACCGGCGGCTTTGCTGGCACAGGTGCAGTTTGTGTGCCAGCACGCCTCAAAGCGGCATCAGGTTGTGCATTGGCCGTGCCGGTGCTGGTCAGACTACGCCGAACATCGAGGTTACGCGAGATGACCAGCACCACGCGACGGTTCTTTGCACGCCCCGCCGTCGTGGTATTGGTTGCAATCGGCTGGAACTCGCCATAGCCCACCGAAGCCAGTCGGGCAGGATTGACACCATCCATGGCCAGCATGCGCACGATACTCGCGGACCGGGCCGACGACAGCTCCCAGTTGGTGGGGTATTGAGCGGTACTGATCGGCTGATCGTCGGTGAAACCTTCCACGTGGATCGGGTTGTCGAAGCGTTTGACGATCCCGGCCACCTTTTCAATGATGGTGAACGCCTTGTCGCTGGGCATGGCATCGCCACTGCCGAACAACAGGCTGGAGTTGAGTTCGATCTCGATCCACAGTTCGTTGCCGCGCACGGTCATCTGGTCGGACTTGATCAGATCACCAAAAGCATCGCGCACATTGTCGGCGATGGTCTGCAGCGGATCGTCAGACTTCTGGCCAATACCGGCATCGGTCTGCTCGCTTTCCTTGAGCAACGGCTGGGCAGGCGTGACGCTCACCGGGCGCTGCTCGCCGATGGGAATGGGCTTCATGGTGCGCTCGGCGTCGTTGAATACGCCGACCAGCGCCTGGGACAGAATCTTGTACTTGCCTTCGTTGATGGACGAAATCGAGTACATCACCACGAAAAAGGCAAACAGCAGCGTAATGAAGTCGGCATAGGAAACCAGCCAGCGTTCATGATTCTCATGCTCTTCGGGTGGACGACGGCGAGCCATGCGGCATTACTCCATGAAGCCTTGCAGCTTGAGTTCGATGGAGCGCGGGTTTTCACCCTCGGCAATGGAAAGCAGGCCTTCGAGCAGCATTTCCCGATAACGGGCCTGACGATGAGCAATGGCCTTGAGCTTGTTGGCCACCGGCAAGAGAATCAGGTTGGCCATGGCAACACCGTAAATGGTCGCCACGAAGGCCACCGCGATACCGCTGCCCAGCTGGCTTGGGTCGGCCAGGTTGCCCATCACATGGATCAGGCCCATGACCGCACCGATGATCCCCACGGTCGGCGCATAGCCGCCCATGCTTTCAAATACCTTGGCCGCCTGGATGTCGCGGGTTTCCTGGGTGATGAGATCCACTTCCAGAATACTGCGAATCGCCTCGGGCTCGGCACCGTCCACCAGCAACTGCAAGCCCTTGCGGGAATAGTTGTCGGGTTCGGTGTCGGCAACCGTTTCCAGCCCCAGCAGACCTTCCTTTCGAGCGGTGAGGCTCCAGGCAATAACCCGGTCGATACCACCCGCCAGATCGATGCGCGGCGGGAACAGGATCCAGCCGACGATTTGCATCGCACGCTTGAAAGCGCCCATCGATGACTGCAACAGCGAAGCACCCAGCGTACCGCCCACCACGATCAAGGCGGCCGGGCCGTTGACCAGCGCACTCAGGTGCCCGCCTTCCAGGAAGTTGCCACCAATGATGGCAACGAATGCCAGGATAAGACCGATAAGGCTCAGTACATCCATCAGAGACAGGCCTCGACCAGATGCCGACCGATATCGTCAAGGCTGTAAATCGCATCCGCCAGATCGGCTTTGACAATGGCCATCGGCATGCCGTAGATCACACAGCTCGCCTCGTCCTGCGCCCAGACGCTACTGCCACCCTGCTTGAGCAGGCGCGCACCTTCACGGCCGTCGGCGCCCATGCCGGTCAACACCACAGCCAGCACCTTGTCGCCATAGGACTTGGAGGCCGAACCGAAGGTGATGTCCACACAGGGTTTGTAATTGAGGCGTTCGTCACCCGGCAGGATTTTCACCGCGCCGCGACCATCCACCATCATCTGCTTGCCGCCCGGTGCCAGCAACGCCAGACCAGGACGCAGGATGTCGCCATCCTCCGCTTCCTTGACGCTGATCTTGCACAGCTTGTCCAGACGCTCGGCAAAGGCCTTGGTGAACGCTGCGGGCATGTGCTGGATCAGGACCAGAGGTGCCGGGAAATTGGCAGGCAACTGAGTCAGCACACGCTGCAAGGCAACCGGACCGCCCGTGGACGTGCCGATGGCCACCAGCTTGTAGGCCTTGCGCTTGGGTGCGCCTGAATGAGCCTGAGGGGCCGGTGCATGATGAGCTGGCGCATGAGCGGCTGGCGCGGGTGCCGTGCGAGAAGGCACGGTACGGGCTGGCGGCACAGGTGCGCGAGCTGGCGCGGCGGTCGGGGCAGGTGCTGGCGCAGCAGATGCCGGGGCCGGCGAACTCACGCCACTGAAACGACGATTGCTGCGCGCGATGCTGTTGATCTTCTCGCACAGCAGTTGCTTGACCTTCGTCGGGTTACGCGAAATGTCTTCGAAATTCTTGGGCAGGAAGTCCACTGCACCGGCGTCCAGGGCATCCAGCGTAACGCGGGCACCTTCATGGGTCAGTGAAGAGAACATCAGGACCGGAGTCGGGATGCGCTGCATGATGTGTCGAACCGACGTAATGCCATCCATCATCGGCATTTCGTAGTCCATGGTGATCACATCGGGCTTGAGCGCCAGAGCCTGTTCGATTGCTTCCTTGCCATTTGTCGCCGTACCGACGACCTGGATGTTGGGGTCCGAAGAAAGAATTTCCGATACGCGGCGGCGGAAGAAACCGGAATCATCCACCACCAGGACCTTGACTGCCATAAACACTCCAATAGGCGCAGCAGGCAGCTTGCGCTGCCCGCGACCCCAGAATCAAATACGCCGTGCGGCGTAACGCTTGAGCATGCTCGGTACATCCAGAATCAGGGCGATGCGACCGTCACCGGTGATGGTGGCGCCCGACATGCCTGGCGTACCTTGCAACATCTTGCCCAGCGGTTTGATAACCACTTCTTCCTGACCGACCAGCTGATCGACCACGAAGCCGATACGCTGGGTGCCCACCGAAAGGATCACCACATGGCCTTCATGCTGTTCTTCATGGGCAGCAGAGCTGATCAGCCAGCGCTTGAGATAGAACAGTGGCAGAGCCTTGTCACGAACGATCACGACTTCCTGGCCATCGACGACGTTGGTGGTCGACAGGTCCAGGTGGAAGATTTCGTTCACGTTGACCAACGGGAAGGCAAAAGCCTGGTTGCCCAACATGACCATCAGGGTCGGCATGATTGCCAGCGTCAGAGGCACCTTGATGACAATCTTGGAGCCCTGGCCCTTGGTGGAGTAGATGTTGATCGTACCGTTGAGCTGGGCAATCTTGGTTTTCACCACGTCCATGCCCACACCGCGTCCGGAGATGTCTGAAATCTCGGATTTGGTCGAGAAGCCCGGTGCAAAGATCAGGTTGTAGCAATCGGTATCGCTCAGGCGGTCGGCAGCATCCTTGTCCATCACGCCACGCTTCACAGCGATGGCACGCAGAACGTTGGGATCCATGCCCTTGCCGTCGTCGGAAATCGACAGCAGGATGTGGTCGCCTTCCTGCTCGGCAGAAAGAATCACCCGCCCGCCACGTGACTTGCCAGAAGCTTCACGCTCTTCAGGCATTTCGATACCGTGGTCTACCGCGTTGCGCACCAAGTGGACCAACGGGTCGGCAAGCGCCTCTACGAGGTTTTTGTCCAGGTCGGTTTCTTCACCGACCAGTTCCAGGTTGATTTCTTTCTTGAGCTGACGCGCCAGGTCGCGAACCAGTCGCGGGAAGCGGCCGAAGACTTTCTTGATCGGCTGCATCCGGGTCTTCATCACCGCGGTCTGCAGGTCGGCGGTGACCACATCCAGGTTCGATACGGCCTTGGACATGGCTTCATCGCCACTGTTGAGACCCAGGCGAACCAGACGGTTACGTACCAGCACCAGTTCGCCGACCATGTTCATGATCTCGTCCAGACGCGCAGTATCGACCCGTACGGTGGTTTCCGCTTCGGAGGCAACAGGCTTTTCACCCCCGCCGCCAGCAGCAGGTGCGCGAGCCGGAGCCGGAGCCGCAGCAGGCGCTGCCGGTTTGGCCGCAGGTGCCGCAGCGGCAGCCGGTTTGGCTACTGCTGCAGGTGGCGGCGGAGGTGGAGGCGCAGCAGCTGCCACATTGGCGGCAACGGCTTGAGGCTCGAACTTGCCTTTGCCATGCAGCTCATCCAGCAGGTTCTCGAACTCGTGATCGGTGATTTCATCACTGGCCGCCGCAGCAGCAGGAGCCGCAGCCTTGGCAGGTGCCGGTGCAGCCGCTGCTGCAACCGGAGCTGCAGCGACACTGGCATCGAACGAGCCCTTGCCATGCAACTGATCGAGCAAGGCTTCGAATTCGTCGTCAGTGATTTCATCGCTGGCAGGTGCAGCACCACTGCTCGGTGCAGCCGCTACGGGAGCGGGTGCAGGAGCCGCGACGGCATCAGGCGCAAACTGGCCCTTGCCATGCAACTGGTCGAGCAGCGATTCGAATTCCTGATCGGTGATTTCATCGCTGGCCGCCGCAGGAGCCTGTGCCGCAGCAGCAGGCGCTGCATCGGCCTTGGCCGCGCTCATGGTATCGAGCAGGTGCTCGAACTCGGCGTCAGTGATGTCGTCGCTTGCGGCTGGCTCTACAGGAGCAGCCTCGGCAACAGGAGGTGGT